>NZ_JAVFKJ010000001.1:0-941385 GCF_032667185.1 Neobacillus sp. YIM B06451 | reverse complement strand
TTAAAGTGCTTTCTTTTTTCTGTCTACTATAGGGGGATCATCTCAACCGCGGGGCTCTATTTACGTGTTGTCGTCCGCGCCCTTCCTTATTGACGCTGGCATCGGATGTGTGGTGCGGTTTATTGTTTTAAGTGAATCCCTTCTAAAGGGTCCGATGTCTTTTCCTGCCCCGGGTGCGATCTTTCCCATTGGAAGCTGCTCCAATTCTTTTCCTCTTGGCATCCTGATACCCCCTTTTGCCTTATTGTTTGCTAAGAAGGAGTGTGCCTATTCTTTTTCAGATGCTACTTTCCCTGGAAGGGAATTCTTGCGGGCCCTTGCTTCCGCCAATTTCGGTAGCCTGTCTTTCTTCCACCGGGTTCATATTTCGCCATTGGTTTTTTTCTGAAAACTTCCCGTAAATAAGGGTGTCCATCCTGATTTGGATGCTTTAGGAGCGCCATTAATTGCAAAATGTCGTCCATTGCCCTATGCTGCTGGACCCCGGAAATTCCATGGGCCTTCAAAAGGGAAAGAAGGCTGCCGCTTGGGAAGCCGTATTGCTTCCAGGGAATATGCCTCATTGTGCAGTACCATTTTAAATCGTTTACCTCCGGGTACATATGATAGAGGAAACTTCTGTCAAAAGATGCGTTATGGGCCAGCACTGAATCCGGATATGAAAACAGCTTTTTAATCTTTTCATCATCAAACGCTTTTCCCTCCACAAGGCTAAATGGGATTCCGTGTACCCTGAATGCGCCAGGATAATTGTGGATCGCCGCCGAAGATAGCGGCTCGCGAAGGAACGATGCCTCCTCGAGAGTATCCATTATCTCCCCTGTTTCTTCATCATATGTAAATAGTATAAGACCCAGTTCGATGATTTCATCTGCTCCCGGCTTAAGACCGGTTGTTTCAGTATCCGCCAGAAGGCCCGTTTTAATTTTTCCGGCCATAGTAGCATCCCCCTTGCAAAATAGGCTTCCTAAACGCCCAGTTAATGGCTATTGTACACTTTTGCCTGGCATTTGTCTTTCGTTTCAATCTTGGGGTTCCTTTGCACCTCTTGTTTGGCTTGGGAACAAGAAATAGTTAATTTTTTTTTTAAAAGAAGCGCCTTTCCAATAATTCGATTATACTTGGAATAGAAAATAAAATCCGTTAGGAGGAATACCATGAATAACCATGAAATTGATTACAAGCTTTATGGGGATGATATGCAATTCGTTGAGGTTGAGCTAGACCCTAATGAAACGGTTGTTGCCGAGGCCGGAAGCCTGATGATGATGGAAGACGGCATTTCGATGGAAACCATTTTTGGGGATGGTTCAGGTGGGAACGGCGGCCTGATGGGGAAGCTTTTCTCCGCCGGAAAAAGGATGCTGACAGGAGAAAGCCTGTTCATGACAACGTTCACGAATGTCGGAAGCGGAAAACGCCATGTTTCCTTCGCATCCCCATATCCAGGAAAGATCATTCCAATGGATTTAAGTGAACTTGGCGGGAAAATTATTTGCCAAAAGGATGCATTCCTTGCGGCCGCGAAAGGCGTCTCAGTTGGGATTGAATTTCAACGGAAAATCGGCACCGGTTTCTTCGGGGGCGAAGGTTTTATTATGCAAAAGCTTGAAGGAGACGGATTAGCCTTCGTCCATGCGGGAGGAACCATCCATAAAAAAGATCTCCAGCCTGGAGAGGTATTGAGGGTCGATACGGGCTGCCTTGTCGCCATGACAGCAGGCGTAGACTATAATATCGAATTTGTAAAAGGAGTAAAAACCGCGTTGTTTGGCGGCGAAGGCCTTTTCTTCGCGACGCTGAGGGGACCGGGCTCCGTTTGGGTCCAATCCCTGCCATTCAGCCGCCTTGCAAGCCGTGTATTTGCAGCCTTGCCTCATAGGGGCGGGGCCCGAGACGAAGGAAGCCTGGCAAAGGGCCTATTCAACATCCTTGATGGCGATTAATCTAAAAAAAGATCTTGTGTACAGTCCTTTGCCGTGGTACAATAGCAAAGCGATGAGCTGAATTGTGTAAGCCGGGGAACATTCCTTTTTGGAACATGCGAATGTGGCGCGTGGTTCCCCGCCTCAATACGCAGAAAGGCGCCTGTCCTTGTGACAGGCGCCTTTCCTTTTATAGATTTGCAAGGAGTTTGCTGAGCAGTTCGCTAGGGGTTATAGTTGCGTCTCCGCCTCCCTGGGCGAACGTTTCGTTTCCTCCTCCTCTGCCATTGATCAATGAAAGCGCACTGTTAACAGCTTCTTTGATGTTCCCTCTTGCATCGCTGCTTTTTGCGCAAACGAGTTGAAGCTTGTCCCCATTTTTCGCAATAAGCACTGCCTTCGTTCCATTCTCTTCCATAACAATGGCTCTAGCCAGTTTCTGAAGTTCCTGGATCGGCCTGTTTTCAAACAAACCAGTGACTGGAAGATCCGTATTTTCCCTGTTCAGACGCATTTGGCTTGCTTCGAAGGCGATAAGCTTATCATTTGCTTCTTCCAGCTTTTTTTCCAAAGCGTTTTTCGTCTCCAAAAGCTTAAGTATTGCAGCTTCCATTTCTTCCTGAGGAGCATTTAATAGCGGAGTAAGCTTGCCGAGTATATGATTTTTCTTTGAAAATTGGCGGAAAGACCTGTTTCCGGCAACAAAACTGACTCGATATTTTTTCTTCTCCTTTTCTATTGCAAGGATTTTTATCATCCCCACCTCACAGGTTGAGGAAGGATGGGTGCCGCCGCAACCGTTGTAATCGAAATCGGGAATAATGACAAGCCGGATATCTTCCTCCACGGCCAAAGATTTTCTCAATGGCAGTTTTTCCGCTTCCTCCTTTGTCACCCACCTCGTTTCAATCGGGCGATTTTCGAGGACAATTTGGTTTGCCAGCTTTTCGGCTTCCTCAATGTGGCTGCTTTCGAGTGCGCTTGTATCAAGGTCAATCGTTGATTCTTCCCTGCCCAGATGGAATCCGACCGTCCTCAAAGCAAACAGATTGTCAAATGCGGCTGACAGGATATGCTGGCCGGTATGCTGCTGCATGTGGTCGATTCTCCGTTCCCAGTCAATTTTTCCTTCAACGAGCCCATTCTCGGCATCAAGGCTTGAGACGAGGTAATGGCGGATTTCCCCATCCACCTCCTCCACTCTGTTTACTTCTATCCCATTCAGCAATCCAGTGTCATATGGCTGCCCGCCACCTTCTGGATAAAATCCTGTCGATTCCAAAACGGCATACCATTCTCCATTTTCATCCTGTCCCTGATTAATAAGGCTCGTTTGAAAAGAAGCCAGATAAGGATTTTCATAATATAACTTTCTCGTCATTGCGCGCCACCTCTGTATGTACTTAACCATTACCAAGTCCCAAATGATTGTTGAAAGCCTATATCCTGATTATATTGCCTGGCTCCTTAAAAAGTCGATCGCCTGGCTCGTGTTCGTGAATGTCCCTCGTGCCTTGATATCATTTCTGGCATTGACGGCGTACACTGCGATTTCCGGCCTAATTCCGGTGATGGCAATAGAGATTCCAAGAAGCTTAAATCCCTTGATCAAATTATTGAAGACTTTTCATCCATTCAAGCATCCCCCTTTTTGAACAATACTACCATATACCAAAAGTGATAATTACGTCTTTTCATATTGCATTGAAAAATAAAATTTAGAAAAAAGAAAACCCCCGGGCTCTTCCAGAGGTTCAAATTCCATGGCTTTTTGACTCATCACGTATATGGTTCATATGCGACTCGACATAAGCTCTTTCCATTCCATTGATATTCCTTGTATTACGTTCAGGGTCAAGATCTGTGATTCCTTTCTTCTTGTATAAATAGTCCACAATGAAGCCGAAAACCAAAAGAACAGCTGCGAAAATGAAGATGAACAAGATTAGCACAGCATCACCCCTTTTCTAACATTATACTATAGTAACGAAACCAAACGTAATCATAAGAAACCCAAAAAAATAGGTCACGTAATGTTCATTATTTGTGAAATAGTGAGCAAGGATTTATTCGTATAATGAAATTGTAAAACATTACGTAGAATGGATGATAAAAATGGCCAAGTTGCTTTATATTTCAGCAAATCCAAAAGGTCCGGAGAAGTCGAAAGGAATGCAGATTGGTGAGGCTTTTTTGCAATCTTTCACCGACGAACAACCCGAAATCGAAATTACAAAAATTGACCTATTCCAGTTTGACATGGTGCGGATGGATGCGGATCTAATCTCAGCCCGCGGTAAACTAGCGGGTTATGGAATGACGTTCGAAGAGCTTACTGAACAGGAAAGGGCCAAAATCTCCAAAATGCATGGCCTGGTCGATGAGTTTATCCAATACGATTACTTTGTGTTCGTTTCGCCTCTTTGGAATTTGGGCTCCCCGGCGGTGCTGAAAACATTCCTTGACAATTTATTTGTATCAGGCAAGACATTCGTCCACACAGCGAACGGCCCAAAAGGATTGCTATCCGGAAAAACCGCCATCCACATTCAAACAAGGGGCGGCATGTACACCGGGCTGCCAATGGCGGAGCTAGAATCTGGAGACAGGTATTTGAAAATCGCCCTTCGATTTCTCGGAATCCAAGTACTAGATCCGGTGATTGCAGAAGGCCTGGATGCATTTCCTAAAAAAGTACCGGAAATTGTTGAAGATGCTAAAGTGCGGGCCACGGCCGCCGCTAAAGATATGGCTCGCAAATCGGTCTTCATTTAAAAAACAAAATCGGAAGCTGGCTCCATAATTGGTGCCAGCTTATTCTTTCTCCCCTTTCCTCGCTGCAACCTTTGCAAAAATGGCTCTATTAAGTTTCGGTGCTTAATTTTACATCATAATTTGGTTTTTTCCTCTTTTTTAGCTAAAAAAGAGGAAATTAAAAAAGGCCCTTCGGAGGACCTGTTTTAATGTATATCTCTCTTTTTGAAACGACCGCCCCTAACTTCCGAAATATCAGCAAGCGCAAGGAAAGCAGAATTGTCATACCCCTGGACAATATCCTTTAATTTTGCCTCTTCCAGCCGGGTAATGACACAGAAGATTACTTTCTTATTGTCACCCGAAAAAGCGCCTTCACCTTCCAAATAAGTGACTCCCCTCCCAAGGCGGTGAAGGATTGCATCCCCTATTTCCTGGTACTGATCGCTGATAATCCAAGCAGATTTTGATTCCTCAAGGCCCTCGACAACCACATCGATTGATTTGAAAGCAATGACATACGCTAGGATGGAGTACATTGCCCTGTCCCAGCTGAAGACAAATCCAGCAGCGCCAAGGATGAAAATATTGAAGAACATAATGATTTCACCAACAGAAAAAGGTGTTTTCTTCGTTATCAGAATGGCCAGGATTTCCGTGCCATCAAGGGCCCCTCCATATCGGATAACCAGCCCGACGCCAACCCCAACGGCCATTCCCCCAAAAACGGTCGCCAACAGAATATCATCCGTAAACGCTGGCACCGGATGAAAGAGGGCAGTGAAAATGGATAAGGCCGTAATCCCGAATAACGTAGAAAAGGCAAAGGTTTTGCCAATTTGTTTGTACCCTAAATAAAAGAATGGAATATTGAGGATAAAAATAAATAAACCGAGGCTGATGCCTGTAACGTGGGAAAGCATAATGGAGACACCGACAATTCCTCCATCAATGACCTTATTCGGGACAAGAAATATTTCCAGCCCGACTGCAGTCAGTACGGCCCCTACAAAGATCCCTATGGTCCTTGCCATGACCTGGACTCTAGTAAGCCGTTTATGTGTGGCCTTTTCCTGTATTAAATCTGTCATTCATGAACCTCCTTTTTTCTACATAATTTAATTATACAGGAACAAAGACCGCCTAACCCGTATAAATTCCTTTTTTCGGTAAAATTTTTTTAGCGCATACTACCGTGTTGGGATATTTTTTTACCAGAGGGTTTATTCCAAGCAGAAAAAGGTCAAAACAGTATTGAGGACTTTTTTAAAGGAGGCAGGATCATGGAGAACCTAAAGGAAATCAGGTACTGCGAAAACTGCAAGCAGGAAACGGTGCATCTTGCCCTTGAAGACTCGCTTGAGATTGAATACCACTGCGCCGTATGCGGACAGAACACGGAAGTATACAAAAATTATTTTTAACCGAATGCGGGGGCCTTTCCATTGGGATGGTGGGCCTCCCTTTTTTACTTTTCCAACCTCATTCTAGGCCATTGACCGATGTCTTGGGCGTGGAGCTATTGAGATTGGATTCCAAGTGTGATTTATTATGAAAATGAAATCTGATTTTGCTCTTTGGTTGTCACGAATCTGTGTCTATCGTGACGGCTAAGCCGGATTTTGGCCATCTGTTGTCACGAATCCCGGCTTAGCCTGACAACGAAACCGGATTTTCGTCTTCTGTTGTCACGAATCCGTGCTTATCGTGACAACGAAACTGGATTTANAATGAAATCTGATTTTGCTCTTTGGTTGTCACGAATCTGTGTCTATCGTGACGGCTAAGCCGGATTTTGGCCATCTGTTGTCACGAATCCCGGCTTAGCCTGACAACGAAACCGGATTTTCGTCTTCTGTTGTCACGAATCCGTGCTTATCGTGACAACGAAACTGGATTTAGGCCTTCTGTTGTCACGAATCCGTGCTTATCGTGACAACGAAACCAGATTTTGCCCTTTGGTTGTCACGATTCCCATCTATCCTGACAACGAAACCGGATTTAGGCCTTTGGTTGTCACGAATCAGTGCTTATCATGACAACGAAACCGGATTTTGCCCTTTGGTTGTCACGAATCCAATCTTATCGTGACAACGAAACCGGATTTAGGCCTTTGGTTGTCACGAATCCGTGCTTATCGTGACAACGAAACCGGATTTTGCCCTTTGGTTGTCACGAATCCCATCTTATCGTGACAACGAAACCGGATTTAGGCCTTAGGTTGTCACGAATCCGTGCTTATCGTGACAACGAAACCGGATTTTGCCCTTTGGTTGTCACGAATCCCGGGTAAAATGCTCCCCTCATTAAAATCGGTCCGAAGAAGGTTAATTAGAACAGGTTTCTTAAGAATCCGCATGCAAACCCATTTACTATTTTTTCAAGACGATTCCGGTTATGGTTTTTCTCAAAAAAAATCTAAAATTCATTTGACCTTTTTTGCTTTTGGCGCTATAATAATTTTTGTGCCATAACGAAACGCACAAATCGAGGCCGCCTAAATGTGGAGCGAAAACCTTAAATTTCTTATACCATGTCCCAGTAGCTCAGTAGGATAGAGCAACAGTTTCCTAAACTGTAGGTCGGAGGTTCGAATCCTTTCTGGGACGCTAAAAAACCCTTGAGTCTTCAAGGGTTTTTATTTTTCCCTTCCCTTTTTCCAAATTCAGCGGCAACTTCAACACTGCCGTTTAGTTACCAAATAATATGTCCAGGACAATATCCTCTGGACGTTTGCATGTTAACGTTTCGAGATAGTTGTTTACCCTGTCCTCATAATTTTTAACCGAATTGCTGTCATGAAAGAAGCCTGCGATTTGGCTATCGATTCCCTGCCCACGCTCGCTTTCGCTATCCATGCGCATGATAAGGCCAAGCTTTTCGAGAGTTTTCAAATTGATCTCCTCCTGGCCAGGCAATGCGTGGAAAATAAAAATCGGCAGTCTTTTAAACAAACATTCACTTAACGTAACGCCTCCCGGTTTTGTCACAATAGCGTCCGCAGACTCGTAAAACTTATCCATCTCTTTCCTGCAACGGATGTATTCAAATGGCCGGACATTTCCTTTTCTCAGCGCGTTGAGCCGTTCATATAAGCCCTTATTCGTACCGCACAATATGGAATATTGGATTTTCCCTCTTCCCTCAATCCCTGAAAACATTTTTTCGATGGCCCCTATGCCGAGGCTTCCTCCTGTGACCAAAACGGATAACCGGGAAGAATTTTTATTTCTATCGGAAAGGTTTTTTTTTCGTATGTATGGATGAATGGGAATCCCGGTCACATAGATGCCAACTTTGTTTACACCGCCAGACACTAAAAAATCACCGGCTTCCCTTGTCGGCACAAAATGGTAATCTATTGCCCTTTTCCCCCACACCTGATGGATGAAATAGTCAGTATAAACGTTGACTACAGGAATTTGAACCTCTCCCCTGCCCTTAAGGATGTTCAGCAAATAGGAAGGCAGTCCATGTGTGCAAACGATAAGATCGGGCGTTTTCTCTCTCAGCAGTTTTCTCAGTGCCTTTAAAAATAACCATTCATACACCTTGAATTGTTTCTCAATGGCAGAACCGGTATTTACATTCAACCGATATACGATACTATATAACCGCGGGAATGCATGGATCCAGCTTAAATAAATTTGGGAGACTGCCTTCTCCAGTTTCCCGAACGTATAAGAGAGGATGTCCACGACTTCGCATTCAACATCTGGCTGCTTTTCAGCAATTCCGTCAATGATTGCTCTCGCCGCCTGGTAATGCCCCGACGGGATTTGCAAAAAGGGAAGAAAAAGGATTTTTTTGTTCGCTGTATGTTCCATTCATATCCCTCAATCTGTTTGGCCTGGACGAGCGTATATAGGATACCATCAATTCCCTCGGTTTAAAGGGCCATTTAGCCTGTATAATCGAATACGGAGGTGACTTTCCATGAAATTATTCATTATCGCCACAGCCCTGTTTTTCCTCATTTGGGCCATTAGGCGTGCATATAGAAATACTAAAGACGTTGTTTTTACGAAAATTGCTGTTGGACAGGGCTCAGGCGCTGCTCCAGTCCTAAATATCCTGCAGCTTTCAGATTTGCATCTTGAGAATATCTCAATTTCTCCAGAGGACCTGTTTGAAAAAGTAAAAAGGGAAAAAATTGACCTGATTGCTATCACAGGTGACTTTCTCGATCGGAAGCGTTCCATTCCAAGGCTTGTTCCGTACCTAAGAGCATTACGCAAATTGGATGCAAAATATGGAATGTACGCGGTGTTGGGAAACCACGACTACGTCCTGAAGGGGGAAAACCTTCAGTCTTTAATAAACACGCTAAAACAGGAAGGTTGCAAAGTCCTGCATAATGAAAACAGGCACATCCTCGTAAATGGCCAACTCGTCAATATTATTGGCATTGACGATTTCAGTACAGGCCGGAGCAAATTGGAAGCTTCATATAAAGGCTTGAAGGACGGGATGAACGTGGTTCTGACACACGACCCGAATGTTGTTCTTCATATGAAGGATTACCATTTTGACTATTTGCTTTCAGGCCACTTCCACGGCGGGCAAATTTGTTATCCGAAAGCGTATCATCTTGTGAAGATGGGACGGCTTGTCAGGATGAATATGATTAAAGGCCTTCACTGGCACGATGGGAAGCCGTTCTATATTAACGAAGGGCTTGGACAAACCGGAATTAATATTCGTGTAGGAAGCCGGCCCGAAATTACGTTGCATCAATTGTTTTTCGCATCTGCAAAAAGTGCTTCACACCCCGCGGTCTAAAAGCTGCCAACCCTTCGTTGGCAGCTTATTTTTCGTGGGTGGAGCTGTATAACAATTTTAGCTTGTCCTTTGACATGACCAAATAACCGGGCAGCGTTTTTTTCCCAAGCCTTTGCAGTGAATTGCCGTTTACTGAGAGGAGGAGAATTGGCAGGAATGTTACCCATTTTAGCCAGTTGTAAAAAGGATTTGAAATGGAGAAAACCTCAAATCCAAGCCGTTCCGCCCCCTTGCATAAAGTTGTAATCCCGATGATTCCTTTAATTTCATCTGAGCGTTTATGGCTCTGGATAAAAGTTTCAATCCCCGGCAATGACCTCAGTACATGCTGATAAATAACCCTTGCCCTTCGCACATCACTCTTTATTGGATATATATCCCTAAGAAGCCTGACGTTATGAAGGTGGATTTTTACCAGGACGTCATTCTTTGCAATTCGGGTTCCATCGGAAAGCAAAAGTTCACGCCCTTTATATTTTGTAAGCCTCACCCGAAAAATATTATTTGTTTCATCCAGGTAAGTGAGCCTGGTACAGCTGAAGTAAAGCGGGTCCAATACCATCCACGCGCTTAACAAGTGTTGTTTCATGCCTTTTCTTCCTTTTTGCGATTAATGAATTTATAAATCCTGGCGCTCAGCTATCAAGAAACCGGATTGTTGCCAATAAGGGAAGATGGTCGGAAGCATTGCTTTCCATTTCGTATACTTCGGAGCTAATAGCCTTTAGGTTTTTTGTTGAGAAAATATAATCGAGCCGGCGAAACGGCCTTCTCGAAGGAAACGTATATCCCCCTGGCCCTTCGTTTGTTTCCACCCATACATCATTGAACGTTTCAGTCATTTTCCTCCACCCCCTGGATGATGGGCCCATGTTCCAATCCCCCATTACGAGAAGAGGCAGTGGCTCTTTTTTGGCCTTTTCCAATATAAACTCGATTTGCTTTCTGTGCTGGAATGGCCCGAGGCTTAAGTGTGTAACCCAAACACCAAGTTCCTTTCCTTCTATTTGAACCTTGGCCTCTAGCAAGGCCCTAGCTTCCGCCCTTTTTGGTAGGAAGTCAAAAGGATGGTTGTCTGCTTCTGTAATTGGAAAACGGCTAAGCATCGCATTGCCAAACTGCATATCGTTGCCGCCCTCCCGGTTTTCCATTGTTACAGCAGGGCCGTAAATATGATCCATCTCCAGCTTCTCCGCAAGCCACTTGGCTTGGTCAAGAAATCCGCTTCTATTTGAAAAAAAACGGTCCACTTCATTCAAGCCGATAACATCGGCCCCAGAATCATTGATAATCCTCGCAATCCGCTCCAAATTAAGCTTTTTATCGGTTCCTTTCCCATGGCGAATATTAAATGTCATCACCTTGAACTCCACTGCCCCACCTTCTTGCCAAAGAAATCACTTATATCTTTTCTCAAGCTGGAATCTTTATTAAATAACCTTATATCCAATTATTTGCTTTTGTTGAAGAAGAAAGGCGGGAACATGTTTTTTCGGAAATCCGTACATATTAACGGTAAGTCACTATTACTGACAAGGGATGGAATACCTCCATGAGTGTGAAACCAACCGCAGGGAAACCAGTCATCATGATTATAGTCGATACGTTAATGGACGCCCCGCTTAACGAAGCGATTCGGGCAGGCATGGCACCGGCAATTGATTTTCTAATAAAGAATGGCACATATTCCCCGGGGCTCGTCGCCCCCTTTCCAACCATGTCGGTAAATGTGGATACTACATTGCTGACCGGGACGTATTGCGATCAACATAAAATCCCCGGCCTTGTCTGGTTTAATAAAAAGGAAAACCGGCTCATCAATTACGGCAGCCATTACCGGGAGCTGTTCAAACTGGGAGTTGTAAAAGCGGTTGAGGACTTGCTCTTCAACTTGAATCAGTCCCACATTAGCCGGGAGGTTCGAACCCTACATGAAGATTTATACAGGCAGAGATTTAATTCAGCATCGATTAACGCACTTGTATTCCGTGGAAACACGCCACATTTTCTTGACCTGCCAAAAATGCTCGGGCGATTTACCCCATTAAGCAGGCGGCGTCCTGTCTATGCTCCCGCCATTTTTTCCTACGGAAGATTTTCAAAACTGAACGAGTCATGGCGGAACCAGCATTTCTGGCAAAAGGCTGGCGTTAATGATTCTTCTTCCGTCCAGCAATTTAGCCATCTTGTTAAAGAAAATAAACTACCCCCTTTTACGATTGTTTATCTTCCGGATCTCGATCAACGGATCCATAAGTACGGGAGATTGGACAGGGTGGGCATTGAAAAAGCGGATAAGCAACTGCAAAAAATCCTTGGCCTTTTTGGAGATTGGGAAAAAGCGCTGGAACTTAATCAGTGGATTATTATGGGAGATAACGGCCAGGCATGGGTGCATTCTAACCGGAACCATGCGGTAATCGATTTAAGGAAGCTATTGAGCCCCTATAAAATCATGAGGCTTCGAAAAGGCCCTAGAACTGGGGATCAAATTGCCCTCGCAGTGAACGATAGGATGGCTTATATTTATACCTTAAATGAGGAAAAGGAGCTGATTGAGGACATCGCCATGCTCCTGACGGGGGATAACAGGGTTGATGTGATTGCCTGGAAAAATGGGAGGCAGATTAAGGTCCGTTCTGGAGGGATTGGCGGGGAAATACGTTTTCAGCCAGGTGGCGTTTTACAGGATCAATATGGCCAGTTGTGGGAATTGGAAGGGAACATGGAAATTCTCGATCTATCTGTTAAGGATAATAGGGTTCAATACGGTTTGTATCCCGATGCACTCGCACGGCTGTATAGCTGCCTTCACTCACATGAGGGCGAATTCCTGGCGGTAAGTGCCCGCCCCGGCCATGAGTTTGCCGGAGAAGGCAGCCCGGTTCACTTGGGTGGAGCGGGACATGGGGGATTGCATGAACAGGATTCGCTTGTCCCCCTGATTGTCTCGGGAACCGAGTCGCTTCCGGAACATATGAGGATTGTCGATTTAAAAAGATGGGTTCTTTCTCTGATAACAAAGAGTGTTTATGATTCGGAATCAACGAAGGATTCTTGATTTTTAATTAAAAGAAGGAGGTATGCCAGATGGAAACAATTGACCCAAAGGATGTACAAGCAGGAGATGAAGTGTATGTCATTTATAATAATCCGCATACACCGACCGTTGCGAATATCCGCCCGGCTGAAGTAGTCCAACACCCTAAAGATCCAAACGCGCTAGCCTTGTTCATTCATGATACCTTTCATGTCATTGAGGATGACGACGCGCTTTTTTCCTCGGAAGAAGCAGCTGAAAAAGCTTTTAACGACCATTATTTTTAAAATTGGTCCCCTTCTGTCCCCTTAAATGCTGTATAGATTGGGTGTATTTGCGCACGCTACTAGTGGAGGTGAATGGAATGGAAAACCAAAACAATCGCCAGGGAAACAATAATCGCGGTAACAACGGCGGCTTTATGAATAAGGTCGGCCAGACGATTGAGAACGTTGTGGACGCTATCACAGGTGAAAAACAAAACAATGGCCAACAAAGGCGCAGGCAAAATAACAATCGATAATGTATTTGAAACGCCAATCACTTTGGCGTTTTTTCATTATCGAATAGGGTCCCTTTTACTCACGAAAACGCGTTGTCAGGAAGGTTATTTTTCCAGCCAAAAAGAAAAGCTGCCAGGGTCACGGCAGCTCTCTTTCTATTTAAAATGAACGTTTATCATTACAGCTTCCGAACGGGTGCCAATCCGGAGGGCAGGGCCCCATGTACCGAAACCGGATGAGACGATTGAATGGAGCTTCCCTTTTTTAAGATAACCCCAATCATTTTCATAAATCCGGCTAGTAATGAAATGCGCGGGGGCTACCTGGCCGCGGTGTGTGTGCCCGGAGACGAGAAGATCAACTCCAGCACGCCTTGCTTCCTCAAGGGCAATCGGCTGGTGGTCCATCAGGAAAACGGGCCTGGAAGCATCTCCGCTTCCTATAAATGACTCGAGCGCGGCTCTGCTATGGTCGGTCGGATCTTTTCGCCCGGCGAGAACAATTTCATTATTGACCAAAATCGTATCATCCTCGAGGACCGTAATCCCCGCCTTCTCCATTTCCGCTACGATTTTCTCCTTATCCCCGCCATAATAATCATGATTGCCAAGAACCGCATATACCCCAAGAGGAGCGTGGATTTTTTTTAGGCTTTCGTCCATATCGGTTTTAAGGAAAGGGGCAATATAGTCATCTATTAAGTCGCCCGGAATTAAGACCATATCCGGTTTTTCCGCCTGAGCTATTTCTATAAAGCGGTCAAGATGCTTTTTTCCCACGATGGAACCGAGATGAAAATCGGATGCCATCAGGATCTTCATGTTTTCGCTATCAGCCGGCTTTTGGATGGTTACATCATATGTACGGACGACAGGGCTCCAAGCATTAAACGAACCATACACAAAGATAATTGCAAAAAAAGCGAGAACCCCAATGCCAATCCAATAAACCCCCCGTTTTTTTAAAAGAAGCACGATCACGTTAACAATCGGCAATATCAATATCCCATAGCCGATCATGACCATCCAATACCCGCCAATCAGGCTAAGAAGAGGAATGGGAATAAATCTGCCCGCGAACATTGAAAGAGATAGGAAGATGATTAGCGCCACATAGGCATATTTATATTTTCGCAGCGGCTTGTTCAGCCTCAGCCAAACCCAGCCATTGTATCCTATATAGAAACAAATGAGTCCGTAAACAATCAAGACAGCCGCTGTGGCTGCAACAACAGTCCAAGTCATAGGTAGTAAGTTCCTTTATCCTTTTGTATGTAAGATTGTGTTGATAGAAAATTTCCTGGCACTGATAAAAGAGCGCGCCGACTTTCCGGATTCGTTCTTATGGTTGCATAAATCGTGCTATAAATCCTTAAGGAGAGAAGATTGAATTTTCCGGATAGCATCTCCCCTGCTGATAACGCCGACTACCTGATTTGCTTCATCAATGACTGGCAATTTTTTAAAGTGGTGGGTAGAAAGGTGTTTTACAGCAAGATTAACGTCGTCATCAGGCGTAACCGTAACAAGATTTTTCGTTTTAGCGATTGAAAGGATTGGCGCTCCCGCCGTTTCCTTCAGCCTGGTTTTTACATCCATTTCTTCCATGCATTCCATATAAAGAAGGAAGTCAAAAATCTTCCTGTCAATTGGCTGGATTGCCCGGAGGATATCCCCATCTGTCACCATGCCAAGCAATTCGCCGTCACCACTGCAAACTGGCACTCCTCCTATTTCTTTTTCAACAAACAGGGCCATTACCTCAGCAAGTGTCATTTCCGGGGTAGCGCTTATTACATCCGTAATCATAAAATCCTTCACTTTCATTCGTGCCACCAGCCCTTTTACATAGGATGTCAGTGCAATTTTAGTATTTCAATTTGGGCAGAAAAAGTCAAACGTGTTGGATTAGTTAAATTAGGTACCTACTTGAAATTGTAGACTACTCCCGTCAATTCCTCTGAAAGGCTCCACAGCAGCTCCGCGGTTTCAGCGTCATATATCCTTTCAATGACAGAATCCTTTCTTGGGTAGCCTTTCCGTTTCTTTTTTCCGTCCGGCCCAATGTATTCCCCTCCAAGCAATGAAGGTTCGGTTGCCGCATAAAGAGTCGGCAGCGCGCCCATCGCGGTTGGCTGGGTGACGGCCTGAGAAATCAACCTGAACAAGCTGTTCATATCACGGCCGGAATTTCTTGATGCGAGATTCGTATGGGTAACGCCGGGGTGGCACACAGTGCTTTTCATTTGAAGGCCGTTCCGTTCAAGCCGAATCTGCAACTCTTTTCCGAACAGCATGTTGGCGAGTTTACTCTGCCCGTAAAATTTGTAGCGTTTATAGCCCTTCGACCCGTCAAGGTTATTGAAGTCAATGCTCGCCTTGTGGGCAGCGAGGCTGCTTACGGTGACAACACGGGAACCGGGAGTATTTTTCAACACATCCAGTAACAGCCCGGTCAGAGCGAAATGGCCAAGATGGTTGCTGCCGAATTGCGCTTCAAACCCATCACGTGTTTTGCTGAGTGGGGGCATCATGATTCCAGCATTGTTGATAAGTATATCCAGCGATGAATATTGGTTCGAAAATTCGCTGGCAAACTTCCGGATTGAAGCCTGGTCACTTAAATCAAGCTGCATCAACCGCACGGAAGCTTGCGGGCTTTCCTTTATTATGTTGGCGGCTGCTGCTTCTCCCCTAGCCATATTCCTTACTGCAAGGATGACTTCTGCCCCTTTGGCAGCAAGGGCACGTGCGGCCTCGAAGCCGATTCCACTATTCCCGCCTGTTATGATCACCGTTTTTCCCGAAACATCCTTTATCTCCTCTGTAGTCCATCCTTTCACCATTGGCACTCATTCCTCATAGTAGTATCTAGAATTTAGTATAGCTGAACTTTCATCGGAAAAAGAAACAAAAGCCCTTCCGGATTATCGGAGGGCTTCCTGGATCATTACTTCTCCTTTGAGAAGTCCAAGATTCGTATCGGGTTTCCTGAATTGTCTAAATAAATGGCATATCGGCCGGGAGGGATATCAAACGGTACCTTTGTAAATTCGTATTTATGTTTATTTTCTTCATAAAATGAATCTACGCTATCGACTAGAAAGATTCCTCCAGGAGTCATTTCTTCCTTATCCATTTCATCCTCCAGCATTAATTGAACCTCGCTTCCAGGCAGTTTCAGCGCAGCCGTATGTTCGCCTTCACGCCACGATTCTTCAAAACCCAGATTGTCCCTATAAAATGCCAGAGATTCCTTTAGGTTTTTTACAGGATGGTACAAAAACAGTAATTTCATTTGATTCCCTCCTAAAATATAAATAGATTATGAAAAGCATAACTTGATTATGTTAAACATAATTCATTTACGGACACTGTGTCAATATGCTATAATAAAAAATATGAAAGAGTGGATACCGATTCCAGGTTCAAGTAAAAACACCTTAGTACAGGCAGCATTAGAAGAATTCAGCGTAAAAGGCTACAAAAAAACCAATATTGCAGAGTTGGCTGAAAAAGCCAATATGACCACCGGGGCGATTTATCATCATTTTGGTTCGAAAGCCGGGCTTTATGAGGTAATCAGGGGTGAAATGGAACAAAGAATCCTAGACAGAATGGAGGGTGCCGCGTCTTTATTTGAGGATGCGAATGAAGCGTTAGAGGCTGCGCTTATTACAGGATTGGATTTCGCGGCCAAATCGAATAGTTGCCGCTTAATAGGCGAAGAGCCCATTTCAAACAAAACAAATAAGATTGCAGCATTTCTTGAAGGAATGAATATAAACGATCATTTGCCAATTGAAATCGTTTTGCTCGCCAGCTGGAGATCCCTTTTGCTCGGGATAGCTGATCGAAGGCTGACTGTCGGACAGGCCAAAAATATTATTAAATGGATATTTAAAAGGGAACTCGCGTGAAGTTCCCTTTTTGCTTACACATTGTTTGATTTGAATTGAAAATTGCCGCCTTTGTCATGCCTGCTCCTGCACGAAGGCCTTTTTCTTTTTTTCGGGAAAGATAGCTGCCGAAAAGCTATGCAGCCCCATGCCGACAATGACAAGGACGATTCCCGCCCACGATATCGGTGAAGGAAACGGCGCAGACAAAAAGAGTACTTCTCCTGCTAAGGCAAACAAAATTTCGACGGATTGAGTGGCTTCGACCGTGGCCATTTTCGTCATGTCTCCCCTGACTAGATCGGTCGCCATGAAAAATAGTACGGTTGCGATTACGCCTGAGCTGACTGCAACCCCCGCCGACTGGATAATTTGGCTTTTTGAAGGCAAATCGGCCACAACCGCTCCATATACAGACAATATCAGCCAAAACGGAAGGCTGGCGATTGTCATTCCCAGCACGCGCTGGAATGTATCCAGCCTGCCACCCGCGACGTCCATCATTTTCCGATTCCCAAGCGGATAGGCGAAAGTAGCGATCAACACTGGAACAACCCCGAATAAAAATTCCCTCGTTCCAAGCGTTTTGGCATGCTCCAGCTGCATAACCGCAACCCCTGCAAGGATGATGACGGACATGAACATTCCTTTTACCGGAATCCTTCCCCTGACCCGAACCCCATCCCTCGTTTCGAAAAAGAGCGGTGAAAGCAGGGATCCGGATACAATCGTTACGAGCCAGGTGCCGGCAATAAGCCAGCCTGGTGAAAAGGCTGCGGCAAAGCAAATCGGCGCGTAAAATAACCCGAACCCAACTGTGCTCCACAAAAGCCACGCCCTTGGCTTCTGTTTCATTTCCTCCAAAAGCGGCTTGAGATTTTTCCTGCCTGCGACAAGCAGGAGCAAGAGCGGGACCATGAAAAAATAACGGAGCGACGCACTCCAAATCCAGTGTCCGCCCGAAAGTTCCATTGACCGGTTCAGGACAAAAGTAAACGCGAAAAAAAACGCAGAGGCAATACCAAGGACAATTGGTTTCACAAACCTGCCCCCCTATTTCATTGGACGTTCAAGCGAATACAATTCCTCTTCCAGCTGGGCCATTTTTTCTTCAGCCACTTTCCTGGATTGCTTGATGCCTTCGTTGAAAAAATAGGGCCCGAGCCCGTTTTTAAAAAAATCCAGGAGGTTTTCCGCCTCCAAATTGCCGAGCTCCTCACCTCGTTCTTTTAAAAAGTACTCCTGAATATCGGCAATGAGTTGCTCCTTTTGCTGTTTACTGAGTGTAATAAACATAGTATTCTCCACTTCCTCTAACCGGGACTTTTAAGGGAAACGCCAAAGTTTCTTTTTTCACAATAATCTGTATTATCCAAGGATAATGAATAACCGTCCTTTTGTAAAGCGCAAAAAAAGCCGGTTCTTTTTTATGAAAACCGGCTGCGGTCAGGCACTTTGTTTATGGAAAAGTCCCATCACTTCGATTGTTTTCGTAATGTTGACAAAAGCATGCGGGTCAACTTCCGCAATCAACGATTTTACCTCGGCGAGCTCGTAGCGGGTGATAACGGTCAAAGTATATGCCGTCCTTCTTTTGAAAAACCGCCCATCCCATCCAGCACGGTCAGGCCACGGTAGACATTTTGTACAAGCTGCTCCCTCATCTCCTCCCCTTTTTCGGTGATGATGGTCAACGTTAGTTTGACGTGATGGGTGTAGATAGCGTCGATGACCTTTCCGGTAACAAAAATTGAAACCATCGTATTCAGTGCCGTATCCCAGTTAAACAGAAAACCGCTTATTCCAATTATGACGCCATTCATTGCTGAAAGCAACGTTCCAATCGGGAAGTCTTTTTTCCGGGAAACAATCATCGCGATTATATCCAGCCCGCCTGTGGACGCAGATTGGCGCAATACAAGCCCCATGCCCAAACCAACAAGCGCTCCCCCAAAAACCGATGAAAGTATGCTGTTGCTGGCAACTTCATATACAGGGATCACAGACAAACCAACCGAGATAAGAATGACGGAAAGGATTGTTTGTAAAATAAATTTCCTGCCCAGCATTAAATATCCTAGGACGAGCAGCGGCAAATTCAGCAGGAAGTTCGCGGCTCCTGTATCAAGAGGCGTCAGCATCCCAATCATCATTGAAAGTCCGCTTAAACCGCTTGAAAGGACCTCATGCGGGATCAGGAAACAATTAAAGGCAGCCGCTATAATAGCCGAACCAATCGTAATAGCTAGTAGCTGCATTCAGGTATCCTCCTCTTAAAATTACTTATTCTAAAATAACATCATCTCCATCCGCCAGTAAATTGATAGTTTATTTTCATTATTAAAAGAAATCATAAAAAAGGGCCGCGAAAATTTCGCGGCTCCTATCGCTCGGATTGGCATCAGCCGAGCTTTTCTACCATTGTAAGCATTACAATCAAACCGATTATAAAGGAATAAGTCGGGAAGCGCACGCTTTCCCCTTCCTGGCTCTCAGGAATCAGTTCCTAATAAATAATGAACAGCATCGCACCGGCAGCAATACTCAACCCGAAAGGGACGATTCCATCAATTTTGGAGGCGAGCCCGTAACCTGCCATAGATGATAAAAATTCAACCAAACCGGTTCCTGTCGCTATTAGAAGCGCGGCCCATTTCGAAATATCCTCCTTTAAAAGATAAAGGGCAACGAGGAATCCTTCCGGAGCATTTTGAAGGCCAATCGCAAACGCTATCAGTCCCCCAAGCTTTTCATTGTCAGAACCGTAGCTGACGCCTACAGACAATCCTTCTGGAATGTTGTGGACAACCATCGCGCACAGAATAATCAGTGTTCCCTTTGAAAGGCTGCCCGTAAAACGTGAATGATCGATGTCAAAATTGCATAGCTTCTGGTCAAGCAAATTAAGTAGAAACGTCCCTCCCAGCAAACCAATGGCCAAAATAGCCAGGCTGGACGATTTAAGGGCTTCCGGAATCAGGCTGAAAGCAGAAGCTGCAAGCATGATACCCGAAGCCAAAGCCAAAAGGTTGTACCGGAACTTATTTGATATTCCTTTTACAAAAAGGATCGGCAATGCTCCCGCCCCGGTTGCCAACGAAGAAATAAGACTGCCAATGATCGCATTTTCCATGAGAACCCCCATCTGTTTTTTTCTATACCCACTACCCCCTCGCTAGATAATTTAATCTATGTATATTTTTTCACAAAAGAAAAACGGAAGGAATATAATTATCCTTCCTCATTTATTATCGCTGTTCCAGGAATTCCAGGGTTTCGCCTGCAATCCCTGTATAAAAAACGGATCTCCATCCATTCTCCATTGTAAAGGGCCCTTCCGCTTTTACAAGGCCCGCTCTTTCGACCGTTTTTATTATGCTGTCAAGCGCGCCGACTTGAAAACACAGGTGAATGGAATCATTCCCTTGTATAGGCTCATCTCCTTCAATCAATTCAATCCGGAAAACGCCGAGAGTCAAAAAAATAAGTTTTTTCCCATGAAACTCAATCGTCTTCTCATCACGAAAACCAAGGGCAGTTTTATAAAATTCCGCCACCTCTTCAAGAAGGTTCGTTTCAATTGCGTAATGATGAAATTCAACCATCGTTATCCCTCTCATAAAATCAGGTTCATATCGCCAAATTCATGCCAAAGGTATTTTGCCTCGACCGCGTCCATATACGCACTGTATAGCTTATCCTGCGGGATGAAAACCGACAGCATGGCAAGATGGCTTGCTTCCGGTTCGTGAAGGCCGGTCAGGATTCCGTCCACCGCCTTCAGTTCATATCCCGGATGAACGAACAAATTGGTCCAGCCATTGGTTTGGCCTGTCGCCATTGCGGTTTCAAGCGCTCGGACAACTGTCGTCCCGGCTGCAATCACCCGTTTGCCCGACTTTTTGACTTCCTTGATTGCTGTTAAAGTTTCTGAGGGGATAGCGTATTCTTCTTTATTTTTCGAAGGATGATGGTCATAATTGTCGTCAAGAAAATAACTTAAGCCGGTATGAAGCTGGATGAACGCGATTTTGACTCCTTTTCTGCGCAGCTTGAACAGCAGTTCCCAACTGAACGCCCTCCCCGCGGAAGGCATTTCAACCGAACCAGGATGTGATGCGAACACAGTCTGATAATAATCAAGGCTCCACGGTGTTTCAATATATTCATAACGAATTGGTTCGCCAAGAGAATAGATCTCATCAAACAGGCTGGTACCAGATTTTGAAAAGCAGATAACCGACAAAGGTGTTTCACCGGCGTCTTGTTCAACGACCGCCTCGAGCTGGCTGGAAAACCATATCGTTTCACCGGTTTGGACGGAAGGACAGACAACCAAGGCATACCAGCGGCTGTCGTCAATTTTGCCAGCCAGCCTGATTTCAACCTCTTCATTACGCGAAAGAAGACGGCCGTGCAAAATCGCGGGAATTGTCCTTGAGCTATTCAACACAAGAACGTCGCCTTTATTCAAATAGTGGTCAAGATTGTAAAAAGAATCGTGGCAGGCATACCCTGTCTCCTTTGATAAAACCATCATGCGTACATGGTCCCGCCTTAGCCCCCGCCTTTCCGGAGGGGCAGCGGCATTCAAGGATGGCGGCAGATTGAAAGTCAGGCTACCGGCGATCATGCACTCCACTTCCCTTCAATGAATTCCTGGGCTGAAATCCGCTTTCCGGTTATGTTGATGGCTTGATCAGATGCGAGATAAAGGAAAACAGGCACAACATCATTTGGATCAGAAAGTTCATAATCGCAATCCGGGACGGCAAGACGATGCATTTCTGTATCCATCTCCCCCGGGTCAACCATGTTCACCCGTACCCCCGTTTCGCTCAGTTCGTCGGCCCATGTTTCGGTCAATCCTTCGACCGCGAATTTTGAGATACCATAAGCCCCCCAGCCCGCGTAGCCTGTATTTCCTGCTTCGGAGGTCACGTTGATAATCGAGCCGCTATCACGTTGAAGCATGATTGGTAGCACCCGGCGTGTCACAAGAAATGTGCTCATCGTATTGACTCTAAGTACTTCAGCGAAATCTTCCTCCGGATAATCAAGCAGCATCGGCATCGGGCTGGGTCCTAGAATAGAAGCGTTGTTGATTAGGATATCGATATGGCCGAACCTTTCTTCTGTCAACGCGACAAAACGCTCAACATCACGTGCGATTGATATATCCGCCCGAATTGCAAGAACCTCTTCAGCCCCGGCCTCCTCGGCTTCCTTTTTCACCTTTAGCAATGCTGCCTCACTCCGCGCGCAAATCGAGAGCCTCGCCCCCTGTTTAGCAAATGCCAGCGCCAATGCTTTTCCGAGTCCCCGTGAAGCTCCAGTAATCATAACGTGTTTTCTGTTGGTCAATTTGATTTCCCCTTTCGAATTTCGCTAACTGGTTTTCATGCTTTTATGATAGCCGGTTCCAGAAACTGAAACCTCGGAAAGAAGCTTGAACTTCCATACAACTTTAGTCTGAGATTAGGGAAACTAAACCAATTGATTCCGCTTTATTAGGAATTGTATTTATTAAAACTATTTTTAGCGAAAAAGGGAGGAAAAAAGCGTTTTTTGGCGAAACTAGAAAGAGAGTTGAAAAATGAAGGGGGACGTTGAAATGGATAAGGTAACCAGCATTGCATTCATTCTTTTTCATGCCACCGATGACCCTGATGTAAAAACAAAAGCCGTGGATTTGCTCAATGGAGAGACCGATCTTCGAGAGCTGAGATCTGATCCGGACATTGTAAATCTTTTGGAAACCGCCGAAGCGGCATTGAAAAAGCAGTCCGTCAACAAGGAAGAAATCCAGAAGTTTGTAGAACAGTATTTGTTTGTAGAGGCATAGAGTCATGCTCCCTTTTCTGGGGGCTTTTTTTGTGCATAATTTGTCACAAAAACAAGTTAATTATAGTGATTACCCCTATTGTTTACCACTTTCCTGCGTGGTAAGATGAGGTGCTGGTATTTTCTTGCAGTTTTCTATGGAACCAGATTCTTTTTTAAAAAATAGTAGGCATGTCCGTCTAAATTGTGAATAAGATGGAAAAAGCATACAGGTTTAAGCTGTCTGGTTAGTTGGTATATAGAAGTACTGCTTGTTATAGCAGTAAAGTAATTTTTCGAAAGGATGGTTGAAATGGTTCAAGTAAACGTAAAGGTTGAATACCTTGGCAGGAATTACATGACGAATGTGATTACGACCCCTCAGGCAAGCGATGAGGAAATCATGCAGCAGGCTCTTGAGCAAGTCAAGAAGCAATGGTCGGAATAAGATGATAGCCTCTGGGGAAGAAAATAGACAATAGACGGAGCTGGCCCACTTTACAAAAAGGGATTGGCTCCGTCTATTTTAGTTTTAATCGAGTTCGTAGCCTTTCATTTTATCCATGTGGCTAGCGATCATTGCGATAATCGTACCCGCTTCTTCTTTTGTAAAAATAAAATTCGTTTCATCTTTCACTAGTTCATCGTCTTCTGTCCAAATCCGGTTTACCCTACGAAGAACTCCGTCGCCGGTGCCCTCCACAACGCCAAACTGGTAGGTCACTTCCACCTCGTCTTCCTTTTGAAACGCGGTAATTTCAGGGGTTTCCCACTCAACATCTATTTCCTCATACACCTCATCGTCGGAGTAAGCGATAATCGTGACATCTTCGTCCCCCGCTGCATCAAGGATGTCATCAATCTCATCCTCTTCTTCCTCGTCATCATAGAGCTCGTAATCAAAGTCTTCTGGATCATCGTTCATAAATTCATGAAAGCTTTCATGGACTGCATCGATGATGTTTTCAATATCAGGCAAGATTGTCCTTGATGGCTGTTCAAGGTCAGGGTCATACGTTTCAACATAAAACTCTTCATTGTGCGGGTCAAAAAATAGCGTGCAAAAATAATCGCGTCCGTCGCAATCATCCGTTTCCACAAAGAAATCAATCCTCGGGTGCCTCGAACTCCGTTCAATTGACATTTGGCCCGCCTGGTCGTATTTTTCACAAATAGATTCCAAATGGTCCTGCAATTCAGAAGTTACCCGGTCAAACCACTCCAATGACATATGCATCCTTCCCTTCGGCTGTTTTCTGGGTTAGTATGCCACTTGCAGCGGTAAAATGAGTTGGCACATTTTTGAAATGTTGTGGGTTTCAGAATCCTAAGCCCAAACTTTCGAGGTCACAAATCAACTGCCAATGGCCAGGATTTTTTAATCTTTTTCATGAGTAAAGCCAAAAACGCCGACATGAGATATGCCGGCGTCCGTGGTATTATCCTGCCTGCTCTGTAGCAAAATAGTATTCGCTGGCAATCGTTTCTATGATTTGGCTGACGGATAGGATGTCCGAAATTTCTCCTACTCGCGCCCCAGCGAAAACAAGGCCCATATCCACATCGCCATTCAGCGAGCGAACAAGTGAATCCATCGTGCAGAAACGGTATGTGCAGCTTTTCAGGCAATCCAGGCATTTAGCGACCTTGAATTTCCCGTCATCCTTAATAATGTCTGTAAAAGCATTGCGGATTGCCCTGCCCTCTAGGCCGACTGTTGTTTTTACAAGGACAAGGTCTTCCTTTTTCGCTTCAATATATTTCTGTTTAAACGCAAGCGGCGCATCGCATTCTTCGCTTGCTACAAAACGCGTTCCCATTTGCACGCCTGATGCGCCGAGCCTGAACGCTTTGGACACATCCTCCCCGGTTAATATGCCGCCAGCCGCGATAACCGGTATGTTCACCGCTTCAACGACCTCAGGCAGAATATCAAACATCGGGCGATCTGTGCCAAGATGGCCACCCGCTTCAAATCCTTCCACTACTACCGCGGCAGCGCCCAGCCGTTCCGACAGCCTTGCAAGTTTGGCGGTCGATACAATGGAAAGTACAGGGATGCCCGCTTCTTTCCCCCAGGCATACATATCACGGGAAATGCCAGCGCCGGAAATAATAAAGTCAACTTTCTCTTCCAATGCCGCCTTCATTTTCTCAGCAAAATCCTTCACTGCAAAGAGGACATTGACGCCAATATAACCGTTTCCGTTAGAAAGATCGCGAGCCCGCCTTATATGGAAACGCAATTCGTCAATCGTGATTCCGGTTCCAGAGATGATCCCAATCCCTCCTGCTGATGCTACGGCGGACGCTAGGCCGCTAAGCGAAATACCTACCCCCATACCCCCTTGGATGATTGGGTAGTTCGGGGCGATATCCCCGATTTGTAATTGTGGCATCTTCAACGTACATTCCTCATTTCCTTATCGACTATATATATTCTTCCCAATTTTAAACCCGAACTGAAGAATTTTCCGTGATTTTTATCACCAGTTACTAATAGCTGATGATATTTTTTAAGATATTGTAAAGCTTGTTGTTTATTGCTCTTAACCTTAAAAGTGGTTTTAACGAATTGGTTAATACCTGCCGGGGGTTAAAAGAAGATTTATTGACGAAATATCAACATGTGGTTTATTTTGGCAATTCTTTTTTTGGTTTTTCCCGTTTATTATTTTTAGTACGAGGTATATAGATAATGCAAGACCAAAACAACACAGGAGGGACTGGTTAAATTGCAATACGCAATGGTAACAGCGACTCAGGTTTTTGGGCTTGCAAGTGGTGAAGGAACATTTGCAGAGCTGTCGAAAGGCACGCTCGTCTATAATCGATATATTTAAGATCGATTCGACCCCGTGCAAATCGTAACTTCGCCAAAGTCTGGTAAGTCCTGATATTTCGGGACAAATGGTATGGTAGGTCCTGCTTTAGCGGGACAGAAAAAAGGTGCGAACATTTATGTTTGCACCTTTTTTCGTTGTCTTGAATTTCAAGCCCTTTTTCCACGCTAAGTTATTAACATTTTTGATGGAATCAGTCAGGGCCAACTATCTGATCTCTCCCCTTGTAATTATTTCGCCTCCCTAAAATTTTTTTGAATGTAATCTAGTTATTTGCGACTTAAAAACAGGTCTAAAGCCATCGTTTTTTTAAAAAAACATCCGTCTTTCGTATTGATTTTTTATGTAATTTTTCAATTCCTGTGTTTTATATGGGGGAAATTTGAATAGAAAGTCTCGTTTAAATTAGCGAATTATTCTGATATATTCGAATAGTAAATTCTTAAAGGAGTGGTGATAATTGTTAAAAGTTCTTTCTAAATCTGCAATTGCGCTTGTTTTAGCTGGAAGCATCGGCTTTGCAGGCGTACAAACTCAGGCTGAGCCTGCGGCAAAAGCAAAGGCGTCTTATGACCTAAGCCTTGCGAATTATATTAGTGCCGCTCCTGAACTGGCCGACAAGGCTAAAGAGCTTGGCATCGACCTTTCCAAAGCTGATCCTGCCGAAAAATTCGCAGAAAAAACCGGCGCCAAGTTCAAGCAAGCAGGCAACAATCAAGTTGCTTACAAAAAAGCGTCTGGAGATATTCCGGTGCTAGTGATCCTAGCCAAATATCCGGATGAAGATGAACCGGTCGGGGACATGCCTGGACAAGTACCGGCACATTATTACGAGGATCTAATTTTTGGTACGGAATACAATCCTTATGAATTGCCGCAATTCAAGAAGTATGCGGAAGTCAACGGGGTTAAGGCTCCGACTAATAAAACAATGCAGAATGTCTATAAAGAGTCCTCTTATGGGAAAACGAACCTTGTCCACCTTGAGGATGCCGACTTTGAATGGGTGGAAATGCCTAAGGGCGCTTCCTATTATCTTGACCAGGAAGGAAAATATGCTGAAAACGGAAAATATGTGTATGGAAACGTCAACGGGGATGCACACACTGGTGAATTCGTGCGCGACCTTTTAAAAGCCGCGGATGAACAAATCGACTTCTCAAAATACGCCGAAAACGGCGAAGTGCCGAATGTGTTCATCGTCCATGAGGGAACCGGTGCGGAATTCAGCCGCGACCCTGCTCAATGGTGGTCCCACAAATGGAACTTGCTGAGCGCGCTCTATTACGGCAAATACTATGAAACTGGCAAACCTGCTGATGTCCATGCTGGCATGAAGCAGTCAGACTGGATGAACAAAACGATTGCTGAAGACATGACTTACGATGGCGTGATTGTAAACAACTACAACATGCAGCCTGGAATTGGCGGAAACGTTGCGGGTTATGATGCGGCAACCGACACGTATAAAGAAGAATTAAAATCGGGCCCTTTCCCTGCCCAAACAGGGGTTTATGCCCATGAGTTCGGCCATGCGCTTGGATTGCCGGATTTCTATGACACAGTTTATTCATCTGAAGGTGTAGGAAACTATTCGATGATGGCCGGCGGTTCGTGGATGCGTTTCCCTGATGCCGCTCCATTCTCAGGCAACTCACCTACCCATTTCGACCCGTTCTCAAAGATCTTCCTTGGTTGGGTTGAACCAGTTGAAGTAAAGCCTCAAGATGGCGTCAAGACAATAACCCTTCCTCCAGTCAATGCCGCAAAAGCAGATAATGCGATTGTGAAAATGGAGGTTCCGGGTTCAAATGGAACAGAGTACTTCCTATTTGAAAACATCCAGCAGCAGGGCTTTAACCAAGGCTTGATCCGACAGGGCAAAGATTCCAAAGGCCTCTTAGCTTGGCATGTTGACGAAAATGTCATCAGCCTGTATCAAACGGCCGGGTTCCGCCCTAACAATGTTGAAAACTGGATGAACAAACGATTCCAGTACAACCAATCCCAAACGGCCAGCGATGGCACCGTTGTCACCCATTACGGCCTATCTGTCCTTCAAAAGGACGGCCTGTATGAGCTAGAAAAGAACTTGAACCGCGGAAATGCCGGCGACTTCTTTAAGTCGGGCAACAAGCTTACCCCGGTTAGCGGGAATGTCCATACTGGTTCATATTACTTCTGGAAAGGCTACAGCGACACGCCAGCAGATTCAGGGATCCATGTAACGGACATTAAGGAAAACAAGGACGGTTCCATCACCGCTAAGTTCTTCTATAATTTCGATAGCTCCAAAAAGTAATTTCAACGAAGCCGGGTCCGATTTTCGGGACCCGGTTTTTTTCAAAAAATAAACGTTCAAGTTTTCGGTAAACACTAGTTGGGATTATTCAATATGATCTTTTGCGGCATCCCTCGCTTTTAAATAATCCCCCTCCCCGCCGGACTCCAGCACATCCCAGCAGAATAGTTCGATATCTTGTAAGGCTCGGCACAGTCTTATATAATAGTAGATAGTATAGGATGAAAGTGGGAAGAAAATGCCGACACCGAGCATGGAAGATTATATTGAACAAATTTATTTGCTAATTGAACAAAAAGGCTATGCCCGGGTTTCGGATATTGCTGTCAATTTATCTGTCCAGCCTTCCGCTGTTACAAAAATGGTCCAAAAGCTCGATAAGGATGACTATCTTGTTTATGAAAAATATCGCGGGCTGGCGCTGACTCCTAAAGGACGTAAAATTGGTAAGCGCCTTGTTTACCGGCATGATTTGCTTGAGCAATTTTTAACCCTCATTGGCGTAGACGAGGATAATATATACGAAGATGTAGAAGGAATCGAGCATCATTTAAGCTGGAATGCAATCGACCGGATTGGCGACCTTGTCCAGCTCCTCCAAGACGATCCAACCCTTACAACCAGGCTGAAAGAACTTCAGGAAAAAAACGAACTTTAAAAAAGGAAGCATCCGTTGTAGCGGACGCTTCCTTTCTTAATAGTAAAAGAGTGATTAAAGCTGGTTAAACAATTGTACTCACCCAAGCTGTATTTCTCACCTTTTTGACTTCCGGTAGCCTGCCTTCCGGGCATCAGTTTCCGTGCAAAACCAGACAATTTCCTTAATGTCCGATTCGTAATATGTGCCCCCAGGAACATGATAAATTTTTGAGTTCGCATTCCCCTTTATTTTTCCTTCACATTTTTCCTGGATTTTGGATGCATCCCCGCCGTTTGTTCCCTTAGCCGAAATGTCAGACTGGTACCCTTCCTCTTTCGCATAATTTTCAATGGACCAAATACCAACGGCTTTCTTTTTCGCTTGATCTTGGATTTTATAAAAACGGTCTACATATTTTGTATTTGGCGGATACACATAGGCTACCCGGGCAAGGCCTTTTTCAAGTAGGAGTTCATTGAACATTTTGCCGTCAACATACACATAGGCAAGGAGCCTTCCATATTTGTCCCTTCCCCAGTTAATACCTGGCTCAACCTCAATTTCCTTTCCTTTATGGAGAACCTTTTTTGCAAAATCGGATGCTTCCGGCCCGAACGGCTGGACACCGAGGCGGGGGTGCTGCGTTTCAGGAGTATCCACACAAAGAAGCCGCACCGTTTCTTCCTTTCCTTTCAGCGAAATGACAACTGTGTCCCCGTCTATGTTTCTAATTACCTTTGCTTTATAAAGCACCTTAGCCGATTTTATTTCGGCTGGAACTTTTCCTGTTTCAGTGCCCTCGGTTTTCAAAGGAAGAGAGCATCCTGTCGCGACCAATAAAGACAACAATGCCACAAAAAACCATTTCCAACCTTTTGATGCCATAATCCCTCCACCTTCTTCTAAGAAACACCTATTTCGCTTTTGAAAGGCTGTACTTTTAACCCATTATCTGACGCAGTCTATTCTTATTGTGGTAAAATTCAGGAAAGGCGCGTCCGAAGTTTTTGAAGACGATCTACTATGTTTAACGCACCGCTTTTCTTTCAATATACCATACTCTTTCACGGAGGATGTTATGAACCCGCTAACCAATCACCTTATCGTTTTATCATTTGATTGCCTTTCTTCACTCGATGTCCCAGCGCTGTTAAAGCTTCCAAACTTCAAAACATTCATTGATGGTAGCTCGTATTGTACCAATGTCCAAACCATTTATCCTTCTGTTACGTATCCTTGCCACACTTCAATTATTACAGGTAAGTATCCTAGTAAGCACGGTGTCGTGAACAACACTTTCATTCAGCCGGGAAGGACTTCCCCCGACTGGTACTGGCATCGGCGCACTATTAACGGGACAACGCTGTATGATGAAGCGAAAAAAGCTGGTATGAAAACAGCCGCGCTCCTCTGGCCGGTAACTGCCAAAGCGAAAATCGACTACAATATGCCTGAAATTTTCGCAAACAGGCCTTGGCAAAATCAAGTGATGGTGTCCCTTTTGAATGGCACTCCCCTTTATCAAATGGAAATGGAAGCCCGGTTCGGCAAAATCCGCAGAGGAATCAAACAGCCTGAGCTTGACGACTTTGTCCTTGAGTCAACCGTCCATACAATCAAGGCTAAAAAGCCCGGGTTGATGCTCGTCCATTTTGTTGACCTTGATTCGCAGCGCCATCATCACGGCTTTTCATCGAAGGAAGCGAATGCCGCACTAAAACGCCATGACAAAAGGCTTGGAAGGGTGTTACGGGCTATTCAGGAAGCGGGATTGTCTGACTCCTCTACGGTCTTTATTCTAGGTGACCACAGCGCTCTGGATGTATCGAAAGCGATAAAGATGAATGTGCTATTAAAGGAAAAGGGTTTGATCAAAACAGACATAACCGGAAAAATAACCGGCTGGAAAGCTTACTGCAAAAGCTGTGACGGGTCCGCCTATCTGTATGTAAATAACCCAGCGGATACTGAAACGAAGAGAGCAGTTGAAAACGTGATTGACTCACTCCATCACGATAAACGGAACGGAATTGAAAAAGTCTACTCTAGCCGTGAAGCTAAGCAAATGGGTGCTGACGGAAACGCTGATTTCATGCTGGAGGCAGTAAAAGGGTTTTATTTTGAGGATAATCATGAAGGAATGTTCCTTGAGGATGTCACCAAAGAGTCTGTTTTGAATAAAAACTTTTCGTTTGCGTGCCACGGCTATTCTCCGTTCAAGGAAAACTACAGCACAGTCTTTTTTGCTAAGGGCAAGGGCGTGCTTAATGGGGTCCGCATTCCTTCGATGAAGCTTATTGACGAAGGGCCAACGTTCGCAAGGCTGTTAGGCGTAAGCCTCGGCGATACGGATGGCCGGATTTTGGAGGAAATACTGGAATTAGCACCTGGCAACGTTAAACTTAATAAATCATTCATCACTTCCTGAGTTTTAAAGGCATCCGTTAAAACGCCGGCCGTTTTGGCCTAAACCGCTGGATCGTTCCGTTCATCCGCAAAACAGTTTTCTAGGTAAAAGAATCGCCAATCACACTGCATAAAAATTTCTGGAAGTGTCAATAATAGGAAAAACCCCTTCTCAGGAAACGCCCAACTCCCCCGGGCCGTCTTCTGAAGGGGTTTCTTTGTATATTTTTTAAGTGAATAAGGAGACCCAGTCACATACCTATCGTTTTATCCCTACTCCTCTATTTCCTTTTTAAGGTGCGACCTCGTCATGGCCGGCAAGACGATGATAATAGAAGTCCCTACTCCTACCTTACTTGAAAAAATAAGTTTGCCATTGTGGCTTTCAATGATTTTGAAACAGGTCATCAGCCCGAGCCCAGTCCCCTTTTCCTTTGTCGTGTAAAATGGCTCGCCAATCGTTTTCATTCTTTCCTCCGGGATTCCGACTCCTTCATCCACTATTTTTACAAACACTTCCTCCGGCTGGGATTTCTGGACACTGATATAAATATTTCCGCCTTCAGGCATGGCTTCAATTGAATTTTTTAAAAGATTGATAAAGACCTGCTTTAATTGATTCTCTTCGCATATGATTGGTGGAATATTTGGCCCAACAGCAGTTGTGATTTGAACATTGTTCAAAGCGGTTTGCGTGTTAATTAACGTGACAACGTCCCGTAAAATCTGTACGAGATTGCCTTCCCGGAAAACAGCGGCTGTGGGTTTTGCAAGCAAAAGAAATTCGCTGACGATGCTGTTTATTCTGTCCAGTTCCGTAAGCACGATATCGTAATATTCTTTTTTATCGTTTTCGGCTTTGAAAAGTTGAATGAACCCTTTAATAGAAGTTAATGGATTCCGGATTTCATGTGCGATTCCGGCCGCCATTTGGCCAAGGAGAGCAAGCTTTTCAGATTTCTGGAGGAGCCGGTCCGTCTCCTTCTTGCGGTTCGTAATATCTTTCCCAAGTGTTAGGTGGCAATCCTTTCCCCCATATGTTATCGCCATTGAGGAGGCTTCAAAAAAGAAGGGTTCCCCGTCCAGCCGCTTTACCTTGTATTCCATGATGGAGAGTGGCCTTTGTTCCTGCTCAGCGAGGTTGATTCTTTCTTTTACTCGGTCAATATATTGGGAATCGGTGTATTCAAAAATATTCAGGCCAATGAGCTGCCCCTTATTTTCAGCCCGCATCATTTTAACCGCTGCCTCATTGACATAAAGGACTTGATAACCCCTGTGGATGATGACGGCTTCCGGCAACGATTCGATTAAACGCTTGTAACTGTCCTCGCTCTCCTGCGTTTTTTTTACATAATAAGAAAGCCTGTCGTATTGCCACCCAACAACAAACGCCATCACAATGAAGAAAAGGGTGTGGAGCCTAAAAAAATTTTCCCCATAGTAAAACTTATCAAATAATAGCAAACCAAGCGACAGGATCACCATCGTTATCCGTCCGACAATCTTCATGAAAGCACCCCGCCATTACAGGTTAAGAGCGTATAAAGGTTTGATTAAAAGGGCCGATTTTAAAAACGTTATGGCCTACTCCTTTACATTCGACAAAAAAGACGGGAATCCTTTAAAATTTTCAAAAAATGGCAAAAAATAGTGAAGCAATGTTCGGTTTTTTAAAAGTTTCCTTTCATGTGGGAGCTTTTTAAAAAACGAAAGGGCCAACATCCGGAGTCAGTTCCGGATGATGACCCTTGTTCCATTCGGGACGATTGATGCCAGTTCGAGAACATCCTTATTGTGCATCCTCACGCAGCCATGGGAGACAGCCTTCCCTATCGAAGAAGGCCGGTTTGTGCCATGGATTCCGTACCCCGCACGCGATAGCGACAGCCACATGACACCGAACGGGCCGCCTGGATTCGGCTGTCTGTTTACAATGACAAACTCCCCTGTAGGCGTTGCAGTCAGCATTTTCCCGACCGCAATCGGATAAACTTTCACGAACCTTCCGTCTTTAAAGAGGGCCAGAGTCCTCTTTTTTACCGAAATATCAATATGGTAAGGAATCGAATTCGGATTGGGCAGGACTGGAATCGTGATCCGCTGTCCAGGCTGTACTGCCGCGACGCCTGGATTGGCCCTTCGGAGGCTGCGGAGGCTGACTCTGTAGTTCATCGCAATGATGGCAAGCGTCTCGCCCGGTTTAACTATATGCACCATTGGTTTCACGCCTTTTTTTCATATCCTATTCATGTATACCCGGGCAGTTGCCTGCTCTTCCCTATGTCCCAAGGATTTTATGGCTTGGAAATACATTAAAAATAGCACCCTTTTCCTTATAAAAAGGCTATTTCAATAGCGTGGAGGCGACTCATTAATGGTACTAATGCGGAAGAAAAAAATATACAATGCTAAAAAGCCATGAGTTCAACAATAATTGGAAATTTATATTGGGTAAATTTTGTTAATCGAGGGTGAAGAATTTAACATTTGCCGCCTACTCTTGTAAAGAATTGTTAATTTAACTGTTTTTAAGTTCTTTCTACTGTATGATAGGCCTGTAAGTCAATCTCGCAACTATTAAGGAGGCAAAGGAAAATGAAAGATATAAAGGGAATGAAAAAAGGGCTATTAGCGTTCTTGGCAGCTTTCATGTTAACAGGTATTGCCACAGGTTGCAGCAGTGATGATACAGATGCAGAAGATCCTGACACTGAAGAAACCGAAACTGAAGAAGATTCAGAGGAATAAGTTTAAAGTATTCAGACCCCTGCCAAATCGGCAGGGTCTATTTTTTAAAGGAGAAGAATATTTTACTGTTTTTTATAACCCTTCCCTAATCTATCGTAGGCATCTACATACTTTGCCTTGACATTTCCAATCCAGCTCGGAGCATGGTCCATATCACTGCCCTCCATCCACTTTAGCAATCTCGCAAATAAATATCATTTGCAAGCCGACGGAAACAAGAAAACTGATCCAGCCTTTTATTGTTTATCGGTATTATCGTATGATAACAGTTAATAAAAGACTGTGCTTGCGGACTAAAAGCCTCCACTATCATCAATAAAATCATTATGTGCGGTGACAATATCAAAAACATGATTTCAATCCAATAAAATAGGCTCAGTGCTAAAAAAGCGCACAGCAAAAATTTGCTCTACGCCTCCTTATTTATATTCCTTCCTTATGTCCAATGCTGCCCGGATTCTTTTTCAATAAAGGCAGCAGGACGATAATTCCAATAATGAGAAGAATCGCCGATGTTTCGTAAATGTAAACGATCGATAAATGTGTCTTTAGCCAGCCTGCAATCGACATTGTCAGGACCGTAGCACCCATGAAAATCGGATTTAATAATCCATTCACTCTTCCAATGAAAGATTCCTCTGTGTTTTGCAAAATCATTGTATTGATTCCAATTTGAATGCATGGCATGAATAAACCTGAAAAAAACTGTGCTGCAAGGGTCAGCCAGAGTGCTGTCGACATGCCCATTCCAATGAAACCAATGACACTTGCTGCCATCCCAATGGCAAGAAGCACCTGGGGCTGTACCTTTCGGGCAATTGCTACTGTTATGCCTCCACCAAGAATCATGCCGACTCCAAATGCAGCCATGAGCCATTGTAAATTTTCTTTAGGAAGCCCAAGCCTCTCTGTGATCAGGAATACACCCAGTGGCTGCGTCAAACCGATAGCCAACCCGGATACAGCAAAACAACCACCAAGCAAGATTAAGGCCCTGCGGTTCCAAACATAACGGAAACCTGCCTTCATTTCGTCTACCAATGTAGTCTTCTGCTTTACTTCTGTTAAAGCCGGATCAGCCGGAAGCATTAGCAGGACAGCTGCCGAACAAATAAACGCAAACCCCATAATGGCAATCGCTGCCAGGATACCAAAATGCTGATAGACGAATGTGCCCAAAACCGGTCCCAAAATCAAAAAGAAAGCAAAAAGTGTTTGGTACATGGACATCCCCATCTGGACAAGTTCTGCAGGAACATGCAGTTTAAACAACTTCATGCCGGACGGCTGTGAAAATTGTGAAAGGATTGAAGATACCAACGTTGCAAAGAAAACTACTTTCCAACTGCCAAAAAATAACGTCAACATTACGATAAATACAGACACTGCACTTAATATGTCACACCAAATCATGGTCTTCTTTGGCCGCCACCTGTCGGCAAATGTTCCGCCTATAATTGAAAATAAAAAGATTGGTGCAAACTCAGCAACTGAAATAAGCGAAACCGCAATCGGGTCGCTATCGGTCTTTTCAATTACAAATAACAGAATGGAATAGTTCCTAACCCAAATTCCAATTTGCAGGAATAACATAGACATCAATATTGTCCTAATTACCTGGTTACGGAACAATGCCCCCATTCCCAGTTTTTCATTTCCAGTTATCTCGGACATAAAAAATCCCCCTATCCCTTTCTGGACAGAAGGCTATCATTTGGGCAAAAGAAAACAGGGTCCCCCCGCAATTCTATTTCACCTAAAGACAATACCTATCCCATCCAGAAAAATGTGTTTGTCTCCAATTTAACTGCGAGCGTTTTTCTGAAATAGGATTATATCATCATCGCCCCAGGCCACCCTTTCTCGCTTTAGTATCAACATATTACCTTTTTATCCCTTAAATATCAATAGGACCAATGTTATTCTGGTTGTTAAAATTTGGTTAAAGGCGGGCGGATAAAGTGAATCATCAATCAGGCTTTTACGGGTGGTTGTTTCAAACTTGGATTCTTGAGGAGGGGATCTTACTTCCCATTAGTGAGGGGCATTCTTTAAGTATAGCAAGTAAAATAATTGTTTTCACTTTGGCAGTACTGGATTATATAACGTGACAGGACTTGAGGAAATATATCATGGGAAGAAATTATGCGATTGATTTTGTTAAATTTTTGCTATTACGGCAGTTGTAATCATCCACACATTTTCTAGCACGACCAACTGGGCTATTTTTTCTTGATCATTTTTCAAAGTTTGCAGTACCATTTTTCTTTACCGCGTCCGGGTTTGTGGTTTTCGGTATGACATACAAAAGATTTCCTTCTGGTGCATGAAACATTTGATGACTAAAAACAAACAGGCCATAGGGTTATCCATTTTGGCCTGTCTGCGATTACAAATCCTTTTCCCTGCCAGGAGTGGCATTAAAGGGTTTTTTGGATAGGTTCTGTAGGGTTAATGCTTTATCTCAGCGGCCGGCCGTCATGAAATACAAAAACCAAACTGCATGGTTTTGCTCATCAGCCGCTGCATTCCTGAAAGCTTCCCGAACTTCAGGGGACGTTGTTTCCAGCGCTATTCGGTGATAGAAATCAACTGTTTCCTGCTCATCATGGAACGCGAAATCAAGGCCTTCTCTATAGGTTGATGGACAGACTTCAATTGCCTGGACATCCGGCTGCCTTCCAGTCATGCGTGTGTAAATCCTGACAAACTCGTTGTAATGCCTCTGCTCATCCTCCCTAATTTCCCTAATTTGCCGGCGTACCCGTTCATTTGGCGCGAGTCTCGCAATCCGCTCGTAGCACTGGATTGCGGAAAATTCCCCATTGATTGCCCGCAGTATATCGGCCGCAAGCTGCTCCTGCTGCCTCCTGTAAAAATCATTCTCATAATAATTTGGGTACATTCTCATCCCTCCTCCTTCCTTTAATATATGGGCGGACTGGGAAGCTGGTGAGTAATGCTTACTGTTCGGTGGCGGTATTTGATGTCTAGTAATCTAATTCGTTCATAGGACCGTTACAAGCGAACCTGTCTTGATGGGGTGTGTCAGGACCGTTTTGAGAGCTTTCCCTTAGCGAAAAGGTCTTAACGATGGGTCTCAGGACCGTTTTGAGTAATTTTTCTTAGCGAAACGGTCTTGATGAAGAAACGTGCCCTGCAGCAATCTTATGGAGGCGGTTTGATTGCCTTTTTCGGATAGCCTAAAAAATTTGTCTGTATGTCGGGAACATTATTTTTCGCCAAAGCTTTTTCGTGTCGAGATGGCAAATTCTTTAGCCTTTGTTTGATTTGCTCAGTTTCCCACTAGTTTTGATAGCTTTTGTCATGATGCAGGAAAACGCCGCTTTTTCAGCTAAATTTATAAATTACCAATTTTTTTAAAGCTTTGAATGACATTTTCAAAGAGAGGATGCGTGCAGATGAAAGAAGGACAAATCATGAAGGCATATACAATCAAGGAGGTTTCCAGGATTATCAATGTTCCCCAAGGTACGCTCCGCCAGTGGGAAAGCGACTTCACTGGGCTGCTAACGATTCCACGTACAAGGCAGGGTTCACGGTTTTATACCGATACGGAAATCAGCCTTTTAGTAAAAATCAAGCAAATGCGCGAGAAAAACCTTGGCAAGGAAATGATCAGGGAATTAATTCTGGAACATTTCAGGCAGAGTTCGGAGGCAGCTTCCGAAACGCTCGCAGCACCAATTACGGTAGTTGGGGAAACAAAGCCTGTCCCTTCCGAACCTTCTTCGCCAACTTTGGATATGGAAGCATTTTTCTCAGCAATGGAAATGTACAAGCAGGATTTTCTTGCTGGAGTTAGGGAAGAAATTCGAGGTACGATTCGAAAGGAACTAATTGAGGAAGTAAAAAAGGAGGTATCGAAAGGATCACTTAACACAGTAAAAACCTTATCCGATTCCATTTATAAATCCGGGGAACGTGTTGCCGCGGAAGTTGAAGAACTATCTTTTGAGGTTGCGAGGTCTTCGGAACAAGCTTCCGAAACAGCCCGCTTCCTTTCCAACAGCATTTCGAATGTTTCGAAGGCAAGCTCCGAACAATTCGCAAACCTACACAAAAGGATAACCCAACAATCGGAACGGTCGTCAAAAGAAATGAAAGCCCTGATCAAATCGATGGCGGATTCCAATTTAGTAACCGAAAGCGTAGTGGAGAGCTTTAATGAAACAATGGCCAAGGACAGGGAATTTTACCTAGAAACCTTGCATATGGAGCGGGTGGTACATAGCCAGGAAATGGATCGGCGGGAAGAATTGCTTCAAGAAATCGTCTCAAGCTTTAGGGACACCGCCGCCGCAAAAGAGAAAAGATGGTGGAAATTCTGGGGCAGACAAACGAATTGATGTTTTTTTAAAAAGCTCATTATCAAAACGGGGGAATAAAAATGAATTCAAGCGAAGTTGCCAAACTTCTTGGAGTGTCTACAAGCACGATTCAACGATGGGTCAAACAGCTGAATTTACCGATGGAACGGAATGAGCGCGGCCACTATACCTTTAAAGATGAAGACATCGCCCTGCTTGAAAACATCCGTGAACAAATCCAGAATGGCGCCCTTTTGCAAGACATCGCACCCGTGAATGAAAAACAATCGAGAAAAGGAAATGTCAAAGCCATTGAAGTGCATCCTGACATGGACAAAATCCTGGATATGTTTACTGACCTGGAAAGGCGGATAGATACGAAAGCCGATTCGGTTACCGCCTATCAGCTCCTCCAGCACCGAAAAGAAATCGAGGAACTCCAAACGCAGGTGGCCATCCTTACCGCTGTCATTGAAAAGTGGGAACAGCCTGCTGCAACAGTGGAGCTTCAAAGCGCGGCACCACATGGGCTGGATACTGCAACACTTGGAAAAAGAAAGAAAAAACGCAAATTCATGAGTATGTTCTTTGGATTTTAAACTCTAAAAAGGCGCACAACAGCCGTGCGCCTTCTTTCTTTTGAAGGTAGCGGCTATTTTAAAAACAATTTGATTTTCCTAAGCGCATCTTTTGTATGCTGGTACCGGAAGGGCAAATCGAATTTGGTTGTCTGTTTCATGATGCTTTTATCATGGGAAAAAACATCAAAGCTGGCCTTCCCGTGGTAGGCACCGATCCCGCTCTCCCCCACCCCGCCAAACGAAGATAAGGTGAAGCAAGATGCATGACAGTATCATTGATGCAGCCGCCGCCAAAGGAAATGTTCGCGAGAATCTCCTTCTGAACCTCTTTGCTTTCGGAAAAAAGATACAAGGCCAGGGGCTTCGGCTGATCATTTACCTTTCTGACAACTTCAGATAGCGAATCGTACTCAAGCACTGGTAAAATAGGCCCGAAAATTTCCTCCTGCATGACAGGCGACTCCCAGTCCACGTTGTCAATCGCGGTCGGTTCAATCAAAAGTCGTTCAGGGTTTTGCCTCCCTCCAAAAAGAACCCTTCCGTTCACAAGGAATCTGCTGAGCCTGTCGAAATGGCGTTTGCTGACGATTCGTGTGAAGGTTTCCCGCTCATGCGGCGCTGAACCGTAAATTGTCGAAACTGCCTCGCCAAGCAGGCGAATAAACTTATCCTTTATCGATTTTTCCACATAAAGATAATCAGGCGCGACACAGGTTTGTCCAGCATTGATGTACTTTCCCCACGCGATCCGTTTAGCGGCAAGTTCAAGGTTCGCGTCACTGTGGACGATGCACGGGCTTTTCCCGCCTAGTTCCAGTGTTACCGGGGTAAGGTTTTTGGCCGCCGCCTCCATGATAATCTTTCCTACAGGTACGCTTCCTGTGAAAAAGATGTAGTCCACATTGGAGTCCAATAATCCTCGGCTTGCTTCGGCGTCCCCTTCAACAACAGCGATGTAATCTTCGGGGAACGTTTTCCCAACCAAATCTGCCAAAAGCCCCGATGTTGCAGGCGTCAGTTCGGAAGGCTTGAGGATTGCGCAGTTACCTGCTGCAATCGCGCCAATCAGCGGTGCAACCGCAAGCTGGAAAGGATAATTCCAAGGGGATATGATGAGGGCGACACCGTATGGTTCCGGATAAATATAGCTTTTAGATCCGGCCATGGCGACCGTGGATTTCACTTTACGGGGTCCAGCCCATTTGCCAATATGCTTTTCGGTAAAATTCAATTCACTTACGACGACGCCAATCTCCGTTAAATAGGCTTCAAACTCACTTTTATTCAAATCCCGCTTCAATGCATCCATCAATTCACGCTCATGCGTTTTTATCAAGCTGCGTAGTTTTGACAGGGCCTCTTTCCTGAAATGGATATCCTTAGTCTTTCCTGTTGAAAAAAATGCCTTCTGCCTCTCGACCAGGCTAGAATATGTACTCATAGAGGAAGCCCCCTTCGTATTGCTCGCTGTTGCTTCTATCGTAAAGTTTCCCATTGGCGAGTGCAAGATTACGGCCTTTCCATTCCAGCCTTCCAGAGCACCCCGTTTTGAGAAAAGGCTTTTCCTTGTTACAATCACTTTGACAGCAATAATTGAAAGAAGTGATATTAATGACGATAAATAATAGAAAGCAAGTCCGCTTTTCTGTCCTCGACCTTTCCCCTATTGTTGAGGGCAGCACAGCAGCAGATTCACTTCGGAACACAATCGACCTCGCAAGAAATGCGGAAAAATGGGGCTATACACGCTATTGGCTTGCTGAACACCATAATATGCCTGGCATCGCAAGCTCCGCTACTGCCGTTGTAATTGGCCAGGTCGCCGCCCATACGGAAACGATTCGGGTGGGATCAGGGGGCATCATGCTGCCGAACCATTCTCCTTTGGTGATTGCCGAGCAATTCGGTACGCTGGAATCCTTATTTCCCGGCCGGATTGACCTTGGGCTTGGACGCGCACCAGGAACCGACCAGCTCACTACCTCGGCCCTCAGAAGGGATTGGCGAATGAACGCGGATGATTTTCCGAACCAGGTGGAAGAGCTTAGGGCGTATTTCGATCCATCAAGGCGTGAAGGCGTCATTCATGTTCGGGCGATTCCGGGAGAAGGCTTGGATGTCCCAATCTGGCTGCTTGGATCAAGCGGCTTTAGCGCGCAGCTGGCTGGAAAGCTTGGCCTGCCATTCGCGTTCGCCAGCCATTTCGCGCCTGAAAATACCCTGGCCGCTTTAAACCTTTATCGGCAAACATTCCAGCCTTCAGAAGTACTGGAAGATCCATACAGCATGGCAGGGGTCAATATCATCGCTTCCGATTCAGAAGAAAAAGCCGAATTCCTCGCAACCTCCATGCAGCAACAATTCCTTTCCCTGCTTAGGAACCGCCCGGTAAAACTTCAGCCGCCAGTGGAAAACATTGAGGAGATTGCCAGTCCATATGAACTAACCCTTCTCGAGGGCAGACTTTCCTCGACGATAACCGGCACAAAGGAATCCGTAAAAGAAAAGCTTCATGCCTTCCTAGAAGAAACTGAGGTAGATGAAGTCATCATCAACGCGCAAATCTTCGACCATCAGGAACGGCTCAAATCGTTTGAAGTAGCAGCTGAAATCATGAAGGAATTGAATCATACTGAAAAATAATGGATTAAATACGGTAAATCCCGCCAAAATTCGGCGGGATTTTCTTCGTAGTAAGCCAACATTTTCAATTTCCAGTAAAATCATACAACCAATCTCATCCTTTTTGCTATATACTAGCAATATAATTACTATTTCTATAGGGGGAAAGAGATTGAGAATCAGAGACATTAAGAAAGACGCCCTCGCTTCACTTAAAGGGCGGTGGGGAATTGCGATTCTCCTAATGATTATAACGTATGCGATTTATTTGATAGTCCCTATGGCCGCGGAAATAATCGCTAGTGGAGGCTTTGGAGCCTGGGTTAATCAGGACTCGAATCCTGCTGCTGCCGGACTATCAACCGTTATTTCGTTGGCTTTTGCTCCGTTGCTGTTAAGCTTATATTGGGTGTTCCTGGATATACGGCGAGGCCGCGAAGTGACTATCGGCAGCCTTTTTAGCAATCTTTCGGGGATCATGTATATCAAAATGCTCGGCCTTTACTTGCTTGTAACCATTTATACAGTCCTTTGGTCACTGCTTTTGTTCATTCCTGGGATAATTAAAGGACTCGCCTATTCGCAAACTTTCTTTATCCTTAAGGATAATCCGGGAATCGTCCTCAACGACGCAATCACACAAAGCAGAAAGCTGATGGACGGGTACAAAGGCAAGTACTTCCTTCTGAACCTTAGCTTCATCGGCTGGGGCTTGCTCTGTATTTTGACGCTTGGAATCGGCTTTATCTGGCTTGCTCCTTATATGACGGCGTCACTTGCATCCTTCTACCAGAGGCTGATTGAAAACCGCGACGCCCAGATGGCGGCAGCAATCGAATAACTGGCTCTTTGAAAAAAATGGTGTAAATTCGAATAAGCTAAAAAGCGGCCTCCAGTGTGGTGGCCGCTTTTTACGTCCCCTCCTGTACAGGGACAGACACAGTATCTTTGCGTAACTGCTATGAAGACATTTTTGAATGGGTTTCCCCTCCGAAAGTGTCTTCATCAATTACTAGTTATCCCTTCCCATCCCTAACCACCATGCTCTACTACTCCAACCCAAGCTGCTTCAACGCTTCTTCTGCCTTTTCCCTTGTCAGGTTAAAAGATTGCCAGCGTTCTTGTTCCGGCAAGGATTGTTTCTTTTCCAAAAGCAGTTCCTTTAGCCCTGGTGTTTCCGGCTGTTCGCGGTACAGTTTGATCAGCCCGAGTGTGCCTGTATCCGACATGTACGCCAAATAACGGAGGTCAATTTTTCCCGTCTCCTCGAATCTATCGAGGTTACGGTCGACCACGATCTTGTCGATGCCGACAACGTTAATCGCTGTATAAAAAATAAGCGCGGAAATGAAGTAAAAATGCAGAAGCGACAGCCTGGCGAGCCAGATTTTAGCGAACGTATAGCAAAAAATGACAAGTAGGAAAATCATGAATGAATGGACCAGAACTCTTGTAAACGTAAAACCGTATGCTTCTTCATACATCATCAGCCTCATAAATGCGGAAGTCAGGATGACGCCGGTCGAAAGCACAAGAACCGAGAGCGCCCCCTGAACCGTTCTCCAAAGGCGGAATCCCCCATTTTTTGAAAAAGTAAGAACAGCTACCGTAACGCTCAAATTTATCAATGAAACGAATACAAGTTCGAAAAATCCCCGACGCGCATACTCCGCATACGTAAACCCTTCACCAAGCGTCCCGCTGAAAAAGTATTTGAACTGGACGGCGACGAACATGACATACACAGCATCAAGAATGACAAGAACAGTCAGAGCAGTAACAGGATCGATCAGCGCAGCTGGCCCTCCATTTTTCAGCTCCTGGATTTCCAGCCTTCTTTTTAAATTGACCTGGAGGAACCCGAAAAACGCAAATGTGTAAAACAAGGCAGCTACAATCCGGAAGACATTCTCACCGCTAAAACTGAACCAATCCGGGAATCCCGATAAAATCCTTTCGAATTGGCTATCCGCTGAAATTAGCAAGTTGAGGACAACCGCGAGGACAGGCAGGGAAACGACGGCACCAATCAGGATTTTCTTTGCGACAACCCCTTTCCCCCCGCCTGTTTTCCGAATCGCAAGCCGTCCAAACAACCGTGTAACCCCCAAATTATAGGCAATCGCACCGCCAATCCTTTTTAAAATAATTACCAGGAATACTGGATGGGCCCAGTTAACTTGCTTCGGGCCCGTGATGAGAGCAATATGGAACACGACAAGGGCTGGAATGGCAAGGAGATTCAATCCGTAAAAAACATCAGAATCAAAAAGGAAATAACTTGCTGACAGCAGCCAAATTGCTCCTAGCACGAGCCAGCCCAGGCGCTGGTGTCTGAAAGGGAAGCCGCGGAACCTCCAGAAGAAAGCCGAATAGAATGCCGCAATGAAAACAAAATACGAAATACCAATTTGGCTTCGTGTAAAAGATTCCTCCGCTAAAATTCCAATACCGAGGCAGATCGCCAAAAAAAACCAATCCTCTTTTCTCATTCTAATATCCATTGTTTTCCCTCCTGGTATATAGTTTACCTTTATATATAGATTTACTAGGTATATGTGCAAAAAAAAGCTTATACCGATGCCTTGCGCCCCCATTTGTATGCGAATAGGCAAATTGGATACAGCGCGGCAGTCAAGACGATACAAGCTGTAATAAAGGCTTTGGTCAATAGCGGATGGAACCACTCATGCGGGATCGCTCCGGACACCGTCAGCAACATCAGAGTCAAATTTGGGATAAGCGCCAGCAAAAAGGTTTTTTTGACGAGTGACCTTCCCTTATGCCCGAAACTCCGGCCTATTTCATAGCCGAGCAGCGCCCAAAAGAATATGTAGACAAATGCGATAATGAACGGTATAGATGTCAGGTAGCTCCATAAATATCCGAGCCATTCCCATTCCAAAACATTATGAGCTACTGTCAGAGCCGCCCCGCCGGTAAACAGGAAAACATTCAGGAGCACGAAAAGCCACTTCATATTACTCGGTGTGACTGAAAGTTCCTCTTTCCAAATGGCGGCGATTTCTTCAGGGCTCCCGAGCCTTTTGTAAACCACCTTTCTGGCTTCTTCCTCATCGGATGACATGAATTCGACAAGCATTTCATCGAGATGCGATTCGTATTCGAGCAGGATGGAATCCTTTTCTTTAAAGGATCCCAGCCTCCGTTCAAGTTCACTTAGAAAATCATTCTTCAGCTGTTCCATGGTCCGTTCTCCCAATCATTTTGTTCATCATTTGAACAAAATCCTGCCATTCACGTGTTTTTTCTATCAGCAGATTCCGGCCCTCTTCCGTAATCCGGTAATATTTCCTTGCCGGGCCCTTTTCTTGCTCCTGCCAGTAAAACTCTATATATTCCTGTTTTTCAAGCTTGTGAAGCGCTGGGTAAAGGGTGCCCTCCTTCACGGTAAAACCGTTGCCGCTCCTTGCTTCTAGTTCCTTGACGAGCTCATACCCGTACATATCCCGGTCTGCGAGCAACTGAAGGAGCAAAAGCGATGTGCTTCCTTTAACAAGTTCACGATTGAACATCTTTATCACCTACCTAGATTTGTTAGGTATATAGAAATACTACACTTAAAGTCCACTGAATGTAAAGTCATATTTAAATATTTTTGCTAATTGGAACAACTCTTCTTAACAAAGCGTAAACTCCAAACCCAATCATCCCTCCCAATGTATTGAGGAACAGGTCATCAACATCAAAAGCGCCAACCCTGAAAGCAAACTGGGCTATTTCAACGGAAAGGGACAACAAAAACGAACAAGCCACTATCTTGGCCCAGGTGGCCAATTTTCCAAAAAGAAAGGGTATGAAAAAACCGAACGGAAGGAATGCTAGGATGTTTCCGAAAAATTCATCCGTTAACAGGCTGGGCCCCAAACCGTTCCAGGAAGAAAAATACCGTTGTATTGTGTGAAAAGGGATAAGGTTATAATCAATGATTCCCTTCACCCCTGTCCGATAGGCGGAGAAAAATAAGAGATAAAATAATACGATTGTGTAAAAAGAAAAACATGTCCATACAAATGCTTTCAGGATTTTCTTCACTCGTTTCCGCCCACTTTCTGTTGGTCTTTTTACATTGTAAATGATTTCTGGCGGTGTGATAATGAAAATGCGAATTAATATTTAGGAGGGTTGGAAAATGGGAATGAGGTTTCGCAAGAGCTTCAAAATAGCGCCTGGGGTTCGGATGACGGACTTCAACGGCCGGATTTCCCGGAAGCGGGTTATCCTATTCATCTTCGAGCGGTGGCAGGGCTTATAAAAGTGAGGCGTATAGGAGGAGAAGCGAATTGGCGCGGCTCGAACGGGAAAGCCTAAAGCTGCAGGAACAGGAATATGCCCGCCTTCAGGTGGAATTGTTTGATAACAAACTGGCGATGCTGACCTCCATCCATCATGAATGCGACGAGCCTATCAATTGGCTAGAGGTTGCTAGCAGGAAGATAGACTTTGATAGCAATAGTCTCGGGCCAAAGGAAAAAGCAGCGCTGGCAAGGCTTTCATCGTATGAGCCTGGCTTTTTCGACCGGCTTTTCATGAGGGCCGATAAAAAGCGGCAGGAACTCTTGGCAAATGTCGAATTGGCGAAAAAAAGTGAGTATAATCCTAATCCTTTTGGTTAAATACGATCGGGATATGGTGAATAGCCTTCATTTCATGGTGCTGGACCCTTCCGAAGCACTGGGGAATTTTCCCCATGAAATGATGTTCAGGAAAACAAAGGGTTTTGCTGAAGTAGAACCCATACTTTCTTAAAAACAAATGGCCCCACCGCTTGCTGGAGCTGGAGGCCATTTTTCTATCGGTTAGGAGTGCTTTATCGAATCAAGTGCCTGGGTAAGCGATGGCAGGATGGCTACATTTTCGAATTTTAGGCCAAGCTGAACAGCCGTTTGCGCGATTTCCGGCCGAATCCCTGATAAGGTTGTTCGGACGCCGATCAATTTCAGTGCCTTAATAAGGTTAAACAGTTCATTCGCGACCATTGTATCCATTATCGCAACTCCGGAAAGGTCGATGCACAGGCTTGAAACGCCCTGTTCGACGCACTGGGTCAGGGTGTTTTCCAGAATAATTTTCGCGCGGGCCGTATCAATGTCTCCGATTAGCGGCAAAAGGGCCGAATCTCCTTGAAGCTTGATAACAGGTGAACTGAGCTCATTGATTAAATCGTTTTGAGAGGTCAGACGAAGCATTGTCTTTTTGTAATAGCTTTCCACAAAGATTGCGATTGAAAGATTGAATGCGTTTATTGTCGTTTCGTACCAAGATAGCGCCTGCTCCAGGCTTACGCGTTCTTCGTTTTGCCGAATGAATTGGTTTATGTATTTTAATGCTACTTTCTGGCTGTTCATGTATTCCCGGATCACATAATGCAACGGAGTTTCCAAATGCTTGGCGTCGTCAGCCAAATCCTGTGACCATTTCCTGAATTCACCTTGTAGATGGGCCTCGCCTTTCGTAAACAGCTTATAAAAGCGCAGGAAATACTCCTGGTTCTGCCGTTTCAGTTCGGCTATGATGTCAGGGTTATTGGTTGAATAAACGGAAGAAGGATCTTTGTCATCGACCATAGCATACCAGTCTTCCGATAGCTGCCATGTTCTGCTCATAAAAAATTCGTATAATTCGTTGTTTAATGCCATGAATTTCCCCCCCATTTTTGCCTGTCTATCCTATTTTAGCGAATATAATCGAATATCTAAAATCATACGCTGCTTCTATCCATAAAAATTAGTTCCCAATATGAAAAAGCCCGCGATATGCAGGCTTTTAGGGGTTCAATTTGTTATTTAATTGGCTTGTGCGCATGCGTTGAAAGGTTTTTTGCGGCTTTTCTTAAGGTTTTTTTATAGGCCTGCAAAATATTCGTTCTGCCATGGCATTTGCGGCGGCTCTTTTGGCAGAAGGCTGTCATGCTTCATTTGAATCCATCCCTCTTCTTCCAAAAGCATGCCTTCCCTTCCGCTTAATAGATCATCCTCATTGTATACGGCGATTTCGGCCATCAATGGAGGATAAGGGCTTTTCCTGATATGGGCGGAAAGCTTTTTCATCACCAGCGAATAATCCATTTCCCGGCAAACAGCAAACCAGTTCTCAACCGTTTCATCTTTCACCGTAAACTCAGGATAAACAGATTCGATCAGCACCAGAATTTTCATCAATTCATGCTTCTCCATTCACTTTTACCTCCCGCTATATTGTCCCAAATCCTGTCTGGCCCGCCTTTACCAAATAAAATAAACAGGAAATTCGGTTACTCGCCGTGGTCAAGAGAGTAAGGGTTCTTGCCAATGCTCAGCCTCGCTTCATCCGTGAGGACGAAAGGCTGTGAAATTGCCTGGTTCTCCTCGTTTCCCTCTGGATGAATGCTGCCATCAAAATGAAGTGGTTTCATTTCCATCTGTTTTCCCTCCTTGTCGGCTTACTTTTCCACAAATTCCATGTGTTCATGCATACAAGGATCCTGTCTATTTTTTAATATTCCTACTTTTCAGTATAGTTTATTGCTCTAAAAATTGCCAGTACTATTGATGAGAGACAAATCCAATTTGGCATTGTCGATATATAGGAGGGGTCTAGCCTTTTCTGGCTTGGTTAGAAGTCTTTCGCTGCAAAGGCTTTTGTGCGGGTGAAACCATGGTATCGGGTGCCCTGGAATGTCAGTTCTCCCGCATCACCTTCCGCGAGCTGGCCAAATTCCTGCCCGTTGACTGCAAATTCCATTCTATCCCCGCTCTCGACTTCAAATGTGGTGTAATACCACGTTGATGCGGTGGAATCGCCGGAGCCGCCGCTTACCTCTGTTCTCTTAGAAACGACGACCGCCTTCACATTCAAACGAGGCTGTTTGTTGTTGTTAGACCATTCGCCAATTCCTTTGAAAACCGTAAAAAGAATAAGTCCAATGACTACCACGAAGATAACCGTGACAAAAACAGGAACCATATTAAACATAAAGGAATCTTCAGGAAAACCACCCATCTTACCCCTCCTTAACCTTTTTTCGCTTTAACAATTCATCCCTGTAATATGTTGCAGACAACAGTTTTATACCTCTTAATTTTGAAATATGCGTATCCAAAAGTGATAAAGCTTCCGAATAGTTGCCCATTATGGCGTGTTCCTCGACCTCAAGCCATGTCCGGTAATCTTTGTCAGCCACCTGGCCGCGATGGTTGTTGTAGCCCGTTTCATCCCCTTCTTCAAGAGCAATCACAGCGAGGTAATAATGTTTAAACGTACCCTCTTTCATTTTTAAAAGGAGTCCCCTTGCATCACCAAATTGCTTCTCCTTCAGGTACAGCATGGCATGTGCCATATCCTTTATGTAGCCCGCCCTCATCTTATTGGCAATTTGCGCCGCTGAATCCGTTTCTCCATTAAGTAGATAATACAAAAACCGATAATATAGATTACGCGATTTTTGTAAATAAGCGAACATCCTTTTGGTATCCTTGCTCCAGAGAAGCGGCATAATATAAGGGATGCTTACGATTATGTACAACGCAACAGCCAAAAAGGTTAAGAACGGGGAAAAATCCAGCATCCCCATAGTAAAAGCAAGAATGAATAAGCCCAAATACCAAAAAAACATCTTTGTACCTCCTACAATTTCCAAACCATTCATAATATTTACTTTACCACAAATTAAATTAAGTTGGGGGACGGCAATTTGTTTACTATATTTATGTTATGTAAACTAGATTCGTTTTCCTTTCCCCTTTTTCCTTGTCTGATTCAGCAAATTCCTTTATCATTTACTCTTAGGCAAATAAGAAAAGCGCAAGCGCCCGTTTAGCGCCGTATGGACTGGAGGGCCCCGATGGAGATAAAGGAAACACGATGAACGTAAGTGAATCGATGTTGACTTATCGTAGCGAGGGGACCGAAGTACACTAGGCGCTGGGCGCTGGAGCTAGACAGAGTTTACACATTTCTTTTTGCTACTAAATTGCTACTAGAATTGGAGTTTGAAAAATGAATTTTTGGGAATTAATTGTTGCACTCATACTTGGAATTGTTGAAGGTTTAACCGAATTTGCGCCTGTTTCCTCTACAGGCCATATGATACTCGTTGATGACTTGCTGCTACACTCAAAAGAACTTTTCACACCGCCAGTAGCCAACACGTTTAAAGTTGTTATCCAGCTTGGCTCGATACTCGCAGTCGTTATAGTGTTTAAGGAACGGATCTTGAGCCTACTCGGCCTCTCGAAAAAAACACCAACCGAGGCAGCCGGAGAAACATTAAGCCTTCCGAAAATTTTCGTTGGCCTCCTCCCCGCCGGAATAACGGGGTTAATGTTCGAGGATTATATCGATACTTATCTTTTTTCGGTGAAAACCGTCGTTATTGGCTTGGTACTTGGAGCAATTTTAATGATTATCGCCGATTATGCTCGGCCAAAAAAGCCAAAAGCGGAAACCGTCGACCAAGTTGGCTACAAGCAAGCACTCGGGATTGGTTTATTTCAGTGCCTCGGTCTATGGCCGGGCTTTTCCCGTTCGGGTTCGACGATTGCGGGCGGTGTCCTTCTCGGAATGAGCCACCGCGCCGCATCGGACTTTACGTTCATTATGGCGGTACCAATTATGGCGGGAGCAAGTGGAATCTCCCTTTTGAAAAATTGGCAGTACTTCACCATCGACGTCCTGCCCTTTTTCATCACCGGATTCATCGCCGCATTTGTCGTCGCGCTTATATCGATCCGCTTTTTCCTGAAGCTAATCAACCGGATTAAGCTTGTACCGTTTGCGATTTACAGGATTTTGCTTGCAGGATTCATTTATTTTCTCTACTTTTAACGAAAAGTGGACTCCTGAATTTTAGGAGTCCTTTTTTCATGCAGGTGAATCACACTACTTTGCGGACCCTCATCGTCTGCACAAAAATAAACCTGGACCACAGCGGCCTAGTTCCATCCGTGCTTGTGGCAAATCAACCACACAGTATGAGCCTTATTATTCGCTATTTTATTTGCCCGGGGCTTTATGATCCATAAAAAATTGATCGAGATTTTTCTCTGCCTTATTCTCCGGCAGTTGTTCTTTTGAGGTGCGCCAGCTGTACGCTGGGATTTCTTCTTTCATCTTAAAAACATCGGGGTCTTGTTTTCCTTCCTCGTAGTAGAGCCATTCAATTGAGAAATCCTTAAGTTCCCTCTGTTTTGTGTGGTCAAGTAAATCGGCAACCTTGCCTCTTTCTTTTTCCTTATCAAACGATTTTTCGATTTCTGCAATAAAAATGTACTCGCTCATTACATGTTTGTGTTTTTGATAGATTTGATTATATGTATCTTCCAAATTATATTGTTTGGCTACATCTTCCGGAATACTGATGTTAATCGCATAGGAAACGTGTCCAAACTTACCCATGAAAGGCTTCCAGGATTGAATTGCTTCACTTCTCCATTTTGTTTCCTTAAAGGATTCGTCAATAATTTTGCCATTTTCCGCGACGTGGACCTGGAACGTTAAATGTTTGTCGCCAGCTGGGTACACCATCGACGTGTATGTCCCTTCCCTGTCGCCAAGCGCCTTTCCATATTCTATCTCACTTACCTCGAATTGTTTGCCATATGTTGCTGAAAGCTGCTCCAGCATCATCTCCTCCGCGGCTGCCAACTCCTTTTTCGGCTGGAAATAAAAATAATAAGCAAGGACGCCGGTGCCGAACAAAAGCAACATGATTATAATTGCCGCATAACTCGATTTTCTTTTCATAGAACACTTCCTGTCACATATTTTTTTTAGTACTGATTACCTTTTGTGCAGCCTAAGCTTTTGCGGGCTTTCCCCACTTATTCTTTCAATCACGCCTCTAGCTTCAAGATCGAGCTTCACAGCGGTACAATACCAGGAAGGCGAGCCATCAAAACTGCCTTTCAAACGGTTGCCAACCTCCTCCATAAGCTCCTTGAATGTGATGGTTCCTCTATCGTTAAGGATAGCCAGGATCGTTTCCTTCACAGTGAGATATTTTTGTTCTTCGATTGCGGCACCTTTTTTTCCGGGTACCGGATTTAGCAGTTGAATCTTAGTCATTTTTTTCCACTCCCCCTTTATTAAAATAAATGATTTCCACCATCTCGACAATTATTAATTGAATTACAGTCACTATTCGCTTTTATGGACAATTTTTGTAAAATTTATCCTTTCCTGGCGGTTCATTATGGTATGATAGTCCTATATGTTGTTAGTGGGAGTTGTTTGTATGGGTACTTTCCTGGCAGATCTTTTGGATACGTTCAAGGAGCTTTTATTCAATCCGGCTTCCTTCAAGGGAAGGGTTGGTGAAAAACAGGTCAGCAGGCTCTTGCAGACGCTTGAAGCTGAAACCCATATCCTGTTGAATGACTTGTATATTCCCAAAGAGAATGGCCAAACAAGCCAGATTGACCATATCTTTATCTCCACCAAAGGGATATTTGTCATAGAAACAAAGAATTACAACGGATGGATAACGGGTACGGAGACCAGCCCTAGCTGGACCGCCATCAACTATAAACACCGTTCTTATTTTCCAAATCCAGTTTGGCAAAATTACGGACACATAAAAGCAGTGAAGGAGTTCCTAGGCGATGCTGCTGCGGACATCCCTTTTTATTCAATCGTGGTGTTTTGCCACAACGCCACCTTGAAATTAAAACAGCCTATAAAGGGGGCGGATGTCGTCCACATCAGGGATCTCCTGCCCCTGATTGTGTCGAAGCCGTCTGACAACCCGCTAACGAAATTCCGACAGGAAAAAATTAGACTCCTTCTATCGAAATTATACATACACGACAGGCAGGCCAGAAAAATCCAAAGCGACAACCATATTAGGAATATTAAGAGTACGATGCAAGAAAGGAAACTTCAAATCGCCAACAATATTTGCCCCCGATGCGGTGGCCATCTTATCACCCGAATTGGCAAAGGCGGCTCATTCAAAGGCTGCTCCAACTACCCAAAATGCCGGTTTATTGCCTAAAGCTCTTTCACAGACATTAAACAAAAAAAGTAACCGAATCTGGGTGTAACGGGTTTACTTGTGAGGTGCAAAACATTGATTCATAGTCCTAATCGCACAAGATATCACAACACAAATCACAGGGCAAAAAGGCTTAGTGTTGTTTTCAACCCTAAGCCTTTTTTGTATTATATTATTTAGCTAAAGCACTAGTTTGTTGGGTATACAACCACTTAACTTGCTGTTGTGTTAGCACTAAACTTTAAAAAAGTTTTTACAACAAGCACAAGGGCAATCAACAAAGTAATAAAACTTGCAACAAAGAAACCAATTGCATAGGTAGGAATATTTGCTTCTGGTACTCGGTCATTTATTTCTAATCCTAAAAAGGTTACTCCAATGCCATCACCATCCACATTTGTACCAAGAGACCATAAATCTAATCCTTTATTGACCATTAAAACGGAAATGAAAGCAAGAAAAATAAAAACAATCCAACGATAAATAGCGTTCATTTTACTTCCCTCCGAATTTTAAAAATATATGTTGAATTAAACTTCCCTGTTTGTTGAATAATCTCAAACCCGATTAATATTTGTTTAATTTGGAAAGCAACAGTTGGGCAATATTCCGTTCATTCTTATTTACATAAAAATCGTATATAACAGGTTGCCTAAATTCATCAGCACTAAACGGTTGACCAGGTGAACTATTAGGGGATTGTTGTTTAACCTTATACTTCAATCCACCATTTTTGAATGCTTGGGCTACTTTAAAATAATCATTGTGATTTGTTGCCGTATATACTATTTCTTTATTAAATAAAACGTCTAATATAGACAAGTTAATTACTCCCTTCAATAACACATTAATACTTTTTATAGAATGAAACTTATTGAGCTCCCCGTTAAATAAAGCTGCCACTTTAGGCAGCGCATAAAGAACTTTTCAATAATATTTATCATTAATTTCTTCCGTCACCTTTTGTTTCGAGTAGAAGTATGTCTTCACTAATCCAACAGCCAGAAGTGACAGGATACCGTTTAATATTACGGAGAACAAAGCTAAATTAGGGACCTCATAAACCACTGAATAGGTATAGCCTATTAACATACTTAGTAACACAACTACAATGAAAACTGTAATCTTTGGGAAAAAGAAACTTATTAGTCCGCTTAAAAGCATTACAATTGAACCCATAATAAAGAAGTGGAAGCTAAAGATCATTAAGAATTCCAAGGTAATGCCCCCTATATTCTTATTACATTTTAAATTCTAACAAAAAGCGGAAATTCCTTCTTGCACTATTTTGCACCGTTAGCGTAAGTACATCTTTGCACAAATTACTTAATTTCCCTACTATCCTTTTAACATAAATATCCAAAATGCTTCGTGATTGTAACTCATTTCACTCACTAAATCACATACAAATTCACACACCTTCCAATAATGAATTCATATCTTGTGATTTACTGTGTGATTTAATCCGGATTGAGCGATTAAAATAAGCAAAAACGTTGATATATCAATAAAAAACGCACTGTGAATTATGCTGTAAATTCAAGTGCGTTTTTCCTATGTGTTTTATATGTTTGCACCTCTGTAGTAAACCCGTTAATCTGGTGCTTTTCGCTTTTAAAAAGGGTCGTTGTTTGGATTTGTATACGATTCAATTGCCTGGTCCAATGCATTGAACGCCTCCCCGAATGCAGCAGAGGATGAATCCGTTCCCGCATGTTCAAGTTCAGCAGCGGCATTCCTCGCCTGGGTAAGCGCAGTAATCGCATCATTAATCATTGTCCCTTTATCGCCGTGATGTTCAAGCGCAGATCGGAGCTTGGCAATACTCTCATCTAAGTTATGCATTTCCGGGTGGTCAAACGCTTTTTCCAACTCTTTTTTTACCTGCTGTAAAAGTTCCTTCATCTTCATTCCCCTTTCCGAGTGACTGTCAATCCCACGGTAGTGTGCCCTCCCCGGACGCGGGCTATTCGCTTCGTCACCGAGTATTAACCCCCAATGTGTAATATTAGTGAGTTTTTGATTATGGGTCAGTAGTTATCCTGGTTCTGACAGCTTTTCGGAAAATTGGGGCAATCAAGTCAGAAGATGCCTTTACTTCTGACAGCTTATCATAAAAATGAGGCAATCCAGTCAGAAGGTGCTTCAAGTTCGAACCGCTTTCACAAATTCGAAGCAAACGAGTCAGAAGTTAACCTATATTCTGTACAGCATTTCGTAAAACCAGACGTACCCGCATTTAAAAAGGCATGTGACGTTATCTGGACGCAGCCTCTTGTACAATTTCGCTGCCTCGGTTACGAATAGAAACCCCCTTTCTGCTGAAGGCTAATCAAAAAAGGATGTGGCCCGAAATGATATTCGGCTGCCATGTGAGTATCCGTGGAGGGTATCTATCCGCCGCTAAGCATGCAAAGCAAATTGGCGCCCAGGCGTTTCAATACTTCCCGAAAAATCCCCGAAGCCTTTCAGTTAAGGAATTCGATCTTGCTGACGCTAAAAGCTGCAGGAGATTTTGCGAAGAGAATGGGCTTTTTTCAATCGCGCATACTCCCTATCCGACGAGTATCACCCCTCCTACTGAAAAACAAGAGCTGAATATCGTTTCGATCCTGAACGATCTCGCTATCGCGGATGCCTGCGGTTCTAAGGGAATCGTCGTCCATTTCGGGAGCCGGATTAGCGAAGAAAATCCACTTGCGAGCTATCACCTTATGTTGGAAATGCTCAATTCAATCCTAGAAAAATGGGACGGTGACTGCCTGCTTCTTCTGGAAAACAATGCGGGCAAACAGGCAGCTCTCGGCACCGAACTTGAAGAACTTGTCCAGGTAAGGAATTTATCCCAGTATCCGGCGAAAATTGGTTTTTGCCTGGACACTTGCCATGCCTTCGCAAGCGGAATGTGGGATGGCTCGAATACTCTGGCATTCAAAGAAAAAGCCGATTCTCTCGGCTACACGGAACACCTGAAGGCAATCCATTTAAACAATTCTATGCATCCCCACGGATCAAGGAAAGACCGGCACGCCAATATCTATAAAGGCGGCAAAATCCTTCCTGAGCAAATGGACGGCATAATATCCGCCTTTTCAGACATTCCATTCATTTTGGAAACTCCGTCCGAATATGGCGTTTCACACGAGGAAGAAATAAGGGTCCTAAAGCGGTTAGAGCTTTCAAGACCGGCAAAAACTACACGGAAGAAAGGAGAATGAAAAATGAAGAACGTCCGTTATATCATCCAGGACGGTTATGATGCGGAAAAAATCGCCGAAGCGCTTAGGGTACAACTAAACGTTAACCGATTCGAAAATGTTGGGATTACAGCCGTTGGGCAAAGGAATGAACTGATTGTCCAGATACCGGAAAACAATGAATCCCTTGAGGAAACCCTTGGCAGCTTCATGGCAGGTTACCAAGACGGGGTTATTTTAGAATAGCAAAAAAACCGGGATTGAATGGAAGAATCCCGGTTTTTTGTCGATAAATTTGAAAAAATCCGAAAAACGCTAGACCTCCCGCCGCCATTGTGTATACTTAATTACATGGCAAAAAGGAGTGTATAGAAATGAAAGTAGCGTATTTAGGACCTCATGGAAGTTTTTCAGAAGAAGCTGCGTTACGGACGTTTACCGACAAGGATGTCGATTGGCAGCTATGCGGCTCAATCCTCGAGGTACTCGAGGCGGTTGGAGACAGGAAGGTTGATAAAGGCATCGTGCCAATTGAAAACTCGATTGAAGGAACGATTAATATAACCGCGGATGGACTCCTGGCGAACAATCTTTTCATTGAATCGGAAGTCATTTTCCCTGTCTCGCTCAAACTGCTTGTCAATGAAGGGGCCTCAATGGAAACGATCCGCGAGGTTTGGTCGATTTCACCGGCGCTTGCCCAGTGCAAGGATTTTATAAAAGAATCCCGTGTGAAAACGAAGGAATTCGACAGCACCTCTTCCGCTGCGAAAGCATTGAAGGAACAGGGAAGGACGGATGCCGGGGCAATAGCCTCCAGCGCCGCCGCCAGGCTGTTCGGACTTAAAATAGCCAACGATTCTGTCCAGGACAATGGCGAAAACCATACCCGCTTCCTCGTTGTAGGAAAACGGAGACCGGACGTCCTGCCTTTCCATAAACGGAATAAAGTTATGCTTCTCATCGCCCCAGGACTTGATCAGTCGGGCGTCTTGTCGTCTATTTTGAATGTATTTTCCGCACTGTCCATCAACTTGACGTGGATTGAATCTCGCCCTACGAAAAAAAGGCTTGGTACATACCACTTTTTCATCGAAGCCGAAACTGGAATGGATGAAGCAAAAACAGGAAAGGCGCTCACGATCCTGCGCGCGTTTGGCCACGAAGTCCAGGTGCTCGGCAGCTATGATACGAGCAGGCTATAATAAATTGCCAGTCATTGTTTCTTACTATACCTAACTTGAATTTACCTGGAGAACGCCATTTGGCGATGGTGCTCAGTAAATTCCACCCATGTGAAAAGTCCGCTTCCAGCGGGCTTTTTTCGTGCTAGCGCGATCCTACTCCCTAACAAAACGTTTAAATAGGACAAAAGGTGGAAACATAAGTAGGGTAAATACTGTAGGGAGAGGATATTTATGGAAGTTATTGCCCTTGAAAAAGAAGTAAGCGGTTATATAGGAAAGCTTCTTCGGGATAATTTTGGCCGGGGCCCGGGAGCGGTCCATTGCACGTACGCAGAGCCATTCATCACCGTCCATATTACAAATTTCCTATCCCCGATGGAAAAATCGCTTATGTTCAGCAAGCAAAACGTGTATGTTGAAAAAACGCGCGATCTTCTTATGGAAACATTAATTGAGGAAATTAAGAGCTTTTTCACAATAAGTATTGGGCGGACTGTTGAAGAATTTTACTATGACTGGAACCTTGAATCGCAGACCGGTGCATTCATAGTCGTGCTCTCCCCTACTGGATTCGCCAAGCTTCGAGAACCATACAGGAACAAGGAAAAGATCCACAGGGAAATCATCGATATAAGTATAGTTGCACAGAAGCCGCCGGAGGAAACCTATTCCGAGCTTCTGAGCTCAAGGGTCCTTCTGATTGCAAGAGCAGGCATCCTTGTCCAAATCGAGAAAGAATTAATCCTGCTTGGCTTCGAAGAAACGTTAAAACTAGCGAAACGAAGCCTTGAAAAGAAATTGCTTGGTGAACACCAAGCGGCTTTTGAAAATTACCTTCACACCCAGATTGACGATGTATTCGTCGACTGGAATTTCCAAAAGGATTTGAGCTATATACTGTTAATTTTAAAATGATAAAGCGAATGATAAAACGGGAAAATGTATTGATTGCCCCTATTGGCAATGTTACAATAATGGAAGGGTAAGACAAAAATCTTAGCCAGCCAACTTTTCAACCAAATTAAACAGTTAAATAGAATTCATTCTGATCGCAATGGATGGACACGAGCCAAACATAAGTCAGAAAAGGGGAAGCCGCCGCTTCTCCTTTTCTGGCTTTTTTTATTATCCATTTACTGTTTATTCATCATGCACCGGAAAGGAATGAGACTTATAAAAAAATGATAAAAGATTACGGGGAAAATGTGATTATCGAAAAAATAGACAAAGTAATAAAAGAAAAACAGGAAAGCAAGCTTGCGCCAGGAAAATCGCCAACAATAAAGAAAAATGAATTGGAACGCTATCTGGAGGGCTTGGCCAAAGCCTCGTCGATTCAATTTACGAAGCAAAGCACCCCACTGAAAACTACGTATCTAGCTGAATATAACAACCAGCAGGTACAGCTGGAGCTGTTTTACCGCTATTCGAATTTTTATACGAGGCATCAAGCCATTATTTTGTCTGACAACATACCAACCAATTCCGAATAAGGAAATCCGTTATATCCGCACGGCATCCAACTGTCAAAGCTCCCTCCCTCCTCCCTACTGAAGGCATTTTTCAGGAACGATGCGGATTGCTTCCCAGCCCCCGCCCGGTTTCTTCCTATACTGGGCGGCGAGGATATCCGTATGGTTTGCAAGCTGGAAAAAGATGAAGCGGTATTCATTTCCATCCGTTCCGGCAAATTCGATTGTTTTCCGGTGTCCCTCCAGTTTAACGGGTTTGAGCTTCTCAACAAGCTTGCACCATTCTCCGAATTTTATTTCAACGACTGCCACTGCATCATGATCCCATCCATGAAAGGCAGCGCATAGAAAATCCTCTCCGAAAAGCCGAATCGAATCAATTGTATAAAGTCCTTTCTCTTTTACTACATCCACATACCCGTAATATTAGGCAAAGGTTGTGACGCCCTTATCCGACCCTTCGATCGTTTCTAGTTCGATGAAAAATGTATCCGTGCCATGGCGGTCGGCTGGCACTTCCTCTAAAACGAGCAAGTGTGTCCGGCCTATCCCTTCAAAGGACTTCAGGTAGTTTGAGTAGCTGAGTTTTTTACGGTATTGATCGCTAAGCATCTTATACGCAATGGGAAAGGGAATATTCGCCATTCCGACTGTCCCGCATCCCCCCTTCTTCCCCTTCACCAGGTTTTCAGCGTCGCGCAAAATACTAAAATAATTCAGGACGGTATCACGCGGGGAACGTAACAATGAATGCGGTATGACGATTTCTTTATAGGATTTTTCGTTGAATGGGGTGAAAAAGCTGAAATCTGTGTAATGGTTGTTCAAAACAGCCGAACAGGATGGGCGGAAATAGGCTTCGTTGGGGAGCTGCCGCATTGTTGGGGTTTCGATTTCCGCCGAACGGTGTGCAATCGGCTGCTTTTTGTATTGGGCTCCCATCCGTTTGTGGGCGCCAAAGGCATTTTTCCAAAAAAAGAACATCCCTGGACCTCCTAAGAACGTATATCCTTAGGTTATTATTGTGGGGAGTTTTCGCACCCGGGGGTTTTTGACAAATAGAAAAAACAGCGGGTTGGACCCGCCGCTTTCTACTTGAACCAACCCTTTTCCTTGGAGTGGGTGATGGCTTCGATTCGGTTTTTAACTTGGAGTTTGTCGAGGATGGTGGAGATATAGTTCCGGACAGTTCCGGTGGACAGTGTGAGTTCACTAGCGATTTCCTTTGTGTTTTTGCCGTCGGCGATGAGGCCGAGGACGTCCATTTCTCTTTCTGTCAAAGGGTTGTCCTCGCTGTATAAATCGTCCATTAGCTCCGGTGCGTAGATTCGTTTTCCCGCCATGACGCTTCGGATTGAGCCGGCGAGTTCTTCGCTTGGGCCGTCTTTGAGCAAATATGCTGTGACTCCTGCTTTCAAGGCGCGCTTGAAATAACCGGGGCGGGCAAACGTTGTAAGAATCATGATTTTGCAGTCCGAGTCTTTCAGTTCTTCCGCTGCTTCAAGGCCGCTTTTGCCCGGCATTTCAATATCCATGATGCACACATCAGGCTGGAGCGAACGGACGAGCTTGACTGCCTCTTCCCCGTTCGCTGCCATTCCGACAACCTCCATGTCTTCTTCAAGGTTTATTAGAGACCCGAATGCGCCGAGGAGCATCCGTTGGTCTTCCGCAATGACAATCCGAATCATCTCAAGCCCTCCTTTTCTAAATGTTTGACGATGGTCGGTACGCGTATCAGCAATTCCGTTCCTCCGTTCGATTCAACATCAAGAGTTCCGTTGACAAAATCAAGCCGTTCCCTCATGCCGGACAGTCCGCTTCCTTTTGAAAAATGCTCTTTGCCGACATTTCCTTTTCCGTTATCTTTCACTGAAAGCAAAATTTCTTTATTCGTGTGGGTTAATGTTATTTCACACCGGGTTGCGCCGCTGTGCCGGACGACATTCGTTACGGCTTCCTTTAGGCACATGCTTAAGATGTTTTCGACAAGGAGCGGTACGTTCGGAAGCGACCATTCCTGGCTTCCGGTAAATTTGATTTGCGCGGCTTCGAGCAATTCCTCGACGCGGACGATTTCTTCGCTGAGCCGGATTCCTCGCATTTGGGCGACCATTTTTCGTACTTCGTTCAAGGCTGTCCTTGCTGTTTGCTGAACATCCTTTAATTCGTCGGCTGCTCGGGCGGGATCCTTGGAAATCAGCCTCCTCGCTAGGTCGCTTTTTAGGCCGATCAAGGATAGCTTTTGGCCAAGCGTATCATGGAGGTCGCGGGCAATCCGCTGGCGCTCCTCGATTTTGATCAGCTCGGAAATCCGCTTGTTCGCATCCTCGAGCTTTTCCTCAAGCAACCCACGCTCGTTCCGGTGGCGGAGGCTGAATGGCAGGAGGATCAGGCTAAGGACAACGATGACAACGAGCGGCAATTGCCTCAGCAAAAATTCATCGCGCAGGATGAATTTTAAATTGATCGCGATGACCATTCCTGCAAGGTTGATGGAGTACAGGACGTAGAACGGAATCTTGTTGCGTATATTGCCAATGAAATACGCGATGAAAAACGCGAAATACACGTAGCTGAACAAGCTTGTAAGTGCGATTGATATGCCAGTTAAGAGGAGCGTCCAAATATAAACCGTCCAGCCCTTTGAGATAAAAGCGAGCCGGTAAATCGCGAAGAATGAAAGTGTCAGGATGATCCCCGCCATTATTTTCACAGTCGAGGAAGTAAGGTATATAAAATAAAACGGGAGGATTCCGAGGATTGTCCAAATATAGGGTGAAATCCCCGTGCTCCCGAGCAGAGCCCAATATTTTTTAAACATATGCGAACCTCGTTTTAGTGAAATCTCTTACCGGTATTTTACCATATTACTTTGTTTCCTCCACCCTAGCTATACAAAAACACTCCCCTTCAGTGAGGGGAGCGGAAAGTGGAGAATTTCACTTGCTGGATTTATTCGGTTTCCGGCTTCATTTTGATGGAAGCAGGCTTTTTGGAAAACGATTTTGCTGCAGAATAGCCGACGAAGCGTTTCTTTTCCTCATCCCATAGGCGGAATTTCAGTGATTCAAGGCTTGTCGCCAATGTCACTGTCGGAACATGCTGCAGTGGCTGTGTGTTGTTATGGACTTCCTCTAGATTGTAGTTCGGAACCCTTGGCGCAAGGTGATGGACATGGTGGTAGCCGATGTTCCCTGTCACCCATTGCAGGAGTTTCGGAAGCTTGTAAAAAGAGCTGCCCTCAACAGCAGCCAGGACGTATTCCCACTCTCCATCGTGTTCGAAGTATGAATCTTCGAATGTGTGCTGGATGTAGAAAAGCCAGATGCCTAGCACGCCCGCAACAAACATGATTGGAAGCTGGACCATAAGGAAAGCCTTCCAGCCGATTGCCCATACTAAAATCGCGGTAATGGCGACAATCAGTACGTTCGTGAGCCAAGTGTTCATTTTTTCAGGCATGCGCGCATCGCGGCGGTTAAACCTGTTTTTGATGATTACGAGCCAGATTGGGCCGAGGCCGAACATGACGAGTGGGTTACGGTACAGCCTGTACCCCAATTTTTTCATTGGCGTCGCTTTTGCGTATTCTTCGACGGTCATGACCCAAATGTCGCCTGTGCCGCGCTTGTCCAGGTTTCCGCTTGTAGCGTGGTGGATGTTATGGTCGCGCCCCCACTGGCTGTACGGGAAAAATGTCAATACGCCAGTGATGGTGCCCACGAACTTATTCGCTTTCCTGTTTTTGAAAAAAGAATGGTGGCAGCAGTCATGGAAAATGATGAACGTCCGCACCATAAAGCCTGATGCCATGATAGCCAGTGCAAGAGTTAACAAATAGCTGATCGGCAATGCTTTGTAAGCAAGGAACCATAAGCCCAAAAACGGGATGATTGTGTTCAAAATTTGGATTACGCTTTTTTTAGTGTCGGATTTTTCATAAGGAGCAACCTGTTTCTTGAGAGCTTTTTGCTGGTTTTGTACAGTCATTTTGTTATATAAGCCCCTTTCGTTTTTAATCTAAGTATCATGATTATATAGGAAACGGAAAAGGCTGTGCAGTAGCAGCTGTCATGTGTGTCATATGACAAATGTCATGTTTGGGAGTTATTTTTATGATTTGGTGCTAATATTTAGTGCTAAACTCGCTTGAGTTTGCTTGAAATGTGGCGGAAAAGTGACAGAACCGGATATGTGGGTTGAAACCCGGATAAGTGGGCTAGAAACCCGGATAAGTCGGCCGAAAACCCGGATAAGTCGGTTGAAAACCCGGATAATGTTAAAAAAGCACCTGATATTTTTTACCCACCATAAAAAATCACAGCAATTTTTCGATCTCCACAAGGGTTTTCCCTATCGAATCATGGATAACAACCGTGTTATGGGCGTGGTCGTACGGTGTTTCATCCATATTTATGATGATCAGCGGCACATCCGGCCCACGATGCTGCGGAAACGATGAAAACGGGACAACTTTCAAACTTGTTCCGAGCACCAAAACGCAATCCGCCGCGCCAATCCGCCCAAGAATCGTGGAAAAGCCTTCCGGCGTGAACCATTCACCCGCATCACCAAATAGAACCACATCCGGCTTGATAAACCGATCTCGTTCCTTCCGCGTTTCACACTCGCTGCATACATAAAAGTCTTCCAGTTCATGGTAGCGGTGCAGCATTTCCTCCGCGCTGTACTTTGATCCGCAGTTCAGGCAGCTCGCAGTATTCATCGAGCCGTGAAATTCAATGACCTCCCTGCTGCCAGCTTTCTGGTGGAGGCCGTCAATGTTCTGCGTAATGACCTGCACGACGCGGCCTACCCTCTCCCACTTGGCTAAAATTTCATGGCCAACATTCGGCTGAGCATCCGGGTGATATAAATTTTCCAAGGCAAATTGGTAAAACTCTTTTGGATTCCTAAAGAAATAATCGAGCGATAGGATGTATTCCGGCGCCATCTTGTAAATGCCTGTCCGGGACCTGAAATCCTTGATTCCCGACTCCGTGCTAATCCCAGCTCCGGTAAGGACGACCATGTTATTCGACTTCGCGATTATTTCAGCCGCTTTTGCAAACTTCATAAGGCTCACCCCCTAAATTAATATCTATTTAGAATAATACGCATTTCTCGGAAGGATAAACAAATACAACCTAGAATTAATTCTTAAACAATTTTTTGGAGGAATGATTTTGGAGAAAATACTTTACGAAATTAAGGATGCTCTACAAACAAATGAATTGTTCGGTATTCCGATTGGAGGAGATATTAACAAGCTTCTTTCCAGGCCTGAATTCTCGGAGCCATTAAAGATTGAAAAAAACAATTACGATTATGGCAAGTTCGTAGTTGAAAGATACGAAGATGTTATCCTCGTAGTACGGATGCGTCCCGAAAAAGAAGTTACTCTCCCGGATGTCCTTTCGATTTTCGGCGAGGGAGAGGTAAATACGACAAGCCAAAATGAATTCCGCTCATATTCTACTGACAAAGTATATATTCTCTTTACATTTGAACTTGAAACCGGTATTCTGCAGCGCATCGACGCAGCTTCGACGATTTTTATGGATTAATGAAAAAGAGCAAAAACCGCCTGTCCTTGCGAACTTTCTAATTTTATAAGCCAGAACAAAAAGCAGGCGCGCAACGGCAGCCTGCTTCTTTTTTATCCCCTTTTTTCTACCCTTAATAGGTCAACCCAGTTCCATAACCATAAAGTCCAGGTATGCTTACAGGAAGTTTGCCAGCAGGATTAACTTCCCCTGCCAGAACCCTCGACAATGCATGGATGGACACATCGCGGTCGCCATAAGTTGTGAGGTAGGCGCTAACAGTCGGGAACGCCATCAAGTCATATGGATTGCGGATTGCCACGACATTTACTTTTTTACCTGAATCCTGCAACGCTTTGACAAGTTGCTGCTGTCCAGCGTTGGTGGCCCCATTGTAGGTTGTGACAATAACTTTGTCGGCCTGTTTCGCCCTTTCCACCGCGGCTGCAATTTGTGCAGCAGTTGGAGTAGGTGAAGCGGAAGATGCGCTTGCATTGAAGCCCTTCGCTTTCAAAAGATCAGCGAGCATTGTAGGCTTTCCAGATGACGGGCCCGCAATAAGAACAGATTCTGTTTTCTTCAGCGGAAGCAATCCGTCGTCATTTTTAACAAGCGTGATGCTTTTATTGGCAATTTCATCAGCAGCGGCAAGGTGTTCCGGCGCGCCAACCGCTTTTACCGCGGAAGAATCGGTATAAGGATTGTCGAACAGTCCGCGCTTCATTTTGTATTCAAGGATACGGTAAACCGATTCATCAAGGCGTTTCTTGCTAATTTCACCGTTTTTCACGGCATTTAGAACCGCATTGTACGCTACTTCAACGTTCGGCGGGTTCAAAAGAATATCGGAGCCAGCCTTGAACGCTTCTACCGCGATTCGATCAGCCGGTACGACTTGCGCGCCGGACATATCAAGGCTGTCCGTGATAATTAGGCCGTCGAATCCAAGTTCCTTCCGGAGCAAATCAGTCAGGATCGGTTTCGACAACGTAGCCGGCAAACCTGAATCATCAAGTGCCGGGACAACGATGTGGGCAGTCATGATTGAATCAACGCCCGCCTCGATTGCCGCTTTGAACGGCGCCAAATCAACTTTATGAAGTGTTTCAAGGTCATGGTTGATAATCGGCAGGCCGTAATGCGAATCAACCGCCGTATCGCCATGGCCAGGGAAATGCTTCGCCGTCGCGATTACGTTTTGATTTTGGAAAGCTTTTACCTGGGCGACTGTCAGATCGGAAACAAGCTTTGGATCTTCCCCGAACGACCTTACCCCGATAACCGGGTTCGCAGGGTTCATATTCACATCGGCAACAGGCGCGAAATCCATGTTTACGCCAATTGCCTTCAGCTCTTTTGCTAAAATATCAGCTGTTTTCGCCGCGTATTCAGTCGACCTTGTCGCTCCCAGCGCCATATTGCCAGGGAAGACCGTCCCAGGAGATGTTAGCCTCTGGACAATGCCGCCTTCCTGGTCTGTCGAAATATACAGTGGAATCTGCATCCGCTGGGACATCGCAATTTTCTGGAGTTCGTTTGACAGCGCATTTACTTGAGGCGGATCGGCTGGTGTCGTGATGTTTTGGCTCCAGTTAAAATAAATGACTCCGCCAATTTTGTATTTCTCGATAACTTCTTTAAAGTTTTTGCCGCCCCGGTTGTTCGTCAAATTCGTTTGTTCATAGGCTGGGTCCTCGGCTTTTTTTCCATAAACATGGACGATGAAAAGCTGGCCGACCTTTTCTTCAAGCGTCATGTGCTGCAGCTTACTCTGAATCCAGCCCTTTTTGGCTTCGCCTTCCTTCCATCCCGGCTTAACAGGATCCTGCCAGCTCGCATGGGTGTAAAACGGCAGACCAAGCAAGACAAGCGACAACACCATTGCCATGATCAAATAACGGTTAATCTTCAAAAAAATCCTCCTCCTCCTTTAAGGTATATGGAACGATTCTCGGCAGGCAGCCGCTGGGCATTTTCAATCGGTTGTATGTAAGGGCTTACAACTGCCGCCAATTTTACCCTAACAGGGAATCTTTTTGATGTCTATGCAGCTATTGGCCTAATAATTCACAGTTAATTCTGAAAACTATTCCTTTCTACCTAGGCTTGTGGAATCATTGTTTAGAGGATCGCCGGAATTGGCCCTTTCGGCGCAAACCGAGAGAGCATGCCGCGTCGATATCAGCAACTCTTCATTTCCCTTTGTATTTCTAATGTGAAGTGCTTTTTTAAAAAAATCCTCCGCCATCCAATAGTTCTTTTGGTCGAACAAATTCCTTCCCTGGTGCTGATATATAAAATCGAGGTATACTTCCAGGATGTCCGATTTTTCCGCTTCGTCGATTAGTTTCGTGAACAGCTTATTAGCCTGATGGAAATTTCCTTCCCATTGGTACGTATGAGCGAGCCTCAGCTCATTCACGAACAGTCCCTTTTTGTTGTTGGCTTTCCTGTTTAATTCAATGGCCACCTGCAAGTTGGATTTGCTTTCCTCGAATTTCCGCAGAATTCTTGAGTAAACGCCGACCAGCCCATAAATGGATGCTTGTTCCGCTTCGGATGTAGCTAACCCGGCAAGCTGCTTTTTCAGGAATTGAACACCTTGTTCCATCTCAGTTTGTGAAACCGGAACTTCCCATAAATTTTTATCAAACGTAAACTCCATATTAAAAGGTATGTTCATGTTCCGTCCCCTTTTATGAAAAAACATGCAGCCACCTGAGCGACTGCATGTTTCTTTTTTATCGTCCTTCAGCTGCCTGGGCTGCTGCCATTTCTCTGTTTTCCTGCGACTCATCCCAGCCCTTACACACATCTGCCCAGCCTCGTGCAGAAGAATATGTATACAATTGTTCGAGGGTTACTTCAATCGCCGAGTTGGCGCTCCCGCACGCCGGAAAAACAGTAGTAAACCGTTTCAGCGACTCATCTAAATAAACGTCGAGATCGTTTTTCAACCCAAACGGGCAAACCCCGCCAATTGCATGGCCGGTCTGTTCGAGTACCTCATCAGGATTCAGCATCCTCGCTTTGAAGCCAAAGGTTTGCCTGAACTTTTTGTTGTCGACCTTTGCATCCCCCGCGGCGACTATCAAAATGGCCTTATCACCTTCACCCCTGAACGACAAGGTCTTGGCAATCCGCGCGGGGATAACGCCGAGTGTTTCTGCCGCCAGCTCGACAGTTGCGCTCGACGTATCAAACTCCATGACATCCTGTTCCCTGTTCCATTGTTTCAAATGTTCTTTAACGCTTTCAAGCGACATAGCGCAACCTCCTTTTTAAGTAATCTTAAGCCAAGGGTTGCTGGATGTAAACCAATCTGCGTTTTATTCGAACAGTGGAACTCCTGGATCTTTATGAAGACAATGGACGAGGATGGCGTGCAGCTGGCCGCGGTGATGGGAAAGATGGGCGAGGATTTCGAGCAGCCATTCGAACCTTGAGTACGACACGCCCCAATAAGATGTAATCCGTTCATTTAATTCTTTTACTGACAATCCCAAATACGCTTCTTTTAAAATTCCGTAGTTTTCCGCAATCGCAGCTTTAATTTCCGGAATTGTTTTATACGAGTGCTCCGAGTAAAACTTCTCCATCTCCTCTATAGACAAGCCTTGCGATATCCGAAGGTCCGCCAGGCAAATCATTGCCATGTGCTCGAGCAATTCCCCGACGGAGTGCTTTTTTTCCGTGGAACGGAATTTCAGGTCTTCTTCCTTAAGCTGATCGGTGATTGCTGTAATGGTATCCAGTACAAATCGTATTTGATTCAATACGTTTTCGCAAAAATTCATTTGTTCTCTCCCTTATTAGAAACCGACATATGCATTCTTTTGTTCTATTTAAATTGGTGTCTGTCTGTTTTTTATCCTGGCTATGTAAAAAAGGCCGAATCCCGGCCTTTTGTGCAAACATCACTTTTGATTTTTTCCTTGTGTCATCGCTTTGTTCAGGCGTTCTTCATTGGCGAGGCCTCGGTCGCTGAACGCGTTGTCGCTTGTGAACTCGTTGCCCGCGGGTCCTCCGCTCATTTTATCCGTTCCGATTTTCTTTTCGTTGTCATTCCTGGCCATCTGGGCGTCCTCCTTTTGGAAAATCACTTTTATCTTTTCCAAAAGCTCTGCTGCTATGCAAATCGGGCCATTAAGATGAAATGCGTTGCTGAAGGCTATGAAGTTTTTCCTCGAGCAGCTGGGTGTAATGTTCCCTTTCTTCCCTTGCGGCTGATGGAATTTCGATTGGTTCGCCGAAAATGATTGAAGCACCTTTGAATGAAAACAATTCCTTGAATGTATTCGGCCCGCTGTAAGCAGCCGGGATGATTGGCACTTTGGAACGCATGGCAATCGTGATGGCACCTTGCTTCAGCTCAGCCTGTTCTTTCACTCGTGTCCCGCTTGGAAAAATGCCGACAATTTCACCTTTTGACAACAGGCGATGTGGAATTTTCAGCACGCTTGGCCCAGGGGCGTCCCTGTCGACCGGAAATGCGTTCAGCTTTTTTAAAAACCAGCCGCCAAACCGGCTAGCGAACAATTGTTTTTTTGCCATATAGTGAATTTGCCTTGGAAGGACAGCTGTCCCAAGGACGAGCACATCGACCCAGCCGGTATGGGTACAGGCCAGGACAAAGCCCCCTTCTTTAGGGAGAACCCCTCGATTAACAACCTTTGGCCTTGTAAAAAAAGCCAGGATTCCTTTAGCCAAATAACCTACGAACGTATACATGATGCATGCATCCCCCACCTGAAAAGGCCCTCTCTGATTGCTTAATAGAAATACGGGCAAACGATGAAAGAATCCCCTTCTTTATAAAAATCTTCCTTCTATTAATCATTTAATCACAAAGGATGCAGTTTGCAAGAAGAATTTTCCTGCTAGTCAGGTGGGTGGCGCACGAAAACGTTTAACGGAAGCTGTAAAATCTTTCAGAAGTATCTGCCTTGGCGGCATGCTTTTTTTCGCCAATCAAATACTGCTCTATTATTTTCGTATCGTCTGGGTGGAAAGCATGCGCGGATTTTTCCGCCCAAATGAGCTGCTTCCCTTTTTCAGCCTTTAACATATCGACATATTTTTCGACAAGCGCGCCATTGACATGGAAATCCTTTCGGCCGTGTATAAAGGTGACCGGTATCGGCAATTCCTTCGCGGTTTCCATAAAATTAGTCGTGGCAAGTTCTTCAATGAACGCCTGGTGGTAGACGAGCTTAAACCCTTTGGCAAACGTATTGTAAATATCCTTCAGCCTATAATCCGGGGATTGGAACATGGAGAACGTGATGCGGATAAGGCCCGGATGCTTAATTTCAGCGTCTGAATAAATGATTGTGTTGAATTTTTGCTGCCACTGGCGGATGACCGCCCATTGCTCAAAGCTTTCCAAAAACGGCGGTTCACCGACAGACTCAAGTTGTTTAAGTGCTTTCTGATTGCCACGGCGTTTGGCTTCCCCTTTTAGCCAATTGAGTGCCAGCCTGTCATTTTCCGTCCAGCTGACAATTTGGGACAAACCGACATAAGAATAGAATTTCTCCGTATATGTGGAAGCAAGGGTAAGAGCAACCGTCGATCCCCATGAATGGCCGGCCAGAAAGATTTTTTCGACGCCGAACCGGCTCCTCAAATAATCCGTTAACTCATTGGCATCCTCGACGATTTGGGCGAGGCTCATTGTTTCCTGCGGAATGTCAGGGTAGTAGGATTTTCCTGTTCCCCGCTGGTCCCAGAACACGACGTTGTAGTGCCGGACCAATTCCTTTGTATTTGTAACGATTGTGTAGTCCCTTCCCCTTGATGATACACCTGGCAGCGGCAGCGACGGACCGCCATGGATTACGAGCAGAACCGGATTTTCTTTATCCTGGCCCTGAATCAAAATCGTTTGCTCCAATCCCCCTATTTTTATTTTTTCCACCGAACTGATCCCTTTTGATATAATTTCAAAATCTGCTTTTTTTGTAAAAATTCCAGCCATCCCCATTTTCCCCCTTGAAATCGTGCATTAGGATACCGCTTTAATGAAAAACTCAATATGGTCTTGCAGCCTCTTTTCAATTTCTTCTGTTGGTTTCCCCTCGAATTTCAGCACATTGTATTCCATGATAAGCGTGAAAACCGAATAATGGTATTCCGCCGAAAGCATTTTCCCATCCTCCTGGTTTGGCAGCTTTCCGAGTTCGATCATCTTTTGGAAAATCGCTCCAACACGATCGATCGTCTGGTTGATAATGGTCTCAAAATAAATCGCCCTTGCCCGTGAATCGGAAAATAGCTCATTGTAAATGATCCGCCAGATTTTTCGCATAGTGAGGTGGTTGATGTGATTCATAAAATTTTGCAATCCGCGTTCCAGGAAGCCCCGCGGATCCATCAACCTGGCAATCTGTTCGACCCAATCTTCAGGAGGAAGGATTTTTACAACCTGCACTTCAAAATTCGCGAATATCGTATCAAGGATTTCATCTTTATTTTGAAAGTGTTTATACAATGAACTTTCCTTAATCCCCACATCGCCGGTTATTTGGCGGATAGACACTCCCCGGTAGCCCCTCTGCGAAAAAAGATCAATTGCCACATACAAAATCTTATTTTTCGTTGCATTCGCAATCGGTTTTAAATCCTTATCAAGGAATTGCTCAATCTCTTGGTCGTTTTTCATCATTTCTACTCCTTGCATGCTAGTAAGATAACAACTGTTAGCTTGATTATAGGATAACAGTTGTTAGCCGTCAATAAAAATAGTTATTTTTTGTTAAAATCATTTTTTAGTGGGATTCCTTTAGGGTTTGGTTGCTCCTAAACTTGATTTGAATGACACCTTTTCCTATTTTGGCGAATCTTTGTCGTTCAAACGGATTTGTGCGACACCTTTTGGGCATTTGGGCATATCTTTGTCGCTCAAACAGTTTTATGCGATACCTTTTCGGCATTTGGGCAAATCTTTGTCGTTCAAACGGATTTGTGCGACACCTTATTGGCTTTTGGACGAATCTTTGTCGTTCATCGTGATTTGTGCGACACCTTTTCGGCTTTTCGGCAATTCTTTGTCGTTCAACGTGATTTGTGCGACACCTTTTTGGCCTTTGGACGAATCTTTGTCACTCACCGGGATTTGAGTGACACCTTTTTATCTTTTGAGCGAATCTTTGTCCCTCAACGAGATTTGAGTGACACCTTTTTGGATTTTAAGCAAATCTTTGTCCCTCAACGGGTTTGAGTGACACCTTTTCCGGATAATGCCTAATCGCTGTCACTCAACCTTCTTCCGTAAAACGAGGCAAATAACAAAAAACCATCCAACTAATAAGTGCTGAATGGTTTTAAATGAGTTATCTTTTTATAAGTTCAAGGGCTTTTTCAATGTATTCATCTCGGCCTTCTTTTACAGCCTGGATTGTTCTTGTTATCGGGACGGTGGGTTCTACGCCAATGAGATGGTGCTGGCTGCCATCATGCTTAAGAACTTTGCCCCCTGTAAAATACACCGATGAATTTGAATCTATTAAATCAACTTTGATTACTCCTCCATTATTCCCCCCTGTTGCCTTCCCAACAGTTTCACCAAGTTTATATTCTTTTACGATATCGAGAAATAGTTCAGGCATACTTAAGGTTCTAGGATAAGTTAAAAAAACCATTTTTCCTTTAAGTTTAGGGCTGGCAGGTTCAATTGGCCACTGAGCATTGTTAAATTCTACCTTTTCTTGGTCTGGATATATAATCTTAGGGATGAGAAATTGCGGTGATAGAACAGGATTATCAATTAAGTGGCTCATCAAAGCAACATTCGCTTGAGGATCTGATGGATAGCCGCGGTAATCAAAAATGACTCCTTTCGCTGAAGCAAACTTTTCAATATTGTCGTAAACGTCATCTAAGCGTGTCTTGTTCAAATCTATATAATAGATGCCTTCCTCGATTTCATAGATTGGATTATTCGCTTCTCGATTGAATTCGTCCATCAAATACCCATCATAGTTGAGTGTAATGGGCGCTAATTCCTCGCCATTCCTGACTAAGGTCAAATTAACTTCATTCTCATTTGGGCCCACAGCGGATATTTCCTCAACCGCCATATATCTCTTCCATTGAGGAGAGCCGGGTATCCTTGCCTCTGCCTCTACTAGATAAGTGATTGTGTCTACCCCATCTACCGCGACAATCCGGTCACCGATTTTAACTTTGTCATGCTTTGATTGAATGACAACTAATTGCTCTTCCATCCATTCCAGCCTTACCGCCAAGTAATTCTTCTTAAGAGGATAATCCATAGTATTATGGGCATCGCCGCTTGCTGCCAGCATCAACCTGAAGCTTTTTTCCATTTCCGCTGGATTTTTAGCAGTAATAATTCCCTTTAGCGCGTTGTCAAGTTCCTTCTCCCAATCCACCGTAACAACATCAAAATAAGGATAAAAATGCTGGTATGCGTTCCACGTAAGGATCGTATTAGCTAGATACCTTGTATTCTCCTCATGTTTAATAGCAGCCAATTGTTGAACGCGCTTTTTGAAAGCCTTCTTACTCGCCGCGGTTCCCCCAAGTGTTTTATCCCCATCATAATACAGGACGAGCGGAATTCGGGCCTTTAGTCCATCTGAAAGGACTTTTTCGACACTCGTGCCGGCTTTCAGCTTTTGTTCGAACAGCTTTATTTCCTTAGATGAATCTGCAATAATTCGTTCGCTTTTGTATCCTTGTTCAGCCCCATTTTTCATGTTCAACCCTAAATGCTGCCACGCGATCAGCTTGTCTCCTTTTTTCAAATCCTGCATTTCGGGCTGCTCGCCTTCAAGAAAGATTTGCAGCGTCGGAGCAATTGGATGAAAAAGTTCCTCAAGCCTCTCTTTTAACTCTTTGTCGCTCCCGGCATTCATAATTTGCTGGACTCCGTACACCGAAAACCTTTCCCAATCTAGTACGAACGCTTCGTCGCTCGGGTGAAAATAATACACATAGCCAAACAACTTTGCGAACGCCCGAACGTTTTGCACTGTCCGTGCTGCCGATTGCTCAGCCGACTGTTTAGTTTCCGGCTTTCCGGTTGATTTCCCGGATTCCTGAAATGGCATGTTAAATCCAATAAATAAAAGAATGATTGCAATCCCGGCCGATAGAAAGATCCACTTTTTTCTCCCTGTCACCAAAACCCCAACTCTCCATTTTAGTTTGCAAGATGGATCTGGCTGTTGAGTATACGAATCATTTTCCTGCCATTCTTTGTTTGAAGCACGTGGAATCCCGTATCCCCCGTTGGAAAAATGGTTTCATTGGTTACAGGAAGCCCAAGAAACGCGTTAATGAGTTTCGAAATCGTCCCGCCATGCGAAACGATGGCAATCCGTCCGTCCGCAGGCTGTTCATGGAGAATTTTTTGCAAAACAGATTCCACCCGGAACCGGAATTCAAGCTCCGATTCACCGCCTTCAATCGGGATATAAGGCGGGCGCCCTCCGGGAGGAAGTGGATATTTCGTTGCGGCTACCTCCCTTGGAAGTCCCGCAAGCACCCCATTGTTATACTCCATAAGGTTTGGTTCAGCGACCAATTCGCTGCCCGTTGTTTTCTGTAAAAATTGGGCCGTTTCCCAAGCGCGTTTCAGCGTGCTCGCCAGGATGATGTCCGGCTTCCATATCACAGCTATATAAGCAGCCATTTTCTTCGCCTGTTCCCGCCCATGTTCAGTCAATGGAAAATCGGCCCTTCCTTCGTGGACTCCTAATAGATCAGCTTCTGATTCTCCGTGGCGTATGATAATCAATTCCAAAACATTTTCCCCCTATTAAACTTCCAATATTATTTTTCTCCAATGACAAGCCCCAAGAATACCAAAGATAATTGTCCATTACCCCTCAAAATTTGTCTCTAAAGGCTACTTTTCTTATGTATTTGAAAACCATAACAAACGCAGTACAAAACAGGGTTACTCCAAACAAAATAAATCCAATTGAATAATAGATTATGTGTCCGGCGGGAATACGATCATTTACTTCAATTCCCAAAAATGAAAGACCAATACCTTCACCGTCCACTAAATGAATAGCGCCAAGTAGGCTCATTCCTTTTTCAAAAAATAGTACACCTAAAATGCTAAAAATCATTACCCAAATGATTTTCCGTCCCATCACTCCACCTCCCAAGCTTAATATAGCCTTGTAGCGTAGCCTTCCTGCAGTTCTTTTTCAACATCCTCCGCAGTCATATCAGGCATTTTGCAATGGTCGGCGAGCATTTTTGGCATGGAGGGCTGGGAATCTTCCGAAAGCCAGGTGTCCGGCTTCCAAAGCCCGGAGCGCAGGAACGCTTTCGCACAATGGGCAAAACATTCCTCTACCTTCACGCCAATTCCGAATAAAGGCGTTTTCCCATATGCCGCTGTCCTTTCTAGAAGTTCCTGGTCCCGGCACACATACGCTTTCCCATTAATCCTGAGCGTTTCTCCTAGCCCGGGTATCATAAACAAGAGGCCGACGTTTGGATTGTGAAGGATGTTTTGCACAGAATCCATCCTCTTATTGCCAGGCCACTCTGGAATGAATAAATGATGGTCATCCAATACAAGAACGAATCCTGGCGCATCCCCACGTGGCGAAACATCGCATCGACCCCCAGCCCCCGATGTGGCAAGTGTCAAAAATGGTGACTTCGCAATGAATTCCCGGCAATGGTCATCCAAATGGTCAATCACCTTGTTTAATGCGCGCACGCTCGGTTTCCCAGCTTGGGCTCGCAATTCCAGAAATTGTTCCTCACTTGTAAGAATGTCTTTAAACATGTTGCAAACCTCTTTTCTCTTATTGTAAAAAAATAACTATCCATCCAAATGTAGGTCTACCTAATATCAGAATAAACGAAAAATATACTTTATGAAATAGAAAGACTGTTTTTAAATAGAGGAAATAAGCATTTAAAATAGAAATATAGAGATAAGATTGAATGAATGGGGTATTGCAGATGATTACTTATCCTTTATTACAAAAAAGGACCACAATCGGGGTTACGGCGCCATCATCAGGCGTCCCGGAGGAATTACACGATATTGTGAAACAGGCGGTAAAGAGACTCGAGGTGAAAGGTTATAAGCTCGTGGTAGGTGAAACGGTTTGGACGGATGACAAAACTCGTTCCGCACCAGCCACTAAGCGCGGAGAAGAATTCACAGCCATGATGGAAACTGACGAAATCGGAGCCATCATCCCGCCATGGGGCGGCGAGCTGCTCATTGAAATGCTTGAACACATTGACTTCCATTCGTTGAAAAACAAGTGGGTTCTCGGCTACTCCGACACGAGCGCATTGCTCTTGGCTATTACCTTGAAAACTGGAATCGCGACGGCGCACGGCACCAACCTGGTCGACCTGCGTGGGGAATACTCCGATCCAGTCACCGCACAGTGGGAAATCGTCCTTTCAACCAAACCCGGCGAATCGGTGATGCAATCCTCGTCGGAAAAATTTCAACTAGAGTGGCAGCACGGTAATTCGTCCCCCTGCGTCTTCCACCTTACTGAACCTACTATTTGGAAGTCCATTTCATCTAGCAAATCAGAAATGAGCGGCAGGTTGCTCGGCGGCTGCATCGATATCATCAGGCATCTGGTCGGCACGCCTTTCGGAAATATTCGCCGTTTCCGCGAAAGCCATATACCTGGTGAGCCAATCATCTGGTATTTTGAAAATTGCAATATGAAAACGACCGATTTGCGGAGAACGCTGGTCCAAATGAAGCTTGCGGGCTGGTTTGAAGGCTGTTCGGGCATTTTGTTCGGGCGCAGCCCCGCGAACGAACCAGTTGATAATTATACGATAGAAGATGTCTATCAGGATTTGCATAACGAACTCAGCGTGCCGATCGTCTACGATATTGACTGCGGCCATATGCCTCCACAGCTTACGCTCATAAACGGCGCTTATGCAGAGGTAGTTTATGGGGGCGGCAAAGGCACCGTACGCCAAACTTTCAAATAAGCTTTTCCAAAATCCAAGAAAACATGATGGTCCGGCGATCATCATGTTTTTATTTTGTTAGATTACAAGCTTCTCCTATTTTTAAAAATAGATTTCCTCGTCACAACTGCAAATTATTACAAAGAAAAAACCTTGTATGCGTGTTAGTCAACAGCCCATACAAGGTGCAGTTTTTACCGTTTTATATCCTTCTTCAACCCAATCGTAAATCTATGAAACCCAAGCTTTTCATAATACGGTTCCAGGCTTTCAACACACATGAGCTGAGGAATGACGCGATTTTGCTCGCAATGCTGCGCCAGCCTTTCCACGATTTCGCTCCCGATTCCTTTGGATTGATATTCGGGATGCACGCAAACCCCGCAAATGACGCCGTTAATGACGCCATCCGAAATCACCCGCCCCATGCCAATCAGCCTGTCGCCATCGAACGCATACACCGCAAACCAGCTCTGCCGGCACATCTTCTCCATCTCTTCGGCGGTTAGGTTCAGCGAATTCCAATCGAGCGCTTCGTAAAGCTCCACCAATTGCCCGAAATCAACCGGAGCTTTGTTAGTATAAAGGATTCTATGTTCCATAAAGTCTCCTTTCTCTTTGTATGGAAAATTGTCCATGAACTCACACCAGTTACTGTATTTAATACGAACGAGGTAAGAGTAATATGAAAAATTAGCGCCTTGAAAATAAATAATAGTTTAATCATTATGTATATTATTTATAGTTTTCTTGGTATTTTCCTTTCTCAAAAATTTCTTTTGAACTTATGGCAGTCCATTCTTCTGGAGAAAGATTTGGGTTTAAATCAAGATAAGATTTAACCATTTTATAACCCTCGCTGTAACCATAAAATCTGGGAAGATCTTTTCCACCCATTATAATTTCTAATGATCTTTTTCCGTCAAACTTTTCGAGATCTATCGCAACTTTTGACCAATAATCTTTATAGTAGTTGAAATCGACGGGGGTAAAATTAATTTCTGGGTAAATTAATTTTTCAAACATAACAGCTTTTCCTTCAAATACAAGATTATCCAGGACGGTTGTTAATGCATCTTTCTTTAAATGCTTTTCAGCCCAAACACTATGATGATATTCGTGAGCTATACCTGCCTTTAACATTTCATCGGTAAAATATCGATTGTATAGGACAATTATTTTACCAGCCCCCACGGTTACCATTAATGGGCTTACATTTGTGGAGGGGAAAACACATACTGTTGTTTTAATATTAGATGGTATAGAGTCAGAGGATTTCACAAGTACTTCTTTTATGCTATTTTCCATGTTCTCGTTCTCAATTTTTTCGCTTAATAGTTCAATTTCCGTAAATCGTTCAGGTGCCACATTTAGAACTTGATCAGCCATATGAAGATATTCACCATTCTCAAAACAATCATTATAAATTGGTTTTATTACTTCTTCTTGATAAATTTCTGCCTTTGAGTCGTTATTATTACTTTTAGCCTTCTCTACATACGAATAAAAAAGTTTATATGCATTAACTATTTTAAACTTTTGATGGGTTTGTTGATGCTCGAATGTTACTACTATACTTTCAATATCTTGTTCTTTATTTGAATCGGGAAGATTGTTTTTCGCTTTTTCTGTTTGTATACAAGAAGTAAGCGATAAAATTGAAATTATTAAAACAAATACCCGAATCACCTTTAGATATTTTGTCAATAGAATCCCCTCCTTTACAATATTTTACCATATTCTCATCCTCCATACTTTAAATTGTAAGAATACATCAATACTCCCCTTTTGTTACAAAAAGGTATTCAACAACAAGCCGTGTAAATTCTTGAATGTAAAAAAGGTTGTAGGGCTTCAAAATATAAAAAGACCAAATCGCCGGTAAGCAATTTGGTCAACAAATTGAATCTTTTTTTATATAGCTAAACTTTAAGTAAATAATCTTGTTGTAACACGTACCCAAACCCGTAAAAAATTGCTTAATAAGACGCAACTTTACTCTATCTATTTGGTAAATTTTCAAGGTAAAGGTCGGAGTATTCGAGTAGTCTAAGTGTTTTATTGTAATCTTCTTCGATTTTATTTTTGTCAAACCCGTTGTCCATTCCGTTTAAGGATAGTGCATTAGAATCGGAGGATGAATACATAAATTTGTCGTTGATATATGAACCAGTTTCCATATAAAACCTTTGCGGCAGCAGATTCGGTTGAGCATTAAGGAGGTCCTGGCCAAAATGGACCGAGTTAACATTGATGCCTAATAAATTGGTTATAGTCGGCAAAATATCAACTTGCCCTCCGACATTGTCCCTCTTTTCGCCTTTTATTCCTGGAACCTTGATCATTAAAGGTGTGTTCATCATTGTTAATTTCGTATACGGTTCTCCAATGAAGTCTTCTAACATTGCTTTATCTTTGTTCTGAACAGTATCGGAATGAATCGCGAAGTGGTCTCCATAAATAACCAGGAGCGTATTATCCCATAAGTTATTTTTCTTTAATTCTTCCACTAGTACGCCTAGAGCAAAATCGGCATAATGGATGGATTGCAGATAATCCCCTAATAAGGTCCCTTCATAACTTTTCGGTAAGTTCAGTTTCTGTAAATCTTTAGGCATTTTAAAAGGATGGTGGCTAGACATTGCGATGTAATGCGCGTAAAACCTGTTATTGTTTTCGCTTAGTTTGACCAATTCATTGATGGAGTCTCGATAAAGCAATTCATCTATTTCGCCAAATAGCAAGGTGCGGTCTTCGCCAAAAAACTCCTTGTCGTATACTCGATCAAAACCTAAAGCCTTATAAAATTCCCCTCTGTTATAAAACTCTTTATCATTGGTGTGCAACGTTGCTGTTTGGTATCCAATGCCTTTTATTAGCCTAGGTAAACTTGGAATTTCTTTTTCAGCATATCGCTTGGCAGTAACGTATTGTCCGGAAGGGTAAAGTGAAGTATTAACTAAAAACTCCGCATCCACTGTATTTCCCTGAGAAATTTGTTGATAAAAATTGGTGAAATAAAAACTTTCACTAGTCAATTGATTTAATACTGGTGTTATTTCATTCCCATTAATTTCTCTGCCGATAGGGAAATTTTGAAAAGCTTCCAACTGGACCATGATGACATTCATATCCTTGGCTGCTCCAAAGAATTCGGGGTTTGTTTTATCTTTTATTCCCTTGGTTTTACTTATTAGATCATTATTGATTTGATTGGCATCAGTAATTACCGGTTCAGCAAAAAGTTGACTATAAATAGTTGCGAATTGGTAATTGACAATACCCATGCCTTGAATTTTTTTGTCCCTATCTTTCGCTATTTCCGAAGCATGAGTGATTGGTACGGCAATAGAAAAAATACAGAATACGAGAAAACTGATAAACAGCTTTCTTGGTTTTATCGTAGTAAAAATATCCGTTTTAAAGTCGAATTTTTTAAGCAATAATACCAGGATTACTGTATCAAGCATAAATAAAAAATAAGCGGGATTTAATAACGCCCCAATACTTTCGCCTACTTTGCCTGCTTCGGAAAGTTGAGACAGAACGTGATAGCTGGGAAGAGTTCCATAATAGCTGTGATATAGAATAACGACTATAAAGAAGATAGAAGAAAGTAGATTAAAAATGAAGTATCCCCAAAACTTCTTCCTCTTAAACAGTAATTCCATGAATAGGAAAAAGCTTATCACTGTAACAATTTCCAGTCCGAAAAAGTAGCGAATGCTAAATTCCGAAAAAATCAGGGTATTGAAGGCAACTCTTTTTATTATGAAAAGAATTAAAAAGACGAAAAAGTATGTTTTGAAAAGTGTATATTCTTCATCATGGACCTTGTCTACAGGATCCGTATGGGCGTGTTTATCAGGGTGTATTGAACTGTCCATTAATAAAATGACTCCTTTAGTTTGTTAAATTAAAGTTAGAGTTATAAATTATATTCATATACTAAATTAGTTTTCCTATAGGAATTAATTTACTAACATTTTGAAAGATATTCAAATGCAATAAAATCCAAATTGATATAGCAGAAAAATGAAAATGATACACTGTATATATAAAACATGCAAGGAATTATACTTTTATAAACGAAAAGGCAGGCACTATTTAGCGCCTGCCTTGACTAGCATTTTTTCAATCTCTTTAAATCCTTTTTCCCGAGCATGCTCTAGTGGCGTCACGCCATCGCCATCCGGAATGTTTACATCGGCACCATGGTCAATGAGAAGCCGGATGATTTCCTGCTGCCGTTTGCCGCCGTTGTTCAAAATGATTGCTTCAATGAGCGCTGTCCAGCCGAGATTGTTTACATGATTCACATTAATATCCGTTTCGGTTAGAAGCAATTCCACAACATCGACGTGCCCCCGCTCCGCTGCGGGAATAACCGCAACCCCGCCATAGCGGTTCGTAATGTGAGGGTCCGCGCCTGCTTTTATTGCAAGCTTCAAGATATCGATATATCCTTCAGCTCCAGCATACAAAAACACATTGTTTTTCATATTATCGCGAATGTCCACGTCAGCTCCAGCGTCAATCAATACTTTCGCCGCAGTTACATCATTGTTGTATGTAGCAATCATGACCGGAGTCCGCCCGTTCGGATCCTGGGCATTAATATTTGCACCCTTCTCAATTAGGCGGCTGATTTCATCCACATTTCCGCGTTCGGCCGCAGTAAGCAGCTGCTCATTCAACCCTTTTTCCACGTTTTCACTCTCCTTTTCGTCTTGAACCGGATGGCTGTCTTTATCAAAACCGCAGCCTGAAAGCAGCAAAACCCCCGCCATCAAGGCTCCCACCCATTTCCTCAAAGCGTCAGCTCCTTTTCTAAGGAAGATGATTAATGACCATTATACCTGTTGGTGAAAATAGTTTCAGTTTAATAGTTTGCAACCTTGAAAGAATCCTATTTTTTCAAAGAAAGCCTAATGACAAATACGAGCATGAGGAACGCTCCCAATAGCTGGATGCCCTTCAACATGGCGCCGAGCCAGATGACTGAGATGAGCATCGCGGTCAGCGGTTCGATACTGGACAGCACGCTGTTCTCAACTGGAGTAATATATTTCAGGCTGCCGAGGAACAGGACGAATGCGGCTGTCCCAAAAATGATCAGCACGATCATCAATACGAGTATTTTCGGATCGGCAAGTTCGCTCCATTGACCTGTCTTCCAAATCTGGCTGGCAACACTAAGGACAACCCCAGCGACCAGCATCCCCCAGCCAATAACAATCAATACGCCCCATTCATTCATCAAGCGAATTGGATGGAGTGTGTAGAAAGTAAACGTCAACCCGAGAAGCAGTCCCCAAATCAGCGCTTCTTTGCTGACCAAGAGATTATTGAATGAGCCATTCGTCAAAAGCAGGAAAAGCCCGGTCAGCGTTCCGATTATGCCGGCCACCTGGTAACCAGGCGGAAACTTCCGTGCTTTTACCGATACGAAAATAATGATAAAAATCGGCGCGGAAAACTGCATCAAAGTTGCCATAACCGCGTTGCTGGCATGAATGGCAGAAACGAATGTATACTGGAGCCCGAGCATTCCGAAAAGGCTGTAGATGATAAGATGTTTTGCCCAGTAGCGGTTTTTCCATACGTCAAACACCGGCTTTTTTGTGAATGCCAATGTCCCTAATAATATAACTCCGGCCACCAGCATCCTGATTGTTAGCATAAAAGGCACCGTAATTTTGGTTTCTGATAAAATCCATTCCATAATCGGCCCGGTTGCCCCCCACAACATCGCGCCAATAACAATCATCGCAAGTCCCTTTGCGCGCATCTCCAACACTCTCCTAACTCTATGCTGTACCGTTCTCTCTCATTACACGCAAGAAACATGCTGTCACTGATAGATAAAGCTATTCTAAAATATTTATATAACGAAAACATTATAAAGTATATAGAAATCGGTATTTTTAATCGGCTTAATTTAAAAATACCTATCACCATACTCCGCAACTACCTTATTTGGATTTAACGAATTTAAAATACAAAAATCCGAATCGACATTTTTTGCTAAATTGCTGTTATATTTACCTTTTCAATGGGTAAAGGTTGTACAAATCCTACCAAGAAGGGCTGGGTGGAAACTGCATGCCACAATACCTTGTCACATACATCAAAAAAGGCGAAGCGAAAACGCGAACAAAAAAGCTGTCAGGCGACCGCATATCCGATATATATGAGCTGGTTTTTGAAATTGAAAAAAAGCATACAATAGTAGCTATTGAAAATACTACGCTGAATAAATAAAGAAAGGTACCTGGCCTTCTTGGAGAGATAGCCGGGTACCTTTCAATTTTGAAAGCTAGGAAGTTGGATTGGTATGAGGAATTATTAAAAATTTATTCGAGTTTTCATAATATTTTCATTGCCAGTATCTCAAGAGAACTTTGGACTTATAGGCCGTAAAGTAAATAAAAAAGCACCCTATGAAGGATGCCTTATTTGTAATTATTAAACGTATTAATTAAATTTTCTTTGTCAGGATGATACTGGGCATGAACTAAAATAACATTTCCATTCAAAAGAACCGGAAATGAAATCCCATCCATACTTACTGTTCCTTTTGACTCTGCTTCTTTAAGGTTTTCGGCATTTGCATCAAATTCATAGAACTCGACTTCATGTCCGTTAATTTCTATTCCGAATCCGTCTTTTGCCCCCAACATTTCGAAGGCTTTTTCTTTAACTTCACCAATAGTAAAGCCAGAGGACTTAAAATAACTAATTAAATCTGCAAGTCCTTCAGATTTAATCACTGGGTCTGATTTTGCTGGTTCTGTTTTCGCTGGATCTTGCTTAACGTTCTCAGTTACAACATCTTTTGATTTTTGCTTTGCTTCTATTCCCTCTTCTTTGCTGCAAGATGTCAGGGTTATTAGCGCTAAAAGTAATAGTATGGATACCATTAACTTTAACTTCTTCAATATTTTCCCTCCTCCTTTATCCCTATGTATATTCAATGCGAGGAGGTTTTTTGCCCTTTTTCAATAAGAACATTGATATAACAATAGCAATCGCCTTAGCTAAAGCTTCATCTAATTACTGTCACCTCTCCTGACGCCGCCAAACTTGAAAACAAGGATGCCGGCGACAATGACGAGTACTCCTACAAGATGCTTACCAGAGAAAACCACTTTTTCAAGTCCCATCAGCCCAAGTGAATCCATGATCAGCGCGTATACGAGCTGGGAAACCATTACAATTGAAATGCCGTATGTCGGGCCAAGCCGCATTACCGCCTGGACGACCGAAACAACGACCCCAACCCCTAAAATCCCGCTAAACCAGTACCAAGGCTGCATATTATGCAGTTCGAACATCGATTTTCCTTCAACCGCGAAGCCAATCAAAAACGAAGCGAGAAAGCCAAGGAACAGCACAAGTGCTGTTGTCGCCTTCGTTCCGGCGCGGAAGCTTACCTTACTATTAAAGACGTTTTGGACGCTGAGCAGCGCCCCGGAAAAAGCAGCCAAAACGAGTCCGGTGATCATGATGCACTCTCCTTTTAATACGTACTTTTGACAACGTGAGAACTGGGCTTTTTTTTAAAAAAAGCCTTTGAACATTTAAAAAATTCCTATTCGTATATATTCCGGCTAGCTACCCCTTGCAAACCTTGCCGGTCAATGATCCGGACGTATCCCTTTTTCCTTTCAACAAGACCTGCTTCCCTAAATTTATGGATCACCCGGTTCATATGCCGGTAGCTTGTCCCAATCAGGTTCGCCGCATCGGCAAGCTCATTGGTGTTCAGCTCCCCTGCAAATCCAGCAGATGATTCATCAAATGATACAGAAAGAAGGTAGCTTGCGAGCCGTACTTCAACGGGGTACATCAAATTAAAGTTGGCTGCGTGTGAATTGGCATGAAATTTTTCTGTAATTATGCCAAGCATGAATCTCAGAAACGGTGCGTGGTTTTCCGCGTATTTTCTCAACCAGCGATAATGGATACCTAGGAAAATAGCGGGAGAAATCGCCTCCACCGTATTGATGATGTCACGATCCTGGATGTATTCAATATCCCCGATGATTTCAAGCGGTGTTCTAAAGGAAAGAATCAGTGTCCTCCCTTCCGGCGAGGTGGTAAAAATTTTAATCTTTCCTTTTACTAACACATACAAGTACTCCGAAGGGCCCCCTTGGGAACATACCAATTCTCCCTGTTCAAAACGATAGATTCCAAGATAAGGCTTTAAAGTATCTATGAAAATTTGCCGGAGGTCGTGTTCCTCCAGAAAGCTCTCTATAAGATTACGGTCAAGCAATTCCTGCATAGCCACTTTCCCCCAGGTAGAAAAATTTTTAACGGGAAATTTTCAAACTTTTAAAATTGTAAAATCATAACGCCGGCGATCATAAGCCCAATTCCGATGAATTGAGGAAGCTTCATGTCTTGCTTCGGCACTTCAAAAAAACCCTTACCATCAATAATAAACGCGGCACCGAGCTGGGCTATCAGCGTGGCAGAAGTCGTCAGAGTCACGCCAACGAGTTGAATCGCCACCACATTACTCGATAAAATCAGAGCGGCAAAAGCGCCTCCAAGCAGGTAAAGCGGTTTCACGTTTTTGAATTCACGCCAACTCCGGTCTTTAGAGGCCAGCAGTATCAGCAGGGCCGCAAGAAAGCCGGTAAGCTGAGTTAGCGTAGCCGTTTGCCACATACCGATATCCTGGCTGATCCGCGCATTGGCGACACTTTGCAAAGTAATAAATGCCCCACCCATTAAAGCGAATAAAATACCCTTCATGTTCTACTCTCCCAAACTGTGATGAACCTATTATGAATCTCCACACGTGTTATTGCAAAGGACATATGTCCTGAACGAAAAATAAAAATTAAGTCCGGAAAATGGACGATAAAATTCATAGTTATAAAATCTTCCCAAAAACGTTCAAATGTTTTCTAGCGAAAAAGGCATCTAACCAATTTGTTAGGTGCCTTTTTTCAGCCAAATATTAATATAGTTCATTAATCTCTAAAAACTTCCTGGCTTCCCTATTAAGATACTAAGCTTGCTTCCAGTATCGACAAATTTAACCTTGCGATCCCCAAAGGTAAACGTCTTTCCCAAGTAAGCAGTAGACCCCTTAAAGGATTCATCAATCATGGTATAGACCGTTCCAGCACCTGTTTTTAGGATAACGGGCAATGCGGATTTAATCATCGGCGGAACCTTGTTGTATTCAGGTACCTCTTCGTTATACCAACCATCGATGATGATTTCGGCATCAAAAGGGTCGCTTTCTAATAAGAAAATCTTTATTGGGTGAGGAGTATAGTTGCCATACGGATTGAAACCAGCCGCACCGCCAAGATCTTTCCAGCCGAGTTTAGCCAGCTGTTCTCTTGCAGCCTTTTTATTAAAATCGACTTGGCTGGCAGGAATCGTACCAACAAGCGCCATTTTATCTTTTGATGGCGTTTCGTACTTAATTTTCTTATCTCTGCTTACATAATAGCCGCCGCCTAAGCCAAGCAGTGCCTTTTTATATGTATAAATTCGGTATGTCTCGCCTTTTTTCAGGATTCTTAAAACTTTTTGTTTGGTTCCTTCCAACATGAATAACGGAGTGCTCTCAAGGATAGTCACAAGCCCGATTTGTCCCCGTTTCAATTCCGATCCTTTCCACATCACCTTCGTCTGTGCAGAACCGCTTTCAGGGTACATTGCCATAATCATGAGGGCCATTGCCACTCCTAGTAAAACTCTTCTCATTATAAACTGTCTCCTCTCCTGTAGAAAAGCCTTTCCTTTTCATTATATTGGAAAAATTCTTTTGAAAAGGTTCCATTTTTAACTATTTCGTTAACGATTAAGTCTAATAGCAAGCTAGTTTAAAAAAGGCTTGGACGAAGAGCTTATGAAAATAGGTTCCACACATGAAAAATGCCACAGCTTCTGACCTGTGGTGACACAAAATTATATACTCTCTTATGTCATGAAAAAAAATCCTCCCGATAAATTACAATAAAAAAAGGAACTCCTATATGAAGAGATTCCCCATCTAATCTTTCATATTACAATATCCATCACCATAAGTGTCGCTCAGCTAATCCTCGAAACTCACGTAATCCCCAAGTTTGTATTCCTTTTTCCCGTCGGTAAAATGAACAGTTACGATCGTTGAGTCAAACGCTTTCTTGATTTGTTCTTCAGTAAGTCCTTTTGAGTAAAAGACGGCTTCCCAATGTTCTTCCCCGTCTGGTTTTCCGTACCCGTTGCCGAACCAATATCGGCTTTTGCCATCGATCTTGTCAATTGCTTCTCTAAATACACGTATAGTAGGAAGGTCATCCTGCTGTATTGTTTCTCGAGGATTGCTGGTTTTCAAATTAAAAGTAAAATAGCGAAAATCATCTTTCTTGGGGTTTTCCAATCCAGTGGTTCCTACGTCTGCGTACTGCTCATCTGTCAATTTACTTACTTTTGCTTTGATGGAGACTTTCGGTTCCAAACTGCTCCCGTTGTTTGTATGTGTTAAATATATCGTTTCTTCCTGGCGAGACCACTTCATTGTCAGGCTAATTTTGTCTTCATTCCGGATCATCCTCTCAAAATCAAACGAGACAAGTACCTGTCCAGCCGCATCCAATTCCTCGATGTATTGGTCCATGGTCCATTCAGTTCCCTCAACAAAGAGAGAGATTTCCCTTGGGAGCGGTTTTTCGGTACCGATGGACTGGATTGCCAGTACAGCTATTCCCTCCCCGAGCTTGTGTTTCGTAATGAATTCTGCTTTCCAATTTTCTCCCTTGCCTGAATGTGTCACCGTTGTTGTTTGAGTTAGAAAGGACTCCAACTCTTTTTCATCGTCTGTAGCCAACAATTTAACGCCTTTATGAAATACAAAATAGGATGGCAGTTTGCTAATATTCAACTCTGGGAAAGTACTTTGAAGCTTCGGGAGTTCCCCTCCAAGCAACCTTGTTTCATACATCGGGTTATCTGTAGGTCCTGAATTCCATTCCTCGTCCTCATCCGGAAGAAACTTCATGACTGTGTATTTATCTGGATCTTCCGATAATGAGTACTGGTAGGAATATATTTTTTTAATCCGAACTTTTGCCACATATGTAGCCGGTCCTGCATCATTCCATTCCGCCCTTATGATAAGTAGCTTTTCTACTGGCTGGCCTGATGCGTGGAAAGTAGCATTATTGTGTTTCGTAGACTCAACCTGATCTTCTCCGTCCCATTCAGTTATTTCGAGATAATTGGGAGTGTTAAAAAAGACCACATTGGCTTCAGTATAAGGATCAACTTCCAAAGCCTGAGCTTTGCTAGCCGCATTGGCCACATCCTCTTTCCGTAATTCGTTTGGCTGGATGATGTCTCTGGCCAGTAAAACAGGTTTCGTTTGACCAGATCTGCTCGCAATTTCCAAAACCGGCAGCCTCGGAGTCTTCTTCGCAGTAATTTCCTTTTCGTTTGGCTGGATTTTATTATTCAAAAAGAAGATAGAAACCAAGAGGATTACCACAGGCAGGATGTATTTTTTAATCAGAACCACTCCTTTTTAAAAAAGTCATTTCTCCCCTATAAACTCAAGAGTAATCCTTTCTTCTTTGCCATCCCATCTAAGAACAACGGAAAGTTTATCCGATTTAGACAGAAAAACGGGGGTTTTACCAGAAATAGAAAGAGTGTCTGACAGCGGCATAACAGCTCCAGCGCCCCAACCCCAATTGTCCCCGTTTAGAGTAACGTCGATATCTCCGGTAATCTCTTCGTTTCCTCTATAAGTTATAAAGAACTCGGCATCCCTACGTGAGAGGGTTTGTTTTCCCTCTAGCTCAACGTGCCAATTTTCATTTTCACCCACGAATTCAAACGTTTTGACGTCGGTAATCAAGGTGCGCAGCTCACTTATATCCTCGCTTTTAAAAATAACCGTCATCCCATTTATGATAAAAGCGGTAGGGAGATTCCTTATTTCAAGTTCGGGGTACTTTTCCTGAATTTCCGGGAGTGTCCCCTTCACTTCATGACTAGTATACTTTTGCAAATTGAGGGCCAAATCGCCGATTCCCGTTGCTTCGCTTGAAAAAACAATAAGTGTATAGCCATCAAAATCGGGATTAAGCAATTCCTGGTACGAGTGCCATTTCTTCACCTTTACTTTAGTCAGGTATGTCGCCTTTCCACCGTCCGTTTCCACGTGAATCAGGAAAATCCTCGTATCCAGCCTGTTTACCGTCCCTTCAATTTGATACCAGTCCGGTTCTTGAATTTCTTTCCCTGCCTTTGAATCCCATTCACCTAAAACCAACCTGGTTTGGTTTTCGGCCAAATCGACTGCAGCGTTTTCATAAGGGGAAAGGTGGAGAATCTTAGCCTTTTTTGCCGCCTTCGCAACCATTTTTTTAGTTACTTTGCGTTCCCCACTAGCTAGAAAAACAGCTTTTACTTTTTTATTATCGGTATGGATGACTGGTGCCTCGCTGTCCTTCGCTTCAATCCGCTCCTCTTTTTCAGTATCTATAAACGTATTTAGGAAGAAAATTGATAGAATGATGATCGCTGCAGGCAGTATGGATTTTTTAATCTGAGGTCCCTCCCTCCATTATCTTTGATGCCTATTAGCAAGGTTGATTTCTTCTTTTTTTCCATCCCAAGTTAGTTCGATTGGTATTGAATCGGTTTCGGATAAAATAAATCTCAATTTAATGGAAGACAAATTGCTACCCGCATCATCCAACTTGTTCTCGGCGCCTCCCCAGCTCCACCCCCGGCCGCTCAATCGAAAGTCAACGCTCTTAGGCCTCGCTTCCTTTCCTATATACGTAATGAGGAGTTCCCCTGTTCCTTCAAACAAGGTTTGCTTTGCCTTTAATTCAACCTGCCAGTTTTCACTCTCTCCGCGGAAAAATGTTGTTGCCATATCTGTTATAAAAGATTGCAGTTCCGTCATATCATTACTTCTAAAAATAATGGCACCCTGGTGAAACGCATAGATGGCGGGTAGGCTTTTAAATTCTAGGTCAGGGTAAAGTTCACGCAACTCAGCAATCGGGGCACTCACTTCACGGATAATATATTTGTCTTCATTGCTGGATGGGACCTCCCTTATTCCAGGTTCGCCCTCCGAAAATACTAGAATGGTATAAAGAGCTCTGGAAGGGTGTAATAATTGCTGATAGGAGTACCGATTTAAAACATCTATTTTTCCGGCATATACTGCGGAGCCTTCCTCCGTTTCCGCACGAATAAGGATAACCCGAGTTCCAGGTTCGTTTGCCGCTGCGGTTATGAAATTCCCTTCGAACTGCTTGAGCTCCTTTCCGTTTTTTACATCCCATTCTGCCAAGGTAATTTTCGCATCATGATCAGGTACATTTACCATCGCTTCGCCATATGGATTTACTTCAATAGCAGTCACATTTTTAAACACTTTATCGACCATTGCTTTCGTAACCTTTCCTTCCCCTTCGAAAAGGAATACTGGCTCGACGGTCTGATTTTCAGTAAAGATAACAGGAGCCGGCATGTTCTTTGCTACAATTTTTTCTTCTTCTTCGTCCCCATCCTTTTTATCTATGAAAATATTGATGAAGAAGATGGACAGAAGGATGATGATTATCGGCAAAACGGATTTTTTCATTCACGCGTCTCCTTTTATATAATAAAACAGCCGGCATTTCCTCTATTACTTAAACTCCAAATGAATACGTTCTTCCTTTCCGTCCCAATTAACTGTTGCTTGTATAAAATCAGATTTTAATACAGTGTGGAAGCCATTATAAACGGAAAGGTACCTGCCATTTTGGTCGAGAGGAAATCCGCTTTCTTGAATGGATAATGAAGTGCTAGCTAGACGTAAGGAGGTGCCATAACTTGGTTTTTCACCGTCTCCGATAAAGGTTATCGCTGTTTCGATTTTTCCATCCCCGAGGTTTTGCGTCGACTTCATTTCAATCTTCCAATTTTCAGATTCGCCGCTAAATTCATAGACCAAGCCTTCTCCGAGGTATGTTCTCAGTTCTTCAAAATCATCAAAACGAATTGGAACGTCTCCATGGCCAAAAACATAGTACGTTGGCAGCTTTTCAAAAGCCAATTCAGGGAATGAAAACATCAAATGACCAAGCGGTTCGATGACTTCCCCCATATCGAAAGGATTCCCGTTCTTTGCCGGCATTTGTTTTACATGGTCTTCTTCATCAAAAAAGCCAATAACTGTATAGTGATTCACCCTTGTCGTTAAAAGATCCTGATAGGAGTAAATTTTCGGCACCCTTACCTTGGCGACATAGGTAGCCTGGCCATCGTTAAGCCATTCACCCCTGATAATAAAGAATTTATAACTGGGAGCCCCGACAGTTGGGATAATATTGCTATCGGTTACCTTCGTTTCTTTGCCATTGTTCCATTCAGAGATCGATAATACACCAGGCATTTTTGAAAATGAAACCGTCACATCTTCATAAGGCATGGCGACGATTGGCCGTAAATCCCTTGCCGCTTTTTCTACCTGCTCTTTTGATAGCTTTTTGGGATTCTTTTTCCCTTTATAAAGGAGTGCGGCTTGAGCCTTATCCTGTGCCACCCGAAGTTCCGGAACAGGGATTATTTTAGCCTCGGTTTTCGGCGGCTTTTTCTCTTCATCAGAATCGATGACATTATTCAAAAAGAAAATCGATACGATAATAATTAATAGTGGAAAAATGTATTTTTTCATCCAGCATCCCCATTTCAGGTTTCTAAATTAAGGATACCATTTTTGGAAAATTGAAGAAATTATAATTTCAAAGGGAACTCCATCAGTTTTCTGAATACTTAATTAAGTTAGTATGAGGACAACCCGCTTTTCGTAAAATTGGTCTTTGAATTTTTGCCAAACAAAAAGCTGAAGCCCTTTCCGCTTCAGCCTTTCTTGAATTCTTTTAAAATCATCCGGATCATTTCAAATAGCAGGAAGTTGAAAAATATCCAGACAGCGCCGAACACATAACCGCCGACGATATCGCTTGGTAAAACACCTCCGCCCAACACTTTGGCTGCTCCTAATGACAGCAGGACAAATAGTCCCGCCAAAACCGCCGCAACAGGTGCCAAGTTTCGTTCCGAATGCCTAGTGAGCAAGTACAAACACACCCCGTAAACCACCACCATCATAAATGACCTAAACTCTGGAAAGTCAACCGATCGGACAGCACTTAATCCTAACGTCGAGAAAATGAATAAAACGAGAACATGGAACAGCTTTGCCCCAATAATGCACACACTCAGTAAACTATATTCGAGGACGCGGTTTCTGTTTTTCGCCCAGACGACCGAAACCGTCACAGCAAGAAGAAAGAACAGTGTATAGCCGGAGCCGAAGACTGAAAAACCTTCCAATGCATTTTTAAAAACAGCCCTCGATAATACATATTTCGTTACGGCGTTGAACCGAGAAAATTCAACATGCCAAAGATTTTGCGCCAAACCTATCATGAGCACCGCGAATATGGCCAAAACAAGCGCCATCGTGCTTAGGAAAAACTCGGCCGCCCTAATCGTTTTCGTGTGCACCATAATCTTTTTCAAAAGCTTTTTTGAAAAGCCCAATATCTCGTCCTTAAAATAGCGGTACAAAAGGAAGGCTGCCGCCACCACTGCCCCAGCTGCGATAAAGTACATAAAATAATTGCTGGCTGCTTCATGGAAAAGTTCCCATTTCGGCCCGAGAATTCTTCCTAGCGTGACAAAGCCGAAACTCCATAAAAACGCGCCGCTATAAGCAGGTATCGCAAACGTCCGGAACGACAGCCTGGAGATTCCAGATACATAACCGGCAAAATGGCGCACGCCCGGGATGAAATAGGAAAAAACGAGGAGGATTTTACCAGAACGCTCGTACCAGGCCGCTGTCTTTGCATATCGCTCGGGTGTCAAATGGATGTAGCGGCCATATTTCTCAACGAGCTTGTATCCGCCTGTTTTTCCAATAAAATACGTGATTGTAATTCCTGCCACTGCTGCTCCAAAAGCTGTCAAGAGCGCCAAAGGAAAACTCATTTTACCAAGGAAGGCAAAATATCCGGCATACGCCATCAACAGCTGCCCGGAAATCGGGAGCGCCAACAGTTCCAGGAAAATACCCATGAATAAAATGAGGTAGCTATACTGTTCGAACAAGGATAACAAATCGGACATGGGAACCTCCAACGTAGTACGGAAAATCGACACTACTCTTCGTTACCCGGGATTTTCCCTTTGTAAAAGTGGCGCCCAAAATGAAAAACACCACCCTTTGAAGGATGGTGCTCACGTAAATGTTTAGATTGCGAAACGGTGGTTGCCGATTGTGACGGTTGTTTTCCTTGAGAAAACCCATTTGCTCACTGCTGTTTTTGGGTTATAGAAGAACAGGCTTCCTTTTCCCTGGCCTTTGAAAGCAAGTGCTTCATTAACAGCCCTTTTCGATTCAGCATCCGCCGGCTTATTTATTGAGCCGTTCTTGACTGGCGTGAATGCATAATAGCCATTGGAAACCTGATTCACGACGCCGCTTACTGTATTTGGGAAATCCTTGCTTGCCACGCGGTTCAGGACGACTGTCGCGACCGCTACCTTACCGGCATACGGCTCACCGACTGCTTCCGCACGAACTAGGCGTGCGATCAAATCCTTTTCAGCCGCTGTAATTTCGGAATTTGGGATTACAAGACTTTTTCCTGCATTCAAAGCAGAGCTTTTCGCATTGTTTTCACTCATTAACTTATTAACTGGAACACCATACTTTATTGCGATTTTGTAGTATGTTTCACCTGGTTTTACCTGGTGATTCGTTGCTGCCTCTGTTGTTCCTGCCAACGTAGTTGCTGACATGGAAAAGACCAACCCAGCTGCAATTACTAGTTTTTTAAATCTATTCATCTTTCTTTCCCCCTAGTAGTTTCAGTTGTTGTCTCTCCTACTAGGCTATCAGCTGTAATATACTTATTCATTGTCCAAAATTTTACAAGAGCACTTGGCACCTTTTAAACCCTTAAGACAAGTGAGCCGGAAGGAAAACAGGGAAAACCTTCCCTTGAATCCAATTTTGGCGGATCTAACCAATGTGAGAAAGAGTTGGATGGTTTTTTACAAAATGTTACGGGAATGTTTCAAAAAGGTTGGGTATTTTTGTAAAAGAAAAGCTGGTGAATTGCTTATGTAATGGAAATCTCAACAAGCCCTAATGTTGTTTTTTGGTAATTTTAGAAGTTGTGATCTTTCCAATCCTGTTGATTTCCATGTCATTCTTGTTCAATTTTCCAACCCTACCTCTATTGGTTCCGTTGGATCGAAATTGACAAGCTTAACCTTTAAAAACGGGTGGAACAAATGCTTAATTCAGCTAACATAAATCAAACTCAATTGCAGTAAACAATTTTAGAGCAAGATAAAAAGCCCCAAGTTTATTGAATTTGAGATTTGAAAAATTTTAAAGAAATAAACCGCTATTCACCTTTCTCTATTTTTTCGAGTCGTACCTCTAATTTTTTTATTTGTTCCATCTGATGAACAACTAAACAAAATGCAGATACACCAAAAAAGAACCCTATCCATTCCATTTTATTCACTCCTGCCGCTTAAATATTATATTGCTATTATATTATATTTTGCATAATATTAAAAAGTTTACAAAAACAGCCTTCAAAAAAATGAAGTAATGTCCTCTGTCGTGGGATTTTCTTTTAGTAAGAATGAACATTTTCATATAGGAAACAGTAAAACTGAGCAGATTTTTTGCTCAAATCCTTGATAGGGAGTGATCGATCATGGCTAGAAACAAACTTTTGGTTCCTGGTTCGGGCAACGCCCTTGACCAAATGAAAGAAGAAATTGCCAATGAGTTTGGAGTACAACTTGGTGCGGACACAACCGCAAGGGCAAACGGTTCGGTCGGCGGCGAAATGACCAAGCGTCTTGTCGCAATGGGCGAACAGGCAATGCGAAACCGGCAAGGTCAATAACCCGGTTTGGTTGCGGATAAAGGGGCTCGCTTTTTAAGGAGCCTCTTTTCTTTTTATGTGAACGGAAGGCCAGCATGGAAAACCGGCTTTTTGGCTGGGTTCATGTGACACATCGTGCTCTGTTTGGCATTCTCTTCCCTTTATCGCACTTTCCTATCACTCAAACGGGCTGCAATTGTGTCCAAAAAGTGAAATTCCCGGATAAAGTGGAGAAAAACCCGGATAAAAATAAAAATTCCCGGATAAGTCCGTTAAATTCCCGGATAAGTCCGTTAAATTCCCGGATAAGTCCGTTAAATTCCCGGATAAGTCCGTTAAATTCCCGGATAAGTCCGTTAAATTCCCGGATAAGTCCGTTAAATTCCCGGATAAGTCCGTTAAATACCCGGATAAGTCCGATAAATTCCCGGATATATTCAAAAAAGGTATGGATATCAAAAACAACGAACCCGAATTAGACTGCCAATGTGCGATTTTTCCCAAAAAAAGAGCTCCCCTTTTTAAGGGAAGCCCAATCACACATACTATTTCTCCTCTTTATCCTGCTTTCTTCTCTGGTTTTCCGGTCACGATGACTTTCATCGTGGACGGAGACTCGGTTATGCCGGCGTAGTTTTCAGCAGCTACAAAAAGTGTATGCTGGCCGTTTGGAAGTTCCAGTTGCATCGAGAACGTTCCATTAACGGAGGCTTTTACTGAGCCAAGAAGATTCCGTTTATTACCCGCTTGTTCGTATACATGCACGGTAGCCAATGGATCGGCTTTTCCTGTCAGGACAGCCGGCCCGTCTTTAACCATCAGGGTTTCGGCATCCCATGATGGGGCGACCGGTACCTGTTGCTCCGCACTCATCGACCAGCGCACCGCATTGGCAAATAGCTGTTTTCCTTCAGCCGTCCAGCCATGTTCAGGGCCGATGATATTTGTCGCAGTGAACGAGGACAGCAGCAAGTGGATGTGGTCTTTACCCGTGAATTCGTAGGCAATCGCCGTACCCTTATCTGAGCCATCAACGTTCAATCCAGCGAGCGGGATTCCACTGTAATTTTTGAAAGTAGCATACGGGCTCTTTTCACTATGAATCTTGATTAGCCCGTTTTCATCAGCCTCAAGGCCTCCGAAGAGTGGATGGTCCCCAAGAGGTTTCTGGTAAACCGCTCCTTCATTGTACCCTTGCTGGTCTGGTTCAGGAGCACCCAAAGCCTGCTGGAGCAACTGGATGGAGCCATCTTTCATTCCCCATGTTCCTGTGAAAATCAGGCTGACTTTCTGCTCGTTGCTTTCTTTGATTAACTGGTCAACCTGTTCCTTTGTGCCGCTGTTCGTATTTACAATAACAGTTTCATACCTGCCGAGCTGGCCAAGGATATCCCAGCTTCTTTCTTCTGTAAAAATACCTTGTTCATTCAGGAAGCTGCTTAGAGCGCCATTATGATCGCCGAGGACAGCCACCTCAATACCATTCATTTCAAGTTGGACTGTCACATCCTTGTCTGCAATTGCTACCTCGACTATTGCTGGGAGATAGCCATCCATGGCAACTTCAACCACATACTCGCCCGGAAGAAGGTTTTCAAAGACGAACGAGCCGTCCGCCCCGCTAGCAGCGATGCTAATAAAATCAGGATCGTCCTTTGGAATGAGCGTCACTGAAGCCCCAACGATTGGTTCGCCATTCTTTTTATCGACGACCGTCCCCTTGATGTCTGAACCTTCAATTGCTTCAAGGACAAAGTTCAAGTCGACACTGCTTCCGGTTTCAACAATTTCGACGTGGCCAGTCTGTTCTGCATAACCACGCGCCTGAACCTTTACATCGTATTTGCCGATTCCGATCCCAATCCGATACAGCCCTGCCGAATTGGTCGCAGTTTTAACATTTGTGCCAGGGATTGTGACGAGCGCATTCGCAATCGGCTTGCCTTGGGCATCAGTCACTGACCCTTTAATCTCTCCCTGGCTCGCAATCAAAGCGTAGTCGATGGTGTTCAGGTACAGCTTCTCGGCATTTTCCGTCCATCGGTCTGCTGGATTGCCATAACTGCCAATGTGCAGGGCCGACAGAAGGATGTGGACACTGTTGGACGAGCTGAACTTAACCGCAACCGAAGAACCAACATTCCCTTTTATCGGATTGGTCAAAGTACCTAGGGTAGATCCGCTGTAATGTTCAAAGTTGGAATACTGGACCGCACCCTTGATATTTACCATGAGCGGATATTCCATGCCCGCCTCAAAGCCTCGGAAAATAGGGTGGTTCTGCTCGACACGGATATTGAGTTCTTTATCCACAAAATTGGATGTCGTTTTTTGCGGATCTCCATATGCCTTCACAAGCTCGCTAACTGAGCCCCCACTGTATTGGCCCACGAACATAATGCTCGTTTCATTTTCATTCGCCTTCTCGACCATTGCCTTGAAGCGGTCCTTCATCGTGCTGGAAATGTCGTTGGCGATGATGAGCTTGTAATCGCCAATATTTTCAATCAGCGCTTCAAAATTGGTATTAAGGTAAAAATCATATTCATAGCCATACGATTTTAATAGTGGCGCCATTCTGCTTTCATTTAAGCTTGTGGCGAGGACAGCAATTTTCTCGGTAGCAAACATTGAACTATTGAGAACAGCCACTTGCCCTTCCACTATTGTTACTGTTTCAAAAATTGGCTTGTAACCTGATGCGCTGATGCGGATTTCGAAAGTTCCAGCTGGAAGTGTAAGTTCATATTCCCCAGCAGCGTTCGTTTTACCAATTGCCGGAGTTCCAAGAACTTCAATAACAGCACCTTCTATTTCATCCTTCGTGCCCGCATCAATGATTTTACCTTTCAGCGTGCCGGCATTTTCTGATTGGATGACAAAGGTATCATCCAATACCTGGCCATTTTTAATCGAAACTGTGAAATCTTTTTCGATGTGGCCGAACGCTTTTATAGTAAGGGTATACGTGCCGGTTTCAAGCGCAGTGAAGAATTTGCCCTCGTCATCAACGACCAGGTTTTTGCAGGTCTCCTTGATAACTGCTTCACCCTTTAAGGCGATGCCGCTTTCGTTTTTAATCACGCCATGCAGTTCCCCAACGAGAGGAGCTTTTTCCGCAAGCGCCCAATCGAGCGCATTCATTAGCAGTTTTTCCCTTCCGGCGTCAAACAGAGTCGCGTCTCCTGGATGGAATACGTGGCTAATTGTCATGTTCGAAAGAAGAATTTCAAGGGATTCGCTAGTCCGTCCCTTGTATGCGACCATGGACCCTTTCTGTCCGGTTTGTCCCTGTTCAAAATTAACAACCGTCTTTCCGGAATAGCCATTGAATCCATAATAGTAGCCAGTTTTGCCAGGAATCTCAATTACATCCCCAGCCTTATAGCCTGCCGTTAACGGATGGTCTTCAATTACAATTCCTTTTGATTCTGTTTTATTTGTGCCTTCAATAATGGCCGATGGATCGCCATCATATTCCCACAAATAACGGATTGAACCGCGGCCGCCAGCCTGGCCGGTCCAAATAACGGATTTCCGCTTTTTATCAAGGGCTTCCTGGAAAGCCTTGAAATCGGCTTTCTTTGGAATGGCTTCGTTTTTGTAATCCGAATTTGCGAAAACTAGGTCCACTGTATCAAGTTTGTCAATATCCTTGAAGTCCAGGTATTCGACTTTGTAGCCCCGTTCCTCAAGATACTGTTTAAACGTCATTCCGGAAGCCGTCAGATCAACAATGATGCCGATCGTTGGGGATGGCCTAAGCTTTACGCTTAGCGGGAATTTTTCCCCGGCCTTAACGGTGACTTGAACGTCTTTCCTTACAAATCCTTCTTTTTCAACTCGGACCGTATACGTTCCTGGTTCAATTTCCGAAAGGCTGAATTGTCCTTGTGTATTGGATTCCGTTGACCTCGGCTTTCCTACGAGCGTAATCGTGGCACCGGAAATCGCATTGCCGTCCTTTTCGTTTTCGACAGTTCCTGTCATGGACGCGACATTTCCGGCAACTTCCATCGTAATCGTTTGAGGCTCCGGATCAAGCGCTGCCTGCATTTTAACTGTCTTAGTTTCATACCCGTAGGCACTGATTGTTACTTCATAGTCGCCTTCAAGGAGGGCAATTGAGAATGCCCCTGTTGTGGCATCAGTTTGTGTGGCATACGGATGGCCAACCACTTGGATATCCGCCGTCAACGGGTTCCCGTTTTCATCGAGAACCGTTCCCTTGATCGTCTCAAACTTCACATTTGCCGCCCAAAGGATGGCATTCAGCAAAATTTGTTTCCCTTCAGGCGTATAGTCTTTTGCCCCATGGTAAGAAGCGAAACCGTGCCCGCCCATTAACAGTTCAACACTGTTTTCGGTCCTCGGCTTGTACGCCATTCCAAGTCCGCTTGTTGTGGCTGCCCCATCAAGGCCGATTTCCGCGAGCGGATAACCGCTGTAATTTTTAAAATAAGCGAATGTGCTTGCTGCCGGAGACAATATCTTGATTGCATCGCCCACTTTTGCTCCAGCGAAAACTGGATGTTCGCTTAATACTTTGTAAATAGCTGCCTGCGTTGTGCTTCGGACGGTTATGCGTGATTCCGGATCCTTCCTGTGGGTAACGAGATGGTTAATGCCCGAACCGCTCCAATAGGCCTCTCCGAAAATCAAGCTAGTACCCGCAGCATCAGCGGCTTTCATTGAATCTTCAAAGACGGTTTTTTTGAATGTCGTAGTGCTAGGCTCATTCACGAACACAACATCGAATTCCGCTACCCGATTCGGAAGGTCAGTTGGCTGGATATCGACAGCCGGGATGCCGAACTCCTTAAGAAGTGCTTTAAAGCTCTTATCAGCCGTAGTGTAGTCGCCAACAACCGCGACTGTCGGCATCGTGTGAAGCTTTACATCGATGTCCCCGGTATGGCGTGCGATATCCACCGTTGTAGAGTAGAGTATATAACCTTCTTTCGTGAAGGCTATTTTATACGTTTCTTCCTGCAAGCCGGTAATTTCATAACGGCCGTTCGCGGCGGACTCCGTTTCGAACACCTTTTCGCCTGCGGCATTCGTCACTCCCACTTTTACCCCTGGAAGTTCAAGGTTCGTCAACGCATCGGTAACGATCCCTGACAACGTGCCCTTTTCTGAGCTGCCGAGCGTCACCGCAACTTGAGCAGGCTTGCCTTTTGCAGCCGTAAACTTACCGGAAAATGTGCCAAGCCCTTTCCCGCGGACCTCAAGTGTAAAGGTGCCTTCGTCATGGAAAAACGCAAACTCGCCTTTCGAGTTGCTTTTCGCCTTTACGCCCGTTTCGACGACCTCAATACTCGCTTCAACCGGCTTTCCGTCTGCATCTACAACAGTCCCGGAAACTTTTCCGAACTGTGAGCCATACAAATAGTCCAGGCTGTTCAATAGGATTTGCTTTTGGCCAAGCAGCCAGGCGTCTGTTGTCTCCCATGGCGCTGACGCGAAGCTTGACAACAGGAGGTGTGCGCTATTTTCCGAAACGGCCTGGTACGCAACGCCTGAACCAACATAGCCAATTTCGTTTGTGCCAATTTTACCAATCGTCCTGCCTGAATAGTGGTTGAACCAGGCAAAGTCCGCATCATGCATCAAGAGCGGAATTTCACTTCCAGCCTTGTAACCCTTCAGGATTGGATGCTCTGATTCCACCTTGAGACTAACCGCGCCAACATCATAGTTATGGCCAAGGTCGGCCGGATTGTTGAAATAATCCTTCAATTGGTGGATCGAGCCGTAATTTTGGCCCCATTGGTCGGTAAAAATAATGCTCACATCATACTTGTTTGCTTCATCAACTAAGTTCTTAACCTGTTCCTCGGTCGGCTTCACTCCGTCCGATCCATACGCGCCGTTCAGGTATAAAACCTGGTAGCGGCCGATATCTTTAATCACGTCCCAGCCGCGTTCTTCAGCCGGATAGCCATTCGCTTCAAGAAGTGTGGTGATTTGGCCTTTGTAATCGTTCAAAACTGCAACATCGATCGGCTGTAGCTCAAACGTAAGAGTTGCAGCTTCGCCAGGCTTGACAGTAATTTTACCAGAACCGTCCTTAAAGCCTCCGAGTAAGAAATTGATATCCCACGTTCCTTCGAAGACGTCTTCCTTGGCAAAAATACCTCTGTCATTCGTCACGCCTTTTATACCTGTAGCCTTCATATCAACCGTAACGCCATCGAGCGGTTTGCCGGTCCGCTTATCCTTGACGGTAATCGAAACCGAGCCCTTTTTCGCATCTTCAAGCGTGAAATTCTTTGTGAACGTATAGCCGGTTACAAACTGGAGCTTCTCGGCTATCTGCTTCTTGCCATATTGCGAAACGATGACAGTGTACTCGCCAGGCGTGTGCTTCAGGACGAAGCTTCCGTCCGCACCGGCACTCGCTGTCTCGCCAGTTTCTTCGACAGTCAGCGTCCCTTTTACAGGCTGGCCACTCGCATCTTTCACAGACCCGGCGAAGATACCAGGTGAATTGTAGCTCTGGACTCCTTTTAAATGCGGCAAAATGACCTGACCGGGGATAACCGGAATTCCGGATGTGCTGTAGGTTGGCTGGATGATATCCTTCAGCCGCTCGCCAGTGTATACGTCGAGAACGGAAACCGCTCCATTGGTAGAAGCGAAGAACAGCAAGCCGTTCGATGTCACAGATCCGCTATTCAAGGCCGTTCCGAGTGTCGTATTGCTCCAAACTTCCTTCCCGGTTACCTTATCGAACGCACGCAGGTTCGACTGTACCGAAGAACCCATGATGACCATGTTCTCGTACACAATCGGCGACGCAGCCTGTGTATCCCCTATGGAAGCGACTCTCCATTTTTCGGCTCCGGTCGCTGCGTCGAATGCATACAAGGTTCCTCCGTCTGTGTCAAAATTAATTCCTGTAAAATAAATGACTCCGTTGTCATAGACCGGCTTAGATGCGATTCCTTCACCGGACAGTTTCTTCTGCCAAACTTCCGTGCCGTCTGTTACTTTAAGCGCGCGGATTGTCTGGTTATCATAGCTGCCGACATACAGGAGGCCATTCCCAATGCTCGGGCCAAAATATGTTGGCGCGCCAAGCTTCACGCTCCACAGCTTGCTGCCGGTTTCAGGGTTCAACGCGTTCAAGTGGGCGTTTGCCGTAAGATCGGATGATACGTATAGCACACCTTCGTAATAAACTGGTGATTCGTAAATTGCCATCGAACCGACCGTCGTGTTCCATTTAATGCTGCCGGATTTCAGGTCAAGCGCGTAAATCCTTCCATCCGCGCCGCCGGAGAGGTACACAGTGCCGTTTTCAATCGTTGGCGAGGAGCGGTTTGAGCTGCCAATCCTGACGGCCCATTGCTCCTTCCCCGATTTAGAATCAAGCGCGACGACCCATCCCCTATCGGTTGTTAAAACAACTTTCCCTTCCGATGCAGCAGGTGTTGAGAAGAGGATGTCCCCTTTTCCTTCCGTGCTGTATTCCCAGCCCTTTTCAAGCGCCTGGACGTCAATCGCGTTTCCAGAAACTGCATTCCGCTGGACATTTCCGTTCGCGATGCCCCATTGCTTATTTGGTGTGGCGGCTACTTTCTGAACCTTCAACTCGAGCGCCACGTTTTTGTTTACTGTGATTTCTTCCGCTTTTCCTTGAATTCCTTCACCGGTTACCTGGATGCCATAGGATGCTGCAGGTACCCTTTGAATTGCGAAGTTGCCCGCGGCATCTGTCCGGATTGCCGAAAGCGGAGTATTTTTGATCCGGATGAACGCATAAGGAACTCCCTTACCAGCTTCATCAACAACTTTTCCGCTGACCGTATACGCTTCCGCGTCATCCAAGACGATGTTGACAGTGGTAACCTGTCCCTTTTTGAGGCTGATTGACCCTTCGTATGTCTTGTAGCCGAAGGACGTAACCATTACCTTGTGCGTGCCTTCCCTTATTTTAAAAGAAAAGACGCCGGATGCCGGAATGTCATACGATAACCCTTCTGCCTGTATCACCATTTTTGCTGGTATCGGTTCGCCTTTTTTGTTTTTGATAGACCCTTTCAATTCACCGGCAAACGCGGCTTCGGTGACTGCCTGGTAGATGTTGATAATCCCGCTTCCGTAAGAATCGTTCGGAAGGGTTCCCATATGGGGATCCTTTCGGGCGGTATCTTTGAGGATTTTTTTCACATCATCGATGGTGAGATTCGGATTTGCCTGGTAAAGCAGCGCGATCGCGCCGGTTACGTGCGGTGTCGCCATCGATGTCCCGCTAATCGTGTGGTATTTCCCTTTATTCAACTTCCCTGGCCATGCGGAGTAAATCCGGTGGCCCGGAGCGGAAATATCCGGTTTGATGATGCGTTTCATTTCGCCGTTCCCATCCTGCCAGTAAACCGGCCCACGGCTAGAGAAATAGGCCGTCTGGTCGTAAATATCAGTCGCTCCCACGGCAAACGTATCAGGGAAGCTTCCCGGCGAGCCTATGGTCTGAGAGCCCGGTCCGTCATTCCCCGCCGCGAACGATGGGAAAATGCCAGCCGCGATCCATGCTTTTACATCTTCATAGAATTCGAGGTTATATGTATTCGAATTCCCCCATGAATTGTTTACGACATGCGGCGCTTTTGAGGGGTCTCCACCTGGTGCCAGGAACCACTGGAACGCCTGATGGATGCCCGAGGTTGTTGCCGATCCGCCGTCATTGAAAATTTTCGCCGCAATCCATTCCGCTCCCGGTGCAACGCCGATTGGCTCGCCGTCGCCGCCTCCGACTGATGTGCCTGCAACATGGGTGCCATGGCCATTCCCATCATTCGGCGTTTCATATTTCGTTCCGGACACGTCAATCCAGGAATACTGGTGGTTGCCATCGCGGCCGCGGTAATTCTTTTTTAGCGCTTCATGGTTCCCGTCAACGCCGGTGTCCATGATGCCGACGACAATCCCTTCGCCCTTCATGCCATACTGGCCCCAAACCTTCGTTGCGAAAATTTTCTCGAGGCCCCATTCCGGAAGCCGTGGCTTGGAATCTTCCACGGTGATTTCCGGTACAGTCAGGATTTCGTCCATTGTAATTTCAGCGACGTCGGCCCGCTGCTTCAGTTCATCGTACGCTTCTTTTGTGACGGTTGCGGAGACGCCATTTATAATCCAAAGCGTATCCTTTTTCTTTGCTTTTCCTTTTGATTCCATTGCCTGGAGTGCCTGTTGTAGTCCTTTTTGCGAATTGTTGGCTTTTTGTGTGAGGTGATCTTTGATGGCTTTGATTTTTTCAGTACGATCTTTCTTCTGTTTCACCTGGGGGTAAATTGCCTGGAGGTCAGGGTGGTCTTTCATTCGGATGATTACGTCTACTTCATTGCTCTTTTGAAAGGCTTCTTCTAGTTTTGCTTCTTCTTTCGGGGCTGCTGGCTGTTCAAGCGGAGCCGGGTCGATCCCGAGGCCCTTTAGAAGGTCGGGAAGCTCATTCGAGTTGGAATCCTCGTTTGTTTCCGGCGCGCCCGGTTTTAGGTCAGCTGCCCTAGCATCCTGCTCGCGCTTCTTTTCAAGCTGAAGATCTGCCTCCGAAAAACTTCCTGGTTTTGCTTCCGCAAGCGCAATCTGCGGAGCAAACGTCGAAAGCAGGACCATAATTGACAACAGGACAGCAAACCACTTACTCGTTGTTTTCTTTCGGAAAAATAACAATAAAATAGCACCTCCAATAGTTTGATACTCGAAAGAATACTATAAACATATTGCCAATTCCTTCAAGAAATATTAGTTTTCTAAAAATTCAGATATAATTAGTTCTATTGTCATACCTAGCAATTTAGAGAATAGGAAAAAAGCCTCTGACCGAATTTGTCGGAGCTTTTTGCGATTAGTTGCGTAACTCGACATGCGGGTGGTTCTTGCCGAATACGGGGTAATCTTGCCGAACACCCGTGTAATCTTGCCGATTCCCGGGGTAATCTTGCCGAACACCCGTGTAATCTTGCCAACCATCCGGATAATTTTCCCGAACACCCGGGTAATAATGCCAAACGAGCTATAATTAATGCATCGCCTCTCACCAAAACTACACTTTTTTTTCACTTTTAAAAGAAGTAGAGTACACTAGATCCCAAGGAAGCTTATACCTGGCTTTTCTCGTACTGCCTACCTTTTCAAGTTTTACTTCAGCTATTAATTTGCTAGTGATGCTTTTCGATGGCAGATGCAAAAACCACCTCATCTCCCGGTTTGAAATCGCCGGTCCAAACAAAAGAAGATAGTCCCTTAAAGCTTGGATATGTGCATTCTTCGAATTACATCCGCACGCACAACACCATTGCTTCCTTTTATATTTCATCCCGAGAACCAAGCATTGTGGGCAGCGGACCCCTGTAATGATAACAGACCTTTCAAAGCGATAATGTTCATAAAGGTTTTTTATTAATGGAGTATTTTTTTCGAGAAGTTGGGTTTTAATTTCATGTAGTTTTTCATGGGTAAGGACTGGGGTTTTGTAGAGGGTTTCCATTTTGCGGATGGTGGAGTAGAGACAATCCGTTTTACAAATAAATTTTTCCGCTTCGTAGTAGCCTTTCTCGATTGTAACGATGGTTGAACTGCCAAAAACGGCGTAGCCTTCAATTGGAATCGACGGTAATTGGTTATCCACCAGCCATTTTTTTATATTGTGCTGCTGCATTTTCACCTGCTCCACCGGGTTAGGCATACCTTGGGTAACGTCGTTAACAATTCGGACGACTTGTTTGGGATTTTTTTTAAAACAAACCTCGCCCGCCCAGTTCTTCGCTTCCAAAATAAGTGAAAAGTAGAGTGAAATCAAATATACATCTAACTGCACCGTATATCCGTCCCCTTGAAGCCGTAAACCATGGAAAATCAAATACTTGTTGTTCTCGAGCTGGCTTAAAGGGTAAATTAACGCTTTCTCACCATTATGGCCCGCCCACTCCATCTTTAAATCCTCAACCAATTGATTATAGAATTTCAAGCTAGGCGATACTCTCCCTTTTAAGGCCTCCATCGCTAGAATAGAAACTGAAACTACCTTGGGCAAAACGTCCAAATAATCCACTCCTTTCTATTTAAAAAAATTCGCCTAAAAAGTGGGTAAACCTTGTAAAAATTTACGGATATATTGAATTTTTTATGAATTTTACTTTGTGATTAAGTTTCAGATTGCGAACCCCGGTGGGAATATTGCCAAACCCCCGCCTAATCTTGCCGAACACCTAGGTAATCTTGCCGAATACCCGCCTAATCTTGCCGAACCCCAGGGTAATCTTGCCGTACACCCGAGAAATCTTGCCGAACACCCGGCTCATCTTGCCTATCGCCCAAACCCAATTCATTGAACGAAAAGCCAGCCATCCAAAACCCTAGCTGCCAACCAAGTTTAGGTGGAAAAACGGTTTCCACAACCGGCTTTTTATATAACCAGCCCTTCGTTAACTTGCCTTTCAATAACCCGTTTTTCATTAACCAGCCCTACGTTAACTCGCTCTTCAATAACAGGCCCTTCATTAACCCGCCTTTCTCACAAAGTAAAAAAGCCCCGACAATTTTACCGGGGCCATACTAAAATTACAGCATCTTCTCAATTACCGCTTTTGCCGTAAGTTCCTTATTATATGCCGATTCCTTATTCGTCCGCTTGTAGTACTCGAAGTAGAGAAGGTCGAGCAGGTACAGCTGCGCTATCTTTGCTGTCAGGCTACCACCTTGTAAAGGACCCTCGTTCGCGCCGCACAACAGGGTGATGTCGGAGTACGTTGTTAGCGGCGACTTGGCGAATCGGGTGATGGCGATGATTTTCGCGCCGCGTTCCTTGGCCACTTTTGCCACCTCAATTGTATCCTTGGTGGAACCGGAATACGAAATCAAAACCCCGACATCCTTCTCGGTCATGAGCGCCGCTGCCATAATTTGAAGATGCGAATCGACAGTGCACTCCGCCTTGTTAGTGATCCGCATGAATTTGTTCTTTGCCTCGAGCGCGGTCATGAGCGACGACCCGACGCCAAAGAAATGCACCCTGTCCGCCTTCATGATGCTGTCAACCGCATCCGAAATGTCCTGCTTTGAAATCAAATTGTACGTCTCTGTCATCGCGTTCACATTCGCTGACAGAATTTTAGAGGAAAGCTCTTCAATCGTATCTTCCATTGTGATCCTGCTTGACAGCTGCGGTGATTCGCCATCCGGAGAAATGCTGTGCGCGAGTAGAATCTTGAACTCTTGATAGCCTTTCAGGTTCATCGTCTTGCAAAAACGGAAGATGCTAGACTCCCCTACATTGCAGGCGTCAGCAAGATCCGTAATCGACATGAAGATGACATCCTTCAAATTCTCAAGGATATAATCGGCTACTTTTTTTTCGGTATTTGTAAAAGAATTGTAGCGTGAATGGATGAGTGTAAAGATATCCTGGCTGGCCATTTCCGGCTCCTCCTAACCAACTCGTGTAAGATGAAGAGATGCTGCGCCAAGCACGCCTGCTTTGTTTCCGAGCTCAGCCTTCAGTATGTTCAAATCGGAGAAGCTTTCCATGATAAGCTCTTTCACTTTGTCAGAAACCATTTGGACAAGAAGCTCCTGCTCCATGATTCCCCCGCCGAGCACAACCGCTGGCGGATTGAATGTATGGATGAGGGAAACAAGTCCGAGCGCGATTTCGAAAACCCATTCATGGACAATTTTTTCCACACCTGCTTCCCCTTGGAAAAACTTCTCAAAAACTATTCTGCCATTATTATAGAGTTTGTCAATTTCTTTCGCGTTCCGTACTAGCGCGGTGGTCGATGCGTACTGCTCATAGCAGCCCTTCCCGCCGCAATTGCACGGGCGGCCAAGAGGATGGGTGATGATATGCCCGAATTCGGCCGCGCTTCCGGTATGGCCCCTGTACAATTCACCGCCGAGGATAATTGCCCCGCCAATCCCGGTGCCATACGTCAGGCACAGGAAGTCGCGGAACCCCCTGCCGGCGCCGAAATGCTTTTCGCCAAGCGCGGCGGCGTTCACATCGTTTTCCACTTTGACTGGGACGCCAAACCTCTTTTGAAAAATGTCCCTCAGCCTCGCTCCCGTATAACCCGGGATGTTTTCATTGGCATAAATGATATTTCCTTCGGTGCTGTCCACCTGGCCAGCCGTGCTAATGCCGATCGCGTCAAAGCCGCTGTACTCGGCGAAAATTTCACACAGCACATCAACCGGATTCAGTCTGGTACGAGCCCATTCGGTGCTGTATTCTTTAAAGGATTCGATTTTGCCGTCTACGCTGCACAAACCAACCTTTGTGGACGTTCCGCCAATATCCGCCGCGAGAATTTTCATAGTATCAAACCTCTTTGCTGTTTTGAAATTCCGCTCAATTTTTTTTAAAAACAAATCCTACCCAATCGCGTCGACGAACCGCTTTGTGATTTCCATCGGCCTTGTGATCGCCGTTCCGACGACGGCTGTGTGAACGCCGATTTCAAATATGCGCTTCACCTGTTCTGGAGTCCAGATTCCGCCTTCCGCGATGACCGGGATATCGAAATCCTTCACGAGCCTTTCAAGCAGCGCAATATCCGGGAGTTCGACCCCTTTCGTATAGGGGGTATACCCGCTCAGCGTCGTGCCGATGCAGTCAAAGCCAAGTCGATAGGCTTCTTCCGCTTCCTCGTACGTTGAGCAGTCCGCCATAAAGAGCTGGTCATTAAACGTTTCTCTGATTCTTGGAAAAATTTCGCTGATCGTCGTACCGTCCGGCCGAACACGTTTCGTGGCGTCAAGGGCGATGATGTCGACACCTTCTTCATGAAGGAGATCGATTTCTTCGATAGTCGGGGTGATGAATACTTCGGAACCTTCGTAATCCTTCTTGATGATGCCGATAATGGGCAGGTCAACCGTTCTCTTAATCTCACGAATGTCCTCCACCCCGTTCGCCCGGATTCCCTTCGCGCCGCCAAGCATCGCGGCATACGCCATCCTCCCCATAATGAAAGGGCTATGAAGCGGCTCATTCGGCAGCGCCTGGCAGGAAACGATTAGCTTCCCGCGGATTTGTTCAAATGTAGTTTCTTTGCTGCTCATAAAAACATCTCCAAGTTTGAATTTGGCCCGGCAAAAAGGCAGCATTCCCCACCACGAATTCCGCCTGCATGGTCATGCCGCCTTGTTTTGCCGGCAGGGTTTGCCTATCTTTTAGCAGAGGGTAAAAGAAACCCTAAATATTACGCGCAGTACCAAATGCGGCTTTATTCCTTTACCGCGCCAATTGAAATACCTGCTGTAAAATAGCGCTGGAAGAAGATAAAGATAATTAGCATCGGAATAGCGGCTACGGTTGCGCCAGCCATTTTATAGGCAAAGTTCGGATTCAGATCCTGCATAAGCGTTGCAACCCCGACCATTAGCGTCTTTGAGTTTGCGCTTTGGCCGACGACGAGCTGCCATAGATAGTCGTTCCAAACATTGACAAAGTTCAGGATGAACAGTGCGCCGATACCAGGCTTCACCATTGGAAGCATGATTTTGAAGAAAACAGTGAATTCGCTCGCACCGTCAATTCTAGCCGACTCACGCAATGAGTCAGGAATCGTGTCAAAAAAGCCTTTTAGGAGGAACACGCCGAAAGCTGTCGCCACGTTCGGCCAAATCATCCCGCTAAGTGTATTTACCATCCCAAGATCCTGGATAATCCTGAACAATGGGACGATCATCACTTCTTTCGGAACCATCAAACTTGAGATGAAGATGATGAAGATGATATTTCTTCCCTTGAACCTCAGCTTCGAAAAAGCATAGGCTGCGAGACAGCTCACTGCAATCAGCAAAATCGTCGAAACGAGCGAAACGAAAATGCTGTTGTACGCCCAGCGCAAAGCGGGAGTGTTGTTGAATACATCGACATAGTTGCTGAACGTGATTGTTTTTGGCCACCAGTCCGGAGGCATTTTTACAACGTCCGAGCTGTTTTTCAACGAGCTTGTAGCAAGCCAGTACAGCGGGAACAAGTTCAGGATTGCGAAGAAAATAATGAGCACATTGAAGACTATATCGATCGTTTCCTTCTTTTTCTTATTCGAGTTTTTCGCTCCAAACATGTCCGGCCACCCCCTAATCTTTCTTGAACATCGCGCGCAGCTGCGGAATCGACAGGGCGAGCGTGATCAGGAACATGATCACTCCGACAGCGGAGGCGATGCCAAGCTGGTTGTATTTAAACGCGTTATTATACAGGAAGTACATCAATGTGGTCGAAGCGTTGTTCGGCCCGCCACCGGTCAATAGCTGGATGACGACGAAAATTTTCAAAACCGCGATGATGTTCATGATAATGATGTAAATCGTTGTCGGCTTGACCATCGGAATCAGAATTTTAAAAATGATTTGCAGCCTGTTCGCGCCATCGACTTCCGCCGCCTCAAAAACATCCTTTGGCACGCCAATCATCGAAGCGACATACAGGATGATCGCCTGGCCGACGTTCGTGGCGAATGTGATGAAGATGATGACGGGGAGGACGAGATCCTTGTCGCCGAGGAAATTGACCGATGCCAATTCGAGCTGCCGGGCCGCGTAAGAGATCAAACCGTTGGCCGGGTTCAACAGGAAGCTCCAGACCATACTCATAACAACCATGGAAACCATAACAGGTATATAATAACTGCCTCTGATAAAGGACACGTATTTTGCATTTTTATCGAAAATTGAAGCAGAAACGAAAAGTGCGAAGACCACTGTCAGTGCAACGATGAACACTACGAAAATAACAGTGTTGATGGTGGATTTCATGAATACGGGATTTGCGAATAGCCTCGAATAGTTTTCAAAGCCGATGAATGTTTCCTGCTGATAGTTAATTCGATACAGGCTCAGCCTGATTCCTTCTATAATCGGATAAACGATGAACACGAGGAACAATAATAGCTGCGGCGCGATAAAAAGGTAGCCCGTTATATTTTCCTTCAAAGCCGTGTTGTTTTTCATAGGCCCTCCCCTACCTTTCTATAACTGCAGGCCCGCAATTCGGGCCCGCAGCTATCAGTCAATGCCTTGCAAATAATTACTTATTGTAAATCACGGAATTCGCTTTAGCGTTTTCGATTACGCTATTTCCATTCTTCTGGTAATCCTTCACTGCCTGGGCAGGAGTTTTTTCGCCAGTGTAGAGGGCTTGAAGCTCCGGATACAATACTTGCCTTAATTCGCTGTAGCTAGGAACGCTGCCAGTGAAGTTGAACATGTACTGCGCGTTTTTGTCATAGGCTTCGAATAATGGCTTTTCGGACTTGAACTCTTCAACAACTGAAGTCCTTACTGGTACTCCGTTTTTCGATGCTTTTACAAGCTCGGGATCAGAAGAGAAGAACTTAACGAACTCTTTGCTAATCTTGATTTTTTCTTCATCGCCAGTGTTGAATACGCTTGCACCGGTTACATACGTGAATGTCAGCGGGTCACCGCTCTCGGACGGAATGTTCGCGAGCCTTGCGTCAAACTTAGGCGCCTTGCCTCTGTTCATATCCGCAAGCGCGTTGTTGTAAAGAACAGAGTTAGTGAAGCTGATTCCAAGCTGCTGGTTTTGGAACATCGCGTTCACATCGTTCGATGATACGGATTCAGCACCAGGATTCGTTAGCTTTGCGTCATAGATTTTTTTCAGCCATGCAGCTGCCTTTTCGCCTTTTGCATCATCAAGAACAATATTTGACTCGTCGTCGAAAAATTCGTTACCAAACATCCTCAGGTAAGCAAGGTTCCAAGTGTCACCCTGATTGTTAAGCGCATAGAGACCCATTGGGTAAGCGTTTGCATATTTGTCTTTCGGAACATCCTTTTTCAGCGTGTTCAGGATTGTTTCATATTCTTCAAGAGTCCAAGTCTTGATTTCATTTTGTTCGCCGATATAGCTTTCAAGCCCGGCAGCCTTGAACATGTCGGCATTATACACGAGTGTGCCCGGCATGTGAGAGAACGGATAGAAGTAAATGTCATCACCGAAAGTTACAGTGTCCCAGAAGTTTTGTTCAATATCTTTCTTCGCGTCCTCATCGACGATGTCGTTCAGCGGAACGAGGGCTCCCCTGTGAGCATAATCTCCCATTGCGAACGTACTTTCAAAGAAAACATCCGGCGGAGTGCCGCCATTCAGGTTAACATTCAGCAATTCATCACGCTGGTCGCCCGCGACGACTTCAACGTTTACCTTCACTTCGCGGTCTTTGTATTGCTCCGAGAATTTTTCACCAGCGTATTTGAAGAAGCTGTCGAAATCGGCACCCTCTTCGGTTGCATCAAAGACCCCTTTCCACTGAGGTGTGAGCCAAACGGAGATTTCTACCGGCTTCTTGGAATCGCCGCTTGCGGCTTCTTTGTCTTTTGTGCCTGTGCATCCTGCTAAAAGTCCAAGGCCAAGTACAGCAGCGGACGTCAATGCGACAAACCGTTTTTTCAACATAAACTTTCCCCCTGACATTTGTGTTAGTTTTTTTATGAAGACAGGCTGTGTGCCTGGAACTCCCTTTTGTTCTTTAAAACTAGCATTCCAACAATCAATTAATCTTGGTATTTCTTAATTGCTGCATCGATCATGTCGCGGATGGCAGGAATTTTTGTTTCAAGATCGTCTCCTGTTACCGGCTCAAGCGGCTCGCGGACACTTCCGATATCCACGCCGCGAAGTTTCAATACTTCCTTGATCGCGGAATACATGTTTCCGTTCAAGGAGCAAAGCGCGATGATCAAGTCGTTGATGTCTCTTTGGATGCTTCTTGCTTTTTCAAAATTGCCTGTCGATACAAATTGTTCTGCTTTCAAGTAAAGCTCAGGCATGGCGGCATAAGTTCCACCGATACCGGCATCTGCGCCAATGAGGCGCCCTGATACATACTGCTCATCAGGCCCGTTGAACACGATGAAGTTTTCGCCGCCCGCCGCTTTGAATCGTTCGATATCAAGGGCTGGCATGGACGAGTTCTTTACACCAATCACCTTTTTGTTCTCGATCATTTTTCCGAACAGGTTCAACGACAGGTTGTAGCCAGTCGTCTGTGGAATGTTGTAAATGATGAATGGGAGCCCTGTCGCGTCAATGATGCTTGTCCAATACTTATAAATTGAGCTTTCCGGTAGTTTGAAATAGATTGGCGGAATCGCCGACAACGCGTCGTAACCCAATTCCTCCGCATATTTCGCCAACTCGACGCTTTCTCTTGTAGATGGAGCGCCGACATGAGCTATTAGGATAAGTTTCCCTTTCATGCTTTCCGCGACGTATTTCAGTGTCGCCTTCCTCTCCTCGAGGTTCTGGTAAATGCATTCCCCCGAGCTTCCGCCTACGTAAAGGCCCTGGACGCCTTTATCGTATAAATAGCTGCATAGCGCTTTTGTACGCGCTTCCGAAACTTCACCGGCTTCGTCGTAGCAAGCATAAAAAGCAGGAATGATCCCCTTGAATTTTTCGACTTCCATCTGTCAACCCCACCTAGTTATTTAGTCATGTTAACGCTTACGGAATTAGCATAGCACAATTAATATAATTGTGTAAATTATTTTCACCACTTTTAATTATTTTGAAAAAAATATCCATCATTTTCTTGCGATGTTATTTTTTCTTTGCAATAACGTTATACTAATATGATTAATTTGAGCGTGAAAGGGCTTTAACAAATGGTAAATGGGAGTTTAAAACTGTGGGATTTTATAAAACACTCATGTGTTTTTTGAATTGAGGATACTCCTAAGTATTTTTCTAGAAAAATAACAAAACTTACTCTCTCTTTCGAAAATTATCTCCAAGCATCAAGGAAACTTGAATTTATGTTAAAGATGCTTATAGAACATACCGGATATGGAAAAAATTGTACAGACAGGCAGGTATATATTTAATGAAGTGTATTAGGGACTGTAAACAAAGGATTTAGAAGAAATACGCTTTTATAGCTGGAGAGGTCTTAATGAAGGTTCTGTTGGCCGGTTGGCGACGAGGAGAATCAATCTTTAGACAGGTTCAATTAACCAGTCCTTCTCGTTATTCCTGGAGAACAGGTCTTTAGAGGTGACCTGGTGAGAGACTAAAAATTTCATGTAAAAATCCTATAACAATCATTTGGAGGCTGAGGATGATGTTTCGTTTGTTTACACTTATTTTATCGATAATGTTCCTCTTTTCCACCTGGCCGGCGATCGAGCGGCAGCTGGATAATCCCGGCGAAGCGGTCGACCGCGTCCAAAACGAGCTCCGGGCACTCAAGGAAAATCCCGAAGTGACGGAAGCGGCCTGGCTCCTGCTCGGCGATTTTCAGCAATTCCTGAAACACACATGGGTTTTGGTTCGTGAAATCACCGAGGACAGGCAGGAACGCGACCCAATCGATTCGGAGCAACTAACTCCAGTCCGGCCAGACGAGCATTTTTAGCAACTACATATTCACCATCACAAAATAAACTCCGAAAAATGCCGTAATGACCACAACCAGGACACTGAGAAGAATGATCGAGAGCCTCGGTGTCCTGAATGTTTGGTCGTTAATTGACCGGACCTTACGCAAATAAGCAACCATTGACATGACAATCACGATAATTCCGAGCGCAACGGAAGAAATCCCGATTAAATTCGCCATGAAATTGCCTATTGGGGTAAGGCTCGACTGCATATTGAAATGCAGGTTTGTGACAAGGAAACCCACCCCAATGATCGCAATCGCGGTCCGGACCCAGGCAAGGAACGTCCGCTCATTCGCAAGGTGCTGCTGAATGTATTTGGAATCAACCGTCTTTTCGACTTCATCGATTTTTGCATTTTCGTCCCTCATGAAATCCCTCCCTTGATCAAGACAGTATTGCAATGGTGATCAAAGCGGCTTTTGCCCGGCGAATTGGATAACATGGGACAAGCCGTTATGGAGCTCCCCCTCTTTCCTTACAACCTCGCCCATGAAAAAATGGACAACCCGCCAGTCGCTGAATGTTTCTAAAAATTCTTCGGGCTTATACAGAAATCCAACTTCTTTCGGGCCGCCGCTCGCGTACGGTATTTGGTAAATTGAATACACTTCCGTTACAAAATACCCGCCAGGCTTTACAGCTTCCTTTACCCCTTCCAATGTTTTCCCGCGGAGGCCGGCCGGAAAATGCCCGAATACACATAAAATTTCGTCCCATTTGTCTTTATCCCATTTTGCCTCGTTTAAATCTACTAGCCTTGTTTCCACAGAGACGCCTCTCGACTTGGCAAGCTTTTTCGTTTTTTCAAGACCGGATTCCGCATAATCCCAGGCAGTCACATTCATTCCTTGCTCCGCCAGGAAAACTGCATTCCTACCCTCTCCTTCCGCAATCGCCAGCGCTTCTCCCATGAGGTTTAGCTTCTTGTGCATGTATGCGATAAATTCATTTGGCTCGGTACCGTAAACATAGTTTGCCCCTTTAAACCGCTCATTCCAGGAATTCATGCAAACCGCCCCTTTTTGAAAAAATTGCTACCTTATAGTTTACCATCGGAGCTAGGGCATTATGAAAAAACTCCCTCGGACCACTATACAAACATATCCATATAGTGTAATATTACACTAAATAATTACCAACTTTCTAATATGACTATTTTTTAAAAGGAAATAACCGGAGGTGAATTATGAAATTAATCATTTTCTTTGGACTAATCGCTATTTCTCTGTCTTCCTCTCTTCTCCTTAGTCGAAACGAGTTAAAGAACAAAAAACCCCCTTTAACAGCAGCATTTAAAGCAATAATCATCAATATAACAATCCTTGGAACAGGGAGCATCTGGTGGTTCCTGACTGAAACGGATGGAATCAGCCAAGGCATAGGAGTTATGATCTATGCTGGGTCCGCTATAGCCATAGCCCTAATCACAATCGTTTTTACCTATTTTTTCTGGCACAGATCCGGATAGTTTTTTAGCAAGAACTTTTTGCAAAAAAAGAAAGGGAGCCCGGTTATATGACCGAGTTCCCTGGCAATCCCCCTTTTTTAAAAATTAAACAAGTATCTCGTTTAATTTCAGTACCCCCAACTGAACGGATGTCTCAATATACCCAACAATCTGGTCGAGTGTAAATACATTTAGTTAATATTGTTGATATATGACCACAAAACAAGGACCCCATTGGAGGTCCTTGTTTTAAATAATTATTGAAGATTAGTACCCTTTAAGTGTAATTCTTTCATTCACAATTATCTATCTGATAATCTTTTGTTCCGTAAAACAGTTATAAACCCATTCAAAATATTGTGGCTTACAGCAAAGCCTTTACGTTTATAAAATTCTAATGCATCATTACCATTTGAAACAAAAATAAAATAATCCTCTATATCATCAAATTGGTTCAACCATTTCATTGAGATATCAAAGAGCACTGAACCAATCCCATATCGTCTATATTCTTGTTTTATATAAAACTGAGATAAACACCCAACATTGTTTCTATTCACTGAAGAAAGGTCAAAAAATGTTGCGAAATCATTTGAGTAGGCTTCCTTAGGAGAGATATTTGAATAAACATAACCAACTATTTTGTCACCATCTCTAACAACCACGATTTGATTGTCTATTGCACTTTGTATAGAAGAAAGCATCCTTGTCTCAAAATTCATATCATCAAACAATTCAGGTGCAATTTTTGCCTTTGATTTTTGAAAAACCATAAGTTCATTACACAACTCTTCACAAAGGTGAGCTTTTTCAATTGGTATAATTTCATATTTTATATTCATCTTTTATTTCACCCCTTTTGATATCATACTAATAATTATAATCCTTCCTTATCTAACAATTCAGCTTTGTTGGTTTAATAACTTTAACAAAAAAGTGCATTAATCCTTCTTGAATCAACGCACCCGTTCAATAAGACATTTAATGGCTTAAAAACGGTCATTATTAATAAAACTAACGCTTATTAAGATAGAAGAGATTTATATATCTCTCCAATAATCCCTTCCAATTGATGAACGCCTAATTCTGCATTCGTCATAATAACGGCACCTTTTTCCAAGTGTGGATGTGCCACCATCATACATTGAAAACCTACTCCCCAACCGAGTGATGTAATTTCTAGTTCTTTTTCGGAGCCTTCAAGAAACACACCTAATCCTGTCCAGCTCTTACCTCTTTGCGGGGTTATCATTTCTTTTGCTAAACTTTCCGAAATACCCAGCTTACTTTCTCCTTTTACTGCGTTTATTAACTCAAGAACTAATTGAGCTAAATCCAAAGAAGTTGTCCATAGTCCAGAGGCTGCTGGATAAGGATATATAGGATGTTTTCCATCTACCATTTCCCCATTTTTGTTATGACCGCAAGAAAAGTTATCTCTATCCACTTCAGACATTGTTGTATTTAAATGGCTATTTTTCATTCCTAGTGGTTCAAATATGAACTCATTTACCACTTGATAAAACTGCTTTTGCGTTACATCTTCTATTAGTTGCTGAATAATACAATAGCCTGCATCTGAATAATGGAATTCACTTTCTGGCTGGAATTGAACTTGAATTGGAACCTTACAATAATGGGATTTCCCCTCTAATAATTCAACAATCGAAGGAAAACCTATATCTGAATTTAGTTCTAAAAAACTACCTTCAGGATCCTTGATTCCAGATTGATGACTAAGCAAGTTTCTTAAAGTAACTTTTTTATTTTTTGTATATTCATTTTCAGGCACATTCCAAGTAACAAGTCTTTCATTTACATTTTGATCTAAATCAAGATGCCCTTCTTCTAGTAACTTTATTGCAATCATTCCAGTTAAGAATTTACTAATAGAACACGCACTAAAAATAGAATCATCATTTACTTTTCTATCACTATTAACTTCAAGTATTCCATAGTTTTCTGTCCCGCTGATTTGGCCTTCTTCGAACAATGCAATACTTAAACCGTTCACATTAAAATGTTCCATTCGTTCTTCAATTTTGATGTTTTTCAATTTCATCATTCTCCCCCTAGATAACCCTATAGTAAAATTATAACACGAATATATGTTCTGGTGTATTTATTTGGAAACAAGATTATCTATTGACCAAAACTGCCCCTTTAGAGCTCAATAAGGAGTTCAACAAAAAGATGCCTTAATCCTGCTGGATTAACGCACCCGTTACTTTAAGTATAGACCTGCACAATTTTTAATAAAAGAAAGTGTCTTTTCAAATAATTTAGGTTGAATCTCTAAATAAGTAAGACTTAAAGGAAGGTTTTCAAATAGTTTTATTTCGTTAATTTCAGATACTGGCAATTGACCAATTTTCTTTATTCTTTCAAAGAATAACCTCCCAAAAATTTTATTAACGGAATCATCCATTGAATAGTCGCAAATGGGAATTAAATCCACTTCTTTGCATCCAGTTTCTTCAAATAACTCTCTTTTAGCGGTTTCATCAATTCTTTCTCCAAGTTCTCTATGGCCACCCGGGATTTCCCAAGAGTCTCGGTCCTTATGTTTAACATAAAGCCATTTCCCCTCATAAATAGTACTTATTACAGCAAATTTTAAATCTTTATCATTTACTAAGCCTAAATTATAGAATTCAATTTTCATTTTTCGCACCTCATATTAAGGATAATTTTTTTTAAGCTAACCTGCACCGTTTGTGTAAAAGAATTCAAAAAAAAGGCGGTTAATCCTTCATAGATTAACGCACCTGTTTGTTTAAGTATATTTCTTCATAATCTATTTGCGATTTGATATAAATAATTAATTACACCATCCATTTTCCAAGCAATTACGGCTAAGCTAATTGCTATTACAACCAAACTTCCAGCTTTTATAACCTCTAACTTCTGTTTATTCATTCCCTTCTCCCCCTTCGAAAGAATAGTTTTGCTATCCTGCCCGTTAGTTTAAAAGCCAATAACAGGCAGCTAAAGTTACATGTACTTCTAATTTGTTTTAGTAAATTGTCTTGCAAAAAATAATAAAACGATGGAGACGAATATGTATATAAAGGAATGAATTCCTATTACATATCCCATTTTTCCACCAACACTCTCTATACTTGCCCTTACCAAAATATAAACGGAATATAACATTGGCAATAGTGATAGTAACCAAGATACCTTAGGTATTTTCTTGCTGCTAACTCTAATTAAGAATAGAAGTATTAAGAAGGGGAAAACAAAGTAAGTTATGAACCAGGTAAAGAAATACAATTTATTGCCTCCTGAAATTCAAGCAATATCAACAACCTAATGTTACCATATTTACCCTGGCAATATATTGTTTTATTCAACCTGCCCCGTATGTTGAATAAAGACTTCTATAAAAAATGCGTTAATCCTTCCTGGATCAACGCACCCGTTAGCTCGACAAAATTACTTACTTTTATGCAATTCGAATGACTCTTCAAAATCATCCCATTTAACATTTACTTGTACCTCTTCATCCTCACTTACTTTTGCTCCGTTTCCCGAACTTCCCATAATCTTAAATGTAACTTCTGTGAGTGGTTCATCAAATGCCCTTGTACCACTTCCACCTCCAGCAGATGTTTCATAAGAGTATTCAAGAGTTTTCATTGAAGAAATCTCTTTCAAAGACCCTTTGTATGTTAATACAAATTCCTCGTCGTTTTCATTAGAGTAGGTGGTTTTTCCACCTTTTTCTCCCCATATTTCTGTTCCACTAATAGAATATTCAGCTTTCCAATATTCACCTTCACCATTAAATATATAATCATAGTTGTTTTCTTCACTTGAACAAGCCGCCAAGACTATAATTATAAATAATATGGTGAGGATTTTTTTCAATTTAACCGCCCCCTAAATATTTGTATTTCTAATTATATTTTACGATAAATATCTAACTCCTTTGTGGAATTCTTATTGAAGTATTTGCCCCTTTAGCTTAATAAGGAAATCAACAAATAGATGCCTTAATCCTTTTGGATCAAAGCCCACGTAAGCTTAAGTACATATTTTCACAATATCATCAAAGCTAAAGCTGCTATAAAAAGACTAAACATTTCTTTTCTCATATTCAAAGGGTTCTTTATTCGAATAAATTTTATGGAAAAATCCCAAATACGGGATATCGTCTTCCATACATTTTATTCGATATGACAATTCCTCATCACACTCCGGATCTTCACCATTGTTCTGCATTACCTCAAATGCATCTACGATACTTTCCATGAGTGTCACTTGGATAAATAAGGGCAACGTATCCAACATCGAATTTTCGATGTCGGTCTCGGATTTGTATCCCTCGAGGACTGTTTCAAAATAATCATCCATGAACTTTTTCCGTATACCGGGGTCTGGTTCATTTTGTATCCAGCCAACTCCGTTTGTCCAGAGACCTGCTAGGTCAAACATATACCAACAGAAACATGAATTATCGAAATCATATACGGTTATTTGCCCGTTATCAAAATCTATCGAATAATTTCCATCGTTATAATCAAAATGAACCATTCCGAAAGACTCGCGGTTTCTGTCCAATCCTTTTAAGGTTTTAAGGAGGTCTAACAGCTTCTCCTTCAGAAGAGGTAACGAACCGGGTATCAGTTTCTCGATATATTCAGCATTGTATTTGTCAAAAAAACTATACCGACTATGGACAGGACTATATCCTTTCGATAATTGGTGCAGTTTCCCTAGGACTTTACCGCAATTATAATAATATTCGGTAATTGGAACTCCTTCCCGATACCTATAATTATTTTCCACAAGCATTTTTCCCTTAGCCTTTTGAAACAAGCAGATAAAAAAGGTATGACCATTATGATTTATCTCTTCCAGTAAATTCCCCTTCCGGGAGTTGATTACATTCGAGACACTTCCGCCATGTTCGAATAAATACCTGATATACTCAACTTCACCCAGAAAATCTTCCCGGCTTCTGTCTTTTATGAAGGCGATTCTGAGTATTTTTGAGTCTGTGCCCTCTTTCTCAAAGGTATAAACAACATTACGCCCTCCATTATGTGCCTTGACTGGCTTGATTTCATAACCTTTCAACCCGTACAACTCTGATACTAATGGAAGTAAATATGTATCTCCGATTTTAACAACCTCGTTATAAATCATGTATCTCCTCCTAATTTTATTACCTGGTTAAAAGTATTCTCTATATTCCAACATATCCCTTTTAGTTATTGAAATAATTGTTTGGCAAATAATTGCTTATTGAACTCCTGCCCCTTTACCATAACAAGGATTTTCAAAATCAAATAGCACAATATAAATAGTGAATTATTTTCAATCAAAGAACGATAATAAATATTAACTTGATGTGAGGTGAAGATTCAATGACTTACTACAAAAAAATCGAAAATATTCTAGGAATTGATGTACGTGCACGTGCACGAATCCTTTACCAAGAAAATAGAATTTCTGATCCGTTTAAAAATCCCTTGATCCATAAGCAAATAAATGGACGTGAAATTGTTCCCCTTGATGTGGAAAGATTATGGGGGAATTAATTTTTGCCCAATGGTAAAGGAATAACCTCTAAGGATGGATAACGTGATAAAAGCAAAAAGCAACACAATTAATATTTTTCTACTCTTGTTTGTTACCGCGGTTTTTATATGGTCGATCATTAAGCCAATTGGAGGGTATGCCTTATTGGCTGTAGAGGCAGGTCCTGCCGTTGTCGGGTTATTGATTGTAGTCGTTACATACAATCGGTTTCGACTTACAACCCTGTCTTATATTATTATTGCAGTTCTTGCAATCATGATGTTCATCGGCGGTCATTACACATACTCAAGGGTTCCTCTATTTAATTGGATAAAAGATACTTTTGACTTCAACCGAAATCACTATGATCGCTTTGGTCATTTGTTAAAGGGTTTGTCTGTAATAGTGATAAGGGAACTTTTATTAAGGAAAACACCGTTAATGAAAGGTCCTTGGTTAATTACCATCATTTTAAGTATTTCTCTGGCGATTAGTGCCCTTTATGAAATAATTGAATGGTTATTTTTTTTAATAACCAAGGGTGGAAAAGAATCCAGAAATTTTTTAGGTACACAAGGAAGTATGTGGGATGCACAATGGGATATGACGTTAACATTTATTGGCTCAGTTCTCGCACTTCTATTCCTGTCAAAACTTCATAACAGGCTCCTTAAGAAGGAACAAAACATTAATAATTAAAAATTACGTCTAAAATATAGTGTTGTTTTCGTGAACGTCCAGTACCGATTATGGTTCATCAATATAAAAAAGCGTACTTTGATGTACGCTTTTTACATGGAAGAGAGCAAACTCATTTTTACAAATGTATATTAATAATTCTATCTCCATACCCTAAATGTCAGGAGGTGGTAAAATGACTAACCAACAACAAAATAACAATCAGCAAGAAAATCAGGTGTCTAAAGGGATAAAGGATACTGCGGGTGCCGCTTTCCATGCAGCCCATAGTGCGTTAGAGACAACAGAGAACGCTGCAATGAATGTCGTGGATGCAACAACCGATGCCGTCAACAAAGCGGCGAAGAATGTACGGAATATGGGTTCAAATGAATAGCACTCTCATCGAAAAAAACGCCAATTGGCGTTTTTTCATTTTCTTATTAAACTAAACCGCTGCACCGGTAGTCGAATAAAAAAGGTGCTGCTGCAACCCGCTGTAATCGTTAATTGAAAATGTAGTCACCTATTATGATCGTTGGAGATAAAGTACTTTTTATAAGTTAAACTATGTGATTCAGATACACCATTTGCAAGACAAACGTTAATGTATGTCTCTGGTATGTCCCAAGCATTTTATCCAACTACATTGGTACTACGCTGCTATCCGACTCCCTACACGGAATTTGGGTATCCTTGCTTATTATCGCTTGTAAACAATACTCTTTTAAAAAAAGAAAAGACCGGTAGGGTCTCCCGAGTTGCCGTATCATATCAATGTATTACGTGCCAAGGTCTCTGACTCCAGAGAGGCTTTACCCTTCTTGCCTTTAACGAAAGATAAAATGTAGCTTTCTGCTGTGCGTAAAGCATCAGCCCTCTCGGTTTACTAACATTTTGGAGCTCAATCCCTTCAACCATTTGGCTTTCGGCCCGCTACCTAACTGTCTACGCTTAAAGACTAAAGTTACCTTTAGTCCTCCAAGACACTCTACGAGCGAATGGCTAGTTTTTACTCAACGGGAATCCCACCCGCTATATGATACGACCTAGGCTCGGCCGCACACGCACCCTTAAGTTTAAGTGCAATTGTTCACAAACTTATTAATTAAATAGTTACATCTATTTTTTTTCAATCGCCATACGCAAGTTCGAGATAACTCCAAGAAGCAATACTAACGAACAAACCATTTTTTCAAAAGGTGTTCCAAATAATTGTTGTATAAATCCAAAAGACCAAAGTACAACAAAAAACCAACATATAACGGTTATTCCTCTTTTGTATTTATATAGTTTAATTCTACCAACAATCAACGTAAAAACTACTCCAATAATAGAAATAACGATATTTATAACAGATATTGGTAGCTGTTCAGCAAATGATTCAGACCTTCCACCATTAACCCATGTGAATGGAATACTTTTGCTTATAATAAGTAAGTGGATTAAGATAGTCAAAGAGTAAAAAATAATTCCCATAAATACAGCAGTTTTCATATTAATTTTCCTGAGTTTTTCTAAAATAAAATCACCTCATTTTTTTCCTGTTTCAATTTTATTAATCCAGTAATATACTATTCCTAGTTCTCTTACCATCTGACAGGTAACTGAAAGTTAAATTTCGAAGAGTTATCAAAAATCACCATTATTATTAAACAGAGCAAAAAACATCGGCTAGGTATTTTTGTTGAACTCCCTCAGTTTAATTAGTAATTATGTAGAGGGATAACAGCACTTGATAACTCTTAGTTTATTGCTTTAACAGTTTCCCTCATTAGTAACATGCTCCAATTGCCTTATAATTGCAGCCAGTTGTTTGGTTAGATAAGGTGAAATGTTGCCAATTCCAGCTACTTCTTCTAGTAGCGGAAAGGTGAATCCTCCCCATGGACCTTGTGGATCGAATACTTGCCTGCCTATTCGCAAGCCTGTTTCTTCGATATGGTTATTTAATCGTTGCAACCCTTCTTTTAGTACGCTGACTGGGAGGGGTTTGTTCCTGCGACGGGACCATTCAGCCAAAAAGGACATTCCCCGCAAGATATCATATTCAAAAAACCTTGGAAAACAAGGATTCAGCCAATCCATATTGATGATGTGTCCGTTTTCTTTGGAACATACAAGATTATGTTCTATCAAGTAACGTGCACCTTCATCCAAGAAAACGGCTTCCTGCTCTGTGAATGGTCTGTTCGTATACCACAGAATAGCCTCAAGCGGAGGTAGCGTTGAAACAAGAGAGCTCTTATGAGAATGAGTATAAGCTGTAGGTTCGCAGTTCAGTCCTCCATCAGGCAGCTGATGCTTCAGGAACCATTCTCGAATCCAAGGTAGCTCATTATCCAAATCACAGCCATAGGCCATCAAAATCATATAATATACGGCAAGCTCACAATGGCAACAATCCATCTTCATTCTATCGGCTTCACTTGTTGGATAATCATTTGCGTTTATGACGAAGGTTGGCCAAGTTTGAACCTCAAGCAAATATTTGGCTCTGGCAATAGCTGAAGCAGGAATTCGTTTAACCTCCCCCATTTCATAAAGAGTAGCCATATGCCACCAGGCCCCATTCCATTTTCTACGTCCGTATTTGCAACGTTCAAAATCAAATTCTGGATTAGATTCAAGAAATCGTATAGATACTTCGATTGCATCATGAATACTTTGATTCGTTTTCATCTAAAAATTCCCCTTTTGTTTACTATTACAGTTGGTATCAGCTTTACATTGTATCAATTACATATAAAAGAACTTTAGCACTTACAAATGTGGAATCTATGTTTATAAACAATTGCATGAAAGCCTGCATATCGATTAGGTCTGTACCAAATGAGTTTTCGATTGAACAAAACCATCTGCTTTGTAAATTTTTCTAAAACAAATAGGTTGACCTTATACTCACAGAATATTACGTTGTATGTTTATCGATATTAAGTAGCGTTTGGTGGATAACTAATATGCAGTATCTTTGTAAATTCTCCAATTAAAAACTAATATTCTTCTTCAACCTGCTTCTTTAGTTAAAGAAGTTCTACAAATAATTACGATATATCATTCAAATAGTTGTACGTTTGGTTTCCGCTTAAGAATGTGAACGATCATGGCGTGCAGCTGACCCCGGTGATGGTAAAAATGCGCCTGAGTATCCAGCAGCCACTCGTAACGCGAATGGACTGCCCCAAAGAAGGAAGTGGTTTCTCTCAATAACTCTGTTTCTTCGAGTTCTGCTACACCCTCTCTGAAAAAATTGTAATTGTCTATCAGTGTTGAAGTTATGGACTTCAGATTCGCCTTTGGTTCTGACTCTTCGTAATAACGATCCAGTTCCTCCTCCGATGCCCCCAAACCAATCAGGAAATCTGCTTTGCATATAACTGACATGTGCACGAGCAGTTCACCAATTGACCATTTTTCTTTTGTAGGTTTGATGTTTAGGTCTTCCTCGTTTAACGTATTTATTAGCTTGACAACTGAATCAATTGCCATATCCATCTGATTTATAATTCCTTTACAATACACGTTCATTCTATTTTCCCCTTTTTACTTCGATTTTGGGATACGGACTAAATTCCTTCTTCCACTAACCTTTCCTTTAGCTCAATAAGAAGTTATACAAAAAGGTGCTTTTATCCTCTCAGTTCAAAGCACCCGCAAGCTTAATGTAAATTTATTACTTTGTTAAATCATTTGAAATCCATCTAAATGCATCTACTGTAAAGGTCCTTCACAATCAAATTAAACAAGTCTATCTATAAAACTGCCAAACAATCAACAGGAAGATGAGAATAAGGAACATGACCATTGATAATATATAATAGAACTTTTGTGATTTAGTTAACTCTGTTTTTCGCCCTTTTACCAGCATAAAGACTATCGATACGACACCTAAAGCAGTTAATCCATAATTTATCACAATATGTCCTACAATTTCTGAATAACCCCGTAAACTAACCATAAGCATTCTAGCTACCAATACGAAATTGTTTATGACGATTGCTGTCCCTGTTAAAATTAAAATGCTGTTCCACCTTTGCAGAGGTGATGCAGGATGTTTCTTTCTTCTTCGCCGGATTCCCTGGAAAAGCAAAACAAAAGGCGAAATGATTAAATACACAACACAAAGGATCGCTAAAATTAAATGAATAATCAGAAATGGCGTCGATTTCCCTGTAGATACCGGCAAATAATCTGTAGTAGAGGCGGAAATTTGCGTTACTTTCCCATTTTTCACATGAAAGTATATGGGCCCAATAGTAGAAAATAACGTATGACCTTTTATTTTTTTATATACATAAGGGCTTGTTTGAATATAATTGGCGCTTGATCCCAACACGCCCAGTTGGATTTCCCGATCATTAACAGCGGTAATTTTTAATGAAAGCAATTCATAGTAGAAGTTTAGAAAACCATGATATGTTCTTTGGGCAGGCGTATACGTTCCCTCAAGTTCTCTGGCATCTGGCATGTTTTCATTTGAAACCGCAACAGAGACAGGCTCCTCCCCGACCAATTCATTCGTTAAGCCGTAGCGAATATCCACTTCTCCTGTTTGATTTGTCAGTATAATCACAGCAAAGTTTTCTTCCGGAACAATATGGAGGTTACTAGAGAAAGCCTCAGTATTCCCTCTGTGTGTAAGGCCCCTCTTTTGGCCCGCGTATTCCCAAAATCCGTGGGCATTGCCGGGAATATTTTCATTAGCACTGTAGCTTTGTGTTAAGAATTCATCCAAAGTCTCCTTTTTTTGAAAAAGCGGCGATGACTCCCCTTCCTTCAGCATTAACGCTGATGCAAATTTAGCTAAATCTTCCGCAGTGCCATTTATTGCACCACTCGGATACATTGAGATATATAACGGATTGGATTCATTAAATTGTGACGGCCCCCCCGGTTTATACCCTGTAGCCTTGTTCTCTAAGAGCTTCTTATTGTCACTAAGCTTCGGATGTATTGAAGCATTTTGGCTGCCTATTTTTGAAAAAATATGTTCCGAAGCATATTGATAGAAGTCCTGTCCGGTGAGACGCTCAACTATATATCCTGCAAGAGAGGCACCGAAGTTAGAATACGCTACAACATCACCAGGTTTATACACCTGTACCGGTTCGGCCAGCTTTAATCCTTCTTCTAAGGGCTTGACTTTATCCGGTGATGAATAGCCTACCTCAAAGATATAATCCTCGAATCCAGCAGTATGATGCATCAAGTCTAACATTGTAATAGGAGAATCATATTTCAGCTTTGTCAAAAATCCCTCTGGCAAATAGTTGCGAATATCTTCATTTAAATCGATTTTCCCTTGCTCCACCAGCTGCATGACAGATGTCCAGACAAACAGTTTACTGATTGACCCCCATTCAAACACAGTTTTCTGGGGATCAACAGGGATATTTTTTTCAATATCAGCATCCCCATAACCCTTAGACAATACAATTTGATTATCTTTTAAAATGACAATTGCGGCCCCTATTGTTGTTTTTCCAATATAGTCTTTCATATAATTGTCAACAAAACCTTCCAGGCCAGAGATCGGAATTCCTGAAGGGGTCGTATTTTCCGATTTAGAGATTGTTGCCTTCGCAGCCCATGAAGTTACGGGCCATGAAAAAAAAATAGAAACCAATACTATCAAACTCAAAACAATTGAAACAATCTTTTTTCCCACAAGTCTACGCATACTAATAATCCCCCTAAATCTACTATCTAAATCTCCCCTACCAATGAACCAGCCAGACAAAGTTATTCACAAATTTGAGCAATCTAATTTAGAAAAAATGCATTTTTTCTCCCTTCATCAAGGGAATATGTGAAAATATATTTATCCATTAATGACGACCCAACAATTTTTTGTACATTTGTCCAAGGTTTTCTTTGAAAAGGATTTGATTTTAATACGGTTGCAAAAAATATAAGTTTCAAATTTTATGAAACTTTTCCAGAATATCACAACCAAACAAGTGTTTTCATACTTAGAATCCTCTGAAGAAACTTATAAGAATCCTTCTTTTTTAACTGTGAATCGATAACATGAAAGATCTTTTTAACGTACTTTTGTCACTGACTACCCTTTTTGAGACTTATTGGTCCTTATGGGTAATAGGGCAGCTTATAGTTCTATAATGCTACCTTCATGATCGTACTGAATTGGACAGGAATAGAATCAGCCACCGTATTAAGTTTGTTGTTTTGTCCCAAATTTTAGGACTACATTTCCCCTCTTATGTCCCTTCTCAACATATCTATGAGCTTCAACTATCTCCTCAAACTGAAAGTATCTATCAATGACCACTTTTAACTGACCAGTTTCTACAAGTTCTTTTAGGTATTCCAGTGCTTCTGGAGTTTCAGGTGAATTTTGCCCCAAAATGAATTTCTTGCTGCTTGTCAATTTAGTCCAAAGCATTCGGACATTTGGTAAAACTACAGCAATATTTATATAGGTTCCATCCTTTTTTAGCGATCTCATACAAGTTGAAAACGAACTCTTACCTACTGTGTCAAAGATAACATCGTAACTCTCACCTTTATTTGAAAAGTCTTCCTTCGTGTAATCAATTACCTTGTCGGCTCCAATAGATTTTACCAATTCTATATTCGCGGTACTGCAAACCCCTGTAACGTTTGCTCCGAGATGTTTGGCAATCTGTACAGCATAACTTCCTACACTTCCTGAAGCACCATAGATAAGAACTTTTTGACCACTCTCAATGTTCGCTTTTCTAAGATGAAATAATGCTGCACGTGCCCCAATTGGAATAGCAGCGGCTTCCTCATAAGATATATTAGAAGGTAAAAGAGTTACTGGCCCTTCTTCAGGTAGACACTTATACTCGGCATAAGCACCAAAACCAGCTAGGGATGCTGCAAAAACATGATCACCTTTCTTAAACAGTTTGACAGCTTTTCCTACTGACTCGACTACACCTGCTAATTCCATCCCCAAAATTTCTTTTTTCGGTTTTCTAAAACCTAATGCGATTCGAGCAGGTAGCCAAAATCCTGGCGGAACTACAAAAGCACGTGTTCGAATATCTGCTACTGAAACTGTTGTAGCCTTTACCTTAACAAGTATTTCATTTTCTTTAGGAACAGGTTTTTCAACTTCTTTTAGTTGAAGAACCTCGGGGGGACCATATTTTGTGTACACAATTACTTTCATCATTGTTCCTCCAATTCGTGATTTTTCATTAGTTTCATGCGAATGAATTGAAAAATTGAAAACAACTCACTCTTTAGTAGCTTCCTTCAGTTTTTTTACTGATAGGAAGAATCGGTTGATGTCGTGCGAGCTCGAGGGCTGATCTCTTGCGGATTGCCCATTCGGCAACGATGAGGTTAATTACCCATCCAGCACCCATCAATAGGGCTTCACTGAGCTCACTTGGCGGGCCAGCAATTATTTCCCCAGCCAATAGTGTAAACATCTGTGTACCCGCACCAAGCCCGATCGCATAGCCACGTATCATCCATGCGCCGTGCTGAACCACCTGCCCTCGCCGGATTGCGGCAAAGCCGAGAAGGATAGACACGACCATGGCCGACCCATACATGAGCCGGAAAATATAAAGCAGCAGCTCACCAGTACCGTCCACACGGGGATAGAACAGGGTCATCCCCAGTCCTGAAATCCCAACCATTAGTCCGCATAAAACCAAGAGCAAACCAGTAGCGCGATGCCAACCAGTCCTACGTCGCCTGAAAACAGTTGCGAATTGGAATGCACCCAATATCGCATACACGATGGAGCACAAGATATGCAGCACTACCGGTAAAGTCACCGCAAAGAACCGTTCGTTGGTCAGCGTTATTTCAGCTCCACTAGCCAGCACTGATAGGCGGACTACTCCAGCAGCGAGCGGAGGTGCGCTCAGAAAGAGGAGTGCAGCGACGAGCCACTTTGCCGAAACTTCTTTTGCAGGTGCTTTTATTTTCTGAGATGTAGGTTTCCCTAGCTCATTGCGCTCAGGCACATTGGGGGCTTGATCTTTATCGTAGACACTCACTATTAAATTCAACTCCTTGAAAGAATTTGCGTGGTGCTTTGTTTAAGATAACGGGTTACATTGTTTATTGATAGAGTGCTATCTAGAAGCAATGAGCAGCGGTATAGCCACTTGTTCAATTCTTCCACTTTCCAACGAACTTAATCTAACTTCTGTTTGGCGTGACTGGATGGAAGCCTAGACTTTCTTTCGCTTTTCAAACAGGAGCGCATATCCTAGAAAAATTAGAGCCAGTCCCATCGGTACCGCCAATATCCGATCAAGCGGGTGTCCGAGTAACGATGCTGCCAATGGCGCTAAGGCCCCGAAGGCAAGCACGCCAGCCGCCCATCGAGGCAGGATGCCGGCGCGGAGTGTAGCAATACTAAACAGTAGGCCGCCAAGAATATACAGTAAAGCTCCTAACCGCCCAAATGCTGGGAGGAATCCAAGGTTAACCTCGCTTGCGTACCCACTGAAAATCCCCAAGAAGCCCTCCACAAACTTTGGTACGTCTGCTGCCACCACAGGTAAGATAAAGGCTTCGGCGAATGTAAAGACTGTCGTGGCTATCCAAAAAAGACTAAACAGGAATAAGCCAATTAAACCAATCCAACCTGCTTCACTCACTTGTCTTGCGTAGATTCCCAGAGTACCGATAAGAGCCAAGAGGGCCATGGCGATGGTTAAGTAGGATGCCATTGCCCCAGCCCCCGTAATCACTGATGAAAGATTGTCAGGTGGATGGATCAGCTGAATGCCAATATAAAGGATACCTGCCCCCATAGCTGATAAGCCTGACCAACGGATAAGATTCGCTGATGTAACCTTCATTTTGTTCTCCAACCTGGCCTCGAAGCCCTGGTTGGTGTAATTATGCTTGTTCCCTTCAATGATTGATGTCCTGGGATCTGTATTCATCTGTTTCTCTCCTTTTTTTTATCAATTTGTTTTGCCTGAATTGCCATCTGACCCGATCGCCTTATTGGAATCCATTTGATTGATTGAAATTAATGACAGGCCAAGATCACGCAATTTCCTCAACAAGCCATGTAATTCGGATTGATCGGCCAACGGTCCAGAGAGAACGGTTGTTCCATCAGTTTTGTGGGTAAAGCTCATGCCTTCAAACTTGTGAGACCACCGGGAATCGAGGTGTCCCTTGAGGCGAATTTCGTACATTCCAGGCTCTCGATCTTGCGATAATTCGCGTGTTTCACTCATTTCAATCCTCCTTCATTTCATTTCTGTCGATGTATCCATTACTTTCCTAACCAAAAGATACATGTTGATGTGGTGAGAAAGCATCACTACATGTGGTGATTTATGTGGTGATTATTCACTAGGAGGCTGTTAGAAAAGAAAAAAGCCCTCTCACGTGATTCCGTGATAGGGCCAGGGGGCAATAATTGAGCTTACTAGAATAATTTGAGTTCCTCAGCGCGGCGGACTGCCGCCCGCCTATTATTCACCTCAAGCTTGCTATATATGTTCTTAGTGTGGGTTCGTAAAGTATTGAGAGACACTATGAGTTCACGGGCAATCTCTGGACCACTCAGGTCGGTTCTGAGTAGCCTAAGTACTTCACGTTCACGTTCACTCAGTGGTTCATTCATAACCTGTTCGGTAGGGGTTTTACTCTCATCCACGCCAAAGGTTGTTAGGAGGCTACGGACATAGTTCAGAGCGATCCCATGTTTCGCCGCAGCTTCCAGCAGTGCGGCCATCGGTTTACCTTCATCCAAAAAGATGCGAACGTAGCCCTCTGGCTCGGCAAGAGTTAGTACCCGTTCAAGAGGTAAAAGCGCTGCAGGAAGATTGCCTTGATAATGCAGCGTAAGTGCCTGCAAAATAAGGATTTCAATGGCGCTCCCCATCCTCCCTCCCTCTTCCGCTGCTTGGAGGAGGCGTTCCAAGAGTCCTTTGGCCTGAAGTATGGAAGGCTCTTGCCTGTCGTTCTTATATTTTGCCAAGAGCACTCTAACCAAAGTGATATGCTCGAATTCACGTAGGTAGTAAAGGTCATCCTCGACGGACAGACCCTGTTCCTTTACCCAGTCAAGGGCTTCATCCAACCTCCCTTGCGAAACCCACATCCGTGCCTTCAACGCTGCTACAGGACGCACATTTGGGAAAAAATCACTCATATACAGGTTCTCTGCCTTATGAAGCAGATCGAGCGCATCGTCCAGATCTCCTTGTGCTTCCCGTATTCGAGACATTGCGATGTGCCAGCGAAACCCGTTTTGCTGGAACCCAGTCTGCTCGCCCTGCTCCTTACTTTTAAGTAGATACTGCGTAGCTTCATGTAAATCGTTATGCTCATAGTAGAGCTCACTCATTCCCACGTACATGTCTGCCATTCCCCGAAGTACGGGATTGCCCTGTTTCATAGCGAGTTGCAAGCCCTGCTCATAGATCCGCATCGCCTGACGGGGTCTACCTTGTGCGATCCGTATATCAGCCAGAGCGATTGTGCCCCCGATAACGTCAGAGATGTTTCCGCTCTGCTGTACTCTTACCATCCCACCAGCAAACATCCGGTACGCTGTTTCGAGATCCCCTTTCGTCCAAGAGGTGAGTCCCAGGATCGCAGTTGCCGCACCACGTCGAAGTTGGTCATCCTCCGGTACTAGGTCGAGCACCTGTTGGGCATATTTTATAGCGCCGGTTATATCACCCAACACCTGAGCAAGTCCTGCACGCAGCACGGCAATTGTAGCTGGCAGACCACGAAATTCATCTTCGTCCATGAAGACCACCTCTGCCAATAGGGCTTCCCTTCCCTCAAGGATGTCCGTTGTCGTTTCCAACCAGAGTTCTGCAGAATTCAGTCGGCCCTCAACGGCCTCTAACTCACCACAAGCCAGTAACGCCCACGCATATGCAACACTGAGTACAGGCCTGAAGCGGAACAGATCTTCGGGTAATGCCTTCATCCAGCTTCGCACCGTTCCAATCTGTTTACTCCTACGCATTTCTGGCCATGCTAGCTCAACTAGGTTCGCCGCCCGAGCGAAATCCTCAGCGGCAAGTGCGTGGCGGATTGCATCGGCTACCGAGCCATGTTGCTCATACCACGAACTTGCGCGCCGATGCAGCGTAGCTACTATACCAGGCTGCTCCTCTCTCAAATGTGCAATGAGAACTTCGGCAAAGAGATGATGATAGCGATACCAGTGACGACTGTCATCCAGAGGAACGACAAAAAAATTACCTCTTAGCAGAGTCTCCAACATTGTGTTACCTTCTTTTTGCCCAGTGACGGCATCGCACAAAGGACCATTTAACCGGTTGAGAATGGAGGTCTGTAGTAAAAAGCTCCGAACATGATTAGGCTGCCGTTGTAGAACCTCTTCGACTAGATAGTCCAATATATACCGATTGTCTCCAGCGAATGCCCGTATGAATGCTGGTATGTCCTTGCGCCCCTGCATCGAGAGTGCTGCCAATTGAAGACCAGTAATCCAGCCTTCTGTACGGGTTTCCAGCGCCGTAATTTCGTCGGTTGAAAGTTTTAGGTCCATCAACTGATTGAGGAACGTGGCCGCTTCATTGGGAGTAAAGCGTAAATCGGTTGCACGCAACTCGGTCAAGTGACCCCGGGCACGTAACCGGCCTAGGTGAAACTGCGGATCTTCACGGGTAGTGATGACCAGGTGCATCTGTGGCGGGAGATGCTCAAGTAGGAAGTTTAGGCAATCATCTATTCGTTTGGAATCAATAACATGATAGTCGTCAAGAACTAGCACAAATTTGTACGGGATGGTTGTGATTTCATTAAGCAGTGCCGTCAGAATCGATTCCGTTGGCGGTTGCTGTGTCGAGTTGAGCGAACTAACTACGCTCTCTCCAATATTCTCCGCAATCGACTGCAATGCAGCGACAATGTGAGTTAAGAAGCGCGTAGAGTCTTCATCGCTTTCGTCAAGCGACAGCCAAGCAACAGTTCGCTCACAACCGGTGACCCATTGACTGACCAGCGTAGTCTTGCCAAAGCCAGCGGAGGCAGAGATGAGGGTCAGCTTGCGGCCCAGACCCTCATTCAATCGCTCGATCAGGCGCGGTCTGAGGATAACATTAGTCCGTGGCATAGGGATATACAGTTTAGTGGATAAAATTGGTACATTCATAGATTAATAATAACACGAAAATCGGCTCCCGCAACATATTGCAAAATAATTGATTGACCTATCCTATGAATCCACAAAAATCCTTATGTATGGCATATAACACCACTCGGCCATTGACTGTTTAGTTTCGTTTGAATACGGATATTGTTAGAATAAGTAATGTATTCTTCGATGATTTGTAGAACATATTAATTCGTTATATAGAGGGCTTTTTTGTTCACTCGATTTTGCTGGGATAAACCACCCGGTTACTTGATCCTTACCACTTTTAAAACTTACATTCTCATAAGGCAAATCTGGTGTGATATCCACTGGATATTTTTTAGGAGTTTGGCTTTTTGTAGTGAGTTTCCAAACAATTGCAACTAACGAAACTATAAAAATGAAACCAGCCAAAAAAAATATAAGCATATAATTCCCTCCTTAGTTACTTCAGTATTTTGAAAAAACAAACCAAATAGTCTTTTTTTAACGGGTATCCGAATGAAACCGTAGGTTCAACCTGCCAAAAGGACGGCTGTAAGAAAAACGATTTGAAGTAAAGTTCGGGGAATCAGCTTAGGTACAGGCCGCCCTCCAATCGTTAATTTTTCTCTGGCCGCCCGTATATTTGCCGGAAACATTACTAACAGCAACACCGCCAATCCTAAAGACGCTACCTTGGAGGTAGGCTGAAACATTATACCGATAGCTCCTGCAATTTCAAATAGTCCTGTAGCTGTAACTATCCAATCCGGTCTAGGAAAAGCCGGCGGAACCATACTAATTAAATCATTGCGCCTTGTCCCCCAATGAGCTGATGCGGTAAGCAGCAGCATCAAGGCTACTGCTCCTTGAAGCGAGGTATGCCAACCTTCGAAATAGGGTACTCCAATTAAGCCAATAGCCTTGAACAGAAGAAAAGCGGCGAAAAGCACATAAAATGGTACCATCTCAATCCCTCCCTTTTAGAAACCTTTCATTACCATTAGGTATAAAATGACGAGCGGCAATAGCGTAGCGGCGATGCCGAAGACGGCCCACCAGCGAGAAGAATCCTGATAGTCCTTGGAGATAGTGCCGCTTTCAATCGAATCCGCACTGTATCGTATCATTTTAAGCTGCATCGGTATAAGAATAACGGCCCATATGATCCCGGTTATGGCAAATAATATGAGCGACAACATAAGCCAGTTAAACCCGGACATTGGCATTCCAGCACGTGCAGCCATTATACTGCCCGAAACGATGATAAGGACAAGACCCGGGATTGTAAAAATATAATCAGCCAGCATGACGTTTTTAACTGCACTATGAATTTCAACCGGATTTTTCTTCAAATCCGCCCTTATCTTCCAAAAGGCTGCTGTAATGATATTTCCAACGAATAATACCACTCCAATCAGATGCAACGTTAACCACAAGCTCATACTATCATCCCTTCTGCTCCCTTTACCGGGATTTTAAAATATCGATAATAAACGACGAGAATTCTTGGGCCCTAAAAACAGAAGTAACGGATGGAATCGTGGATTGGACACGCAAACCGATTGTTAGAAGAACGAACATTTCAGCTGTTTTTCCTACATCGACCAAATCTGAAATAACACCATGCTTTTGACCGGTCTCAATCCACTGTCTGGATAAGAATACAGCTCGTTCATAATACTGTTTGAGTGCTTCCGCAATAACCGGCTGGTCCTCCTTTCCAAGTAAATACATCAGCGCTTTGTTCGTCACGTCTGCATTTGCATAAGCCGAAATACTTTCAAATATCTTTTGATATGGCTCATCAAATGATCGGCGTCCTTGCTCCACTTCGTTCATAAAAAGTTGGTTCGTCTCTTCCAAGCGCTCCTGCAATACCCACACAAAAAGTTCGTCTTTGCTCTTCACATAGTGGAAAATAGCCCCCTTAGACAAACCCGATCTGTTCATGATGTCCTTCATCGTAATTGAATGGCATCCTTTTTCCAGTATTAGCTCTTTAGTCGTTTCAAGCAGAAGCCTAGTTGCTTGCATTCTCCGTTCATCTTGTTTCAATATCAACCCTCCGGAGTAGTAAAATCAGTTTTATTTTGAATACATTCACATTAACATACCGACCATCGGTTTGTAAATTATGCGTATTGCTTCTAGTTGTAAAACAATTTCCCCTGTACCACTTTTCCAATATAGATTTTGAAGGTATCTACCCAATACCACTTGAGGGAAACCTGGTCAGGAAGAAATTTTCTTACCTCTTCTGGTGTTAAAAGTTAACAAGATATTTTTAAAACAGTATTTTCACAATATAAAAAGGCTACCATTTGGAAGCCCATTATTACACAAAATATTTAAATATTTTGTTCATCTAACCTCCCCGTTTGTTTGGTAAGGAAACTAACAAAGAGGGAGTTGATCCTGCTTTTTAACATACCTTCCCCTTTTTACTTAGATTTTGGGCTACGGACTAAATTCCTTCTTCCACTAACCTCGTTAGCTTAATAAACAATTCAAAAAAGTGCCTATTCCTTCTTGGATCAACGTACCATTAGTTTAATTGCAAAAAAGCTGCTAAATTACAGACATAAGTGCCTAACACAAGTTATCCGTTATAACTAAATAAAAGCATAATTTTATAAGTTGTGCCCCCCTTAACTACGGCTCTTACAAATCATTGATTCGTTATAACTATCTTTTATTCAGGAGGAAAAACTCTTCGCTTATTATGGAATACATTTTTAAATCTTGATGTTTTCCTTTGACGTACAGCCCTTTTCTAATGACTCCTTCAAAGGACATCTTTGCCTTTTCCATTACGCGTGCCGAACCGATATTTTCTAAGTAGCATTTTGCTTGAATACGAACCAAGTTCATATTGTTAAAGCCGAACTTTATTACTTCACTTGCGGCTTCTGTGGCGATTCCCTTTCCCCAATAATCCTGAGATAGAGCATATCCGATTTCAGCAACTTTATGTTGTGTATCCCACGTGACAAATTCAATCGTACCAATTAATTTTCTGTTTTCTTTATATTCTATTCCCCAATGAACAAGTTCCTTATTTTCCCATTGATTTATTACCCGTTCAATAGTCTCTTGTGTTTCCGCTAAAGAACTGTGAGCGTTCCAAGAAGCGTACTTTGGCACTTCCTCATTGGAACAGTATGAATACATATCTTCTACGTCATTTAAAGTTATCTTTCTAAGTTTTAGCCTTGCGGTTTCTAAGTTCGGAAAATCGCTAAATATTTTATCAATCATCAAAAACCATCCTCCGATTTGTACAGTATTTCTCTTCAAAAGGTACTAATTACTTCTTTCACTAAACTGCCCCTCGTACAATAAGATAAAAGAGTGGCCTAACCAGCCCATGTTCATTAACTAAAGTATCTTTAGTTTAAGTAAACATTTAAAAAAAATAAATTAGTTGTGTGGAGAAAGATAAAAAGTATTTATGATTAATCATCTTAATTGTTTTCAAATCAAAGTGATTTCAGTAATTTCCTTTATTGTGTAGTTTCAGGACTTTTATATAATTCCAAAGTTTTAATCTTTATTTTAAAACTTCTTAAATACTAATACAGAGTTATGACCTCCAAAACCAAAACCATTTGAAAGGGCATATTTTATCTGACAATCCACTGAGTGGTTTGGTACATAATCTAAATCACATTCTTCATCGAAATGTTCATAATTAATTGTAGGAGGTGCAATATTTTCCAAGATACTTTTTATAGTAATGATTGCTTCCACCCCACCAGCAGCACCAAATAGATGACCTGTCATTGATTTTGTCGAACTAACCTTTAGAGTATATGCATGGTCACCGAATACACTTTTTATTGCTTTCGTTTCCGATTTATCACCTTCTGGAGTGCTGGTTCCATGAGCATTTATATAATCAACATCATCAGGATAAATTTCAGCCATTTCTATTGCGAGATTCATTGCTCTAAATGCACCCTGAAAATCTGGTGAAGTAATATGATAAGCATCAGTTGTGGACCCATATCCGATAATTTCTCCAAGAATAGTTGCCCCTCTATTTTTTGCATGCTCATATTCTTCAAGCAGTAAAATTCCAGCTCCTTCAGACATTACGAAACCATCACGATTTTTGTCAAAAGGTCTACTAGCCGCTGTTGGAAAATCATTATTTGTTGACATCGCTTGCATTCTAGAAAAACCTGAATAGGCTAATGGATTAATTGGTGCTTCTGCCCCACCTGCTAAAATGGCATCTGAATAACCGTGACGTATGTTTAAAAACGCCTCTCCAATTGCATGATTTCCAGTTGCACATGCAGAAACAGGAGCAAAACTAGTTCCTTTGAATCCTGTTTTTATTGAAATGATTCCAACCGCCATATTACTAATCATCATAGGTACCATAAAAGGAGAAACTTTTCTTGGTCCTTTTTCTAGAAGTGTTTTATGATTCTCTAGTACTGTGTCTATACCACCAATTCCCGAACCAATGAAAACTCCACATCGATTCGCATCGAAATCTCCAATTGTTAATTTTGATTGATCCAATGCTTGTTTTGATGCGGCATATGCATATTGAACAAATTTGTCATACTTTCCTAACTCTTTTTTATCAAAATAATTATCAGGAAAAAATCCTTCGACATAACCACCTATTTTAGTACTTATACCTTCATAACTCTCAAATTCAACCTTTTTAATTCCTGATTTCGAAGCCTTTATATTATTCCATAAAGTTTCTACATCACTACCTAAACATGAAACGGCACCATACCCAGTTATCACAACTCTACGAGTCATTGAAATCCTCCTAAAATAAAGCTAAAGATTATCTGTTCTTTGCATTTCTCTCTTTTAAAGTCATACAAGTAGAACTTGCTTTAGAAACCAATGACATATCTTCATCATAAATTGAACATTCAATTAGACCGATGGTATTTCCTTTTTTCACTACAACAGCATGGGCTTTTATGGTTGTCTTCCATATAGGTTTTAAGTAGTTGATTTTCAATTCGACTGTTGTGAAAGTTTCATGTTCATTCAACAATGTAGCATATGCAACTCCCATTGCTGCATCTGCCAAATCACATAGAATACCTCCATGTACAGTTCCCATCGGATTGAAATGAGCTTCCTCTGTTGTTAATTTAAATACGGCCTCTCCATTCTTAACTTCTACTGGTTCAAATCCAATTAACTTTGCCACAGGAGGGACTGAAATTTCCATATTGGCATTTAGTTTAATCTTGTTCTCCATCATCCATCTCCCTTTACTAAACTGTGCATTCTATGTTTCAAGTACAACCTTAAACACCCACTACTGGAGAAATGCCAGAAACCCAAGCGGCAACGTTATTACAAATAGTCCTGCTTTTTTTAATCCAATATAAATCGGTTTGCATAAAAGGCGTTAATACACCATTAGCCATTTGCTAAGCCAGTATTCGATAAAACATTAGAATCCCACTATTAGCTGAGCCTACATATCTCTTCTTTCGAAATTCTGCATAAGAAACCAATCGGTCTCTTATTTTTAAAAAAATATAAACAAAAGAATTGGAAAAGATTGCTTTTATCTGAATGATTACCATGTCTAAAAATCGCTTATCCTTATAGAATCTGCTGAGAGACAATGTTCCTTCCATGGAAGTAAGAATAAACACTGCCATCTGTTCAGTTTCAACATGTTTGTCATTTTCATTTTGACTCATTCCAAACTCGCAATCCATTGTAAAATGTTACACTTCAACTAACAATGCAGGTTAGTTGAAGTGTGTTGTTTAAAATGTATTCTACAATCGGGAAAGATTGTATTTAAATGATATAGGCTAGATTAGGGGAATTTTTTAGATTCGACTATGCAAGCACTTATATTATCGTTATCAATAACTCCGTACACGATTCTGTAAAGATCCTTCACAACAAAATAAAAAGTCTATCTATAAAATTGCCAAACAATCAACAGGAAGATGAGAATAAGGAACATGACCATTGATAATTTATAATAGAATTTTTGGGATTTTGTTAACTCTGTTTTTCGTCCTTTTACCAGCATAAAGACTATCGATACGACACCTAAAGCAGTTAATCCATAATTTATGATAATATGTCCTACAATTTCCGAATAACCCCGTAAACTAACCATAAGCATTCTAGCTACCAAAACGAAATTGTTTATGACAATTGCTGTCCCTGTTAAAATTAATATGCTGTTCCACCTTTGCAGAGGTGAAGCAGGATGTTTCTTTCTTCTTCTCCGGATTCCCTGGAAAAGCAAAACAAAAGGCGAAATGATAAAATACACAACACAAAGGATCGCTAAAATTAAATGAATGATCAGAAATGGCGTGGATTTCCCTGTAGATACCGGCAAATAATCTGAAGTGGAGGCAGAAATTTGCGTTACTTTCCCATTTTTCACATGAAAGTATATCGGCCCAATAGTAGAAAACAACGTATCACCTTTTAATTTTTTAAACACATAAGGACTTGTTTGAATATAATTAGCACTTGAACCCAACACATCCATTTGGATTTCCCGATCATTAACAGCGGTAATTTTTAATGAAAGCAATTCATAATAGAAGTTTAGAAAACCATTATACGTTCTTTGTGCAGGCGTATACGTTCCCTCAAGTTCTGAAGCATCTGGCATGTTTTCATTTGAAGCCGCAACAGTGACTGGCTCCTCCCCGACCAATTCCTTCGTTAATCCGTAGCGAATATCCACTTCTCCTGTTTGATTTGTCAGTATAATGACAGCAAAGTTTTCTTCCGGAACAATATGGAAGTTACTGGAGAAAGCCTCTGTATTTCCTCTGTGTGTAAGACCCCTCTTTTGACCCTCATATTCCCAAAATCCATGGGCATTGCCGGGGATGTTATCATTAGCAGTGTAGCTTCTTGTTAAAAATTCATCCAATGTTTCCTTTTTTTGAAAAAGCGGCGATGACTCATCTTCTTTCGGCATTAACGCCGATGCAAATTTAGCTAAATCTTCCGCAGTACCATTTATTGCTCCACTCGGATACATTGATATATATAACGCATTGGATTCAGTAAATTGTGATTTCCCTGTCGGTTTATACCCTGTAGCCTTGTTCTCTAAGAGCTTCTTATTGTCACTAAGCTTTGGATGTATCGAGGCATTTTGGCTACCTATTTTTGAAAAAATATGTTCCGAAGCATATTGATAAAACTCCTGTCCGGTAACACGCTCAACTATATACGCTGCAAGAGAGGCACTGAAGTTAGAATACGCTACTACCTCACCAGGTTTATACACCTGTACCGGTTCGGCCAGCTTTAATCCTTCTTCTAAGGACTTTACCTTATCCGGTGATGAATAGCCTACCTCAAAGATATAATCCTCGAATCCAGCAGTATGATGCATTAAGTCTAACATGGTGATAGGAGAATCATATTTCAATTTTGTCAAAAATCCCTCTGGCAAATAGTTGCGAATATCTTCATTTAAGTCGATTTTTCCTTGCTCCACCAGTTGCATGACAGTTGTCCAGACAAACAGTTTACTGATTGAACCCCATTCAAACACAGTTTTCTGGGGATCAACAGGGATATTTTTTACAATATCAGCATCTCCATAACCCTTAGACAAAACAATTTGATTATCTTTCAAAATGACAATTGCGGCCCCTACTGTTGTTTTTCCAATATAGTCTTTCATATAATTGTCCACAAAACCTTCCAGGTCAGATATCGGAATTCCTGAAGGGGTCTTTTTTTCCGGTGCCTCCGCAGCCACTGAAGTTACGGACCATGATAAAAAAATAGGAACCAATACTATCATACTGAAAACAATAGAAACAATCTTTTTTCTCACAAGTCTACGCAAGCTAATAATCCCCCTAAATGTCTTTTGTCGACAATCTGAAACAGGTAAGAATGTCTTGTCTTACGAAAATTGTATACTTGTTGCACGGATAGCAGCGACATAGCCTCCTGGACCTGCACCAATAACCAATGTATCTACTTTGTTCCACTTTCATGAACTAATCCCGTATCTTGGTGTTAAATGATTAAAAATGATTTATAAAAATCATAGGCTTTTTTTCAATCCTGTTGAACCATTAAATTCTTCTTAAAGAAAGGTAATACATGCTTCCAATATTGTGGATCTGTTTCTGTGCTTCGATGACCTTGACTTTCAACATAAATATGTGGAACATCTACACGTCTCAAAATATAATCTAATTCAGATGAAGGAACAAAGTCATCCTTAATCGAGTGAATCAAAAGAACAGCTGATTTTGTATTTTTGAGAGCTTGAGGTACATCAAACTCCTTTACCTCCTTTCTTGTTATTCCCGCTCTTATTAACATCATTTTAAAAATCATTGGTCCTAATGGATAATAGGGTAGCTTATAGAACTTTAATGCTGCCTTTATAACCGTACTGAACTGGACAGGAATAGAATCAGCCACCACTGCTTTTATTCCAATGTCCTCTTTTATTGCTATTACACTACCAAAACCACCAAACGAATGAGCTAATATGCCAATCCGATGCGGATCAATTTCATTTCTTGATTTAGCATAATGGATCGCAGCTATGACGTCATCCCGAAAAATTTTTACTGTAGGAGCCTTAACACTATCGCTTTCTCCATGACTTCTTACATCAAATAGTAATAAGGCGTATCCCGCTTCGTAAAGAGGCTTTACATATCGCTTCATTTTTGCCCGGTTAGACCCCCAACCATGAACCAAAATAATTAGAGGACTTTTTTGTTCACTCGATTTTGCTGGGATAAACCATCCGTTTACTTGATCCTTTCCACTTTTAAAACTTACATTCTCATAAGGGAAATCTGGTGCATTATCTACTGGATATTTTCTGGGAGTTTGGCTTTTTATAGTGAGTTTCCAAACAATTGAAACAAACGATACTAAGAATATGAAACAGGCCGAAAATAAAATAAGCACGTAATTCACTCCTTTATAAATTCAGCATCTTAAAACAAGAAACTAAACGGTCTCTTTTTAACCGAAAAAAATTTATGAATAACTCATTTGATTATACTTTTATCATTGTAAATAACTTGCCCAACATATAGGTCCCTTGAATAGTGGATTTAACATGGCACAATTAAAATTATCCTAATTTTGAAAAGAAACTTTCCGGTATGTTCAATATGTGGATTAAGTTAATCTTTCTATAATAGTCGCGTTAGCCATTCCATTTGCTTCACACATAGTTTGTAAACCGTAGCGTCCTCCGGTTCTTTCCAACTCATTCATCATCGTAATCATTAATCTTGTGCCACTTTCTCCAAGCGGATGGCCTAATGAAATTGCACCGCCGTTTGGATTCAGTTTATCAGTGTCGACACTGAATTCTTTAAGCCATGCAAGCGGAACAGAAGCAAATGCTTCGCTAACCTCAAAGATATCTATATCTTGAATGGAGAGACCTGCTTTTTTCAATACTTTCTTTGTTGCCGGAATTACTCCAGTAAGCATTAAAGTAGGATCAGCTCCAATAACTGAACGGCCAATTATGCGAAACCTTGGTTTTAATCCAAGTTCCACTGCTTTTTCTCTTGACATTAACAATACAGCAGCTGCACCATCAGATATTTGGCTGGAACTTCCAGCTGTAATTTTTCCATCCTCTTTAAATGACGGTTTTAATAAACTAAGTTTTTTAAGGCTTGTTTTTTCTCTTGGGCCTTCATCTTGTGTCACCACCGTCTTTGTTCCATCTGGCAAATATACTTCTACAGGCATGATTTCTTTATCAAATCGTCCCTCATTTCTGGCATTAATAGCTTTTTGATGGCTTTTCAGTGAATATTCATCCATTTCCTGTCGGCTGATTTCCCATTTTTCCGCAATTCTTTCAGCTGATAATCCTTGACTGATGATTTCATATTTAGAAGTAAGTACTTCATTTGGTGTAACACCAATTCGATTTGACCACATTGGTACGCGCGACATACTTTCAACTCCTGCGGCAACGACAATATCCATGTCACCACTGATGATTGCCTGAGCAGCAAAATGAATAGCCTGTTGACTCGATCCGCACTGACGGTCTATCGTTGTTCCAGGGACTTCAATTGGGTAGTCTGCAATTAATAATGCCATTCTTGCAATGTTAGAAGCTTGCTCTCCAACCTGGTCAACACATCCCATTATGACGTCCTCAACCAGTTCAGGTGAAATTCCTGCCCTTCTTACCACTTCCCTTAAAGGTTTTGCAGCTAATTCCTCTGCTCGGATTCCACTTAACAAACCATTGTTTTTGCCTATTGGAGTTCTAACACCTTCTACAATAACCGCTTCACGCATAAACAACTTCCTTTCTACCTAATAAATTTTCATACAATTTAATAATGGTAAAAATTCGATAATCTCAAAAAGAAACCAAACGGTCTCTTTTTAAGTAAAAAAATTCCAAGCAACAATAATTGTTGCTTGTTCATAATCCTTAAATAGAAAAGGAACGGATATAATTTTGCAAATGATCTAAGGCATTATCCAAGTAAATGGAATCATGATACAGCCGACTTAAGGCCAAGCTTCCTTCCAAAGTAGAAATTATAATAATTGAGGCTTGTTTGGCATTAACATCCACGCTAAATTCATTAGTTTCTTGCCCCTTAACAATTAACCCTTCCACGAACTTTAATAAATCTATCATTGAAGAGCGGACGAGGGAAGCTAATTCAGAAGAAGTATCGTCAAATTCAATTGCACCGTTCATTAGCGGGCAGCCCCCAGGTAATGGAAAGCCTTTTTCTAAATCCTGAAAAACACTTAGTACAGCAAACAAACGATTTTGCATGCTTTTTTTATCTTTAATTGCTTGCCTATAATGCTCAGTCATAATTTGAACAGAATACTCAAATGCTTCAATAGTTAGTTCTTTTTTGCTTTCAAAGTGCCGGTATATCCCCCCTTTTTTCAATCCAGTCTCTTCCATAATGTCACTAATTGAAGAAGATGCATAACCTTTTTTGTTAAAATGAGTTGAAGATTTAGAGATGATCATTTGCCGAGTCTCTTGACCTTTTCGCAATTTCCCATCCACTCCTTTTGCAAAATGAGATATTTGAAATTACATAAGATCTACCACGAGATAGAGATTTTCACAACTAAAAGAGACCGAACGGTTTCAATTGGTTAAAGTATACATCAATTTGAATTCATTATCAACAAGTAGATTAAAATACAATTCATTAGATTTTGAGGACGTCTCTATTGTTTTCATTCCCAGTGCTCATTGCAAACAACTTATAAACAACAAAGAGTCACCTTTACGACTACTTAGTCACTCCATCCAATCATGAAATTAAATCCATTGAGGATGAAATCCTGCGAATAAGCGAGTATTGGTGTGAAAATTGAACTAAACTGAGGAGTTCCAGTAGGATACAATCAAATAAAAGAGAATATTTATAACGTAGGACGAAAGTGCAATCAGCACTGATTGAATACTTCATACAACTTGCAATTCTTGATGCTAAGATAAATTTATGAAAATGGGTGAGTGTATTAGCAATTTTTCAGTATGAAGTTTTTTTAGCAGTGGTTGACAATGGTAGTTTCACTAAAGCAGGGGAGAAACTAGGGTTGTCTCAATCAGGAGTAAGTCATAATATTTCAACGCTTGAAATGGAACTAGGAATGGTATTACTTCATCGCAATCGTAATGGGATTTCTTTAACTGACGCCGGAGTAAGAGTCATATCACATATACGCCAGATTGTTCGTCATGCAAATTTGCTGGAGCAAGAAGCGGCGCTTATTAAAGGAATTGAGATAGGAAGCATTAAAATTGGGAGCTTCCCTAGTTTTTCTGCAAAAATCTTTCCTCGTATTATTAGTACCTATGTTAAAATGTATCCTCATATTCAGATAGAACTTTATGAGGGTGGCTATGACGATATAAAAAATTGGCTAACATCAGGAACTATTGATATAGGTTTTCTTCCGCTTCCAGCAAATGGATTCGAAACCATTCATTTATTTACAGATAGATTAGCCCTTTTAGTTCATAGAGATCATCGTTTGAGTACACAAAAACAAGTTCATATTGAATCACTACATAATGAACCATTTATCATGCCTAAAGGTGGATGTGATACTTTAATAAAGGATTTTCTCAAAAAAAGCAACGTACAACCTACTGTTCTTTTTGAAGTTATAGACAACAACACCATAATATCTATGGTTCAAGAAAAGCTAGGCATAACCATTATCTCAGAAATGATTTTATCTGAAAAAATGTCAAACACAAAAGTTATTCCCCTAGAACATGACTTGGTTCGTGAAATAGGCATGGGGCTAAAATCAATTAAGCAAGCTTCACCTGCTGTCAAAAGATTTATTGAGATTACAAGAGGATATTTTAAAGAAACGGCTCGAATTTGAAGTATTTTGGAAAACTTCCGATTCAAGCCGTTTGCATTTATATAGTTAAGATTCCACGAATAGTTATAATTGCTGCACCTGCCACTTTAATGGCTGGGTTAGATTTATTAGGAATTACCGTCACATTAAGCAAACCAGGTCTTCCCACTGCATCACCTTGGGCAATTTTTAAATTTGTTGTTTTTGTTTGGGAAATGAGACCTTCTAAATAAAGAAAACCAGCTAATGCCCCATTTGCAGCACCTGTAACCGGATCCTCAGGAATACCAATACCCGGGGCAAAATCTCTCGTATATATATCAACATCTTTCTTCGTGTTAAACGTATATAGATGTGTAGTACTAATCGTATTTTCTTTATTATGTTTTGCTAGAGCTGCTAAATCCGGCATTGCTTCATCGATGGCCTCTTGATCTTTAATCGGCACGAGTAGATGCCAGTTACCTGTATTAGCTAGTTTTATGGGATATTCCAAATCTATACTATCAAATTTAACACCAATCATTTGACTAAGGATGTTTAAATCAATTGCAATTTCTTTCGTTTGTGGGGTAACTTGTGTCATCTCCACAACAGTTAATTCACCACCTTCTTTGTGCCACATAACAGGTATATTCCCAATATTCGTTTCTAAAACAATGCCGTCTTTATGTTTAGCTAGACCAAATTCCGTCGCCATCAACCACGTTAACCCGACCGTTGCATGACCGCAAAAATTGATTTCTTCAGTGGGAGTGAAAAATTTCACTTTATAATCTGCGTTATTATTTTGTGAAGGCAGTAAAAAGACAGATTCAGGTAAATTTAACTCTTTAGCAATGCTTTGCATTTCACTAACTGTCAACTTTTCTGCATCTAATACGACTCCCGCAGTATTTCCTCCAAACTTTTGTGTAGTAAAGGCATCTACGTGATAAACCCTAATTTCTCTCATCTTTATTAACCCCTTTCATATCGTGCTAACTTGATTGTATGCCTTCTTATTGAAGCAGTAAAATGAATGTTTTTTATGCAATAAATCAGAAATACGAATGGATTTTGGAGTTCAGCCAATATTTAAAGTTCCTAACAGGTTTTTCTCTATTTAACAAATTGACGATATATTTGACTATGTAACACCATCAGATTTGTTTAACAGAGCCATTCTAAAAAGAACGACCATAAAAATAAGGACCCTAATCAAGGTCCTTCATTTCTTTGAAATAAATAGGTGGAATCATAAACCCTTTTACGGCTATTAAATCTTTATGGCCTTTCACTTCAAAAACGGTTTCAATCCCGTGCTCCGTCCTACCAATCTGTTTACCTAGAGGATATTCATCTTCATATATGAATGGGTTTACTGATTGATATGTGTGATCTTTGAAATAAGCGTAATGTAAAGCATATGTAGTGTCCTCCCCAGCATTATATTCAATCTGATATATCGGGAGCTTTTGATAGTGAAAATAAAAATATACAGGGATTAAAATACAAAGCACCGAAACAGAAAGAATAAGATATTTTATCTTCTTTTTCACATTTGCGCCCCTTTTTCTACCCTTTTAAGTAAATAAAGGCCTAATCTTCAAGATTCCCAACTGAACGGATGTCTCAATATACCCAACAATCTGGTCGAATGTAAAAACGTTTAGTTTTTCATTTAAAACTTCCTGGCCATATTCCATGTCACCCAATACATATGGAACAAATTTTTCGACGTCGCCAGCTTTCACCTCTTCCAGGTCCAAAATTGCCGGAAAATGATCGAAGGTTCTTTTCAGCTCATCGGTAAAACCATAGTATTCCAGCAGTTTGCCATTCAACATCCGAAAATCGTTATGATAAAACTGATAATATCCTTTATCAGCCTCCATTCGATTCCTTAACCATGGAAGATAAAAACCTCTTAACCATATGTCATCCGCGATTAAATGTGTATAAAAGCCCATTATGTATTCATTCTTGCTTTCTACCAACGTACTGTATTTTTGAAAAAACCCGCTATAATCAACCCTTCTCGTAAAATCCTTTACATCGCCCACAAAGAAATGCGATGCATTTTTCTCTTCGTAGGAAAAAACAGCATCTGGCGCTATACTCCCCAGCAAAAATGATGTTTTATCTTTTATGGATAAACTCTCGGCAATTTTATGGCCGATAATCGAATGCATGATTCTTGATCCCATCTTCTCCCGCCTTATCATATGGTTCTTTACTACTTTTGTATTTTTTCACCCCACTTGTTATATTCCATATTTCGACAGAATTTCCTTCATTGAATTTCAATTTTTCTTCCGGCAAATGATTCACCTTATCCCCAGCCCAAAAAAAGTGCCCGGCCCCATATTGTGGCGGGACCAGGCACCTTCTGACTTTTATTTATTTATTATTTCTTGCCGATTGTGTACGTAGCCTGCTTTTCAGCGACTTTAACGCCATTGGCATTGGCGCCACTGAAGACGACTTTGTACGTTCCTTTTGCCGCGTTTTTATCAGGAGTATACGTAGTATTGTACGTGTTTCCTGTCTGCGGCTTCAGGGAGATCTCCGAACCATCCGGCTTAACGATTTTAACTGTCCAAATAATGGACTCACTCGCCTCTGCAGTGATGGAAACCGGAGTTTTGTGGCTGACGTCCGTGTTGGGAGTAACGCTTACTGACTTGATTTCCGGTGCTGGTACTGGATCAGGCTTAGGTTCTTCAGCCTTCGCAACTCGTTTAATCGTTACGGTCTTTGTTGTCGTTCTTCCTGACAGATCAACCGCGCGAATCGTGAAAATGTTATCTCCTTGGTTCAGGCTTACCTCGTGGCTGATGGTTTTTTCGTATGGAACCGCGGCTACCCATGAGCTCGGACCGGAGTTGAACAACACTTCGTCGTCATTCACGAACATGCGGATCGAATCGAAATTATCCTTCACCGTAATTTCAAGATTCGCTTTATCCACAGGTAAATCAACCGTTGCCGGAGCATTTACCTCAATTGTTGCCGGAGTCGTATCTACGAATACCGGGCGCCTTACAATTTGCATTTCATTGTCTGCCATATCAATAGCCTTAATCGTAATGTCATGGACGCCATCGTTCTCTACTGTAACGTTTGTCGAGAAATTATAACGATCGACCCCGCCTACAGTTACCTTTGTAATAGTAACTGCATTGCCATTCACATAGACTTCTTTAACGGCAGTATCGTCAGTGGCATAACCGCTTACTGGAATCGTCCTAGAAGTATGGATCGATGCATTTCCAGGAGCTGTAAGATAAATCGTTGGTGGTGCCGTATCTCCGCTTTCGTTAATTGTTGCTTCCTGGACAGTGATATTGTTGGCATAGTCGTAGGCTACAAGTTCAACTTTCGCCCCTGCAGGTACCTCTATACCGTCCAAGCTATAAGATTTTGCTGTTGGCAAAATAGCTGTGTTGGCTGGCAGTACGCTCTTTCCGTTTACTCTCACATCAAAGTTTTGAAGGCCAATTCCGCCGCCGTCCGTTGCTTCCCATGTAAGCTGCTTTTTAGCTCCATTGTAAACTGCATTCAGAACGACCGGTTTTGTTGTATCTACAACAAACGGAATCAGCTTTGATTGCCACTTGGCTTCCCTGTGCTGCATGTCCACACGTGCTTTAATTTCATAGAAATATTGTCCATCCGGTACTAGAGAACCGTTGACCTTTCCATCCCATGCACGTGTAGTGGAATAGGTATAACGGGCAGTTGTCAAGCTTCCATAATGCTTCCGGACATAGGTCTCATTCCGGATAGTACGGATTTTATTGCCATTCGCATCCAAAATATTGAACTGCATGTCTGCTGCGTTACGCACCAGACTCATAATCGGCACAATCGTTTCAAACATGCCATCACCGTTTGGAGAAAGCGCGAATTTACTCATCGCATTAGCATAACCCGTGAGTGGATCGAAACCGATGTAGACTCCACGGTTATCAACCATTCCCGCTTGCGGAGTTGATCCAGCTCCATCCGTGAAGAAGAATCTGCTGTCGATATTGCGCATACCATCAAGAATGCTCGGACGGTCCCACTCGCCGTAGAAACCGACATACGGCACTCCAAGGTTCACTTGTTTGCCATTTACATCCGTCAGGCGAACAAAGCCTTCAACGAAAATATCTTCCTTCAGGTCAAAAGTGGTCTTCACTCCTGCAGCTGTGTAACCAGGAATTTTCGCATTTGTAATATCAATCGTGACAGGAATTTCAACGCTTCCGCCAGCAGGTACCGTTACCGTAGCTGGTGCATTTACAATTGCTCCAGGCATTGGCTCGGCGCCCCTCAAATGCGGATCTCCGGTTGCGCCAACTCCCGCAGACCAGTTGACATCACCTGATGCCAGGCGTTGGATTGCGTCAGTCAAGACATCGACATTCACATTATATGTGACAGCATTATTCGAGTCGTTGATTGCTTTTACTTTGAAATCAATAACCTTGTTTGTAAAATCCCTCAGCTCCACTTTTGCTTCGTTCGTTGCCGGGTTGACTACGCGAACTGGGGTCAAAGTGGCATTGCGGATTTGCATCATTCCCGCACCTTGGAGGCGTGGAGAATATGGATGATCATTCGTGCCAATTGCAAGCTTTGCAGTGTTCATCAAAAGAACCTTCGCTAGGCGTGTCTGCTGGCTAAGTGGTAGGTTTTTATAAAGCGGGCTCTTCTTAATGTACTCCATGACAAGCGCGGATCCGCCTGCAACATGCGGAGCAGCCATCGAAGTACCGCTCATCAATCCATATTTGTTTTCATTAAGAGTTGAGTAAATATTGCCGCCAGGAGCCATGATCTCAGGCTTGATGTCAAGGCTTGGCGTTGTTCCCCAGGACGAGAATTCTGTTGGACGTCCATTTTGCGGGGCTACCTGTGAACCGGCAAGAGTGAATGTCAGCTTAGTATTGCCAGCGTTATACAGTTGGTTCAGCTGGTCTCCTGTCGGTTTCGTCACGAGCATGATCGGAACATCAAAACCGCCAAGGTCTCTGAAAATCGTACCGCCTGTACCTGCATCGATAACGATGATTCCGGCAGCGCCCTGCCTTGCAGCCTCAGCCGCCTTATCGATGAACGGACCAGGTGTGCCACCGCGCATTACGACGACAATTTTTCCTTTTACATCAAGCCCCGCATAGTCTGCTGGAGCTCCAAATTTGTTGCCAAGGGATACCAAATCATATTCCTTGTTGCCAGGCTTCTTCATCCAGTCATCTCCAGAATAGGCAACTCCGTTAAGAGCATTTCCAGACAAAGAAAGTGAATAATCATACCAAGTCTGCTTATTTCCGGATGCCGCAACCTGAATAGAATTGTACGAAAGTCCAGGTGCCCCAACAACGCCGATATCCGGATTTTCTGCAAATGGCGTCTTGTAGCCGCGGCCGATATGGCGGGAGTTCCCTGCGGATACGGAGCTAACAATTCCATTGTCCACCGCGCGTGTGATCGCCAGGTTGGCTGGATCATCAGCAGAATAGAACGATGCCACGGAGCCAAGGCTCATATTCAATACATCGGCACCAAGTTTGATTGCTTCATCAATCGCTACGATATAAATATCGGAGAAAGTGGACGCATAGTTCGGGTCGTTACTGAAAACCTTCATTGCCAGCAGCTGCGCTTCAGGCGCGACACCTTTTACGCCGCCATTGTCAGGATTTCCGTTGGCGGCGACAGTGCCCCCAACGTGCATGCCATGGTTGGAGCCGCCTGGCACCAAGTCACGGATTTCCTGGTTCTTGTCGAAATAGTTGTAGCCATAAGGGACTTTATCCGAGAAGAACTTTCCAGGAAGTCCATGCTCGGCAATTGCCGTATTTACTTTTGGCAGTGTCAGGTCCGCCTTTTTCGCATTGCTCAAAATCATATCGCGGTGGGATGGGTCGATTCCGGAGTCAATGATCGCGACGACCATTCCTTCACCTTTGTACTTGCCGTCCGCCCAGGCGCTGTACGACTGGATGAACTCATGGCTTGTCGTCATATCAGGCTCGACAACCGGCCGCTCATATTCATTGGCCAGGTAAACCTTATTGACTTCCGGCAGGTTCTCGATCTCCTTGATCTCACCGTATGTAACCTCGCCGCTAAAGCCGTTCATTACGGTAGTAAAATTATTTTTATAATTCATCTTGACCTTTTTATCGGCAAGTTTCTGTTTCACTTTTTGCTGTGCATTGGCAGCTTTGCTATTCAATGCTTTTTTGTCTTCTTTTGAGAGATTGGAAAACTTAACTCCTTTTTTGGTCGCATACTCAATCGCTGATTCTTCCTTGAGTTCAACAACGACCCTTACTTTTTCATTATCGGAAAAAGCGGGTTCATTTCCATCTGTCGGGGTGACAGATTCTTCCCCATTCTGCACTGCAGCCAATGCAGGAATTGCCTCCTCGGCGCCATTTTGTGGGGCCGCATACGCAAAGCTGGAGAATGATAGTAGTAAAATAAGGAACAAACTAAAACTCTTTTTCATTCTACGCATTAGGACTCTCCTTTTCTAATAATCTCTCTTTTTAACCAGCTAAACCCCTTTTCTTTTAAAAAATAACCACCCCCCTTCCAGTCCATCGGAATTCCAACAATTTAATTGTCAGAATAATCCGAATGTACCATGAGTATGTAAAATTATGTAAGTGCAATATGTACTAGTTGACCTGTTTTTCCAATAGGTCTTCATCCCTTGGTTTTTTCCTATAAATTCCACAATAGTTTAATAAGAGGTAAATAGACTCTCTGAAAGTTCGATTACGCTTGATTTCTGCCTGTAAAATATCCAACTTGTACTTCAATCAATCGAAATTTCGACCCCACAGCAACCGCATGTACATTTCCAGTACGGAATATGAGGAAATTCCTACTAATCCTCATTATAGTTTCTACGGCAGTCGAAGTATGTCTGTTCTTAATAGAGGCAAAAATTTTCGTTTGACAAGAAAGACGAGGTTTCCCAACGCAGTTGTCGATATACGTTTACACTTTGCCTATATTAAAAAGTCATTGCGGAAGCCAAATAGTTTAAAAAGTCAATATTTATCCATATCCATATAGGAGAAAAAGGAGGTAATTTCTTTTTTTTGAAGAATATATATAGCTAGAAAGAGAAATTCATGGGAATTGAGGAGGAATGGCATGAAAATTCAACAGTTTGTAATCGACAAGGCTGATGTAAGCCATCCTTTCGGAAAAGCATTCCATTGCGGAGGCGCTTGCTTTCCTGGATGAAACAGGATACCGCAGGGTGCCGGTTCTAGAAACGGGCACAAACCGATTTTTGGGCAATGTCGAAAAAATTGATATTTTTGAATATTCAGGCGATAAAAATGATAGTGTCCTGAAGATACTTAAAGAAGAGGACGGCTATGTACAGGGCGGGGATTCATTCAGGACGATTTTTAAAAGCATCAAACGCCTCCCTTACCTCGCAATCGTTGATGAGCAAGGGAAATTCGACGGCATCCTGACGCACGCGCAAATCATGGACCTCCTTGAGGATACATACAGCGACGGCATCTCATTGACCATCGGACTGTTCGATCAAAACCATGCGATTGAGCGGATTTCTGCCATTGTCGGCAAGCACACGAGCATCCTCTCTATGTTCACACTCGGCAGCAACCGCGCCGTCCGGCAAATCCATCTATCCATTCCAAAAGAAACGCCAAAAGAAACCGTCAACCAAATCATTGAAGAACTCCACGGCACTGGCGTCCGCGTAACCAATATCGAATAAATTGATCTTTCCAGTGGGGTTATGTCTTTCCCCACTGGAATTTATTTCTCAGAAGGATTTTCAATTACTATAGATAAAAAGGAGGAATTGTTTTGACTCAAGTGGAGCAAATGATGAATGAATGATTGCAACATCGAAATGTATTGGAAAATTTGCTGGAGCTCATCGATGACAAATATATAGATTTCAAGCCATGGGAAGATGCTATGACATTGGGAGAACTGGCTTTGCATGTTGCTGGCTGGAATTATTCGTTTGTTTCATTGGTCAAGACTGAAGAAATTGTTCCGCCAGACATTCCTGAATGTAAGACAATCGAGGAAATACGAAAAGTGGTAAAATCCTTTACCGAAAAAACAAAGAATACATATGAATTGTTGACAGATGCGGATTTAGAAGCTGTAAATAGTTCATCACATCCGAAATTAAAGGGACAGAAAAGAAGATATCTTGTGGCGATGTACGATCACGAAATACACCATAAAGGCCAACTATTTTTGTATGCACGTATGGTAGGTGTAAAAGAAGTTCCGTTTTTCCGCTAAGTATCTCTCCACAATAAATGGCGAAAGATAACAAGCCTAATTCCTAGATAAAAACATGGAGGGATTAGACTTTTAATATATCAAAATCTTTGAATTTATCTATTGGTATAAGTGTTGGCAGCCCATGCATGGATTACCTCCCCTCCCCGAATTCTTTTTCTTAACATGTATACCCCCCTTTGCATTCAAAACTATATCTCTCCTACACTCTCCGCACTAGTAATGGAAAGGTAGATACTAAGTCCTCCGAGTATGCACATGACTGCAAGAATGTACTCCTGTTCAAAATGACTGAAATATGATAATTTCGGTAAATTCATAACTAGTATTGAGCATATAACGGTGGATATTGTTCCTCTTTTCAAAATCCCAAAGAAAAAGAGTGGTATGAAACTAATCAAGGTAATTAATAGAGAACCTGAAATCATACTACTAAAAAATGTAATCATATCGGAATTAGTTGGCTGTCCGTTAATAAAAGGAAAAATCTGATCAAGTAAATAGGTTGTCAGACCTGTTAAGATAAAGGAAATCATCGCAGCAAGAAAGACAAAAAGTGAGATAAACAGCACTTTTGCCATAAACAACTTTTTTCTGCTAATGGGGTATCCAAACGCAAGTGAAATCGTTTTATTTTTATATTCATCTATGAAAACCTGACTGATAAGGGATCCCCCAAACAAGACTAATCCCATTTGTATATTCAAATTAAGATGTTCAATGGCCGCAGCATAGCTTTGCCCCAAAACGGGCATCGCTATTTTTATTAATAACAAAGGCATAAACATAAGAATAAGCCAGTAAATGATTACTTCACTAATAACAGAAAGACGTTTTAATTTTTTCCATTCTAAACCTATTAATTTAATCAATTTTATCTCCTCCGTTTATTTGAGCATAAAAATAGTCTTCCAGGGAGCTCGTATGTTTTAGAATTTCCTCAATCCCAATATTATGGAGAATTAACAACTTGGAAATCGCGCTTTGAGAATGAGTCAAATCATATATGCGAATTCGATTTCCTTGAAGAATTTTCATATTTGAGATATTCAGTTCATGCTCAAGTAAATAAAGTGTTTTTTGTACATCTGTTGTCAATAGCTCGATGTAATCGGTGCGTTCTTTTTGAATATCTTGTAATGTTACTTCATTTACCAGCCTTCCATTATCAATGACGCCAATTCTATCCACAACCTGTTCCATTTCTCCTAAAATATGACTAGATAGAATAAATGTTATTCCGTATTCCTTGTTAAGCATTAAGATTAAATCCCTGGTATCTTTTATTCCAATCGGATCGAGGCCATTCGTAGGCTCATCTAAAATAATCAGTTCAGGCTTGGTAATAATCGCTCTCGCTATCCCAAGACGCTGCTTCATTCCTAAGGAAAATTCCTCTACACATTTTTCCTCAATCCCTTTTAAATGAACCATATCCAATGCTTGTTTTATTCCTTTTTCATCATAATATCCTATATATTCGCAATGGAGCTTCAAATTTTCTATCGCAGTTAAGTGCTCAAAAAAGATGGGATATTCAATAATACTTCCGACTCTTTTTAACATTAACTTCGAGCTTTCGGTAAGCTTTTGGCCAAATAATTCGATTTCTCCACTTGTTGGCTTCAATATTCCAGTGAGCATTTTCATAATTGTAGTTTTACCAGCGCCATTTTGACCAAGTAAACCGTAAATTTCCCCTTTATGAATCTGAAGATTAACATTGGTAACCAGTTCTTTTCCTTTTCGCTTTTTCGTAAGCCCAGTTGTTTTCACCACACTATTCATGCCGATTTCTCCTTTCCTTTATCTATTTTCATCATAAGCATCAAGAATATCTTTTTTCTTTCTCAATCCTTACAAATCTCTTAAGTTTATTATTGAAAGCAAAAAAGAGGCCGTTCTACCTGAACACCTCTCTTGGATCGTAATTAATACGTAATTCGATGGAAAACACAAGTAAACACTGTTTTTTCATAAGGGGTGCTGCTTAAGTAAATGGAACCTTTCATTACTTCTATCAGGTTTTTGGTGATACTTAATCCAAGCCCACTTCCTTGAAATTCTGGACTTCTCGCATCATCCAAAGTATATAACCGTTCAAACACCTGATCTTGGTGCACCTTGGCTATTCCTTTCCCCTTATCCCAAATATCAATCGCAATAAACTCTCCATCCTCTCGAACGGTTAAACCAAATTCTCCACCATCACTTCCATAACGGATCGCATTTGAGATAAGATTGCTTAAAACCCGATTTAATGCCTCCTCGTTTCCAAGAACGAAATAAGGTTGTTCTGGAATGTTCACTTCTACCCGAAGATTTTTCGATTGAAGCAAATCATAAAACTCAAGCACATTTTTCCTGCAAACTTCATTAATCGAAATCTTGCTTAAAGGGAACGAATAATCTCCAGAATCAAGCTTAACAAGGTCAAAAAATTGATTGAGCAGTGTGATGACATTTAGCGTTTTTTGATGAAGACGGGAAATGGCCTGGCTCCGTTCTTCCACACTCATACTGTTGTCTAAATGTAATTTTTCAACATATCCTAAAATGACAGTTAACGGGGTTTTCAAATCGTGAGACATATTAGACAGCAGTTTTCTTAAGCTTTCTTTCGTTTTTACATAGTCCGCAATAACTTGTTGATTGTAATCTAAAAGACGGTTCATTTGAATGAGGAATTGTTTAATCGTTTGGTGGTCTGTTTGTATTAACACTTTTTCAGTCGTTTTCTGTTCAAAAATATCTGATAGCTTTTTTTGTATTTCGTTCAGGCTCCTATTCATTTTTCTCCTACTATAAGATTGCACGGCAATAATGAACAGCAAAACAATTATAATGATACTTAATAAAAGGGTCATAGTTTATTCACCTAATTTATACCCTATTCCCCATATTGTCCGAATGTATTGCGGGTTGGACGGATCGACTTCTATTTTTTCCCGAAGCCTTCTAATATGGACGTTAATTACATTTTCATTGCCATAATAGTCATCTTCCCAAATTAAATGGTAAATTTGCTCCTTTGTAAACACCCTATTCTGGTTTGACATAAATAGCTTTAAAATATGAAATTCCTTTGATGTAAGATGCACGGTCTCCCCCTTTACCAGTGCCAAAAAGGTTTTTAAATCAAGAGTAAGCTCATTATAATGGAGGATAGTTGAAGTAGATTCATTCTCTGAAGGAAGATATTGTGTAGCCCTTCGAATTGCAGCATGAACCCTGGCGGTTAGTTCAACCATAGAAAAAGGCTTGCTAATATAATCGTCCGCACCAAAACCAAGACCTAACGCTTTATCTATATCACTGCCTTTTGCTGAAATGATCAAGACAGGAACTAAACTTTTTGTTCTAATCTGCTTTAGAAAATCCATCCCACTTAACTTTGGAAGCATTAAATCAAGTAAGATTAAATCCACCTCATTTTTCTTAAAAAGAGCCAATGCCTCCTCACCATCAAATGCAGTAAGTATTGTAAAATTTTCCTGTTCCAAGTAACTTTTAACCAATTTACTAATATCTCTATCATCTTCTACAAGCAGAACATTCCTTTGCACATCTTCACTTCCATTCTTTAAACTAATCTAACTAAAAAGTATAGGAAAACTCCATTTGTCATCTCAATTAACTTCGATACCTAGTTAAAAACTCCTTCTTATGTATATAAATGGTCCTAACATGAAAATTAAGCACCTATTCTTATTTCAGGATTGGATTCAGACCGAACGAAAAAACCTTGTTCATTTGCTTCGGGATAAAGCAGTAGCTTTATATAGATAAACCATTAGTATAGTTGCTTAATTTAAACTAAGAAAAAATGTAGATATGGAAGAGTTTCGTTCAGCTAATGGGGGCTTTTCAGAAGTAACAAAAAATCCCAATTTCTTAATTATAAAACTAAGAAATTGGGATTTTCTTTTGTGCTTTACTTATCATTGTAATTTCGCGTTTTTCCTGGTGGTACCCCTTTAGGTGAAAATCTATTAAAAATATTTAACAAACGGTTGGGCTTGTATCTTCTCTTTTGAGTAGGTCTTTTTTTTTTTGTGCTTGATTTAATTTTTCGTTACACACAATGATTTAATTGGGATATTTTGAATAATCATCAAATCTCTAGTCCTGCTTTCTTCCTGCGGTCCCTTAAACACCGCGCTTATTCGACCAAACTAACGCATGGAGTTGTGGCAAAGGGCGAACATTGTTCATTTCAGGATCTTCCAGCACCTTCCCCCACAGCCAGTCAAGGGAATGAAGTAACCGGCTTGAAATATCCCCTTCCTCTCCGGGATTGCTATTGCCTACTGATAGGAAAAATGGAATATGATCCCCCATGTAACAGTTATTCAACATCTTAGCAAATTCAAAGTCCGCATCATCAAATACAACAATTTTAAGTGAAAAGTTCGATTTGTAGTTCTTTAACTTGCGAATGATATCATCCAATAGTTCAAGATCCGGTTTCATACCGCTGCTAGGTGGTTTTGGAGAGATCGTTAAGTCGTTGACAAGGTAAAACCAGTCCTGCCACTTGCTTCCCTGAGTCTCCAATCCTACTTCAATATTAGATTGGTGAAGAAGTTCAATGAACTGTTTCATTGCTTCTCCAATCAAAGCTGGGTTTCCACCTGTAATCGTCACATGGTCGAAGTTATCGCCACCAAGTTCCTTGAGTTCTTGAAAGACATCCATTGGGGCCATCATTCGTATTCTTTCTTTTTCAGACCCGTCCCACGTAAAAGCGGAGTCGCACCAGGAGCATTTATAATCACACCCCGCAGTCCGGACGAACATACTCTTGCGGCCCATGACCATCCCTTCGCCCTGGATAGTCGGACCGAAGATTTCCATGACAGGTATCTTACTCATCCTCCATCCACTCCCTTCTCGCTTCCGCATAGCTGGTCGGAGTTTCATAGAGACGGACGAATTCAACCCGCGCGCCATCATATAAATTCGCGCGTTTTTTCAGCGATTCAGCCATTTTTTCATAAATCCATACGACAATGTTTTCCGCAGTTGTATTCATAGGCGGAAGTGTTTCATTCAAATATCGGTGATCCAAGAAAATTTCAATTTCATTTTTCCAAATTTCTTTAATATCACCGAAGTCAATCATCAAGCCGCGGTTGTCAACGAAACCGCTGATCCCAAAAACGGCCTTATACGTATGGCCATGAAGGTTTTTGCATTTACCCTCATAATCATGTAAATGATGAGCCGAATCAAACGTGAATTCCTTGCTGACAAGGACCCGTTTCGAATGGTACTTCAATTGGTCACGCTTAATATCTACATCAATTTTTTGCAATTTATCTACAATCCTGAATCCGTACATCATTACATCCCATTCCGTTCTGCCAGATAGTCATCCAGGCCTTTTTTCCTTAGCTTGCAGGCAGGGCATTCGCCGCAGCCGTCCGCGATGATTCCGTTATAGCACGTAAGCGTCTTTTCACGGACAAACTCGAACGCTCCCAGCTCATCGGCTAGTTTCCATGCTTCAGCCTTGTTCAGCCACATCAGCGGTGTATCAATTACAAAATCTTGATCCATCGATAGATTAAGAGTCACGTTAAGCGACTTCACAAAAATATCACGGCAGTCGGGATAACCGCTGAAATCCGTTTCACATACTCCGGTAACGATGTGTTTCGCCCCAATCTGGCTGGCCAGTACCCCGGCAAATGACATGAACAGCAAATTCCTGCCCGGCACAAACGTATTGGGCAGCCTGCCGCCTTCTCCATCCTTCACTTCAATGTCGTCCCTCGTCAACGCATTCGGGGCAAGCTGATTCAGCAGGCTCATATCAAGGATATAGTGCTCAATGCCAAGTTCATTTGCAATCGATTTAGCGCATTCAATTTCTGTAATATGCCGTTGATTGTAGTCAAACGTTACAGCGGCAACCTCGGCAAACTGCTCCATTGCCCAAAAAAGGCAAGTCGTACTATCCTGTCCCCCGCTAAACACAACGAGCGCTTTTTCACTCTTTAACATTTTCTTTCTCCTTCCAACAAAAAAACAGCACGGCTAAAGAAAGCAGTACTGTTTCCTTAGTTTTTTAAAGAGGGTAGCTAGAACCTCTACCGCCAGATAGCGGATTTGCTATTCAACATTTCATAAGTATAAACGATTTTATTAATTATTGCATGTCATTATGTCTTATCCAGACAATTTCAAATTTTGTGCTTTTACAGACGAGGAATTTAAAAAGAAAATCGTCTTGTGTATTCCAGGCTGACTCTTTAGCATCACTGTACAACTTTGATAGCTTATCCTATTACTCTGCCGCCACTTTATCAATTACCACCTGGTAATGATTGGGATTTGCCATTACAAAACACTTTTTATGTGATTATTTTAATCAACTGGATAGACTGTTTGATGGTCTGCAATAATCGTAATCACAGAATTTTTCTCATTAAACTCAACGTTTGCATCTGACGTATAATACCAAGTCTTCTGGTTTTTCCCAACGTCAAAGAGGTTCAATTCGTCTTTAAATTTGATGATTTCTTTAGAATCCTCTTCGGAAATTTTGACAGAAATGACCCACTTATCTTCTACTGAATGAATCTCATATTCATCTGTTTGATAAAAAAGTCTGCTTCCAATCGAATGGCGAATCAATAACATAATTAAACACCACCCAAATCAATCAATAAAAAGAAGGCTTCTTTTGTTGATTTTAAAGTAAGTTTGTTTTGTTCAGTTATGCGCGCACTGTCTCTTTTTCCAACAACAACATCGTTATCTAAAATTAGCTCCCCTTCAATCACAAAGACATACATCTTTCTTCCCTGTTCTTGTTGAAAGAAGATCTCTTCTCCCTCATCCAATTTGGATAAGTATAATGTAACATCACTATGAATTTTCGCTGCACCCTCTGTTGGGGTTGAAGAAACGATAGGCAACAGCTTATTCTTCAGTGAATCTACGTTATAAGAAATATCCTCATAAGAAGGAGGTAATTGCTTTTTAGAAGGTTTAAACCATAGCTGTAAAAAGCTTGCTTCCTCTTCTAAAGAAGGATTCATTTCAGAATGGAGCAAACCAGTACCAGCCGTCATACGTTGCACATTTCCAAATTTTAATATCCCACTGTTCCCCAGGCTATCTTCATGCTTTAACTGGCCATGCAATACAATCGATACAATTTCCGCTTCCCTGTGTGGATGGATGCCAAATCCTTTACCGGCTTGTACTGTGTCATCATTAAAAACTCGAAGCGGACCAAATTGGATATTTTCCTCATCATAGTACCCACCAAATGAAAAACTAAGATTACTCTCCAGCCAATCATTTTTTACAGAGTAACGAGATTCTGCCGAAAACCTCTGAATCATTTATCTCACTCCCAGATGTCTCAAATTAAGGATAAATATAGAGGAAAAAACCCAATCTGTCAATTTGAACAACCTATTCCACATTCCGTATGAGCGAAAAAACGCACATGAATCCAGGCATTTAGCTGAATTCAAATCAAAATACCACCTTGAAATAATGTGCTCGGTTTACAAGAATGATCCTTTCGCGTTTTGGAGGGTAAGTTTAAATAGTGATTAACAATTATTTAAGTATACCAATCGATTTAATAATGATCACCCGTTCCCTTTTTTGATTGCGAGGCAATTCTTTTGCCAATATATCTTTAATTCAATACAATTATAATGAATTCAAGATAATTGTATTGAATTCAATATTTTTAATAAAGGATGGATGAATCGTATGACGAAAGTTGGCATCATTGTTGGAAGTCTTCGGAAAAATTCATTTTCAAAGCAAATTGCGGATAACGCAGCATCTTTATTCCCTGAAGGATATGTTACGGAGTTTGTGGAAATCGGCCACCTGCCATTATTTAACCAGGATTTTGAAGGAGACCTAGGAACTCCTGAAGAATATACTGCATTCCGCAATACAATCAAGGAATTGGACGCAGTATTATTCGTAACACCTGAATATAACCGTTCTATCCCAGCTGCATTAAAGAATGCGCTTGATGTAGCATCCCGCCCATATGGCGAAAGTGTGTGGAATGGAAAACCTGCGGCAATCATCAGCCAATCTCCAGGTGCCCTTGCAGGATTCGGTGCAAACCATCACCTACGCCAAGTACTTACATTTTTAAATATGCCAGTTGTTCAACAACCAGAAGCATACATTGGTTCCGTACATGAATTGCTAGATGAAAATGGCAAGGTAAATGAAGGAACAGCAGAATTCCTACAAGGCTTCGTTAATGAATTCGTTGAATTAATCAAGAAATATCAATAAGCTATAAAAAGTTGGAGTTTTTGTGCAGGACATACCCTGCCAAAACTCCAACTTTTTATAAGGCCACGACCATTAATCCCTATCCAACCCCTTAAGAACCACTTCAGCCAAGTTGAATACAGAGCTGCTTGTTACTGATTTATTTAATATCTCAAGCCTGTGATAAATCTATGGCAAAATTGCTTCAGCCGCCAATTACAAGGAAGTAGACTTATCAGCAGGAAACAGAGCATACTCAAAATCCACTGTAAATGATTTGGGTACAATCACTTAGGCTGTTAATCAAAATACCAAACTAATTAAGGAAGGCAATAAGGCAATGGGTTTCAGGTAAAGAAGGAGTAATTGTTGAGGTCGGTCTATTTTAAACTATTCTTATAAGGTCGAACTGATTTATGATAACCCTTATATCTTTAGCCTTAAAATTACGAGAAACCTTATTTGCGGCGAATGCCTGGATTGATACCAAGTTAACCCATGACTTTGTAGAGCGATCCACCCTTCTAGGAGATGAAGATGCATAACGCATGGATATTTTCTGGGTAAAAAAAGAAGACAAAGTCATCTAATTAATTTAGATGGAACCTTGTCTTTAGAGTATTACTTTATTAATTCTTTATGATGTCTCACAAGATGGATTGGCAAAGGATTATTTATATAACTGTTAAACGTAATTGCTATATTCCTCATTAAATGTAGGCAGGTTGCAATCTCGTCATTCGGCTGTTGCATTTGAACTCTGAATGTATGCCGGCTTTTAAAAGGTATATTGCTGTCATGGCTAGTTACTGACATAGGAACTTTTTTATCCGTCGTTAATTTAGGTGGTATAGAAAAATACTCATTTCCATTCCTGACAAGAAATGTCCCAGTTGACGGAATGCCGTTAACCATATTCATAATAAATGGATTTCTAGACCTTTCAACGTCATACGTAACAATGTTAAATTCTAAATCATCTTCCGCATACTTTTCTGGCTTTTTATTTTTTTCGAAAACCACAACATCTGATTTATTATTCACGTTTTGTTCAATAAACAGTGTATAATCCCTATTCCCATCCTTAAGAAGGGTTTTTAGGTTCTTTTGATTCAAATAAATTAAGGATTCTTCGACCGTCATCCAATCGGTATTGGGATACTTAACCTCAATCCTTGCATTTTTCATCCGTACAAGCATGTAAAGATATTGAGGCTTGAATGCTCCCCTTTTGACTTCTAATTGATATGGGAAATAAAAGTTATATTTTGAAAAGAGCTCCCGATAATCATGAATCATTTGATTTGTCAGCCCTTTTCTTGCTAACAGGTCTGCCAAAACACTATTGATAATTGATTTTTGCTGAGATAAAGGCTTGGATTCAATAGGGTGAAAAAATTGTGTAATTCTCCCTGCTTCGTTAAAACCCTTTCGAATCGCCCTTTTAGGGTCAGCCTTTTTGTCATATTTATATTCTCCGATTTCAATAATTGAGTAAATTATCTCTTCCGGCATTACAAGCTTAGAGCTTATCTCTGCAATTCTTTTTAATTCTGGGTTAGGACTATCCATTAACAAATCCGCTACTAACTCTTTATTCCCATTCATGACCTTAATTTCAACTTTCATGGCTAATTGGTGATTATTCCGTTTATCATAAAAGTGATATTCATTGAGCGATTCTTGAATGATTTCATACCTTTTATATTTTTCATTAACATCGTTCCATTTATTAAAGGAGTGAGATATCCATTCGAGAACCTTGTTGTTTTCTGACCACACTTCAATAATTGCCTTTTCATTAATCCTTACCCTAGTATCATCAATCCAGACTGAACCCCCACGTAAAGAGGTGTTTTTCATTTCCACTATATCGGAGTTTTGGTAAGGATTTGTTAGAGAAGGAAAAGCACTTTCGAACATTTTAAAAAGGAAGTGCTTTTCATACTTTGATAACCCTGATTCCAATCGATTACTCCCATTTTTATCATCTAGCTTATAAGGAATAAAAGCAGCTAAAGGTTTATTGTTATAAAATTTACTCGGTGATTCCAATACCTTTTTCAAAAAGTTGTTATCAAAATTTATGGTGCTAAGCATTTCTTTGTTAAGTTTGGAAAAAGAAATATATACATTCCCCTCATATTCGTTAATGGGAAGCGTAAAAAGAAGGTTTTTATCGAAATCATATAGATAAATAGTCCTCTTATCTTTTCTGGGGAAGTCGAGTTTCCCTGCCTTAATTAACGGCTTGTAATTCCATCTTCTTTTTAATGAATGAAGGTGAACAATAATACCATCTGTATCCTCATTCTCCTCAAAGGAAAAGGATAAAACATAAGAAAAACATTGTTTTTGATTGATTTCTTTTTTTCCAATAAAATGCGTAGGAAATACAGGTGCTGAAATTATTTCATACTGATTTCCATCCCAGCTAATGTACCAATGTTCAGGTAATTGTAAATGCTTTTCTCCATCCCGAGATGTATATTCAAAGAAGCTCTTTTTTTCACTTTTGACAAATTGATAGCCAATATAACTTGATAAAATCATTTTCCTATGGTGAAAACCCGATACTTCATATAAAGGAAAAAGACAAGTGTTCAATTCCAAAAAGCGCAATTCTTCGGGAAAGAGCAATCCTGGATGGTCCTTCTCCAAAACAGTCTGAAGCCAATTTAAAAAACTGTAGTGGATTAAAGTCCCCGCATTTCTAGGTGCTTCATCACTTAAAAAAAGCCATGGTTCCTCCCCTTTAAAAGCCTTATCAGTGAAATTAGCACAAATAACTTTATCCGCGTAGATACCCTGCATTACTGGTCGAAAAGTCGATATTTTTTTCTCCCACTTATAACCATCCTTAAACTTATCTAAGTATTTAGAGGTCTCAGCAGGAAAATAAACGACCTTAATTTCCTTATTCCTAAAAAAAGACGTATCCAGTAGGAAACTATGAAAAATAATTTCCTTTGTTTTTGTTGTATTCATCAAAACACCTCAAGTTTTTCTAATTTTAATGCTTTCTTCAATCCCGACAAAAATTCACCGTACAATAATTCCTTAGCTTCCGGAAAATTAGATTGCTGATCCAGAATAGATACCCAAATTTTCAACATACTTGTTTGATAGGTTTCCTTTTTACCAGATTGGTTGGCATTTTCCCATGCAAATGGTGCATCCACATAAAATACATTTGCGTTTGTCTGCCCCCTAAGCAACCGACCAATCATTTGCCAAACGTTAATGAACATATACCATGCCATCATTTCTTGCTCTTCCTTGTCGAGATAAGACCACCCATTTTCATCTTCCGAAAGCATATGCTCCAATAGAATGTTTGACCTAAGCCGCACATAATTAACAGCATGATAAAAGGAATGATTTTTCTCTTTTGCAGTCTTGATATATGAAGGTACGGTTCCATTCAGGGCCTTAATAATATATTCAATATCCCCTGAAGGAATATAGGGGCGAATTAAAAAGAAAACGCTGCCGAATAAAGATTTATCCGTTCCAGGAAGTAAAATATTATAGCCGCGGTTTATTGATAATAGCGGTGCGATTAAAATATCCGCCTCAGTATCACCAAAATACTCCACTTCACCTCTGAGAACCGTATCATCAGTTTCAACGTTATCGTTGGTTAATGCCTTGACTTTATTAGGAAAATAAAGCTTAAGCTCTTCAAGGACTATTAACGCTTGTTCGTAGGAGTTGACTACAAGTAAAATTTTTCGATTCTCTGAGCCCCAATATGCCAACTGTTCTTTAATTTTTGGTACTAATTCAGCAGCCATTTTCTTGAGCATTTTTCCTTTAATTCTCTCATTTGGCTGACCTGAGATAAAAATAGGGTTACCGCTGTCATAAACTGGATAGCATTCCTGTTGAATTTTAGATTTATTTGGATGGGTCGTTTCCAATAAATAATCTAGTTCAGCATCAATATGATAATGTGTAGAACCCTCTGCAAAGCTGGTGCCAGACATAAAGACCATGGAGGGTCCCTTTTTTTTGGTGATATTTTCAAACAGAGTTGAGAAATTAATTAAAAAATGTCTTCCCATGGCTAGATAATCATAGGTCCTAAAGGTTCCGACAGAGCCTCTTTCACCACTCTGAGTTTCCCTATAAAAGTATTGGAATGAGCGGCCAGTTGCTGCATAAGGAAGAAAAGGAAGGAATCGTTTTACATTCTTAAAAACACTGGAGAGCTCCGATATTTCTTCGCCTAATATGCCCTCAACTTGATGTTTTATCTTTAACAGGTATTTAAAATGGGAATCAAAGAACACTAAATAAATATAAAACTGAATCAATAATAAAACTTTTTTTCTGCTTTCCTCATCCAATGAACTAAGAAAAGATTGCTGTTTAAATTGGAACTTATCAAGAATTAACTCAACCAATTCAACAGTCAATTTACCTTCCTGCCTCTTTTGCTCAATAGCATTTCTGGCATATATTTTAATTTCATTAATGCCTGTTAAATATTCACGGATAGATTTTTCCAAAGAAAATTCACGATTTGGCTGTATCTTCCAAATATTCGCAAATTCAATATTCTTCATCCTTATATAAAAAGGATGCGTGCTTACTTGTCCTGATGGGTTGAAAAGAACTTTTGTGATTTTGGAAAGAACTTGATGGTGACCAAACACATTATTTTTTATTTCTTTCCTAATATATGCGCTGTCCTGTATTAACTCATAAAGATAATGGGCTACTCTGCTGGTCTCATTGACATAGTGCCGCCATTCTTTAGAACTTTTGCTGGATGAATAATCATAGCGCTTGTCCAATGTATTTCTTGCAGAAAGAAACGAATTGTCAAATATCGCATCTTTGTTTCCTAGTAATACATTCTGAGATAAGAAGGAACCGTCAACAGCTTCTTGAACACTATCCGCTTCATCCACAAAAATTACATCCATCATCTCATATGCCAATTCAGCGTATGTAAAGTCATAAGGATTAACCAGGGCATGAGGCTTAGTATTGATAAACGCACTTTGTGTCCCAACCCAGACGTCTGCATCAGCAAGCTGCCTTTCAACGTTGTATTTTCCGCAACTTATAAACATTGGACAGGAATACTTTTCGTCATTTTGAAACAGCCTAATGCATGGCGGATTGTGTCCCTCTTCAGAATCAGCCAATACTTCAGCGGTGCAGCTTCCACTAAAGAATTGCAAAACATACTGTATTGATAATTGGGACAAAGGGTTCTTCTCACTCCCTTTTGCAGATTCTCTCTTTACCTTTTTGATGAAATTTTTTAAATGTACGCCCATGTTGGTTTTTCCAATGAGAGGAACTGCCTTTAAACCTGATAAATGAAGCTTATATACAAGGTCCAAAGTATCAACAACATTTACTGTCATAACAGCAGTTTTTGCTTGTAACTGTTTTAATCTAAATAATTCGAGTTGTAAAAATGTTGATTTTCCCGCCCCTACAATTCCTGCAATGTTAACTTTATCCTTGTAAATGAGTTCTTGTGATGATGGGTTCGTAGGGGTAAGTTTAAAAATATTTGCTGCAGACTTCCAATCCCTCATTCGTTTGTTTTCTTCTCCGGTATAGAGATGTTTATTGGACTCGATATATTCATTCAGTTCATTTGCGGTAATTTTCCAAGGGTTTTCATTTAACTCTAAGGCAAGATTTTCTTTAGGAATCTTCTTACGTAATTGAGGTAAGGTTACTCTCCTTTGTTCTTCATCAACGCTACAATTTGTTGAAACAAGGTGGTCAGGCACAGACCTTTTACCCCCATTATCCTGAGACATTAAATATTTTTTATTTTTCTTTTTACTGCTTTCTTCGAATGTATAAAAATATACATTAGAAACATTATCTTCTTTGAGAAAAGGTGGATAGTCAATCGGGTCAGGCAAGACTGTTTCCGGGTTAAGCAAATGTTGATAATGAGTAATTCTATCCGGGAAAGCAGAAAGACTTTTTATAGAAAAGCATCCTTCTGTATCAAATTGGTACATTCTTAAAAAGCTATCCAGCTTCATATAATCATCCACAGCATTTTTCCAGCTTGTAAAGGAAAAATTAGTACCAAAATAAATACGAACTAATTCTAAGGAAGCTTCATCGATACATTCGGGATATAAACTTTTATAATTGGGAAACATAGACCAAACGTTTTCGATTGTCGCCTTTTCACTATTAAAGTTTCTTAGAAAAGCAGAAACCGCAACCTCGACAAGTAAAATCAGTTTAAAAGTATCAGAACCATAGAGACCCTCCTCTTTTACGAGATTGTTAACCTCTCTCTCGAAAATCCCAACGGTTTCCTTTGCTACCTCAGAAAAGGATTTGAACATTTTCATTTTCCTTTCTATCCAATTTTTCTCGCTTCAGCCTTCCCCTTAGTCTAGATGAAGTACCCTTCTTAAACATTTCCTTTATCATTTTGAATGAATAAATTCTTACTTCACCGTGACCATTCTCGTGCAAAATTTGGTTAACAAAATTTATATACCGTTTGGAAGCTTTATCATTTGGAACTGCGATAATATTTGTTTTAAGGTTTCCTTTTTCTATTTCCTTGAGAAGTTCATCAGCTAATCGCTTGGGTCTGGTATAATCCTTTACATCAATATAAGCGTATTCTATGGCATCCTCATACTCTTGGCAGGCATAAATATCCCCCTTTCTTTCTAACTGGGGATATAAATCTACTTTTGCACCCAATTTTTCTAAATCATTCACCAGTTGCAATTCTTTCCTCCCTGGGATTACAGTGCTTAAAAGGATACCTTTTCTAACTCGCTTATTCTGACCATTCTCAATTCTATATTCCTTTAGTGAATGGACATCAAGCTTTTTACGACATTCTTTCTTAACACAAGAGAAGTAACCTCTGGTCTTTTCTTCTAATGTCCAACCACATGACTGGCATTTGTACACATATCCTGAAGGTATGTCCTCATAACAATTTCCCAGTATGTTAGAAAGAAAGGTTTCGAATCGATTTTTAAAACAAAATGATTCAATTGTGTATATATCTGTGATGGGATTATGTATAAGGAAAGTTCGGAATGCAGTATATTGTTGCTGCATATGTTTATATTGATAAATTTCATAAAAAGTTCTGCAGGATATTAAGGCTTCTCGTATTAATTTGGTAGAACTCTCAAGAAAAGATTCCTCTTCATTAAGCAGTTCTTCTGCCTCAGGCGTGACACCGAATTCCTCGTCAAGGATGACAAAAAACTCTTCAATATTCTCTTCTTTTAATTCCGCTTCACTAAAGTAACCCCATGTTGCAACAGGATTTTTAAGCATCCGCAAAAAATCATTAACTGACACCGGATACAGTGGCAGCGGTTTTTGCAGCATTTCAAACAGCAATCTGCGATGGAAACCGTGGAATTCCTTAGCTAATGGAGGTGCACCTACATAGTTGTAACTGCATAACTCTATATCCGTCTCTAATCTTTTTGCCCATTCAATAATTTCAACTAATTTTGGGATGATTGTCACTTTTTACACCTCATTCATCAAGTCCTGCTGTATAAAGGCTCCCCGTCGATTTAAGGAGGGAATTGACCTTTAAGTACGGTTAACGTTGGTAATGATAACGCATTTTGAAAAAGGTTGTTTTGCCAAACCCAACCAATAATTCTTCATAAGCCCTATTCACTATCAATGGTTTTGCTGACTGTTTGGCTTGTTTGAATTCCTAGGGATTCTGGAATATAACCTTCAGCTTCCAAAAGAGAATAATTGAACGGCGGTCCGCTGCCAGGAAGTTGAATGTTTGTCACAACTTGAGCGCTAGTTACAACATTGAAAGTTGACATAGGCGCCCATAAAGCAAGTTCGAATGTATTATCTTCTTTTGGATATGAAGCCAGGTCATATTCATAGGAGAGCACCTTAGTACCAGTCTTATTAACCACAGAAGATAGGATGGTCGTTGGTCTTAGTAGCTTATACATCTCATCAAGCTTTTCTGTATCACCATTTCTTAAAGCTTCCATGAACAGTTCCATTTCATCTTAAATATCCTTAACCGCTGGCTTGCGAAATTTGTAATTTTTCCATCCGGAAAGCTTGTCCGTGTATCAAGTGCTTATCCTTGAAGACGAAGGTACTGATTTTACCTTTGTCTTTTTTTATTATCGCATATTAGCCCCCCTTCGCTTCTTACAAAATCCAGTATAATCAGGTCACAGGAAAATGGCAAGCAAAAAAATTATTATTTATGGTCATTTTTTGTTTGCGTTATAAACATTAATGTTAATATTAACCAATTATCGAATTATGTTCTCTCGTTCATTTAAAGAATATTTAAAAATTATCAAGTTGAAACCAAATAGAATATCTCCTTCAATCGAAAAAACATCTCTAATAAAAACTCAATGTTTATTTTTAATTATTATGATACTTCTTAATTTCTTATAATTAATTTAAAAAAGGGTGGTTTTATTTATCTTGATATTTAAAAAGCTCTTCTAATTTGTTTGTAAAAACATGTATAAATTCCTTTTATTAATTCTCTAAGTTATACTTGTTTTAATAAAATAATAAATAGGTGATGATATGGAAGAAATTCTGTATATAGAAATTGGAAAACTTATCAAAAAAGCGAGGTTATTAAGAAATTTAACTCAACAAGAACTTAGTGAATCCATTAATATTACAAGGGCTTCTATTGCCAATATAGAACGTGGTAACCAGAAAATTTCTTTACTTACTTTATATGAAGTCGCTGAAAGTTTAAATGTATCACCAAAATCTTTACTACCTGATTTAGAAGTCTTAAACAAACCAAAGTATGATGTAGATTTATATGTAAATATTGATTCATTAAAGGACAAATTATCATCAAATGAAATTGAATGGGTCTACCAAATAATGAAAAAAACGGAATATGAAGAAGGTGTAACTAATGAGGACGAGGATAAAGATTGAGCAAATAGCAAACGAAATATTGAACAAGTTCAATATTGATGAAGTTCCTGTTCCTTTAGATAAAATAGCAGAGGGATTGAATTTATATATTCAAGAAGAAAAATTAGAGGGAGATTTATCTGGCATTTTATTAAGGAATAATAACAAGAATATTATTGGTGTAAATTCTAATCACAATGACAATAGAAGGAGATTTACTATAGCACACGAGATAGGGCATTTTTTATTACACGAAGGAAATCAAGTGCATATAGATAGAACTTTTAAAGTTAATTTTAGAGACAAAAACTCTTCGCTAGCTAATAGTGTTGAGGAAATTGAGGCAAATGCTTTTGCCGCGGCTTTACTGATGCCCGAGAAAAAACTCAAGCAATTCTATAACAAAAAGTTAAAAGAGGGTATCGATTTCGAACATAGTGATGAGTTAGAACAGATAGCAAAAACATTTAAGGTTAGCAAACAAGCTTTGATGATTAGATTATTTAAATTAGGATTAATAGATGATTTAGGAATTTAAAATTTATTTTCCATTCGTTTTTCTCTTCATCTATATTTACTTGATAATAAAAACACATTTTTAATATAGACCTATAAAAACACTCTTTTCAAATATGCACTTCTTTACAACCCCAATATTTTAAGAAAATAACCCGAACTTCTATCTACATTTTATTGTTTATTTTACAAAAGCTTTAAATTTTTTAATGCATAATTCAAAAGGCGGAGTATAATTACTTTGCCTTTTGAATTTAACGTTACTAAATCTAGAAGGAAACAATCAAGTAACAAACCACATTTCGGCATGACTGACCGTTAAATTGTACTTTCTAAAGCTTGTTTCATACGATTTGGACAAGTTCTCTATCAAACGTTGGTTACTAAAAATTATAAACTTTTGGAATAAAAATAAAGCAACCCCCAAAAAAATTAATTTGGATACTTCTCTTTTTTAATGAAAATTGAGACGATCTTTATGTAATTTTGTTGCTGCAATCATAAGTTGCTGTATTTTTAAACAGCGTAGACGGTAAATACATTTCTTCTGCTTTGAACGAAAATAACTGTTTGCTTTTAGTGCAACTTATCAAAGCAATTTTCATAAATTTACCTCCTTAAAAAGTGTAACGACTCTAACCATGAGTTAGGTATAGTTTACAAGTATTCTTTTTAGATAAATAATTCTACAAAAACCAAGTTATAAAAGAGCTGTCCATTGTTGGACAGCTTTAGGTTAAAAACTATTTTACTATGCTTTAAGGTTTATTACACTTTTCTATAATTTAAGCTAAAAGTCTCACCAATACACGAAACCCCCCTGAAGGATTTCTCTCCAATTCATCAACTGAAATCAAAGTCTCTTCCCCATTCTTTTCAAAAACGATCTCCCGCTCTTTAATATTCATCTTTACCTGGATATCTTTTATCCTGTATTCCCTAATATGAGTTGCTCGATCTAATTCGTTGTGGTCCAAATCAAGCTTGATCTGGTCTGAAACCCTTCGGAGCATTCTCCAAATTGTCGTTTCTTCCTTTGATTTCATGAACAATTCCGGGAGTTCAGTTGATTCCTTGAGTGTATTAAGTGAAGTTAATATGTAATTAGATATACCGTAATGAACTGGTTTAATAATTGGGTTAAGATCTTTCCATTGCGAAACCTTAAACTGCATAAAATCCTTTGAATTAATCGTTACAGGTTTTACAGTTGAAATTGTACCATAAGCTAATACACCGTTTTCCGCCATAAGACCTGCTTTTACATACAATGCAACATGTTTCGCCTCCTGCCAGCCTTTGTTTAACTTTTCAGCTGGGAGTAAATAATGGCCCTCGCGAATAAATTGCTCATAATCTTTCCGTGTTGAAACAAGCCCTACAAGAACAATATCATCCAGCTTGGATCTCCATTCTTCAACAGTACCTATAGGGAGGATTCCTTCTTGTTGTATTTCTTCAGGACTTTTGTCAATCAGCCGTTCTATAAATTGTTCCACTAGTGTAGTCGCATTTGGGAGGAAAGGTAGTCCACCAATGTTAACTTTGTTGATACTCTTATAAAAATAATGCTGCTGATAAGCTACTTCATCATGCCAGGGAAATAGGACATACGCACCAAAAGCGGTACGCTCATAAGGGCCATCGTTAACGGCGACGATAGAGTCTCGATATCTGTGCATTGTATTAATATCATCTTCTAACGGCCCAGGGATATCATATCTTCTGAAATAATAACTTCCTTCCTGAGCATAATCAATTCTATACTTGGCATCAAATATATAATTAAATTTGTAATATTTCCCTTTCTTTTCTATACTCAAAACCGTATCAGGAACTTGAGACACTGTTGGTAGCCCTGATTCTCTTTTCTGGTAGGTAAGAATAATTTCTTCATTTGTTATAGGATGCTTATAAACGCGTTTCGCTGTTTTATTTGCATCCAGATTTACGTAGAGTCCATTGCGGTTTACACTTACAACATTCTGACTCACAAGAGTATAGCTGTGTCCTAGTATCTGTCCAAGCTTGAGGTAGGTCCAATATTCGTATAAAGTAGCAACGTCCTTTAGAGACATTCGATAAATGTTGCCATGGAGCATAAGTCCTTTGGAAACAGTTAGATAAATTTGAAATGTATCCCGGTAGCCAGGAGCCATTTGAAGGACAAGGCTCAGCATTGGCCGATCTATTTTGCCTATGTTTGTCCAAAATATTTTCCTTAAGCGATACCTTAACAGCGATATCATATTTTCTATACCAGATATTGTCTCGATATCTGCTTCTTGTTGCATCCATTTATTATTACGAATAGAATCTAGCAATCCTGCTAGTCTATTAACCAGCCTTTCCATCATCCATTTTACGTACCGATTCTCAAATGTATCAAAGGTCATCTCTTTCTTTACATTTAGACCTGACGTGGGCATAAACTGTTTATTCATTATAGGAATCCCGTTATTAACCTCAATAAATAAACGTGCCCGTTTACGCAAATAATTCCGTCCAGTAGAATCTAGCTTTCGCAGTTGATCCCCGCGTGCTTTTTCATGTATTGGTACCAATTTATGGTGTGGCTGCCGTTCAATTTGGGTAATCGCTTGGAGAAACTGATCAAAATGATGGCTAATTAATCGGAAAAATTCAACCTTAGAAGGTTCTCCATCTAATTTTAGCTTGGCTCCCAAATAGGTTTTACGGATAAAGTGGAATGCAAGATTATAAATTTCTTCATTTACCTCATTAAGTAGTTTTTGATAATCATTTTTGTAATCAAGCTTTGTAGGAAATATCTCCATTGTTACAGATAAAATTGTCTTTTTGGCACTCCGAATCTCGAAAGTCGTAAAGCCAACCTCACTTTGAAACTGAAGATTTCCCATCAACATTTTTTGATTACCAATAGTAACCGGAGAAATGGCCTGACGTATTCCTTGGTGCTCATGAAAAAAAGTGAGATCCTCCCCACTTTTCGGAAGAACAATAAGCTGATAGATTCCATTTTCAAAAAAAATTGGTCTAAGGTTTGCAGGATCATCAAGTTTTTGGGCATTAATGTTATATACCTTTATTTCATTGAGTCCTTCTCCAGTGGCAATAAACTGCATAATATCGTGAAAATCCATAGACCGGTATTGCATTAAACCTTCATACCGTTCATGATAAGGTTTGCCTTTAATAATCAGTGACAAGTAATCTGTCTCAATCCGAACCAGTTCAACATCCTCACGAGATCCAGAAGGAAGTGAAACCATCTTCCAACCTCCTTAACATCTCTACAACCTTTGCGGTACTATTTGGATATTTAGCATTTTTAATCTCAACATTATCCGTATCATATTGTTTGTTAGTAAAAAGCTGATACAATTGTAAAAGCAATTTTTCAACACGTGTATCGGTACCAGCGATTCGTGGTAATATTTTTTGTAAAATACAATGGTCGAAAGCCTCGTCAAAATTCAACAGTTTGCCAAGATCATTGTATGCCATATAAAAACAAATTTCATCCCGGACTCGATAACCTACATGTGCATTTATTAATTGAAGAGATTCATTAATTTTTACCAGCTCTGCTGTAACTTTTTCGACAATGCCCGCATTTGTTTGGTATACATCCTTAAGATGAAGGTATTTTGAAGCAAACATTTCATGTTTAACGGTAATTGGTTCCATATCATCAATGTCCTGAAGAAATGCTAGATTATCTAGCGCTATACGGTTAAACTCTATCGTATTCGCTCTGTCGAGGACTTTTTTGCTAAACGGATGAGTTGTTTCATCCATATTTACTGTCCCTATGATGTAGATGTTATTCGGTAGTCGCAGGTCAACACCTGCCGTTTCTTTCGTCAGCAGCTTTGATGAAATAATTTCTGGACCATTCCATTTCCTACTTTCCATTACAGAGAGAATGTCACTAAAATAATACTCAACTCTGGCAAGGTTCATTTCATCAAGTAGTACAAAATAAGGTAGATCAGGATTGGCCAATGCTCGTTCAATTATCTTTGTTAACGGCCCCTTAATAAAATCTCCCTTTATATCCTTGTATCCTAGCAAGTCAGAACTGTCATTCCAGTCAGGTCGAATCGGAATAAGTGTAAATTGACCATTTTCCTCCGTAGCCCCTACGCTTTCAGCAAACCATTGAACCATCTTTGTTTTACCTGTTCCTGAAATTCCGGAAAGGATAACAAATGGCTTTGTTTTTATGGAAAGATATAGATTAATTACCTCTTCTTTCTTATAATAAAAGCCCTTACTTTTTATATAAGTATAAATTTGATGGATCAGTTCACTATCGTTAAGTTTATAGGTATCTGGATTTTCTTTACTCAAGTCTGCACCTTGATTACCTTGATACTCCATTTTAATTTTTACCTCCGTTGGGAATCTGTCAAAAAAGCGACTATATAACTTGTTGGCAAATTCCTCCGACAAATCGAAAAAGTAGCCTTGTTTAAGGTCAGCATTGACATCAAAGGGACGACCTTCCTCTTTCCGCCACTCAAGAGGAATATCTTCCTTTTTTATAGGAGGAGTAAAATCATAATATTCAAGTTCCAGAAGGTAGCCTTCCTCTTCCCAATTATGCGAGGCTATAGAATTAGGTTTCGAACTCTTTATTGATGGCTTTCTTACAATACCAACAGACTTAAGCTCCCGAGCCGAATAACAAAAAACTATGTCACCCGTTTTAGGCTCAGTTAAGCGAACATGATGATGAAGCGGCCGTCCTTGACTATTTTTCTGGGGTGCCCAGAGAAATCCTCCGTCCCTCTCCTGCTTATGAGTTTGCCCCTGATTGACCCACCAAAAATTAGGCTTAATTTGTAATGGCTTCTTATGAAAAACCATTTTGTATACAAATGGTTGATCAGTTTGTATAAAATCTATGTATTCAGCTATTTCATCTGGAACAATTACAGGTTTTTTTGAGTTTTCAACACGATTTTCTAGTAAGTATTGATAAGATGTAGAAAAAACTTCTTTCAGGAATTGTTTTAATTCCGAATTCGAATCGTACCTAATTTGTAATGATCCATCATCAGTTTTCTCACGATTGTTTATGTTATTTAAATGTGCTGTAAAGGTTTTATCGTTATACTGTAGCTGAAGCGTAATTCTCTCGCCAACTTTTAATACATAATTATCATTTGCGATTGCAAAATCCTCCCGAAATTCGATCGGGATATGTGACCCATAGACAAAAATAGACCAATCAACTTTTTTTCTTCCTATAATATTTGCTACTGGAGGTTTGGACCAGCTGCGAACTATCTTCATTAAAATCACCAACACTTATATAAATTTACATAATTATACAACATTTTTAGATAAATATCTTCACTTTACTTTCCGAATAAGCGAGCAATAAAGATTTTGCTTCGGTTTTGGCAAAAACATCTGTAGAAAATAATATTAGTATTATTATTAAATAACTTCTTAAAATAATACTTAGTAAAATATTATGGCTCATGAATTTTTGTAGACTACCCCTATGGTGAACAATAGTTTAGAATTGGTTTTGGAAACAGGGTTTATTTAAAAGAAAATGACCCGACAGATGTTGGGCCAAATGATTTTCTAATTATATTAAAAGAATAACAAATACTGTATCCAAGTGTTCATTACCATCTGTACGCATATGGACTTCTTTTCCTAACCTTATCCCATTATGTACTGTACTCTTGGAAACTCTTAAACTCAATTTTTGTACACTTTTTCTTTTTGATCCATAAGGATTGGGATTTTCCCACTTTCATATCCATATTCTTCACAAAGAAAGTCGCGAATTTTATCGTGAATTATACAGCCCACCTCAGCATAAAGCAGCCTATTTTCTACAAAATCGTTGTGTTTTACAACTAGCATCCAGTGTCTACCAAGATCTTTACTTTTTATTAATCCCTTTTGTTTAACTGGCATATTAATGAAATCCAAGCAAATAACCTTATGTAAATACACGTTGTCAACATACTCAATTTCAAAGCGTTTTTCTGTGATGTTAGGTAGTTCTCTTGTTTCATCATGCTCCCTAATCTGTACTCCGTTAATATTTTGAAACATGTTTAGCCTCCTAACAGTTTTGTAAAATGCTTGCATAATCAGCATAACACTCAGATTATCAGATTTATTTTGTCGAATTCCAACATTCTGTGTCGATAACATATAAAAAAGCCGTTCCTATTTTGGAACGGTAAAAACTTAGATGTATTATTAAATCTATTTAAAGTTGAAAAAGGATTATGTTGTCTTCTGACATCTAAATCAGTCATTTGAATATTCCTAACCATATTCATATGACCATGACAAAAAAGTACATGCTCATGTGAAAGCTCTTGCATCCTTCACCCAAGTATGGTGCTTGAACGTGGGGCTGCATCCCCTTTAACATCATCGCATTCTATGCCCAAACTTCATTAACCATCTCATTCTGCTCGTGCCAATAATCGACTTTCGTTATACCCTTTCCATCTCCGTTTTTACCGATATGTAATGATAAGGGGTTACGTAGTATTGGTTGCTTCCTTTTCACTCCTCAAACCATTTACGTTGGGTCTCTTCCGATATCGGTCCAAAGTGTTATCATCAGGAGAGATGGCCTCCTCATGTGCAGGGAAAGGGTCTGCAAAAGGGAGCATATTCATTCTCCACGGGTTCGTGAGATGGAGTGATTGCATAGATGTCAAGTTCGCCCTCCAGCTCCAAATGAATGAGTTCGATGTCGCATACATCTTTCTCACTCTTTTCTACATGTTCTACATTGAAAATTTTCATGTCAACGCTCCATACCGGCGAAAAAAAAGGGAGCTACATAACCGATCAATAGGGAGGGAGCACCCCCCAATTAAATTGGCGGGTAGTCCCTGTGCCTATTAATTTTTTGTACTGCTGTTTTGACATGATATTTAGCTTTATGTCATTTATTGATTATCATCTGTTCCACGCTCTTTATAAGTCTTAAACATACTTATGCTTGAGAGAATTCCTATATTTCACATTAATGAAAGATTTTTAAATAAATTTAGGGACTTCTAATTAATATCACTTCTACAAAGCTTCCCCACACTTTTAGATTTTAACCCATCATTTATACGCTTCGTAACGGTATCCGTTCAATGTGGTCAACCATGCGCTGTCCTTGCCAGGCAATGTTTGTTTTAGCCAAAATCACGGATCATTGCTTGGAAGCAAATCAATTCCCACTCTATTAAATTTTTGAGTGCCGCAGTTCCCTTTTCACTTCTGTACTTGTCGTATTTCTTGTACTCCGCTGCAGTCACAGACGCGAAAGGAGGGGAATACAAAAACCTCAGTCTACCGCCCAAACGTCAGCCGAGGCCAGGATTGGAGTAACCAAAAAAACATCCCGTAAAGGGATGCTTACTTTGAAAGATTTTTTCTTAGCTTTTTTTCTCTCTCTACCCTATCTTGCATGTCGCTTTTATCAGTTCCTGGCCTTACCCTGGCATCTGTAGAATTTGCTTTAAAGAAAACGGCCATCAATATACCAACTATCCTATAAGTCAAAGGGATGAAACTAACTGTTGTAAAGGACCATACGTAGAAAAGTATTACTACATATTTTTCGTCGTAGCCTCGTAAGACGTGCATTATCGATGAAAAGATTACAACTAAGAAACCGATTAAAAAAGTTTCATGGAAGTATCTTTTTAATGTAAGTTTCTCTTTTGTATTAAATATAAGTTGGACGATGGCACTATCTTTAATACTCAGTAAAATAGCTAATAATGCGCCTAGGAAACCAACTACAATTGAACTAAAAGTAATACTTCCATCTAATACTTTATCAAAATTCGGCATCCTATAGTCTATGTAGTAGCGAAAAAGCGAATAAGTAACTAACAGGGAAATAAGGTACGGATAAAACGAATGAAACCATCTTCCCAATTTATCCATGCGACCTTTGCCCTCTCTTCCAATTTGAATTTATACTCTCAAATATTGATTTATGTCACGTTGCCGGTTTCGACACTCCTCTTTAGGGCTATAGATTGACCACATTTCTTCGGCTATTCTGAAGTGGTTAAGTGTAGCCCTGGCCTCCATTCTAAAAGTAGCAAAGTCATGCGCCTTGTGTTCAAACAAGTCAATTAATTCCACCCTTGCACTGTCATCGTCCTTTTTGGCTATTTCCGCCTTGGAGAAGATTTCGGGGTTTTCCTCAATATCAGTTAAGGTATCCATTATCGTTTCATTGTGTAGAGATACTCCGCGATTATTACCCACCGTAATTACCAGCTGTGCATTCAATCCTTCGTACTCCTCAAAACCTTGCAGCAAAGTTTTAAGTGGAGACCTTAAATTATCGATATATGTTCGTCGTGTAGCAACATTCAAGTCAGCAAACCTAATATTGATTTTCCTGTATTCGTCGGCATCTCTCGCTAATTCAAATGAGTTAGGAGGACAAATGGGCCTCAAATAAATGGTCTCATTATCATTATTCCACACTAAATTTAAATATTCCTCTATGCCACTTGGTCCAAGGCTGTATTTATTTCTTTGAAGCATCAGGACATTATTGCTGCTATCGTAAAGTGCTGATACCTCTTCCCCTAAAAACTCATCGTCTTGTAATTCAAAAGCTTCTACTTGAGAATTAGTCCTTGCTTTAGACGGAATATTTGTATCTCTCAACCGAACGAAATGTAAAAAGTAGAATTCAAAATCCTCGTCCCAATAAGCATGATCCAAACGCACCCTCTCTGAACGGTAATCGTAGGTCCTTGCCGCCAAGGAAAGAGCCCGTGCTGCATTCATCCACTCTACTAAGTCGAATAGACGGTCTCTTTGATTTACTCCATCATCCGTTCTCCTGGAAACGACGTGATAATACTCGAATCTTACTTTTCTGTATGCCATTAATCCCCCTCCTAATTTTCCAAGTTATCAATTGTTTCGACATACGAGGGGAAATACCTTCTAAATTATTCCATATTAATTAAAAGTTCGTATTTGATTGTGCTAAAGTAAACATCTCATTTCGACAAGATGATATATTTTTACCGATAATATAAAAGTATCTTTTTCAACGTAATTCCCTTATTCATTCGAACAGAACTATCATTAAGTATCATAGATAGGTATTTACAAAATTTGATAATATTTCTAAACTAAAAATATCTATACTAAAAGGGGATATTACATTTATGAATCAAAAAAATGGACTACTATTTAAGATGTTTAATAAATACCGGAGATTATTTCCTTCCCTAGTTCTTTTATACTTAGCAGGCTTACTATACATGGCTAGTGAAAAATTCGGCTCGATAGATCAACTTTATAATTTAATTAACCATAATCCCTTAAAAGCTATTTCAATCTTTTTAATTGGTTTATCCTTATTGTTTTTGTCAAAGGATTTCATTTTGACAATAACCAAAAACGAATTTGTGCAGGTAGATAATAATATTTACAACAATAAAAGAGATTTAAATGATTCTTCTACAAAAAAAGCTGAAACTAAAGAACAAACCCATTCAGAAGACAAACCAAACAAAACGGTGGAAAATTATATTACTCCAAATCTTTATGTCCAAAGTGTTGGCAGTTACGAACAATACTGCATGCAAATCGTCAACAGTTTTCAAGTTAAGGCAGAAAGCGCTGATAGAAAAGCATCCTTACTTTTAGGGAGAGGGATTACTCTTTCTATTGTCGGAATTCTCTTATACATTTTAAGCATTATCTTTTGGCAATGGAGAGCGAGCATTCTCGGTTTTAAAACTCAGATTATTTACGGCATTATTTCTTCCACATTTCTTTTTATATTTATCGAGTTTTTAAGCGCTTGGTTTCTTAAGCAATACCGGCACTTTGTCGATACATCTACCTACTTAATGAAATCAAAAGCGATTTTCGATAAATATTTGCTACTTGCCCTGATCGCAAAGGATTTATCAGAATTAAAAAATCTTACAGAGAATAGGAAAACAGAAATTGTGAAAATATTAGGTGATGAAATTAAATGGCCCGAGATCGGAAAATTTAGTAGAGAAGATGTAAGTTTTGCAAAAGAGGCAATGGAAACCGCATCCACAATGTTAAAGCATGCCCAAGCTATTATTAATAAAGATCAAAATAATAGGGGTTGATCCAGGAGAGCCATAGTTGGCTCCCTTTTTTTGTTTGAAACAAATTGCTTATTAAGTCGTTATCCCAGCCGCCGCGGGAAACTAGGATACCATCTTAATCAAACCGGTTTCCATCCATACGGGATAACAAGTCCCTCTGAGATCTCATGTGACTATTTATACCTTTTTAAACTGGAAAACTTCGTAATCATCAATTAAACCTTCCCTTGCAGCGAGCGAGCTGTGCTTCCTCAGTGAATTCCGTGTATTTAAGCATACTTCCTCTCCTTAATAGCAAATACTCAACTACTCTATCCGGCTGAAGTATTCCTGGTCTGGATATCTATATCTACGGCTTTTTTCTATTACTCAAGGTTTTTCTACCTCCCTGTAACCCTCGAGCATGCGACATGCTTTATTCTAAACATCACCAAAGATAGCGTAAGCATAAATGCTCCAGAGTTTATAGATTCGCTCCTTTTCGGGATTGCCCGGGCCTGCATACCCCTGTTCAAGAAGTGACAAGACATCTTCGGTATGTAGGCAAGTATGTTGCATTGCGCGTGATTGTCAAGAATGTCATCCCATTGAGCGAGGTCAGGATCAAATTGTTCTAACGCATCTAAGATCGTTAATTGGTTCATGGGACCCCTCCTATTCCCTATGGCCGTTTTACCCAAGTAAATCTTTTGTCTTTTGTTAAAGTGGTTCGTGTTCGATAATCAATACAAATTAAAAAAGCTTCTCAAAAGTTCCATAAACTCATGAAAAGCTCTTTAAATTCAATCATTTAATCAGTCGAGGGATCTTAATGCCTATTTCAAATTATCCAGTTCCTCTTTGCTAACGAAACACCTTTGTCCATTTTTTCGTGATTCGGGTCCCATTCGCTGATGTCTAATTTTGGTTAACGACTATTCCAGCTGATTAGGTTCAACTCCTTCGTCCATCCTTTTGAAGATGCAGAAAGGACAGCGATTTGCTCTGTTATTTCAAATTTATTTTTTGCCTTGTATAACACTCCTTTTATAGCAATTTAAGTCTATAATCGGTAATCTTCATGTGATCCTACAGCTCGGCTTATTAGCACATCTTCCACATTAGTACCGTATTTCTTGAAATTTTCCGCTTGTTCCATAACTTTCTCAAACACTTCTTCGTCCCATTCAGGAGGATAGCCATTTTTATAAAGTAATACAGTTAAGTCCATATTCATTTGATTTTTTATGTCATCACGAGTAGACCAGTCAGCAAATTGTGTTTTATCTTTAACAAGATCTTTAATTTTCCTTGCAAGTATAAGACACTTATCATTGGCATAAGGAAAATCATGGTCATCACGTACCTTAACAAGAATATCGTAAAACGCCTTTTCTTCAAACGTAATACCTAGTTCCTCAAAAGATGTTTTATCTGCTTGTAAATCTTTAAATATCTTCAAAAGTTCCTCAGACAAATCATTAACAAAATCTGATACGACTTCACTTGTGAATACAAGTTTATCTCTGCTGTTGTAAGCTTCAACAACCCTCTTTAGTCTCTCATCAAACTCCATTGCTTTAACTTTATTTGTACGTCCATAACTAGTAATTGCTTTTCTTAGTAGCTTCAATAAAGCATTGAATTTTGAAATTGGTAATTTTATTGTATTCAACTGTTCAATAAACTCTTCACTGAACAAATCTACAGATTTGTTCCCATCTACAATATTTTCTATACCCGTACAAGCAATCGCGTTCTTCACCATCTCTTCTACAACACGGTTCATAACTTCTGCATCAGGCGCATTTCCTTTAGTTTGCTTATATATGATAGAACGAATAGCAAGAAAGAACTGTGATTTTGCTGTCTCTTCGTCAGTAAGTTCGCCTGTCGGGAAGCAGATTACATAAGCTCCTTTCAAACGACGAGATAGTCCCATGAACCGTGTCTCTAACTCTTTGCTTGTCTGCACATACTCTGCAGCCATATTTAAACACATCAACCGTTCCAATGGTTCACCATTATAAAAATTAGATGCATTAAATCCTATTAACAAATCATCTATTAATGATAAATGATTACGAAAAACAGACAGAGAAACCTTGATTTCGTCAATTGGGCTTTCTTGTGGTGATCCATATTTTTTCACAGCTTCAAGCATATCATTTTTAATTCCAATGTAATCAACCACTATACCCTTTTCTTTGCCATCAAAAACACGGTTGACACGCGAAATTGTTTGAACAAGGGTATGCTTCTGCAATGGTTTATCAATATACATTGCAGCAAGGGATGGCACATCAAAACCTGTAATCCACATATCTACAACAATAGCAATTCTAAAATTAGAATCGTTATTCTTAAACTGCTTATCAAGCTTTTTTCTATATTCTTTAGTACCACAAAGATCAAATAGATCTTTTTCATCATTGGTACCTTGGGTTGCAACAAGATTTATTTTTGGCAGAGGGATTAATTTGTCAAGTTGTTCGTTCGAGAGAGCGCTTTCATCCTCTGCTTTTCGTTTTTCGCCCCAATCAGGTCTAATGGCAAGAATTTCTTTCAAAACACGATACGCAAGCGTTCTATCTGCACATACAATCATTGCTTTTTGTACAATTTCCGGTTTTTCTTCACATAATGCTTCGTAATGGTTTACAATATCATTTGCCAATTTTTTTAACCTATCCGGGTGGCCAAGGATTTTTGTCATTTTACTCATAGCACGCTGACTTTCCTCAATCTGCTCTGGATTCGAACCTTCTTGAGAACACTCTTCGTAATATTTCTGTATCTCTTTAGCTTGTTGATCAGATAAAATAACACGCGCAAGCCTTGGCTCATAAGCTATTCGGACAGTGATCCCATCATCACTTGATTCTTTCATAGTATAGCTATCAACTACATCACCAAATACAGCAATTGTTTCATCAATAGGCGTTCCCGTAAATCCACAATACGTTGCATTTGGGAAGCTATCACGTAGATATTTAGCAAAACCAAAGGTAGTAAATACACCTTTATCTGTTTTTTTAAGTTTTGCGCCTACACCGGTCTGTGTTCTATGTGCTTCATCCGAAATGCAAATAATATTATTACGATTGGATAATAACCCTGTATTCTCACAGAATTTCTGAATGGTAGTAATATAAACACCACCACTAGGCTTATCCATCAACGTGTCCATTAAATCCTTACGTGTTTCAATGCTTCGGACATCGTTTTCATGCAGAAATTTCTTTGCCGTTACAAAAAGTTCCGACGTTTGTGTATCTAAATCTTCTCGGTCAGCAATAATAACAATAGTAGGATTATTAAATGAATTTCTATCACGGAGAGTAATCAAACGAGACAGAAATAGCATGGTGTAAGTTTTACCGCAACCGGTTGCTCCGAAATACGTACCACCTTTACCATCTCCAGCTGGACGCAAATGTGCCTTAACGTTATCAAGCATCTTTAATGCTCCAAAAAACTGTGGGTATCGGCAAACAATAGCCTCATTCTTCTTACTATCATCAGGATAGAACACAAAGTCTCTTAATAAGTGTGTGACACGGTCTTTGGCAAATGCTCCTTGTATCATTGTAAGCAATGAACTGATACCATTAGAAACTTTGTCTAAATCATTCGCTTTATTCCATGAGTAATAATATTCATATGGTGTAAATATACTACCCATTTTTGTATTAGCACCATCACTGATGATTGATAAAAAGCAGTACTTCATTAATTTCGGAATATCACGGCAGTATCGAATAGTAATTTGTTCCCATGCATCATAAACCGTTGTGTCCTCTAAAATAGCTGATTTGAATTCACAAATTGCAACTGGAATACCATTAATAAATACAATCAAATCAGGACGACGTAAACGCTCTCCTTGCACAGAATATTGATTCACGACTTTAAATTTGTTGTTTTTCGGTTTTTCAAAATCAATATAATCAACATGCAGAGCAACCTTATTTATATCATCACGTACTAAGTCAAAGCCCTCATTTACCAACCAAAACGTCTCTCTATTTCCGATATACAGAGGTGAAGATTGAATCAGACTAATTCTATTAATGATTTTACCTAATTCATTTTCTGTTAAATTTTCAGATTCATAACGTTCAGTAATAAACTCCCTAAGATCATCCAATAGCAGAATATCCTCGTATTTTCTGTGAATATCCTCACCGTTAACATAGGTATAATCCTGCAGTTCAAAAAGAGCTATAATAGCTTTTTCAAGCTCTTCTTCGGTAAATTTCCCTTTTTCAAAGATGTAGTCCACACACATCTCCCCTTTTAAATATGGATGCTAAATAGTCATGACACTCAACTTCATGTACAAAAAATGATTAAATCAAAAAGGGCATAATGGGCCTATTCTAATACTTCTATACCAAATACATTTCAGTTACTTTTGGGTGTTTCGCTTCTTCAAGCGAACCTTTAATAAGTACTGGACAGAGGTCTTTTAGTTGTGCTTTAAGTTTTTCATTAATTTCTTTACGAGTTGTATATGCAGTGTAAATATCTGCAATAGCATGTTGAACTTTTATATCCGGGATAGGGATTTTAACATCACACATATCTTCCCAGTCAAAAGTCTCCCTTGCGCTACCCCAAGAATTAAAACGCGCATAGCGATCAAATTCGTTCCTACTGAAGAAGATTTTTAGATACTTTGGGTATAATTTTTCGGCATTCATCGAGCGAAAAACTATATAGGACGAAGAACAAATATAGGTTTCCTCTGTCCCGTTATGCGCTAATGAGATTTTTTCTCCGTTTCTGGATGTTACGGTTATATATGCAAATTCATCTGGATGAATAATATAGTAAGGTTTCAACCCTACACCTTGCATTTCTGCTTTGGTTTCTATGAAACGCTTTTCGATAGAAATACCTCGAACATCTGCAATCCCATATTTTAGTTCTTCATTTCTATCCTCTGAAAGTTGGATATAATCCCCAATTCTCTCGGAAGGTATTTTTCTTTGCAAATCCTCAATATAACCATCACAAACAAGCTTCAAATCTTCAAGACCACGTTCATAACTTTGTTGGTTGGCAAGCATGGCATTGTACACATCAATATATTTTTGCTGAATTGGAATAGGTGGGAGGTCAATATCAATATCACACATATCGTCCCACGAAAAGGTCTCCCTTGCTGAACCCCATGAATTATATCGTGCATAACGATCAAACTCTGGACGATTGAAGTACATATACAGATAGTAAGAAAGCAGCTCATCGATTTTCTTCACTATAAATACGATGGATATCGAAGATACAAGAAATGTTTCTGCTGTATCATTGAATCCAAGAGACATCTTATCTCCACGCCTAGACGTGTCGGGAACATAGGCAAATGAACCCGGTGGCATTAATTTATATGATGTTAAACTAACGCCTTCTAAATCAGCCTTTGTTTTAATCATCTGTTTTTGTGTAGACAACCCCACAACAGCGTCCTCTTTATATAAGTTTTCATTATTACGTAAATCTAACTGCTCAATATATAATCCTAGTTTAGTCAATCCCATAACCAATCCCCCTGAATGCTTCTTCCAGTAAGGTCTGCGATTTCTTCTCTGCTTTCATCACTTCTTGCATTTCTACTTGGATACGAGCCATTTCCTTTTCAAAATCTATTTCTAAATCGCGATCAACAAATTCGATATATTTACTCGGCTCAAGAGAATAGTTCTTAGCACGAATACCATCTTCACCGTCAAGCCTAACAGACTTACAGAATTCCGGTACATCGGTATAAAGGCTAGTATCTGCTGCCTGCCAATTGTTATAAACCTTCTTTATTTCAGCGATTTGGCTATCGTCCAAGACTGTCTTTTTCTTTTTCTTTCCTTTATCAATCACAATTTCCTCAATATTTTCACTCCACTGACGTAGATCCATAAAAAGCACTTCATTTGTACGATCACGTAAATGTCTACCATTTACAGTTCTCGCTCGTTTATTCATATTTATAATCCATAAAGTAACGGATATATCTGTCGTATAAAACATATCACGAGGCAAAACAATAATTGCTTCAATTTTATCACGTTCTAAAAGCGTTTTTCGGATTTCATATTCGGTTCCATCTGCATTAAGCGCACCATTAGCAAGAAGGAATCCTGCAATACCATTCGTTACATCAAGTTTAGACAGCATATGAAGAATCCAAGCATAGTTTGCATTCGAAACAGGTGGAATTGCAAAACCTTTAAAACGTGGATCATCAGTTAACTGATCTTCACCTCGCCATCCTTTAAGGTTAAATGGAGGGTTCGCCATGATGTAGTCTACTTTTTTATCAACATGTAAATCTTCAGTAAAAGTAGATGCATTTTTATCACCTAAATTATGCGCAATACCTCGGATTGCAAGATTCATTTTACAAAGCCGCCATGTATCCTGTTTACTTTCCTGACCGATAATTGAAACTTTGTGCCTATTTCCGTTATGTTGATCAACAAATTTCAGAGACTGTACAAACATACCTCCAGAACCACAACATGGGTCATATACAACTCCACTATAAGGTTCAATAATTTCTGCAATAAGTTTAACTACGGAAGCTGGTGTGTAGAATTCTCCATCTTCCTTGGTACCAGCAGCAGCATAAATTTGTAAGAAATATTCGTACACACGACCAATTAAATCCTCATCACGAAAACGCTGTTCGTCAATTTTATTAATTTCGTCAATTAAAGCCTTAATTGATTCCTTACTCGCTCCTAAAGTAGCAAATAAATTTTGTGGCAATGCCCCTTTTAGAGAATTATTACTCGCCTCAATATCTGCCATAGCTTTATCAATGATAACGGCAATATCATTAGCACTAGCATTTTTTACAATAAATGACCATCTAGCAGTTTCATTAACATAGAACACATTTACAGCATTGTAAAACGATGCTTTATCTAGAAACGCTGGAACATCACCGTACTGTTCTTTTATTTCGGCACGACGTTTTTCAAATTTATCTCCTGCAAATTTTAAAAATACTAATCCGATAACTGCATCTCTGTTTTTTTCTGTGCTGCCAATTCCACGCAGGGCTACACGACAATTCCATAATATACTTTCAAGAGTAACCTCTTTTATTTTCTTAGTTTTCGTAGCTTTTGCCATTTTTTAATCATTCCCCCAATTTTTAATTCATTCTCTTTATACTTGTTAATTGATAAGTCATAGTATTTTACAGTTATCTCTTTTACATAAATACTTGGTCGCAGATAATAGGAACCCTGCTGTACAACGCTGTATTTTATCTGCCATACATTTAATTTCAATTGTAATTAGGTTTTACCTCCCTGATAATTTCCATATCTATTATACTATTTATTTGTTATTAAATTTAAGTTTAATATAAATTTTCTTTATAGCATGAACAGCATATAGGTCTTTGGCAGACTCCAATCCAAAGCTCCCACTTAGCACGTCCACTAAGATCCCTTCAATCAGTTTTCGCATTTTCACCTTTTTGCTACTTCGGATTTCATAACATATAGAAGTCAAGCGATCGTTGCCGCTTTTTCTATTTACTCCTTCAAATGCTCACCCAGATTGCCCGTAATCAAAGGGATATTACTCATCTTCTACCTCAATAAGAAAAATCCGCTCTTTAAAACCGCCTCTTTCCTTGGCCTTTTCCTTACGAACAGATTCAATTTTTTCGAAAGTAGTATTATGTACATCAACGAAGGCATGTATGATTTCAAGTAAATCCGCCAGTTCCTCAACTGCATCAGTATCATTCTTGGTATTCATGTATTCTTCAAGTTCCTCAAAGGCCTTCTTCTTAAGTTCCTTAACATATTCATCCTGGCTCATAATCCGGGTAGAAAACTTCTTTCCTGTTTTTTCAATTACCCGAGGTATGCAGTCTCGCACTAATTTGTTGTGGATTGGCATTTCAATATCACCTTTAAATTTTTGTTTAGAAATCCATACTGTATCAATTTTTCATTGGCTTCTTCTATTTCTTCCTTTGTAAACAACGCTTTATATTTTTCTTTTAACACAAGGGCCTCTACAGTTAGGCCCAATCGATTGCATTCATAAGTTCAGGAACCCGTCACTGACTTTATTTTTGTCTTTCAAAAGCGTTTTTGCAGTTTTCAGTCCACCCTCACTTGTTGCCATTTAAGCCCTTTAAGCTCTTTAATGCCTCTCTATAATATTGACCATATCGTTATGAAATTCGACCTCCAGAGACATCTTTCTCCCCTGCTATCTCAAAATATGTATTTTCTAACATAATCACCCATTATTTTAAATTACATTGTCCTAGGTAACGACCCGCCCGTTTACATTAATAAAAAACGATGGATTCATGATTCAACTCCATCGTAAATAGCCTTTATTTATTGCTAATAAAATTTACCACTGCTGGCATTGCTTTTACTATTTAATGACATAGAGTTTACTAACGATGGCAACCATGTCACCAGCATTGTTAAAGACCTTAAAATTGGGAAAATACTACCATTTTGAGAACGACATAGAAGAAGCCAGCCATGGCTTGCATTATTTATCCATTGCAATAATAAATTCCTCAATTTTCAATCATACTTTTAAATTTGTTTAGTGGATAATGATTACTGTTTCTGTATTCCCAATTTCTGAGGAATAATCCTTTTAGTAAGCTCTTGACTTATTTTTTTGGCTCGTTGCTCAAAGAAAAGATCATAATCGTCCTTCCAAATACCATAAACCTCCAGATCGTCTATAAGGTGTGTTTTCATTGCTTTATCAAGCTCTTTGTTCTCTATCTTAAAAGTTTTCATATATTTAGAAGGTGCTTGTGAACGAATCCTATTTTTGTTTAAAAAGTCATCAACGATTGTGATATTCACAATATGATTAATATAAAATTCATTTTCACCACGATTTTTTAGATAAGAACGCGGGAAGAAGTGATGGTAATTTCGACTATTTGCTTGCTTCAGCCAATCATTATTTATTCTTACAATTGAATTGTCATTAAATGATTTTGGCTCTTTGTATGCCATTAGACATAAGATAGCTTTAATAAAACTCCGGTTAGCACTAAACCATCCGTTATTAATAATATAATCTTTACTTGTATCCGGTTGGTAGTCATAACTAGGGAGTTGATTTTTAAGAATCTGATCAATTCTTTTAATATCTTGAGCTAATTTCGTTTCAACACCACTTGAATACCGTTCTGTTAAAGATACACGCCAAAAGAAATCATCTAAATATTTCTTCATCTCATTAACTGGCTTAGTTGGATGATGATAAAAAAAGTATGAAAATGGAACTATTAAAGCATTATAGGGTAAAATTTTTGAAACTGGTATACGAAAATAGTTCCTAAAATATTCAACTGCCTTTTCAATTGAATCAACTAATTGATCCCAAATATTAATAAATGATTGTTTATCTAATTTTAATATGTTTTTCCTAGCACACTCACCGACTAATAAAATTGAAATTGTTTGTAATACAGTGCTATCCGAAATAGTTTCATAACCTACAAATTCCAGCCTCTCAATAAGTGCTTCAAATTTTTCTGCTAAATCAAAATCTTGATCTGCATCATATGTTTTAGCCACCATAATCTCAAATACAGTTAAACTTTTCCCCCCCACATTTAGTCGCGTAAATACTTCAGTTGCTACGTCAATTGAAGCACCTCTAAGTAAAATAGTTGAGAATCGATATGTATATAAGCGGTTTTTATAGTCTTCTAATTTTTGATACATAGTTGTTGGATAAGCAGCTAATACAGAAATACCTCCATTGAGTAAATCTCTTAATGAAATTACTTCCGATGGGTCTCGTTCTTCAATGGATGTAATAATGATTGGATCATCCTCATCAGCAACTAAGTCTACAAAAATGGCTGAGAAATCATCCGCTCCTTTATCCCTTTTTACGTTTAATCCCTTTAAACTAGCATACAAACTGGTCATACGCTGCTGACCATCTAAAACATACTGAACCATCGATCCTGGAGGCGTATCAGGTAAATTTGCTCCACCAATATTTCGTACCGATCTTAGTTTTTCTTGAGATTCCCAAAGTATAAACGTCCCGATTGGATATCCCTTAATAATACTGTCTATCAACCTGCCCGATTGGTCAATAGACCAAACAAAGTCTCTCTGGAATTGGGGTATTTTGATTATTCCCTTATCAATTTCATGTATTAAAGTAGAAAAAGTCATTGATTGTGGTTCCGGTTGATACATCTCATTTACCTCCTAATAATTTTCAATATTTTTATGTAGAGCTCATAATATTCAAAGTACTGTTTTTCCAGTTTTGCATATGACTATAATTCCAGGAAAAAAGCAGCTAAACTATTAACAATTAATAAACTTATGTAAATCTCCATGTATTTCCTATGAATATTGTACCTTTATTTTTATAAACTGAAAATGATTTCAACATTTATACAGCATTTATTAGTCCGTTATTCCTTACCTCTAGTTAGTTCGATTCATTTGATTTTCACATAACGAAATTTATCTTATATCTTGGTCTCTAGATGTCTATTTTTCAATGGAAAGGGAAGGAGAAAAAAAGCCCTTGATAACAAGGACTTTTGTTGATGAACTGATAGGGATGGAACCCTCACCCCTGTGAAGATTAATTTTCGGATTAAGAAAAAATACTGTTCCATTTGGTAGAACCTAAACCAAACCGTTGGAGTAAGCTGTATAATACTGTTCAGTCTATTCTTACTAGGATATAAAACTGAACGTTACGACCGTACCCAAGGCTCTTCAGAAGTCTGCATCCAAATGCACCATGCGCTAAAGCTTCCGTCGAATTGCAGATATACTTTTTGTACTTCAGGGAATTTTTGGAAGATCGCTTCATTCAGTGCTTTTCCGATTTCGCCGGCTTGATGGCTGGATGGGCCTCCGGCGTGAAATTCCTTAAAGTCCACAACCACTGTTCCAGATTCGTCGATGGCGGCGCCATTTACGCTGGTTTCATCACCATATTGGGAAAAGATCGTTCCGGTTGTGAACAGCTTTTTAATCTCCTGTTCCAGTTCTGGGAATGGTTGGCCAAATGTTTTGTAATCGAAGCCGATTTTCGCCTCGGCGGCTTGTTCTTTAATAGAACTCTCGTATTTTTTTCCAAGAGTTAATTCATAGATTGCGATTTGCTCCTTTTCAGTGGAGAGGAAGTAGATTTTGTTTTTATCGACCTTTATATTCGACTTGATTGTTTGCGGAACTTCAATCAGATTTTCAATCGGTATCCTGATGCCTCCAAGTGTTTCGCCTTGTTTGTTATAGGCGAAAACATGTGTTTCCGATAGGGGTTTATAGACCGCCGGCTGCTCTGTTTTCGTAAAGATGATTTCCCGATCCGTTATCGATTCAATTGCACTATTGCCCTTCCCCTCTTCATATGGAATCGTCAGCTCCGTTGGCTTTCCTTCCTCATTGATGGTGATGACCGCTTCTTTTCGATTGACCGTTACCATTTGATAAGGAAGTGATTTTCCTTCAACCATTTCGCTGGTTTCAATATTCAGGAACCGTTCCTGGCTTTGGCCTGCCAAAACACCGATATTTTTAACATAAATGAGCTCATCCGGATGGAACAGGTTCGCCGTTAATTCGTGGGTTTTAACGAGCTTTCCCTTCTCCGTATATTGATACACAACGAATGGATCCCAGGTGTTCAAGATGTAAATCTGTTTATCCGGAGTGACCAGGATATCTTGCAAGGTGCCTGTCAATTGGTTGTTACCCTTAATAGGAAAGGAGCTAGTCTTGCCATTTTTTCCGGCGATGATCACTTGCCTCTTCGCTTCATCTAGTAAATAAAAAGTGCCATCTTCCACATCAAAGCTGGTCACCGTGACGGGCAATGTTTCGTTTTCGCCCATAAACGTCAAGCCAGCCTGGCCTTTCCCGTCCCCGTACTCAATTGTCCGAACCAGCGTTAATTTGGCTTCCTCACCAATCGCAAACGGCTTCTCCGTTTCCCCCGCAAGGTTCAAATCAAATAAATCTTTATTGGAAAGTACAACTAGTGTGTAAAGCAAGGCGGCGGCACAAACGGCTGCTAGCGGCTTTAGGTTGAAGCGCTTTTTGTTGCTTGATTGGGCTTCACTTATTTTATGCTGCAATTCATGCACAAATTGCTGCCGGGGTTCCAGCGAAGGGTGATGTTTAATAGGCCTCAGCAATTGTTTAACCTCACGAGTCAATTCGTCGTTTGTATTCATCGCTTACCACCTTCCTCTCCCTGTCCTGCATTTCTTTTTTCAAAATCTTGACGGCCCGATGGAAATCGACCCGGACCTTCAACTCTGTGATTTGCAGTATTTCCGCGGTTTCGCTTACCGTCAGTTCCTGGATTCCCCGTAAGATCATGATTGCCCGATAATGGGGCTTCATTTTTAATAAGGCATGGTGCACTTCTTCCCACTCTTCCTTGCGAAGGATATGGTCGTCCAGTGATTGTTCGCCTGAAATGATTTTTTCAAAAAAGTCAGGAAGGAACTCCTTCATTTTTCTTTTCCGCAAATGGTCGATGGCTGTGTTCCTCGCGATCGCCATGAGCCAGTATTTCCCCCGGTCCGGATTCGTCAGCGTCCGTAAATTCTTAATCGCTTTAATGAACGTTTCCTGCGTTATATCTTCAGCGTCCTGGACGGAATGCGTAAAATACAAACAAAACTGGTAAACATCCCGATGGTAGTCCTTAAATAAAGTTTCAATATCCAAATGGCCCCCCACCAACTCCCCCCCCTTTATAAAACAAGTCGAATAAAATCGTTATTTGTTTCAATTATAGATAAAAATTGTAAAAGTGGTTCAAAAAAATGAAAGTGATTTTTATATTCAAGTACGTTAGGAGTTGGTGCAATTAGGAAAAAAGCGTGAAACGGCAAGGTGGAGGTCGCTAGCAACGAGGGAAAGGTCCACTATATTCTTTTTTAGGAATTCGGATTATATAAGCATTTTAAGAAATTGGAGGAATTGGCTATGTGCTACGATTTCAATTTATTAAGCTTTAGAAAACTGGATAGGAACGACTTGGAGAAAATGCATAAATGGTTAAACAATGGTTTTGCTGCCCAATGGTATGGAAAAAAACAAATGACATTGGATGAGGTTAAGGAAAAGTATTTGCCCTACATAAACGATGAAAAACCTACACAAAGTTATATCATTTCATACGAAAATAAACCTATCGGGTACATTCAAACTTATAAAATAAAAGACTATCCTGATTACGCAAAACAGGTAGCAATAGATGAAAATGCCTCCGGTCTGGATCTATTCATTGGCGAAGATGAATTTATTCATAAAGGATTAGGCAAACACATCGTTCGCAGGTTCTTAAAGGAGATTGTATTCTCTCTTAGTGATTCAGATAGTTGTATATTAGGGCCTGAACCCGATAATGTAATCGCGATAAAAACATATGAAAAAGTTGGTTTCAAATATGTTAAGACAGTAAGGACTGATGATGGAGATGAATACATAATGAGAATTGGGAAAGATGAATTTCAAAATTAATAGATTTTAAAAAGAAAAACCCCATTCGGGATCAGCATCTTATCCGAATGGGGTTTCCTCACTAGATTTATTCTCCATTGCCAGGATGTATTTGCCGTTTTACTTCCTCGACATCCGTATCACTATACATCGCTGTACCCTTCCCGCCGGTTTTTACTAGTAGTGCCTTTACCTCGTTATAGGACAATCCTGACTGGGCGTTAAGCCGCTTCACTTCTTCGATATCCGTGCCGACTGATGTGAAATTCTTTTTGTTTTGATCCATAAAACCACCTCCAGTATCGATGGCATTATAATTCTTCAAGTCAGCTTTTTTTATCCAAACGAGAATAAAGTAGTGGAACTTTATGAGTAGTTTGTCGAATGGTGTAAAAAGGTAAAGGTAAAAGGAAAGAAGAAACACCAAAACACTATGGAAGGGGAATAGTTATGTCGAAAGTGAAAAAACCTTTCAACAAAAAATGGTGGGTCTTGATTTTTGCAATCCTTATCATCGGCGGCATTGCTGGGTGTGTTGACGAGTCGGCAGATACAAATAAAGAAGTACAGACTCCCGCCACCGAAACGGATAGTAAAGATGATACAGCTAATAAAGAAACTCCTAAAAAGGAAACACCTAAAAAAGAACAAAAGAAAACTAGCAAGCCTGCTGCAAAAAAAGGCGTTTTAACCAAAGAGAAATTCGAACAAATTAAGGACGGTATGACTTATGAAGAAGTCGTTAAAATCGTTGGAGCTGAAGGTAAGGTTATTTCTGAAACAGGCGACAAAGGATCTCAATACCATACAGTTATGTATGAATTCGATACGGACGGTTTTATGTCGAACGCCTCGATGATGTTTCAAGGTGGAAAGTTAATCAATAAAGCGCAATTCGGTTTAGGTGAAAAATCAGATGTCGAAATTTCACTTGAAGAGTTTAATAAACTGCAAAACGGCATGACCCTTGAAGAAGTAGTGGCTATTGTTGGGGGCGAAGGAGAAATTTTATCAGAGTCTGGAACCAAAGGAACAAACCTTCATACCGTTATGTATTCTTACCAAGGAAAAGGAAGCATAGGGGCAAACGTCTCGTTATTGTTTCAAGGAAATAAGCTCCAAAACAAGTCTCAATTTGGCCTCGAATAGGAAATATATAAGTTTTTTTACTTGGCCCTCTATAAGGCCATTTTTTTTTCAAAAACTAAGAACACATGTTCCGTTGATGGTAGAAACGGTATCAAATGCTTTGTATTGGACACTTGTATAGAAAAGTTAAGTATAAACTCTACAGAACACACGTTTTGGTGTACAATAAGATTTATGGTTTTTTCACATAAATTTTTTGAGGAGAAATGAATATGAATGGCACATCGCACGCAGCAATTGGAGCAGCAACAGGGTTTGTTGTCGCCAATTCATTTGATGCCTCTCCATCCGCAACACTTTTGCTTGTAGGATTAGGGAGCATTTCAGGCCTGATTCCTGATCTCGATATTGATGGGAAGCTTCGCGGCAAAATCACGTTGTCGCATAAGATGATCAGATTATCCGCCCAACTCATTGGAATACTCATGATTTTGTACAGTTTTATTGAAAAAACAGCGACTGAAAAATGGCTCGGACTCGGAATCGGAGTCATGATTAATTTGGTTGCATCGTTAATCAAGCAAAAACATATGCTTACGATTACCGGAGCTGCAGTCATTGCGGGAGGTTTTTCCTTGGACGAACTTTGGCTAATCCTGCTGGGAGTCTACGTTATTATCGCGTCCTTTTCTTCGCACCGGAGCTACACACATTCACTCCTGGGGGTTATCTTCTTCGGATTCATTGCTTATAAGCTGGAGGCCTCTCTCGGAATCAATGGCGTTTTCTATACTTGTTTAGGAGGCTATGTCAGCCACCTAATCGCAGATTTAAAAATCCTGCCATTTAACAAACGCGGAATTAAGCTTTTCTTGCCAGTGTCATCGAAAGAACTATAATTTAAATACATATTTAAAAACAGTAAATCCCTACCTTAAAAAGAAACCCAGAAACATACAACGTACGATTTTGTACATAATAATGGGTAACCAAATTAGAGGAGGTTACGATTAATGAAGAAGAATCAACAGCAAAACAGAAACAACAGTACAAAATCATCAGGCACGGCTCCCCAAAAAGTGAAACAGGATATACAACAAGATGTGAACGCAGGACAAGGAGCAATGACTTCCCGTGAAGCAGGAGCAATGAGGGATTAAGAATTTTTGACTTGTAAAAACCGACATGAAATTATGTCGGTCTACTTTAATTATGCTTTTTGTTAACTCGGTCCTTTGAAATGCGCCAAAGAAAGAAAAAAGAACAAAATTAAAAATGCGCCCATCATGTACTATTTTGTTTGTTGTATTGGTTTAATTGGCAATTTCCCTGCTCCTTTTGGCAAACCTACCCATATGTAATTAAACAAAGTGAGTTATGTATAACGGGTTCGGTTTTGAAGTACAAAATTCGAATTAGCGTAGAAATGGCAAACACTTAGCAGTAAAATTAGCACGAAAGAAGCTCGGAGCACATTATGCTTCGAGCTTTCTCTATAGTAGTGCATTGTTCAACTAAAGCACCCCTTCAGTTTAAGTGAAAATCTTCACATATTTTTAGGAATTATAGGCTGCTTAAATGACAGCCTTGTAGAAATTAAATTTCACCTAGCCACTTACAGCCTTTTGGTTAATAGTTAATATATATTTCAATTGTATCTTTTCACTATCCAATCACTAAGACGTTTTGAAATAACTAATAATCTTTTTGCATCCTCAATTGAACTATGACCCTCATGGACAGCGATATTCCCAATCACCCTTATTTCATGAAGATTACCGAGATGAATATCGTTTAATATACCGCTTCTCCCTAAAATATGAAGTTTTTCTTCTTGTGAAGTTCTTGAAGGAACTGTAATTCGTTCTTCTGTAAAAATTATACTCACAAGCTTTTCTCCAAACATTCTCAATTTAATTAATGATATATTGGCATCATTAAAGACATTTTCCTGAGCACTTGCTGCTAAATTATATAATTCTTCCCATTTATCTTTGAGACAGCCAAAGTAGTTATCCTGAATCTCTCGCTGATTTTGAGTTTGATTTTGCATTTGTTTTAAAGCTGATGTTGAAATTTCCTTTTTTCTTGGAGGGATAACAGTTTTGCTTTCCAGTTTCTTAATTGGAGGATTGTCTTGTTTAGTTTCCTTTGTAACTGAAATACCATTCCCGTTAGTTAATATTTCAAGCCTTCTTCCATCTTCAGTTACGGCTATATATAAGTTTTTCGTTGTTGTTGTAAGAATATATCTCGTATCGGTATTCATTGAATTTCTTATGTAAGTTTGTATATATGATTCGATTGTTTTTTCCAGAGAATTGGATGTTGAAATTTCCTTTTTTCTTGGAGGGATAACAGTTTTATTTTTCATTTTCTTAATTGGAGGATTGTCTTGTTTAGTTTCCTTTGTAACTGAAATACCATTCCCGTTAGTTAATATTTCAAGCCTTCTTCCATCTTCAGTTACGGCTATATATAAGTTTTTCGTTGTTGTTGTAAGAATATATCTCGTATCGGTATTCATTGAATTTCTTATGTAAGTTTTTATATATGATTCGATTGTTTTTTACAGAGACTTGGATGTTGAAATTTCCTTTTTTCTTGGAGGGATAAATGTTTTATTTTCCATTTTCTTAATTGGAGGATTGTCTTGTTTAGTTTCCTTTGTAACTGAAATACCATTCCCGTTAGTTAATATTTCAAGCCTTCTTCCATCTTCAGTTACGGCTATATATAAGTTTTTCGTTGTTGTTGTAAGAATATATCTCGTATCGGTATTCATGGAATTTCTTATATAAGTTTGTATATATGATTCAATTGTTTTATCTAAAGAATGGGATACTTCGGGATATTCTAAACAAGGCTTGCATCTAAGTGTTTCCCCTTCTTTTAGATAGTTACCACAATCCAAACACTTATATCTAGTTTTCGTTTCCTCTATTAAATATGGTGAGAGCTTTATAGACTTGGCATTAGAATATCCCAAACAAGACTTGCATCTAAGTGTTTCCCCTTCTTTCAGATAGTTACCACAATCCAAGCACTTATATTTTGTTTTAAGATTTTCTTTTGCTTTTCGCAGTCTAGAAAATATCAATTCTTTAACCTCATTTCTTGTCTTTTGTTCTAATCCACAACATATTATTAACTCATCTACTTTTATCTTGGTTTTAAATTAACCTGCCCCGTTTAAAAAGGGATTTAACAAAAAAGGCGGCTAATCCTTCCTGGAACAACGCCCCCAATAGTTGAGGAAATAGCGATTTTTTAAACAATTCTATTTTGAGTTAATCTAATATACCCACTGCAACTGTCCCTTTCTCCTTTTTGCAATGTACATTATTTGCCCAGTATGGTTATGTATTTCTCGCACCATTTGTACCATTATATCGAGTAATGTTGATTTGTAGTCGTTAGCACTAAAAGTAAGTGGAGGCATATTTAGATAAGGCTGCCATACTAATAATTGGGGTTTCATATTCAAATCTTCCAAAATCCAAATAATTACATCAAATATCAAATAATTCATCTGCTAGTATAAGAGCTTCTTCTTTCGATAAGCGAAGTCCTCGCTCAAACTCTTTATCCCTTTCTCTATTGTCTGGTACATTAAAAAATACAGTTTCAGGTAGCTGACGTACTGTTCCCCTAATATGTGATATTAAATTTGCTATACTGTTACTCTATGGAGTTGGATGCCACACAATATCTTCTTGTTTTCTGATAATTGGTTAATTGCTTGAAAAACCCACTTTTTCTCAGATTTAAACTTTCCAACTTACTATCAATAAGTAATATGGCATTATACAAGCGAGCTACCCACTGTTATAATTAGTTTTTACAACGATTATATTTATTTCTACCTTATAAAATATATTTCCTTCTTTCACTAATTCCCCTTTAGTCGAACAAGCAGCACGATCTCGAGCTATGGCACCAGTTAGTGAAAATTCATTTAATGAAATTCTTAAAGACATCAAAAATCAAAGGAATTCCGCAAACTACCATCAAAACAAATCCACTATATCGAAATATTCCTTCTACAATATCCGTAACGTCTTGCCAAAAGAAAAAATGAGGTATAGGTAAAATCAATAATCCAAAACCAACAATAAAACCATAAAAGAAAGTTCTTTGCTTATCCAATTTTCAACCCTCTTTTCTACAATACTCTTCCTTTACCTAAATGCCCCTTTTGATGAAGAAACTCTTCTTTAATTTTAACATAAATAACCAAAAACCTAATTTCTATTTTTATCAATCCAATCCATATAGCAATTAGCATACGAATTCGCACGCTGACAATAACTTCGGTCACACTGCTAAAAGGGGTGCGAATTCGAGTGCTAAAACGCCATAAAACGTACAGAAATCCCTGATATATCAAATAAAAAGATGGAGTCTAATTCAGTTGCGAATTGGACCGCTAATTAGTGTGCGAATTAAGTTTTTGTACTTGAAAACCGAACCCGTTAAGTTACTTACAACCTGTTTCCATTATTATGTACTAAAAAACACTCATCTTTACTAAAGACGAGTGCCCGATTTTTTCATATAGATTAATCTTTATAATTTGACTCAACCACCCAAATTCCTCTTATTCCCATAAGGAATATTGTGCGGCAAATTCCAGTTAAAACGGACGGATATGATTCTTAAGAATACAATAAGAATCAACAGGACCGCTGTCATGTAAGGCCCACGTACCAAGCCTAAACCGATTGCGAAACCAGCAAGCGCTGCCCATAGAGCATAAATTTCAGAATGAAAAATCATAGGCTTTCGGCCCGCAAAAACATCACGTATCATCCCACCGCCAGCACCGGTAATAGTCGAGGCGATAATGACAGCTGCAAAAGGCGCACTAACAGAAACTGCATAGTTTGCACCCTGGATCGCAAATGCCGCCAGGCCAATGGCATCAAAAAAGATAATCCAATTTTTAATTTGCTCAAGCCATTTATTGGGCAACAGAAAAACAAGCGTAATCGAGAAAAAGGCTATTTGAAATAAGTTCCCTTGCATCCACGTGTTTTCAATCGGAATTCCAATCAATAAGTTTCGGACAAGGCCTCCCCCGAAGGCAGTCGTAAACCCAAGAACGTAAATTCCAAGAATATCATAATCCTCTTCCCTGGCTATAAGGGCACCACTTATTGCGAAAGCAAGGGTACCAATGATATTAAGAAGGTCCCATGTCAAAGCGCATCCCTCCTGTCACCGATGTTCTAATTGATTGTCTACCCTTAAAAGATGCAACTAAAAATCAGTGGAGGAAAAAAACCTCCACTGATTGAATTTGCACCAGTATATGGCATGTTTTTGGAACAGCAAGGTCGACTAAAACGACCACTATAGTATTTTCCACCTGAATGAACACAATTAAACCTTTAATTGCGATAGCCAAAAGGCCGAGTGTTAACGGACTTGGCCAATCCAAATCAATTACGAAGTTAATAAATACATTCAAAGTGCCATAATGAATATAAATGCTTAAAAAACAGCCTTTCAAAAAAAAGACACCGGGAAGGCCCAGTGTCTAATTCAGCTATTGGATTTTGTCGATTTTTGATTGACTGTCCGTGTTTGCCTGTTGCTGTTTCTGGCTTTTAAATTGGATGCCCAACCGATATTGGACTCATATTTCTGAGTGTATTCCTTTTGGACTAGCTCATGGAGCCGGTCCCTGTTTTTGGTCAACATATCTTCCATCACTTGAAGCCGACGCGTTGGGAAGCTTAGTCCGGCGAGAATGGTGGTGATGGATGGGTCTGTTTCCGAGATATAGGTTCCTTCGTACAGTTCGAGGGGTTCCCCGATCCTCTCGAAAATCGATGGGATGTTAATCAATTTCGAGACATTTTCAGGTCCCTCATATATCAATCCAGCACGGATGACGCCAGCCGATTCAACCGGACAGAACACCGAATTTGCCCATGATTGTTGGATTTTAAGGGATACTTCCGCAGTTGTTTTGGCATCTGTCACTGTACTTGTTGAGATGACGGTTACACCTCGTGTGCTAAGGATGTTCATAAGGTCGGTTTCATCAAAGTTCCCGTAAAGGGAGCTTTTCATGGTTATTTGCAGGACATGGTTGATTGCCTCCACAACCTTGTGGTTTGAAGCCCGATAAATTTGCTGCTTGCTGGATTGGGGATTGGTCCTGCGCAACTGGTCATTGTCGACCAGGAAGGTGGATGAAATCCCGTCAATTTTGGACAATTCCTCAAGGCATTCCGCTGCATTGATCCGATTGCCAGCAAGGACATTCCGTTCAGGCACGACAGCAATCGCTCCTACTTTTAGCTTTGGCAGCTGGTTCAGCAGGATTTCAATCAGGAGCGGGCTCATCCCCGACCCGGTTCCACCGTCAGTGGAGAATGCCACAAACAGGAACTTTACTTTTTTAAATGACTTTTCAACAATTTCGACTATCTCCCTGTAATGATCGTGTACTGCCCGGGCACCGATCGACCGATCCTGTCCGGCCCCGTTATACCCTGGAACAAAATACTTGTTTTCAACCCTCGTATTGACAAGCCCGTCACGCTTGTTCGTATTGATAAGTGCGGTTGGAAAGCCCAAGGCCGATGCCGCCTCCGCAATATTGCCACCTGCCTGGCCTACGCCCAAGATTCCAATTGGTTTCACCATATCCCCTCCCTTATCTAATAAAATAATACTCAATAGTTCAGAATTTAGACTAATCTTCAGGAAAAGAGGCTTTATTAGTAACGGGTTCGGATACCTATCACAAAACGTTAATTTGCATTGCAAAAAGTAATATTTGTTGTATATAAAAATGTTATTGGTTTTGAGGACCAAATTGCTATGCTGGCGATTTGGTCCTTTTGCTTTGTAAGACATTTCAAACGTTATTACTTGAAGGAATTACGCACCTTTTTGTTGAATTCCTTATTGAACAAACGGGGCAGTATAGTTGAAGAAGGATGACACTAAACTCAAAATTTCTCGTCAGTTTAAATGGAGGGGATTTTATTTTTAGTAAAAAAACAGTCTCATTAGTGATAGCTACTTTAGTTATAATTGTAGGTTGCTCGAACAATGATAGCAATGATACTAAAAAGAGCTATGATGAAAAGGTAGCCAACAATGAAGAAATTACTGGTCTTGGTGTTGAGGGTTACGTTAAAAAACGGACATCTAACAGGGGCTTTTTATTTGAAGTGACAAAGGAACACCAAATGTTTAAAACAGGTACCTTAATAGACGTAAGAGTAGATAAGGAAACAATGTTAGACGAATTAGAAGTAGGTCAGAATGTATCAGTTTGGTTAAGTGGAAACATTCTCGAATCATACCCACCAAAAATCAAAGGGTTAAAGATTGAAATCAAAGATAGTGTGAATTAAGTTAAAAAGCCCTTGTTAAGTCAACGGGTGCGTTAATCCAGCAGGATTAACCGCCTTTTTTGTTGAATTCCTTATTATGCTAACGGAGCAGGTTAGTTTAAGAACATTTAGGGCAGGTTACTTTTAAAAAGGAGTAACCTAAATGAAAAATCCATTCTTAAAAAGTTTGTATTTGTTTATATTTTCGTTCAGTCTCTCCATTTTCCTGGGTAATCCTGTTTATTCTCAAACTACGCTTTCAGATAAGATTGAATATCTATATCCTGCAAATAAGGAAAAAGTTTTTGATGAAACTGTAGATGAATTTTACCAGGCATTAAGAGATATAAAGTATCCTGTACATCAGGAGCTTTACCTAAGGAATAAGCACAAGCAAATACATTTGGATACTGTTCTTTTTAAAGAAATACCTGATGCATCAGTAAATATTAGAAAAAAATTATTGTTTAATGAAGTAGAAGAATTTAATTATATAACTTGGGATGGAGATATTCTTCATACCTACCCTGATTTTGATATTAACTACCATCAGACTGTTAGCCCTGATAGGCAAGTTTATTTCTTTTATTCCTTTAAAGACACGGAAAAAGAATTTAAAGGTAGATATACAATTTATGATGTTGAAACCAAAAAAATGGTAGCAGGTGGAGGTATTAATATGCCAAAGTATCCGACTCACAAGGAACACTTAAGATAAAGAAGGATAAATTTAGGCTTGGAAAAATAGCAAAAAAGTTGTGTTTGTCTTCTTTAACTATCGGAAGCGTTGGTCTTAAGCAGGACTAACGCTTTTTTTGTGGAATTTCTTAATGAACAAACGGGGCAGTTTAGTAAAAGAAGGAGTATTCAACTTTGTGAGGAAATAATAAATTTAGGAAAAATGTTTACCTGGAGGAAAAACGATGGAGTTAAATGATGAACTGTATGAAGAAATTTCAAATTTATGTTCCGATGGGGATTCTTTGGTTGAAGAATCGATGTATGATAAGGCAATAGATTTGTATTTAAAAGCATTAAATTTAGTACCTGCTCCCAAAACGGATTGGGAAGCAAGTACGTGGATTTATACAGCCTTAGGTGATACCTGTTTTATTAAGGGAGATTATAAAGCTGCTAAAAACTATTTGTTTGACGCTTTAAATTGTCCAGACGGAATAGGAAATCCCTTTATCTTGTTGCGTCTTGGTGAAACATTGTTTGAAATGCAAGAAGTCATCAAGGCAAAAGAGTATTTACTAAGGGCATATATGTTGGAGGGATACGACATATTTGAAGAAGAAGACGGTAAATATTTCGATTTAATTAAGAATGAGACGTAGAAGTTGGGAAGAATTACACTTAAAGTAACGGGTCTTTAATAAGAGTTTTAATGGACTTTGTTTCAGGAAATGTTAGGTATCCTTGTAAAAAAGTAAGGAATGGAGTTTCGGTGGGGGACTGCTCAAATAGATGAAGAAGGAAAAAGATATTTGATTTAGATTAGACGGGTGAGTTGATCCAGGAAGGATTAACCGCCCTTTTTGTTGAATTCCTTAATTAACAAACGGAGGTTAGTTGGACAATTTTATTAAATGAAAGGTTGTAGGCTATGCTAAATGAGCTTCAAGATGTTTCTGGGTTATTAAGGATTGATAGAGAATTCAATACTTTAGGAGCATATATAAAAATAATAGCTAATGGAAAAATTGGACGCAATAACCAAATAATCTTCGCTAATAATCATTTTTATTTATCTTTAAATACTTATCTCGATGGAAAATATTTAAATTTGTATTTGGAATTGGATAGTGCGGGTAACATCATAAAAGTGTTAAAAGAAACGGAAGGGATGTTGCCAACGCTATTTATTGCTCCGAATAGCACAGTTTGGTGTACTCTTGATGACATAGAGGATAAGGAATTAATTCTGCCATTATCAAAGCGTCAGGAAATAGGAAGTGTAAAAAAGTATCGTCCATTTGTGGGGGAATGGTTGGGGACTTTTAATGATATAGCTTTATTTCATTCCTATGATAGTTTTGGAAATAAGCCAGACCAATTAATGAAACTAGAATTTAAGGACAATTTTATTAAAAAGTGTGAAATTTTAAAAATCGACAAGCCACAAAAGAATAAGATGATTATCCAGCAGGAATACATCCAAATGATAGCTTGGGATAAGGGGAATTTATTACACCGAAAAATGGATCTAAAGGGGAATATGATTCAGGAAAGAACTATTTATGTTGATGATATGGAATTGAATGATGTGGTTGGTGTAAAGTTATGTTTTGATGATGAATCAACCCTTATTGGTTTTAATGATAATACATTGTTTATCCTATTTATAAATTCTATTGGGAGAATAACCAGGAAAAACCTAATAGAGTTGGAAGCCACTTTTTATAATATCTTGGGTTTAAAAATAATTGATGCTGAAAATTATTTGGTTTCCTTCGTTGGCGAAGCGTTTAATGGATGGGCACTAATAAAAAATAATATCCTTGCGGAGTGTTTTGTAGGCTACGAAGGAAATTCCTTCTATAAAGAAATTATTTCAGATAACATTATTGAATTTCCTATACGAGGAAATGACAAATTGATTATTTCTGGGATATGTGTAAATAAAAGTGATGGTTATCAAGTGGTAATATATAATCAAAAAGAGGAGAAAGAACTTTATATTATCTCTCGGAACTTATTACCTGTAAATTAAATACTATTCAATTAGGTGTCGCCCTCAGGGTAGCTTTATTTTTATTAGATATTTTAAGTTTGTGAATAAATTTACTTAAACATACGGGTGCTTTAGTTAAAGAAGAACTCAAACATAAAATCGCTTAACTTCACTGTTAAGCGATTTTTAATTCCCGAAATTATTTTTGTTAGCAAAATTGCCGGTCAAATGTACTGTAATTTGCGGGCTTACCGAAGTTTCTGTTAGTCTGCAAATTGATATACAAGTTCTATAGCAAATAATTAGAATTTATTAGTACAAATGCCGGTAGATCAATAAAAATAGACCATCATTTTCAACTACAATTTGATGGTCTATTTGCCTTACATAATTAAATTTTGTGACAGGTAACAGAACCCGTTACTTTATTAGCCCTATTTTTATTCAAGAAATGTATTTAGGGACCCTTTATATACCGGGGTTGTCACGGAAGACACTCTTGATAATGCAACCGGGAATCTGCCAAAAGGTAGTTCATCAAAATCTGCTTTATCAACTCATTAAGAATAGACGAAGGAATTGCCAACCTGAAACAACAAGTGGAATAATAGATAACCAAATAAGCCATCTTTTTTTAACAATAAATCCGATTGCTAGAATTACTAACCCCAATATAAATACTCCTAAAATCGTTAAGGTTGTCATAGCTACCTCTCCCTTTCCAACAAATTCACCATCAAATCCCTTTTTATTTCATTAATGCCCGGAAACCTATAAATATGTCAATTTTTATATACAGAAAGAAGCACCATTGAGTTGTTCAATGGAAGCCGTCTATTGATTTTCCCAACTTATCCAAAGTATTTATTCCATTAACCGCCGTATTAATATGTATATGGGGACAAACCCAAATTTTCCAAAAGGAGTGAGAATTTTTATGGATCGAAAAGTCAAGTTCATTGGATTGCTGTTTGCATCTTTGTCGCTTGTCATATCGTCTGGTGTGGCAGCTGCTAAAAGTGACGCTCTTCAAAAATACTTAGGGAGGAATGAGGAAAGCGTTGAATCTCAGTTGAAATCGTTAGACACAAAACAGCTTATTGAAGAAATTGATGCAATTGCATCAACAGAAGAAGCGGATGATAAATTAATGCCCTTTGTTTCAGCACTCTTTGAAAAGAAAAATAAGGTCCAGGATTCAGAGTTATTAAAAGTCATTAAAGACAAAACGAAAGCAGTTAAAACCAGGGAGGCAATGGTTGACTTATATTTGCACATACATGAAAAGGAACCAATCACAGCTGAATTGAAAGAGCTTCTTAACAGTCCTGATGTTAACGAAAGAGTAAAGACTAAAATTGTGGCTGGAGCGCGCTTTACTGAGAAAGACGTTCATCTCTTAAAAGAATTAATAGCAAAAGATGATGCCCTCGTAGCTTTCCACAGCTTAAAACAACTAAGTAAAACGAATACAAATGAAGCCTACACCATTGCGAGTGAAATCCTTTCCAACCTTGATGTTTCCTCAAAAGATAAAGTTTCTGCAGCACTAAAATCCACAGCCAAGTATTTAAAAAAGCAGCCCTTAAACCACAAAAATTACGCCAAGACAGAAGAAGACTTCCTAAATTTAAGTTTTAAAATTATTGATACGAATGACGATACGTATCTGAAGGATTCAGCTTTTTTTGCTGTATCTGAATTGCAAAGCAAAAAAGCCATCAAAAAAATCATTGAAAGCAATTCCGTTGACAAAGAGTTAAAGGTATTTGCGATTGATCAGAACTTCGTTACATTGAAGGAAATCCTGCAAAATAATCCAACAGAATCAGATATTAAGGTAGTCATTGAAGCAATGAATTTGTATCCAATTGTCGATTTGGCTGAGGCTCTTGATAACGCAATGAAAACAATTAATAATCCACAGTTAAAAGAGGAAGCTAAAAACGCTATCAGCATTATGAAAGAACAAGGTGTAAAAGGAAATGAGAAATGGTTGGATAAAAACTAAAAAAAATGCGAGGTGAATAAAATGAAAAAACACATTAGGAAAATTGCCGTATTACTTTTCACATTGGCGTTGTTGGCCCCTTTGTTTTCAAATCCAGCGGAAGCGGCTACCGGGTATCAAGGCTATGCCATTTACCGGGATGGAGTGTTTTATGGTTACGACTGGCACGCTGGAATGATGGATGATCCATATCGGACTACTACTTCTCTTCCGGTTTTGCACGCACCTGGGTCAGGCAGTGTTGTGAGCTGGGATAGCTGGAGTAATTTCATGAAAGGTAATAATTTCAAAGGAGTTTACAGGCCCAATCGGACACCCACTTCGTCGGAACGTGATTTATTCGTTTCAATGGGCAGGAATTTAAGAACTGAAAATATAACTTATAATGTCGCTTATCAAGTATATTATGACACTGGAAGTTCTGGTACTTGGGTCGATCCAAGCGAAGTATCATCAATGAGATGTGACGGCGTCGTTGAATATATTCATGAATGGTATAGTTTCAGAATCTATGGCAGTGACACCTATTGGGATGTAACAAGAAACTCTTTTTGGGGACGAGATCATCACAGTGGAACAGCAATTACACCAAAAAAGCAAGTGGGTTATATGACATTAGTAAAGAGCACAGCCCCTTAAAAGTTGTTGTACAATTAGGTGATAGTTTAAGTTTCAATTGATTAAACCCTTCAGTTTTACCAAAAGAGCAGCCCAATGCCGTTGCGTATTGGGCTGCTTCTTTGTATGCACATTAAGTTTTCTGTACTCGAAAAATGCTTGTGGTCGCGGTTGTCAGGACATTGCACTCTTGGAGGCAACAACCTCCTCCGCCATTTTCCTCAATTTATACTTCTGAATCTTCCCTGACGCTGTTGTCGGGAACGCCTCGCAGAATTCAATATACCTTGGCACCTTGTAGCGGGCTATTTTTCCAAGGCAGAATTCGCGAATTTCTTCTACTGTCGCGGTTTGCCCTTCCTTCAGCTGGATCCATGCCATCACTTCTTCGCCGTATTTTTCGTCAGGAACTCCGATGATTTGGACGTCAAGGACGGCCGGATGCTGATAGATAAATTCCTCAATTTCACGGGGGTAGATGTTTTCGCCGCCGCGAATGATCATGTCTTTAAGGCGGCCGGTGACCCGGCAATAGCCGTTTTCATCCATGACAGCAAGGTCGCCAGTATGCAGCCAGCCGTCCTTGTCGATTGCTTCGGTGGTCGCTTCGGGATTTTTGTAATAGCCTTTCATGACATGGTAGCCGCGTGTGCACAATTCACCCTGCTCCCCGTATGGGACTTCTTCGTTCGTTACCGGGTCGACGATTCTCACTTCGACGTTCGGGAGCGCTTTGCCGACCGACGAAACGCGCAGTTCAATCGGGTCGTCCGTCCGCGTTTGCGTAATTACTGGCGATGCTTCCGTCTGGCCGTAGCAAATGGTAATTTCTGATGCGCCCATTTTTTCGATGACGGCTTTCATGACTTCAATCGGGCAATTGGACCCCGCCATGACGCCTGTCCGGAGGCTTGATAGGTCGTATTTTTCAAAATCGGGATGGTTCAGTTCGGCGATGAACATCGTCGGGACGCCATGCAGCGCGGTGCAGTGTTCCTTTTCAACCGCTTCCAGCACCTTCTTCGGGTCGAACTCCTGTACAGGGACCATCGTCGCGCCAACCGACACGCAGGCGAGCGTCCCAATGACGCAGCCAAAGCAATGGAAGAACGGCACGGGGATGCAGAGCCTGTCCTCCGCTGTCAGCTTCATGCATTCGGCGATGTTGATGGCGTTGTTGACGAGGTTGTTGTGGGTGAGCATAACGCCTTTCGGGAACCCGGTCGTACCAGATGTGTATTGCATGTTGATTGGATCATCCGGGTCAAGCGATTCCATCCGCTTGTCGAGCTCCTCGTCGGATACATCATCCTTCAGCGCTAGGATATCGTCCCAATGCAGCATGCCGGGATAGCGGTTCTCGCCGAGTACGATGACATTTTTTAAAAAAGGAAGGTTCTTCGACTTCAGCTTACCTGGCTCGGACGTTTTCAACTCAGGCGCGATTTCGTAGAGCATGTCGATGTAGGAGGCATCCCTGTAATTCTTCATTAGGATGAGTGTTGTTGAATCTGACTGCTTCAGCAGGTATTCGAGTTCCGCCGTCCGGTAACTCGTGTTGACGGTAACGAGGACCGCCCCCATCTTCCCGGTCGCGAACTGTGCCGTCACCCATTCAGGCCGGTTCGTCGCCCAGATCGCGACATGCTCCCCTGTTTCGATGCCAAGCTTCATTAATCCCTTTGCCACGTCCCGGCACAGGTTTTCGAACTCGCCGTATGTATAGCGCAGCCCTCTGTCAGGGTAAACAACTGCATCTTGCTCCGGCTGCCTTGCAGCGGTTTCCTCTAGAAGCTTGCCGACTGAAATGTTCATTTTCTCCGCCATTTCTATCGCCTCCATTAATAAGAATCGCCAAGTCAATTCTATATTTTAGTAATATTATAATTGGAAAATTCAGATATTACATCTTTGAGTAGGTGGTTTCCCAACTTTCTTTAGAAAATTGAGTCTTATATACAAGTGAATCCACCGATTGGTACAATTAGGAAAACACCCACTTCCCGATCGGAGGTATTAAGAGTGGCTGGCAAAAATAAGGGGCATCGGTTTCTTTTTCTATTTCTTAGTATTAGTTTAATTGTTGGCATCGTTTATTATTTTCGCCCGTTAAACGCTTATCAGGTATTTCCTGAATTGGACAATGTTAAAAGGGTTCAGTTTGTTGTGAGATTCCAAGAGAGGCTGGCTCAAGAGCCGATCTATTCGGAATTAGAAGTCAAAGATACGGAAGCTTTCATACATATATTGGAGAAAGCCAGGTACCAAAGGGCATTTGGGGCAACGAATATTCAAAGCCAAACAAACGCATACGACATTTTACTTGTTATTCCGGAAGGCAATTATTCAATTGTACTAAATGATAAGGGATATGTTTTAGTCGATGAGAGAAACAGCAAGAAGAAGTACAAAATCCTAAGTTCGAAAAAAGAAGGATTGATAAATTTGATCGATGAGTTGTTGCAGGAAAAATAGACATGGATTTACTAGATTTTTTCAGCTTTTAGCCTAAAGAAAAAAGCTGCGAAAATGCAGCTTTTCCATGAGGTTTCATTCATACCAGCAGTAAAGTTCACTTTGCATAAATTCCGTTACTTATATTGAAAAATTAGGATGCCGCCTATCATCACGGCTATCCCAATAATTTTATTAAGAGTCAGAGTGATTGGCTCGGTTCCAAATAGTCCGTTTGTATTGATTATTAATGCTATGATCAATTGTGAAATCAATAAAATGGAAACAGAAAGGGCCGGTCCCGCATGTGTGAAACCTTGCATTACGCTAAATACAATAATGACTCCAAATATACCGCCTAGGAGATAAACCTTATTGACCTCTAGCAGATTTTTGATGCTTCCATCCTTAACAAACAGATAAATGATTACAGATCCAATAAAACCAGTGCCGTGTACAACCACAGTGGTCAGCCATAACCCCGCTTTTGAACTAACGTTCGTGTTAAAAATGTTTTGCAATGTGATAAAAATTCCCGCCAGTAATGAAAATAACAACCCTTTTACCATAAAAAAACAACCCACCAAATCATTCGAATTTTATCCCATCCGCCAACTCTTTTCCCCTCTTTATTAACAAGTACCCATCCCTTTTCTACAATAATCTTTTTTGGGACCAACTCGTTAATCACCTATTTAGATGCGATAACTTGTTCCTAATAACTCGGCGAGTTCATTTTAATTTGGGTGGCTTATCTTTTGCCTATCTTTCGTATTTTTCATGGGACCTCACCTTTTTACGAAAAAAACAGTCCAATTCTCAACTGAGTATTGGACTGTTGCTTTTATATGGGTAATGACTGTTTCCCCATCCATACTTCCCAATCATGTTCATCGTAACGGTTTTAGGAACCTAGTTATTTCCTTATTATTTCATTCAAATTTTGAACGACAAAACCGTACCCGTTAAAATCGCCACAGGTACGGTTTGTTGTTCTTAACTTTAAAAGTATCATTTGTACTATTTGCACAAAATGGGGGTTTTAGTTACATACGAGCGATTAATTAGGCAAATTACACAATAAACCGTAGCTTATTATCCAAAAATATGCGTACCAGCTTCCTCATTAATCGCAGCTTTTAAGCTTTCGGGATTTGTGATGATCACTCTTGATCCGTTGTTCTCTAAAAAGCTTAAACTTGCTTCTATTTTTGGAAGCATGCTTCCTGCCGGGAAATGGCCTTCTGCGACATATTGTTTCGTTTCTTCAACTGTAATTTTTTCTAGTGCCTGTTGATTAGGTTTGCCGAAATTGATACACACCCTGGAAACGCCGGTAGTGATAATTAAGGTATTTGCATGGATTTGTTCAGCGAGTAAACTGGTTGCAAAATCTTTATCAATTACTGCGTCAATTCCTTTATAGGTGCCTTGTTCGGTTTTGATAACCGGGATTCCGCCGCCGCCAACTGCAATAACGACAAATCCTGCGTTGATTAATGTTTTGATCGCATCTTTCTCAACGATATTAATTGGTTTTGGAGATGGGACCACCCGCCGGTAGCCACGGCCGGAATCCTCAATGAATATCCAATCTGGATGTTGTTTTTTCATTTCTTCCGCTTGTTCAAATGTAAAAAAGGATCCCACTGGCTTTGTTGGATTTTTAAAATTCGGGTCGTCTTTACTTACTTCCACCTGGGTAATGACGGTAGCCACCTTTTTGGCAATGCCCCTTTGTGCAAACTCATTCGTTAAGGCTTGTTGAATTTGATAACCAATTCCGCCTTGGGTATCAGCTCCGCAATTGACAAGCGGAACTTCAGGCATGCCCGCTACTTCATGGGCTATTTCTGCTCTTCTAAGGCAGAATCCTACTTGCGGGCCGTTGCCGTGGGTAACCACCACATTAAACCCTTGTTCAACCATGTCTGCTATATGAACAGCTGTTTCAACAATCGCCTCATACTGATCTTGTACTGAATCACGTCCGTTATCACGAACCAATGAATTGCCCCCAATGGCAACGATAACCGTCTTTTCCACTTTCAATCCTCCCAATCATTTGGAACTATTTTTGAGCTAGCAACTCCAGTGATTTTTGCTTATGAGTATGGTACAGCGGGTTTGTTGGATCATTCTTGATGGCGTTCTCAATTGCCTCAATCGCTTCTTCATGCTTCCCTAAAGATCTTAGGCTGTTCGCTTTATGGAAGGAGAAATCGTAACGGTTCGGCTGGAGATCCAATAATTGATCCATTGCCCTAACTGCATCAACATGCCTGCCAAGTTCCCTCAAATAGTTGGATTTATGGTATAAGTAGAACGTTTCGTCCGGATCAAAGGCAACTGCTTTATCGTATTCTGCCAATGCTTCCTCTGTCTTTTTCATCAGCCGTAAGCAATTGGCTGTGTAAAAATAGAAATCCAGGTCATTTGGATTAATGGCCAATGCCTGTTGATACTGTTCCAATGCCTCTTCGTATCTCTTTAATTCCTGGAAGAAATGGCCTTTATAGTAGAGTAAATCAAGGTTTTCCTGATCGCTTTCAAGAGCTTTATCGATTAAACCGATGGCTTGCTCATATTGATCTGCGCGTCCCAACGATTTTGCCTGCTTGATCGTTTCATTGCTTTCAACATATTCTCTTTTTAAAATTTGCACGACCTTCTCTTGCTTCAATTCAATTGCATGCTGAAGCGAAGACTTCCCTTCCCGATCAGGCAAGTTTACATCTGCTCCGGCTTCAACCAGTAATTCGATTACGTCGAAATACAAGCGGCCGCCATTCCCCAAAATAACGGCTTCCAGTAACGCAGACCATCCTAAATCATTGGCGTGGTTGACTGGAATACCAGCGTCCAAACATCGTTGAACTGTTTTTAAGTAGCCTTTTTCACTAGACGGAAGTAGAGCTGTACCGCCAAAACGATTCACACTCTTAAGGTCGGCTCCGTAGTCCAGCATCAAGCTTAAAATTTCGTGAAAACCGTTTGCACCTGAACAAATAAACGGAGTTAATAGAGTAATGTCCCTTTCGTTGACATCACTTCCCGCTTCCAAAAGTATTTTGACAACGTCGATATGATTTTTTTGGGTAGCCGCCATTAAAGCAGTACGGCCTTCCTCATCTTTATAATCAACACTTGCCCCATTTGCTAAATATTGATGGACAGCATCAACATCTCCCCGTTCACTTGCAAGGATCAACTGCTGATTCAATCTTTCTGTTTCCAAAATTACTTACCCCGCTTTTTTGTATGTCGTCGAAATCCAATATCTACAAGGATGTTTTTGCATTTAAAAAATTCATCCGGTACTCGTTTACAGCACCGGAGAATAATCAATCTTATTTAGTGGAATTATGGAAAACCTCGAACAAATTATCACAATCTTCTCTTTGCTCAACCTTTACCATGTTAAGAACACTTTTATCTTCACCCGTTAAATACTTTCTCAAATGCATATCGGAGAAGCCGTGTTTGTCTGCATCTTCACTCGTATTGCAATAGTATACTTCTTTAATTCCTGCCCAGATGATGGCAGACACACACATTGGACAAGGTTCGCAGGTGGCGTAGATGACACAGTCGGATAAATCCATTGTGCCTAGTTTTTTAGTTGCCTCCCGAATGGCAACCATTTCAGCATGCGCAGATATGTCAGTATCTCTCATCATTGTGTTGCTTACTACAGCAATAATTTCATCACCGCGTACGATCGTTGCTCCAAATGGTCCGCCAACTTTGTTTGCCATACCAACAAGTGTAGCATCCGCAGCCAATTTCATATAATCCATAGTAGTTGTCTCCTTTGAATAAAACAAGAATTTGAAACCAAGTTACATTATTTTATTTTTTCGAAACAAACCCAGGAGCAGAATCCAAATGGCCTTACTCCTGAGCAGCATTCATTATTACTCTGTAACTGGACCAAGATTATCTTTTTTATTGATATAAAGTTTATACGCCAAGAATGCCGCGATGAGCAGGTATCCCCAAACGAAAGGCATGGCGGTTGCTTGTGCAAGTCCGATAGTGGCCGTGTGGATTGCGCCAATAAACGTTAAGCCAGCTGCCAGCACTGCAGCGATGATGCCTCCAATAGGCGTGTTGCGGATCGTGAATACCGCGATACATCCCCAAAGAACACTGGAAATAGGTGCGCCATTCCCGAGAGCAACCAAACCATCATAAAAGAGTCCTGCATTATTCAGAGCTAGTGAAGAAACTTGGCCATCTGCACTCCCCGCAGATGTTCCAGCAGCTGAAAGTGCATTATTTACAGCAACAAGCGCCCAGTTGGCAACCCATGGGAAGAAACATACAAAGATTGCCGGTGCTTCAAATTTCGGACTTTCTTTAACGACTTGGTGCCCTGTAACAATCGCAATAAACACGAGCATTGGAACAATAGCGGCAATTGGTACTACAGCTAGCAACAGACCCATTAGACTGAAAATCGATAATAGGAATATTGCAACAGAGCTAGCAATCGAATACCCAAGACCTGCACCTACTTCTTTCCAACCAGCATGGCCAACATATACGGTTACTGGGAATGGGTTCCCACAAATGCCGCCAATTGCAGTAGAAAATCCGTTTGCAAGCATAACATCCCGAGTTTTGTATTCATCGCCACAGACCGCAGCAGCTTCAACGTTTTCCAGGTTAAAAATGTAGTTTGCTAACCCTAGAGGTACAGCAGTTAAGAGATATGGCAAAGCAGCGCTAAAATGGTCTAATAATCCATTCAAATGCAGCTTAGGCGGGTTAAAGCCAAATGATTTTAGAGCTTCCGTAACATCTGCAGGATTTTGATATCCAGCTATCCAGGCAATGGCAGTACCAACTACGATCAGTAATAAACCAGTTGGTATTCTCTTTAAGATTGGATGTTTACTTAACCAGTTCATGAAGATAATGATAAGTGCTACAAATGCAACGATCGGCATTTCAAAGGATTGCAGCATTGGGTTCATACCAAGGAATACAAATGCCAAACCTGCCAGTGCTGCCAGCAAAACTGTTCTTGGGACGATTTTTCTTATTGTTTCACCCAGGAATGCGCCTAAGAATAATATGGATGCCTCTACAAAGCCCCAGATTACAGCTACAGTTGTAGTGAAAGCTGCATCCTGTGTTTGATGATAGAGAGGAAGCATGATGACAAATACGATTAGAAATATACCAGGTGAACTAGAACCCGACGGCAGTGCGGTAACATCCGTTCTGCCTGTCTTTTTGGCTAATTGATAGGCAAAATAAGCAAAAATAATCCCAGAAATAAGTACTGCAAATCCAAAACCAGGAACAATCCGTTTAAAAACAAACTCAGCTGGCATCCCAACTACGCCGATTAGTAATGAGATCATTACCAAAAAGTCTGTTAAAACGTTAACGAACAAACCAAAGGATGCAGCAATGTCTCCCTTTTTCCAAAAAGCTACTTTTCCCATATTAAGGTCTCCTTAAAATTGAATTATTGGAGACACTGGGGAAACCGGGAATTTGCTGGCTTCCCCAAGGTGTCATTAAAACCTATTGAATAGTTTCACTTAAAGCGAGCAATGCTTTTTCAAATGCTTCAACTGGCGGATACGTGATACCGGCGCCAATCATGCCGATTCCTGGTTCTTTGTGGGCGATGGCCGTATTGATTACCGGCTTAATGCCTGTTTGAAGAACCTTTCGTACATCGATTCCGGTTGGAAGACCCATGAAGTTCAATAACGGAATCGTTACATTTGGATTTTCAGTGGTTGTAATTTCCTTCATTTGTGTTGAAAAGCCGATCGCTTCCTCAACTGTTCCACCTACAAGCGAAACAATCGCGGGAGCGGTAGCCATTGCAAAGCCGCCAAAACCATATGTTTCTGTAATCGCACTGTCGCCGATATCCAATCCGGAATCCTCCGGTTTGTAACCTGCAAACATTGGTCCCACAACCTTTTGAGCCGGGCCGGTAAACCAGGTGTTGCCAGCCATTCCACTGACGCGGATGCCGAATTCTACACCGTTGCGTGCCATTGTCGTTACAACAGTACTGTTTGGTATTCCATGTCCGGCATCAAGGGCACATTTGGCCATAGCCATCCAGGTTGGACCAGAGAAATAGTCGCTGCTTGCTACGAATTCAAACACTTCACGCTTTTGTTCCGTTGTAAAATCTGTTTGTATAATGTAAGGAGTCAAAGCCTGGATTAACAGAGTTGTCCCTGCAACATTCCTGTTATGGCACTCGTCTCCCATATGAAGAGCTTGTGCAAGCATGAGGCGCAGATCAATTCCTGTTGGATGAAGCTCCATAGCTGCTTTCAAAATCGGGCCAAATACATCCCGCATCCAGATCAAACGATTGATGACGCTCTCGTCATTGGCACCCATCCGTAAAATCTTTGATAACTGTTCACTTAAGTTTGTATAGGCAATGTTTCCATACGTTTTATTTTCAACGATATGCATGTACATGGAGGCTGAAGTAACCCCGGCCATGGAACCAACACAGTTATGCTCATGGCATGGCGCGAATGTAATTTCTCCTGAGGCCGCGACTTTGTAGGCATCCTCGATATCTTTGGCCAATCCTTCAAAAACCAGCGCTCCTGTTACAGCACCCTTCATTGGGCCACTCATGTCTTCAAAGGCAATTGGCGGGCCCGCATGAAGAATGGTCGTTTTTGTCATGCCTGGAACACAGTTAATTGCTTGATCAAACCCAATTAACACTGGCTGGGAATTTACAATTCTCTCAACTGCGAGTCGATTTGCTTCCTTAATTTTTTCAATTACGGCCGGATTTTCAAGCTTATCCAATGCTGCAATGATTTCCGGCTTCCCACCGCCTGGCGGTTGCCATTCCAGGTGTGTTGCATGTGTATTTTGATTTAAAATATCGTCTTTGAAAAATTCGATTCCAACGTTAATCACATTGAGGTTTGATTGAAAAAGTTCATTAATTTTACTCACGATTATTCTCCTTTCACTACGAATTCACGAGCTAATAACCCGGCGTTTTGGCTGCTGGATGCATGCGTTGCCCCTGAAGCTATTAATTTATCAATTTGCTCCTGATAGTTTTGTTTGTCCAACTCGGTTCCAAGAATGTATCCAAGGATTTCCAAGTGCCTTCCTTCTTGTTCTGCTTGTTGTTTTGCTTCGATAATGTGTGGAACCATCACCCCGACTGGATCTTCATTTGCACCGAAGCCTAAAACAAAGTCCATCACGATTACCCCAACAGACGGATCCTTCGCTTCTTCCTTAAATCGTTCAATCCGGGTAGATGGATCAATCATCGGATGTGGCTTCCCTTTTGTAAATTCATCATCACCAAAGTCAATGAAGGTATGCTCCTGGCTGACTTTAAGGTCCTTTAAGAGATAATCCGGGTTCTTTTGAATGTTGCTATAGACGTTATCAAACTTTTCCATTGCTGCGTACATGGCTTCGTCACATAACGTTCCGCCGCAGAATAATCCGCGAATGTATTTTTGTTCAGGTGTTAACTTTGCACGTACTTCATTAATCAATGGAATGTTCAATGCTTTTTTATTAATCTTGCTTTCATCGGCTCCTGTTAATAAAACAGCCTTCAGCGCCGCCTCTTTCGACATTTTTGCAAAATGGCCGCCCGCTTTTGTGACCTTTTCTTCGTTTCCGCCAATAAACCAGACAACGACTGGCTTCGAGCATTGTTTAATTTGATCACAAATTTTGTCTTCCACACTCGGTGCAGGTGGCTTCGATACTAAAATGATTACCTTGGTTGCCTCGTCGGCTTCCAAAGCCCGAATGCCATCAAGCATCATCAATCCGCCAACTTCCTCGCTTAAATCACGGCCGCCTGTGCCGATTAATTGGGAGATTCCACCGCCAAATTCATGAATGCGCACGCTCACTTCCTGGCTGCCTGTTCCAGATGCACCAACAATGCCAATGCTTCCCTTTCTTACCGCATTGGCGAATGCCAACCCAACGTTGTTGATAATCGCAGTTCCGCAGTCCGGCCCCATCATCAGAAGTCCTTTTTCATGCGCAAGCTTCTTTAGCTCGATTTCCTCTTCAAGGCTTACGTTGTCGCTGAAAAGCATAACGTGAAGGCCATTTTCCAGTGCCTTTTTCGCTTCCCTGGCTGCATACGCCCCATTAACTGAAATGAGGGCTAAATTGGCCTCAAGAATATTCGTTGCAGCTGATGAGATCGTTGAATATTTCACCTCTCCTTTTCCGCCTGAAGGTTCTTTTTTCGTTAACAATTCTTCAATTTCAACGAAAGCGTTTTCGCAAAGTTCATCTGTTTCTGCCTTCACGACAATCATAAGATCACTTGTTTTTGCTTCCTCAACTTCTTGCGTCATTAATCCAACGTTACGGATTACCTCTTTGTTCATTTCCGTTCCCATTGCGATGATTGCCTGATCAACGCCTTCAACTTGATTAGCCTTCGTTGATAAGGACATTAACGAAACGGAATCAAAATATGTGTTTGGTTTGATTAATACTTTTATAGTCATGCTTGGCCTCCTATTTTTCTATTAGCTTCTAATCCGTAGTAAATACCTAATGCGATATCTGTTCCGGAAGTAGAGCCGATGGATAAGACTTTATTTAAAGAGAGAATAAACTCCTCATCTCCACCAGTGAAAATAGACTTTACTAAATGGTTCATTGATTCTCTTACATGTCCTTTTGATGCTTTTTTAAGAGCCATAAAGCTAATATCATTTGTAAGGGATGTGGCGTCCCGTACGACTTGATCCGCTAGTCTTCGATACTCAAAAATCGGACTATTGGGAATATTCAAGACAGTAAATAGCCCTACCAGAAAGTCATCCCCCGACGGCGTTAAACCGGAACCAAGACCAATTAGTCGGATCGCGCTCGCCGTTGCCTTCGAAATATCTTTTTTCAAAATCGCTTCGCAAAGGATGAAAATCCTTTCTTCTAGCATTTTGGACAATTCCGCTTCAAAAGGGCTTTGCGCCTGAGTTCTTTTTTTTACTCCCCCGCCCTTGCCATGAAGGTCAATATACTCTTTCATTTTTGATAAATTATTATAGAATATCTCAAGATTGGCAGGAAAATCAGGTAACTTGCTTTCCCACAAGCTTGCCTTTTCAATCGAGATAACGAGTTGATTGCCGACCGTTAACCTTGCATTTTCAGCAAATACCGGAGCATTGATGGCTAAATCGATGTCATCCAATCGTTCCTCTTCAATCACAAGCGTATTAGGGCCATTGTCTATTTGGTTACAAGCAATGGTATAAAGCTCATCATTTTCGTAGCATTTAATATTGGCGGTCCGATGAAAGGTGCTGTGTATAAAACCGCTAAAATTTGAATCTTTAATTTGCTTTATAAACCCCACATCACCAGATTTTGCATTTCTCAATCGTGCCACTTTTTTTAATAGATCCCCCTCCATATTTATAGGTTTCCTTAATATGTGAACAGTTCAGAAAAATCTTTAAGCAATTGCTTTACAATCTCATTTTATGTTCGATGCATTATCATATCACTGTTTAACAACACCAAAAAGATTTCAATTCCCTTGTGCAACTTGCCTAATGATATGTGATAAAATTTTGACAAGGGAGTGAGGGAAAATGCTAACAGTTAGAGATTTGTTTGAAATTAAGGCAATCGATGGAATTAAAATTGTTGCGGGCGAAAAGGGTATGGATAATGAAATTTCCATTGTGAATATCATAGAGAATCCCGAAGCATTTGACTGGCTTTCACCAAATGAATTGCTCTTATCGACAGGTTATATTTTTAAGGATAATGAAGATGTTCAGAAACGTATTATTAAAGAATTATCTGAAGTTAATTGTGCCGGGCTAGTTGTTAAAATGAAACGTTATTTCGATAAGATTCCACAGAATATGATTGATGAGGCCAATAGGCTTGGGTTACCAATCATTGAATTGCCATTTGAATATACTCTCTCAAGGGTTATTGCAATTATTAATGAAAAGGCATCTGGAAGATATGATTTGTTGAATCGAAAAACCTTGGATATGCATAACCTATTTTTTCGAATTACCCTCGAAGGCGGGGGTATTGAAAGAATTTCTTCCCTACTATCCGAGACTATAGGGAATCCAATTGTTTTTGTAGATCGGGACTGGAAGCTTTTACATCACACGGAACACCAGGATAACAAAGTACCATTAGCTTACTGCCTTGATTTGGTGAAAAACAGGAAGGTTTTCAATCAATCATTCATTGAGTCAATTCCTACTAATTTCAGCGAGATGAAAAAATCAATCAAACGCATTTATCACTTAGAAGGCATGGAGATTAAGTGCCGGATTCTTCCTGTTGCGGTCTCTAATCAACTCTATGGCTATATTGTTGTTTGGCAAACGGTACGGGAGCTCACAGAATTTGATTATATTAATTTAGAACAAGCGTCTACGATAATGGCACTTGAAAGAATTAAAGCAAAGGAAATCGAGGAAGTGAAATTAAGAATCAGGCAGGACTTCTTTGATGATTTATTAACAGGAAAAATAACCTCAAGTGAATCTATACAGACATTAAGTGAATTACATGGATTAAATTTTCAATACAAGTATTTTTGTATGGTGGTAAACATTGACTCTCAGGAACTCAATGTCAGTAAGGATTTCATTGCAAGGAAAGTACATTTGGAAAATAAGGCACGGAAATGTGTAGAGTTAGTATATGAACATTCCAATTTAGTTGTTGGAGAGATCACATGTTTCCATAGAAACAATCGCATCATCGTTTTAATAGGCCAACATGAAACTAGACCAACTATTTCCGTTGAAGAAGTCAAAAAATACGGTAATGGCCTATTCGAAATTCTTACTAAGCATGTCCCACATACAACGTTCTTAATTGGGATTGGCAGTCAATACGATACCATTCATTCACTCCACAAAAGTTTTTCAGAAGCGAATGAATCAATCAGGCTTATGAAAAGGCTTGATGAAAAAGGCGGCATCTCCCATTTTGAAGATCATATTGTTTATCATTTCTTGGATTCCAATATTAACGATAAGGAATTAAAAGAATTTTTCCTAAAAAGCCTTGGCCCGGTTTATGCCCATGACAGATTACATGAGACAAGCTATATCGCTACTTTGGAAAACTTTTTTAACAACAATCTCAACATAAGCGAAACGGCTAAAGCGATGTTTTTACATCGAAATACACTCATATACCGAATTGAAAAGATCAAAGAGATATTGAACAGTGATTTGAAAAACCCCGATGAGCTTTTACAACTCCAATTAGGCTTAAGGATCTTGAGATTATTGAACAAAAATATACAAATGAATGATTTGGATGAAATTAACTAAGGGAAAAAAGATCTTCAACCTAAAAATCATGGGGTTGGGATACACTGGATATTGCCTCGAATTTTTTAAATAGCAGGAACTTTATGCCCGATGGCGAATTGGTTTGTATAGCGCTTAATGTTTGGAGGCATTTGCTTTGTTACTCTACAATTGATTTTTATCAACTTCCCGGTCTTTTTTTAAAAAAAACAGGAGTTGATAAGATGATTTACAAACATACGATTGAGGGTATTACCCCTGATATGCTGCACGGTTTTTTCGTTGGCTGGCCGAATCCGCCTAGCCCGGAAATGCACTTGAAGCTGCTTCAGAACAGTAGCCATATTGTGATTGCCCTAGAGAATGAACAAGTTGTCGGTTTCATTACGGCAATCAGTGACGGCGTCCTTTCCGCCTACATCCCCTTCCTCGAAGTGCTGCCAGAGTACCAAGGAAAAGGTATTGGCCAAGAACTTGTCAAACGGATGCTCGAACAGCTCGGTAGCATTTATATGATCGACCTATGCTGTGAAGACGACCTCGTCCCTTTTTACGAAAAGGTTGGGATGTTCAGGTCTAACGGTATGCTTTTCAGGAATTATGACAGGCAGTCGGGGATTTAACTACAAAAGCATATATTTTTAAAAAGAAAACGCCCTTAGCAATGATGCTTTGGGCGTTTCTTACCAGAGGCTTGTAACTCCGCACTTTGGCGGGTGCTGCTGAATACTGTAGATTCTGAACAGCCAATTTTATTTTATCGGTGGGAGTGGACTTACCTAGTCAAAAATCCACCTGCCAAAAACAAACGCCTGTCCCGGATAGCCAAGTCTATTACTCTCTATCAAAAAAGAATAAAATGACTCCGGAAGTTCTATTATCTTTGTTTTTGAATAGAATGATTTAAGTTTTACTAGACTGGACCGTTGAAGGAGATTCGATATGAGCACGTTTGCCTTCATAAAGGAAACTAAGACACGTTGGCTAACACGGGTTATATGGCTGGTAACCGCCTGTTTTGCGATTTATTTTTTTATCTTAGATTTTCCTTTTCGGCTTGAAACGTATAGTTCCGTATGCGGGGATGAGAAGATTTGCCTCGAAACAGGACAGCTTAACCTCGAAGAAGCACTGCAGTTAAGCCAATTAGGACTGTCCCTTGATGCTTTCGCGGGTTTTAAAGTTTTCCTCGAAATCGTGAAAGTGCTTGTCTATTTTAGCGTTTCATCCCTTTTGCTTTTTCGTAAAGAACAGCCTTGGTTTAACCTCTACGTTTCCCTCGTATTCCTTTCATTGGGAATCGGCCTTTCCTACAATTTTCTAGCAGATCATCCAACGCAATTCATCATGTACCATTTTATTAGTAATTTCGGCGCTACCTACCTTGTTTTGTTCTATTTGCTCCCGGATGGGAAGTTTGTCCCTAGATGGACCGTTGCCATCGCCTTGTTTTGGATCATGGTCGGTGTCTTTTCGGTTTATTTTAAAGGAAGCGTTATGGACGTGGAGAATTGGCCCATTTGGCTTGGGGCATTTTTCTGGATATCCTTCCATGTCATTTTGATTTTTTCACAAATTTATCGATACAGGAAAAGATCTGATGCCATTATACGGCAGCAAATGAAGTGGTATGTATACAGTATTATCATGTACGTGATTGCCCTGCTGCTGTTGAATTTCGTTGGGCCTCTTAGCATTTCGCTAAAAATGGCAACAGAATTCGTCTACGCATTGAGTTCAATACTGATTCCTTTATCCATCGGTTTTGCCATTTTCAAATACCGGTTATGGGACATTAATATCATCATTCATCGTACGGTTCTTTACGGGATTCTCAGTATCCTGGTCGTCCTTTTTTACAGCGTAAGCGTAAGTGTCTTGAGCCTGTATATCGTTGAAGAGGATAGAATGATTTCCTCCTTAATCACTGCTGGTATCATTGCTTTTTGTTTTCAGCCTGTAAAAGTAAAACTTCAATCGTTTGTGAACCGCCTTGTGTATGGGGACAGGGATAATCCCCTTTTCATCCTGACCCAGTTGAATTCCATCTTAACGGCCGCAAGCAGCATGGAAAAGGTCCTTCCATTGGTCGTTACGACATTGGCGAAAACCTTGAAAATACCGTATGTGGCGATTCGGCTTATTGAACAGGAAACCTCGTATATAGCTGCCTCATTCGGAAAACCGAGTGAAGTGGACAGGGAAATTCCTCTTTTTTATCAGGGGAATCGGCTCGGTTCATTATTGCTTTCGAGCCGGGATTCGCATGAACCATTTAGGCCGTCGGATATGAGACTTCTTGATGGCTTGGCGCAACAGGTTGGTATTGTTGCCCAATCGATTCTGCTCCATAAGGATTTGCAGCGGTCGCGCAGCCAGCTTGTCCTGGCCAGGGAAGAAGAACGGAGAAGATTACGCAGGGATTTGCACGACGGGTTAGGACCGAGTTTGGCTAGCATAAAAATGAAGCTGGATGTAGCGGAGTCGTTTATCGAAGCGAAGCCTGAAAGCACCGCGAAAATTATCCATGAGACCGGGAACCAATTAAAGAAAATGATTGAAGAAATCAGAACTCTGGTCTATTCCCTTCGCCCCCCTGTCCTCGATGAACTGGGTTTAGTTGCAGCAATTCGGGAAATGTGCAACCACTATAGCCAGTCAGAAATAAACTTTTCTGTAGTTTCGATTCCGGAACCCTTGCCCGCTTTGCCGGCTGCGGCCGAAATAGCGGTGTACCGGATTGCACAGGAAGCCATTACGAATGTGGTCCGCCACTCGTCCGCAAATGAGTGCTCCATTACGATAGATGCTGAAAATGAGAATTTGCATGTGACAATTGTGGACAACGGCATCGGAATATCGGATGAGACTTTTAAAAAAGGCATTGGTTTCCATTCGATGAAAGAGCGCGCGGAAGAGCTTGGAGGAACGGCCATCATAGAGAACTTGCCTGATGGAGGTTTAAAGGTTTTTGCAAAAATACCAATTCAATAGAGGTGGAATAAATGATAAAGATACTGGTTGTGGATGACCATCCGCTGTTTCGGGAAGGGATTGCGACATTGCTCCAGTCAACTGATGATGCGGAATTGATTGGGGAAGCCACGAATGGGAAAGAAGCGATTGAGATGGCGGACAGGCTGAATCCGGATGTCATCTTAATGGATTTAAATTTACCGGTTTTGAATGGAATCGACGCCATCCAGTCGATAACCCGCCGAAAACCTGAAATCGGGATTCTGGTTTTGACGATGTTTGATGACAATGACTTAGTATTTGCTGCGCTAAAGGCGGGCGCGCGAGGATATTTATTGAAAGGTGCAAACCGTACGGAAACATTGCGGGCAATCAGCGCGGTTTCTAATGGTGAATCGATCTTCAGTCCACAAATCGCAGGCAGGCTTTTATCCTATTTTCGGACCGGACAATTAAAAGAAACCCTTATTTTTCCGGAATTAACGGAAAGAGAACGGCACATTTTGGAATTGATTGTGGACGGCAAAGATAATCCCGAAATAGCCAGGAAATTAGGTATTTCTTTAAAAACAGTCCGGAATCATCTGTCGAATATATACAACAAGCTCCAGGTGGCAAACCGTGCCGAAGCCATTGAACAGGCAAGAAATGAAGGCATGGGCCGGAAGTTTTAAAAATTTATGAATTGCTCCCGTAATGGTCCCGTAAAGTTCCCGACTGTATCGGGTAATGGCTCCCATGACAACGGGTTATACCCGATGATAATTTTGAATTATGGAATACCGGATTACATTTTGACCTCCTACTACGGTATTTTAAATTTCAATAAAGGGAGAATGAGAGAATGAAGTTTTCCAATCATTTTTTTCGGGTAAGCGGAGCATTTATGGTATTAGGGTCCATCGCGGTAGTCATTGGCCATTTACTGAAGCCCCAGCCGCCAGTAAACAATAGTGGGATCGAGCGTTTTATTTCGCAATCGCTGCTTTCCGATACGTTGTTATTGGTTGGGGTTCCAGTCGTGTTGCTTTGTTTGGCAGCACTGTTCATCAGGCAATCCAGTTCCTTATCGCTCTGGGGATGGGCCGGATATCCCCTCATGTTCATTGGTTTGCTGGTCGTTGACGTGATACAGCCGGTTATAAGGCTGGCCACCTATCCTCATGTGCTGGCGGATGTGAACGGTGAAAAGGAAATTTTCCAGGCCGTAACGACGATTTACGATCAAGAACCTTTTGGGTTTTTAAACTTCTTGCTGCTGCTGAGCCTGATTGGCCCGCTTTGGTCAGCCGTAGTTTTTTGGAAAGCGAAAACGTATCCAGGTTGGATGGCGCTCATGCTGGCATTTCTGGTTCCCGTTTTTATCATCGCGCCCCTCTTTGGATTCTTTAACTTTCCGGCGTATCTTTATCTCGTATTCGCTCTCTTTGGAGTAAGGTTAATCACCGACACGTTTAACAAGCAGCCTGCCCTCGCACTTACGCCCGATCAGTAACTGAATGTTTTTAACGGTTTGGGACCATTCAATTGGTCCTTTTTGCATCGAAAAAAAAGATTTGGGTTCCTTTTTGTTCCATCTTTGAAAAAATGGTTACATAAACCCAAAAACGGGTAAATTCACTAGGATTATATCTAACAATTTTTTTAAGGGCAGGTAGAAAATGCGAACAAGAATTATTGAAATTTTAAATGAACATCGAGAGAGGCTTTTGGCAGATTGGAAGATTGAATTACATCATGCCCTTCCTAAACCCGAGTATACGGAAGGGATTTTGGCAACTGAACTTTTTGATATTATTTTTGAAAGCATTAAAAAAGTCGACACCGACTCCTCATCTGACTTAAGTGCTTTTTATTCAAAATTAATGGACTTCAATGGCTCATTAAATTTTCTAACTTATGGTTTTCAGGGGTTTCGGAGAATTGCCTTAAAAACGCTGCTTCAGGAAGATTTAACAAAAGAGGAAGTTCTTCAAGTTTATTACGAGATTGACCGTTGGTTCGACCCGATCATCTCCCAGGTTGTAAACGATTGTTCAAATGATTGGGAAAATGCCCTTTCGCAGCAGCAACAAACCATCCAGGAATTGTCCGCGCCGGCAATTCAACTCTTTGATCACATCATCGTTATGCCGTTGGTCGGGAACATCAATGAGCGAAGGGCCACCACAATCATGGAAAGCCTTCTAAGGGGAATTGAAAAACATAAGGCTGAAATTGTCTTTTTGGACGTAAGCGGAGTCCCGACAATCGACACCTTTGTAGCACAGTCTCTTATGAACTCCACCACGGCTGCCAGATTGTTAGGAACAGAATGCATGATCGTCGGAATGAGGCCCGAAATCGCCCAAACGATCATCGGATTAGGCATTAACTTAAGTGAGATCAAAACGTTCGGGTCGTTGAACAGCGGCCTCATGTATGCAATGAAAGAATTGAACTTGCACAAATAAAGGCGAAATGCCCTTCCAATTGGGAGGGCATTTATAGTGTTGATAAAAAAACAGGCCCCTTGATTGGAAACTGGTGCGGTTTTGAAGTATAAAATTCGAAATAGCAGTGCTTTTCGCAGTTAATTCGCAGTTGAATTGCAGGCACTTTAACAGTAAAAATTTGCACTCAAAAAGCTCGAAGCATAATGGCTCCGACCATTTTTATAGTAGCACTTTGTTAAAGATTAGTCCCGTTAGCCATCCATGAAAGTACAATTCTTTACAAGTGAGTAATAACGTATGAAAACATTCGCTATAGCCTCCTTAAATATTGGCTATTTTCCCCTCCACTTCTAAATATGCATTTATCTATTCATGAAGCAGAATCTATAAACTAAACGCCCAATACTATCAGGAGATAACTTAGGATATTTCTCATAAAGATATTTCCAAAAAAAATCTCCTGACTCAACTACTGTTTTTTGGTTATCAGGAAAACTGTAAATCTCATCAATCAAAAAGCTAATTTTTGCAGCATCTTCAGGAGACATTTCAAGGGATTTCTTGCTGGACCATTCCTGAATAATTAAATTAACTTCCTCCCAATCAATTTCCATTTTGAGACACTCCTTTTGTTTAGCTAACATGCCTCGTTTGTTGGATAACCCTAATGATTTAGATTCATTTAATGTGGAAAGCAACTTTTGGGCAAGATGCCGTTCATTTTTATGAACATAAAAATCGTAAATAACAGGTTTTCTAAATTCATCGGCACTAAACGGTTGAAAAGGTGAACTATTAGGGGATTGTTTCTTTACTTTATATTTCAAGCCTCCATTTTTGAATAATTGGGCTACTTTAAAATAATCAATGTGATTTGTTGCCGTATATACTAATTCTTTATTAAATAGAAAGTCTAATATAGACAAGTGAACTCCCCCTTAAAACCACATTAATACATTTTATTGAATTCCTTTTTTGTACTAACCTGCACCTTTAGTCGAACAAGCTGCACGATCTCGAGCATTGGCACCAGTTAGTGAAAATTCATTTAACAAAATTCCTAAAGACATCAAAAATCAAAGGAATTCCGCAAACTACCATCAAAACAAATCCACTATATCGAAATATTGCTTCTACAATATCCGTAACGTCTTGCCAAAAGAAAAAATGAGGTATAGGTAAAATCAATAATACAAAACCAACAATCAACCCATAAAAGAAAGTTCTTTGTTTATCCAATTTCCATTCCTCTTCTCTACAATACTCTTCCTTTACATAACTGCCCCGTTCGTAAGGATTTCAACAAAAAGGGGGTTAATCTGACCTGCACCGCTGTTAAATAAAAAGCTGCCACTTTAAGCAGGACATAATGAACTTTATTATTAATATTTATCATTAATTTCTTCTGTTGCTTTTTGTTTCGAGTAAAAGTATGTCTTCACCAATCCAACAGCTAGAAGTGAAAGGATTCCGTTTAATATCACGGAGAACAAAGCAAAATTAGTTACCCCATAAACCACTGAATAGGTATAGCCTATTAACATACTTAGTAAAACAACTAAGATGAAAACCGTAATCTTAGGCAAAATGAAACTTATTAGTCCGCTTAAGAGCATTACAAGTGAACCCATAATAAAGAAGTGGAAGCTAAAGATCATTAAGAATTCCAAGTTATTGCGCCCCTTATTCTAATTACTTTATAAATTCTCCCAAAAAGAGGAAATCCCTTCTTTCACTAACCTGCCCCTTATGTTATATAAGCCTCCATTAAAACTTCATTTAACGCCCCAAGAGCCGGATGTTTGGCCTTCTGTTGAAAGAGATCACCATGTTTTCAAGAACATTCCACTCTTAAGTTGGAGCGATTATAATATGGGGCTAAAGTAGTTTACTAAGATCATGAAGTAATGTTCCTCCGACTATATAGTGTTCACCTTCATGATCACCTAATTGGAAGTGGGATGAAACAATAAACCAAGAGTAGCTTTCATCAAAAACACAGAAATCACTTGGCAAATATTCTCCATTGATCGCTATTTCTAACTCATGGCGGACAATTTCATTAAAGGGAACAGAGTAGACGGCATTTCTTCTATGGCTTACTGGAAGGAATGAATCGCCCCTGTCAAAAAATATATAAACTGGTGATTTCTGAATATGCTTACACAACACTTTTATCTTCGTAGAATCGGTAATCTGACTTTCTTTTTTAAAAGTTGATTCCCAAATATACTCCCCGGTTTCCCCTTCAATAAAGTTTTTTTCAAAAGTTCTAATCACATTCATAGAATCTCGGTTCGGTGAATGGCCATTCCAATCAAGATTCACTGTTGTTTTTTCTGGAAAGTACACAGACCTTCTTTTATCCTTAAGAGAAAACTCTTCAAAAAAGTGCCCCGCTCCATATATTTTCCCATCTCCGAAAACAGTGTTCATTAAATGGATATAAGCAAAAGTGGGAAGATAGTCCTCAGTGTCTTTTTTTATATAGTTACCATGATTGATTATATATTTTTCAGTAAAGGTCTTCTTTTCAGAATGATCTACACCTACAAATGTTCGCATCGTGGCCCCGTCGTAAATAACATAAAATTTATCTCTTACCCTTTGACCCAGCTTATGCTCCAATTTTTCTGGCTCACTATAGTAATCAATCTTTTCGTATTCATCATCCAAATCAAAAAATCCCCTAAGGTTAAAATCCGATTTTAATGATACAATATTTTCGTTTTTACTCATAACCTCACCCCAGAAATCGCGATCTCGCAATTAAATCGTGTCTCCTTCCTCCAAACTAAAACAGTGGGATACTGTTACTCCCACTGTTTATGCCGTTATTTAGTTAGTTTAATTAAAGATTTTGGAAAACAATCAATCTCCGCTCTTACTATAACTTTCAGTCAAAACAAACTTTCCCTCTCCGGGATTGTCGGCGATTTCATTCATTGCTTCCAAATCGTTAAAGTGCCACCATTCCGAAGCGAGCGGGCTAAGTCCGGCGCTTGTACAATAGGTCTGTAATTTCATGGCAGCTTCATTCATGGAATTGGTATACGTCGCATTCTTCCAGGCTGTTGCTGACCTCGATGATACGGGAGCAGTAAAAATCGCCGATGCCCCGCTCAATTCATGAATCGGTGTCGGCATCTCATACTCCGTATAATCGGTAATAATGGTTACGGTGTAATCGCCAATCGGCACCTCTTTTTTTTCATTAACTTTCACTAAACTCACATCGATGGCATACCCTTTTTGATGATTTGAAACACCATTTGTAATAAACCAGGTGATGTCCCATGGCTGGGTATTGATTCCCGCCATCACTTCAGGGTCTTTTTTTGCCAAGGCACTCAGTCCGTTGACAACTGCCATTTGCACCGTAAAAGGCCTGAACGCTTCATATATTTTGAGGGAGTCCCCTTCTTTCAATGCATGCTGTTGAGCGATGTCGATTTTTTTCGCCATCGTGTAAAGAACAGGCATGATATATTCTTCTTTTCCTAGCCGCTTGTTAAATGTCTTCCCTGGATATAAGGCCCGGTTGGAAATAGTGGGAATTTCCTTGACTGATGACACAAATTTTGAAGAATATGTATTCGTGTTGTCATAAACAATTGAAGGAATGACGTCGGGCAGATTGATAAAACAATATTGATGCGGCAGCCAGCCGGATAAAGGCCCCCGTTTTACGAACCACCAATCCCCTTCTTCCCTTACGATTTCAAAAGCTGTTCCAGCCTTCATTGTTTCAATTGTCTTTGCATCAGGATTTGCCGAGGCCTTTAATTCCAGTGCTACAGATGTATAGCCTGTTGCACCTTCAATTGGGAGTTCCAGTTCACCTTGATAAGGTTTACTTTCCACAGTTACTTTTTCGGCGGGTTCCTTTTTTGATGAATTTGAATTGGTTTCTTGATCCTCTGCAGCTGGCGGTGTTTGTCGATCGTTTCCAGAACGCTCGCCGTCCGGTTTTGCTGTACAAGCTGCAAGAGCAAGGATGATAACCATCAATAAAGCAAGCAGAGACTTATTTTTGCAATTAAACATCAACCTTCTCCTCAATTTCTACTACCCAAAAATAACATGTCTAAAAAGATACAAAATAATCAGGTGCGCCGGGTAAAAAACGTAAAATGTCCATTGAATCAATTTCGATTTTTTGCCCCGCTCCCCATTGTATAAGGCCAACAAAGGAATGACCAGAAAAATCCCAAAGCGGAAAATGGAATCGAAGCCCATTGAAACGATGCCAGGGATAATATAGAAAACCGTCCCAATCGTTGCATAGCTCGTCATTTGCATTTTGAAATTTCCCCTGAATATACCGAAAAACAAAACCCACAATACAGCGATATAATTCCAGTCTGCGGTGTAGGCGAGCAGGCAGCATACACCAACTAGCGCTATTTTTAAGCCAAGGGGAATATCTTCTCTTTTGCTTATCCCCAAGGCAACGAGCCCCATCAATAAGGACCAGATGACACTTGTCGCCTGCCACCATTCCAGCCCTAGAAACAGTACAAAAGGGAAGTGCGAAATCACCGCAAAAATAAACAGGCGTTTCTTATACTTTTTTAAATTTGACGTATAATGGTATCCTTCAGCGATTAAATAACACATAATAGGTGCGGCGAGTCTTCCAAAAGTATGTATAACAATGTCCAGCGTTGTCCCCTTCGCTACGAGCCAGATAGCCGTATGGTCAACGATCATTGCGATAATCGCAATAACTTTAATGGCATTCGCATCCAACGCTCCAATACTAATCGTATCTGACGTCCATGTCCTTGTGTTATTGGCTTCCAAACCTTACACTCCCATCTTGCTATATTTCCGTTACACTAACTATTACTATTCCTTAGAAACAAAGACATTAAACTTCTTTTTTCGACAAAAACGAGCCTGTCTTTTTTTGAAAATAAAAAGAGCTACCTTAGTAGCCCTTTGCTGCGAAAAAAACTTTATTTGACTATTACTTTTCCAACCATTCCCTGCTGATAATGGTACCGGCATATCAAATCATATGTACCCGGCATATTCGGTTTTACGCTAATGGTTTTTGTTGTTCCCGCCTGGACAACGGCGTCAATTCCGAGCCTTTCCACTGTAAAAGTGTGCTCTTTCTGGCCATTGTTTTTCAATATAAGCGTTGTTGCTCGTCCATTTGGCAAAGTGATCGTTTTCGGATTAAAGTAATCATCGTTCAACTCGACTTGAATCGCATTCTCTCGCTCACTAGGCTGTGTATCTACACTGGATTCAGCAAATACATTGAATGAGCCTAAAGTAATCACAGCCATAACCATTAAGAGTAAAACGCTTAACCTTTTTACAAACATTCTGGAATCCCTCCTTTTCTAGGGCTATTTTTACCAAATCGATAAAAATTATCACTAAATTGGGGGGATAAGAAGCAATTTCTTATTTTTGAAAAAGAAAAAAGATGGCTCCAATAAACGGGTTCGGTTTTCAAGTACAAAATTCTAATTTCCAGTACTATTCTCACGGATATTCATAATTGAATTAGCAGGTACTTTAGCAGTCAAATTAGCATACAAAAAGCTCAGAGCCGTAAATGAGCCCTGAGCTTGCTTTATATTAGTGCGTTGTTGAACATAAACACCCGTTAGTGTAAGTGCATTTTTTCACAATTTTGTAATATTGATGTTATTGGATAAGGATGTAAACATTTATCTCATAAAGCGAAGCCATTTTTCATTTATCTTTATTCATATTCTAAGTAATGGTATTTTTGAGTATCTTCTTCATAGGGAAAGTTAGAACCCTGTCTAATTTTTCCGTCTACACGGAAATATTCATAAGTATGTTCAGGCTCATCTTTAAAGGTTACATAAGCCGCATAACCGCCTTTTGGTAACTTTTGAGTTTCGACTTTTTGAATTTTTTCCTTATCATATTTTTTTATTAGATAAGTATAAGTATCATTTTTTAAAGAATAAAGTTGATATTTTATATATCCATAAATACAGAAAGGAAATATTATTATTAGCCATAAAATAATAGTAATCGGTATTAAAAATTTTTTATTCATATATAACTCCCCCCTTTTATGGCCTCAAAGTAAATAATCTCTATAAGTGGTTGTAAAAACCTTTTTTAAACTAATCTGCCCCGTTTGTTTAATAAAGAATTCAACAAAAAAGGCGGTTAATCCTTCTTGGATCAACGCACCCTTTACTTTAATAAAGATTAGCATATTTCAGTAGGTTAAAATTTGCTAAAGGTAATATCTATAGGTATGGTACTTTTCTTAAGGTTATCTATATGTTCAATAATGAATTTCTCTGAATCAAAAGCCATATCTGGTATTTCAGAACCAGAATTGAAACTATACCATTCTAATACCTTCAAGTCATCATTTGGTTTCATTTCTCCAGATACTACTTTTGCAAGTAACACTATTGCAATTGTGTGTAAACTAGGTGAGATATAATTTGTTACTACATTTAGGACCGAGCAAATCTCTATATGTAAATTGGTCTCTTCTTTTACCTCTCTATGTGCAGCTGTTAGGAAATCCTCATCGAATTCTATAAAGCCTCCAGGAAAACCCCATTTGTTATGTCCATATCTCCCCTTTCGCAGACCTAACAATACCTGGTTTTCTTTCTCAATAAATACGACTACAACAGGAGTTGGGTTGCGATAAAAGATGTAACCACATTCACTACATTTTAGCAAACTATCTGGTCTATATTCTTTTCCACAACAAGGGCAAAATTTAAATTTATTATCTGCAGTTTCTGAATGAGGATAATAAGAAAAAACTTGTTTTATATTCACTTTAACACCCCTTGATAACTCAATAGTATAATTTCTAAAATAATTATAAATAAGGTCATGTATAAATTCTTTATCTTTTAAATATATCCCTGCTTCTGCCACTAACCTGCCCCGTATGTTCAATAAGGAATTCAACAAAAAAGGTGGCTAATCCTGCCTGGATTAACGCACCCGGTAGTTCTATAACAGACCTTTAATCTCAACCTTGTTTATATTACATTTTTAGGTGAATTGGGAGTTTTATATTAAGTATAAATGGGCAATAACGTATATTGCTAAATCAATAATTAGTGTTAAGACACTTATGAATATGCCTACTACACTAGTTCCACCCTTTTGTTTTAGAACCTCTAATTCATCATATAGAGAAAGATTTAAACTCTTTATCCTTGTTATCTCTCTTTTACACTTAGCAAAGTATAATGAATTAGATATGAGTCCAAGTACAAGCCAATACAAAGCCGTTATTATTGTATCTTGTGTATCACTTATATCAGAAAAGATTAAATTGGGTAGCATAACTAAAGTAGAAAGAACTATTAGTTCGATATACATTTTTCTGTATCCCAACCAAAGTACACCACCAAGGAATGCACTCCAATTCCACGATAGTTTTGCTCGGCGGGGTAAGTTTATACAACTTTCATCATAAAGCCTCATGCCAAATTTACGTAGATATTTATCTTTTTTACTTTCCCCTATAAATACTCCCAACCTATCTTTGTCATTGACTTCACTAAAATTCCATTTAGTTATTCCGAAATATCCCATATAAATCACTTCTTCCCATCTGAAGATTTTTCCGTACACAAGAAAAAATAGAAATTAAAGTCCCTTTGGATTATAGGTGCTTGATAATTCCATTTTTTTCAAGTATTCATATTAGTATCATATTGACACAAATGGGACCTTTAGTCACGAGTCTTAATGTACTAACCTGCACCGTATGTTCAATAAGGAATTCAACAAAAGGTGCCTTAATCCTTCTTGGATCAAATCACCCGTTACTTTATGTACAACACCTCACAAACTTTTTTTTACACCTCATAAACTCAATAATTTAAATGTGTTCCATGCAAAAAGCCGCGTTTTTATTTAAGAAAAGAGCCTGATTGTTGAAGACTACAATTATATTTCACTCTAAATATCACTGGGGTTTGGATTTTAATACCTTGCCATTAAAGACACATCAAACCTAAAAAGTGGAGGAATTTGTGAGGTACCTCTCATTACTAAGCTCACTTCTAATGTCGCATTAAACTACTTTAAGTACCATACTCTTATTCTTACGTATCGTGCATCTAATATAAAAGCCATCTTGAATAAATTGGATAATTAATCCATAATTGGGTGAGGGCATCTTAAATCTTAATCCTGTAATACGTTTAAGGGAGTGATGGTGTTTGGTTAAGAACAAACAAATCGAGAAGCGAGTGAGAGGTTTATATTTTATTTAGTTGAATAAAACCTCTCATAAGCTCATGGGAGGCAAATGAATATGATGTACTCAAAAAACATGGTACAAGGAATTGAACTGACTAGCGAAAACTTTTATAAAGCAGCAGGTCTTTTTGAAGCGTTGAAGCATCATTTATCAATTAAAGGTGTCATTAAAGGCACTGTACCAGGCAGGGTCTTTCTGTCTAATGACGGTACATCAGCATTGTTGACAAGCCCTCAAGGCATTTTTCTAGGGGGTAGTACAGAGAACAACCGATTTTTCGAAGAAGCCAATAATTTAGTCAAAGATGAGCTTTTACCTGAGTTTGCCTCGAATGGAGAGTTAGATTATGTACTGTTTTATCCCACAGATGGAAAATGGGATGGTATTCTCCAGATTGTTATGAAGGATTTATTGCCTATGAGAAGTGGGCGAATGATCTTTACTCACAATTTGAGCAGTATAGAAGTTCCCGCTGATAATAGTATTGTCCCGATAAATGGCAACGTATTGCAACGTCAAGATGTAGTAGGGCTAAGTGAAGTAATAAGTGAAATTCTAGAGAACTGGCCTTCAATTGAAGCATACGAGGATAAGGGCTTCGGTTGTGTTGCTATACAAGATACGTCTCAGGGGCCGACCATTATTAGCTGGTGCCTAACGGATTGGGTAGTTGATGATGAGTGTGAAATCGGTATTGAAACAGATGAAAACTATCAACGTAACGGGTGGGCACGAAAAACAGCATTAGGTACACTCGCGCTCGCGAAACAGAGGGGTATCAGAAAAGTTGGTTGGCAGTGTTGGTCAAACAACATAGCTTCTCAGCGAACAGCTCTGTCTGTTGGTTTCAAGCCGCTTGCGGATTTTCCTGTTCTGTTTGGTTGGAATCATCCTTTAAACAACCTCCTTGTCAACGGAAACCATTATATGCGTGGTGATCGTAAGTATGATGTGGAGAAAGATTATGCCCGTGCAGCTTGGAGTTATGCTCAAGCACTTGATAAAGGTTGGGACTGGAATGGAGATAAGGCATTATATTGGAATGCAGCCTGTATGTTTTATTTGACAGGCGGAATAGAACAGGCGAAACATTATTACAAAAAGGCTACAGATAAGGGATGGAGAGATATCCATCAACCACATTATCATGAATATGTCTATAGAGAAGAGAATAGCGAACAGATCGCACTCATACTTTCAGAGTTACTTATGAATTAGTTTAACAAATACTGCCTTATCCACTTTAATTATTGCCGCCAAAACTATAGGAACTTTTTTGAAGCAATTTTCTCAATAAAGCTAACGTTCCTGGTAATTTAGTTGAACTACACAGTAAGGGTACAGATTCCTTTGACTATTTGCAGTTAATTTAAGTTAATATTGGTCAAGATCTTAACGCTTGAAATTATGACAGAGGTTGCTCCTGAAATTTGATATTCAGCATTTTTCAGGACAACCTCACTTTACTGCTTTAATTGAAATATCCTGTCTATTAGTTCACCAAACTGGCCCAATTGTCGAATTACCTAAAATTTTTTTCTTCAAATAAAATGCACCGTTAGCTTAATAAGCCAACAAAAATAAGCGATAATCCTTCTTGAATTATCTGTTAGTTCTATTTTAGTAAACTAATGTTATCAATCCTTATTAACAATAGAAGCTCCAGACTCTTCAAGGATTTCCTCTATTATTTTATATACTGCCTCGCCTTCTTCATTTCTTATTTTATACTTTTTATTATCTATATCTGTCAAAGTAATATAACCATTTTCATTTATATCCAAGGTGTAAACAAAAGTATTAGAAACTATGCTCAGCCTAAAAAAATCATAAAAATTTATAATATCTTTGGAATTTAATATTCTGGAGTATTTAACGGATTTTATTGTTTCAGAGAATTGTGTTAGATATTCTCTGTCTTCTATTGGTACACTATCGTAGGTGTATAGATTGTCATCTTTTCTAGAAAGATGAATATACATTTTTTCTATATCACCAATGTTTTTAAATACTTTATCTGATGACAAAGGGAGAATGTAATCATTAAACATATAAACAGAAATGATAATAGCTATGAAAATCCAATAAAATCGTTTCATAAAGCCCTCCTATTTACAAACCCCTTATTTTTACAATACATATTCTCTAGAGTTCTATAATAGTTCTCAGATTTCCTTCTTTAACTAAACTCGTTAGTACAAGAAGGAATTCACTACATCATTCTTCAGCAGTTCATCGTATCCAGCGATTTTATTGATTTTTAGAGTTAGAATTCAGTAATTCTGCCTCTATTTCTTCATTTGGCACTAATACCTCTTCATTGTTTTGATCCTTACCTTTAGGTATCAGCATTAAAATACCAAGAATAAAAACGATTAAAATGAGCAAAACAGAAACAGTATGCAAACTTTGCCCTGCTGCCATAGCAACTTGCAATAAAATTGAGGCTGTAAGTAGTGATAAACTAATTATTAAAAATCCAAATAACTTGGACATAACTCCCCAACTCCCTTTTTCAATTACCTGCCGTTATTTATATTTATTCTAGTATTTACTACGGATTCCTTCTTCCGCTAAACTGCTTCGTATGTGCAATAAGGAATTCAACAAAAAGGAGGTTAGTCCTTCCTGGAACAACCCACCCTTTAGTTGAATAACATCAATAAATATTTATTATTATCAACGAATTGATTTAGAAATTTCTTTAGATTATTAAACACTTCTTCTATGTCTCCAATACCTTGCTCTGCTAAATAAAACCCGTCTGATAAAAAGTGAATCTCCAGCTCTATCCACTCATTACTTATAGGCAAATACTTTATTAGTTTATCCAGCATACTTATAACGCTAGAAATATCTTTAGTTGCATTTAGATATTCACTTAGCAATCCTAATATTATTTTTGGAGGAAGACTATTATCAATCTCTCCCTTGACCATCATTAACTTTAAACAAATTTCATCTTGCTTTTCTTTAGTAGATAAGGATAACTCAATAATTTCATAAGGTGGAGAATCAAGGTTATCAATTATTGTGTCTGCCCATTTTATCATTCCCTTTATTGTTAAAAAACCTATTGAAATCCCTATTCTATATACTTCTGCCACCAATTTTATTTCCATAAGCACACCACCTAACCAATAATCATCCTGTATATTTCCACATTGTGGCTATTCCTTCTTCAGGAATGCTGCCCCGTTTGCTTAATAAGAAATTCATCAAAAAAGAATAAAAATCAGTGCAAAAATAAGTAAGATTGTATGAACACCAATCAATGCAAGCCTCCCTCTTTTTGGCATCTCGCACAGCTTTATAAAAGTAAGGATTGAAAGTCCAATTGACAAAATTGGACCTATTATAAGCCCTACAAGAAGGAGCATCCCGAGTACATCTGTCGTGATGTGTACATATAAAAAGCCCACAGCCAATGATAGCCAATAGTAATTAACCAAACTCACGAATAGGAAAACCACATTCACGATAAAGTTCATGTTAACCTCCCTTATTGTCTTTAACTCTTCTGCCCGTTTGTTCAATAAGGAATTCAACAATAAAAGGGCGGAGGTTCTTCCTAGAACATCACGCCCTAATTTCTTCACAACTAAAGGAACGCAGTGAAGCAGAGGACGGTTCTGCTTTCCTGCTTCATCTGCTAGTTAGAAATCCCTTACTCTTCTTTATTACTCTAATAATGATGAGCAGACCTTTTAACAATAAAAACACATGATAAAATATGAGTGAAGGGATAAACCCGCCCAGCACGTTGGAAATATCCCTAAAGATTAGCTCTCCTGCTAAGAAAGCTAATAGAATATAAAATGTGATTACCCCAAATATTCCGTACATAACGACATTGAAAAAATATCTCCAAATACTGTTCCGTATTATAATTTTTTGATTAGTTATGTCAATTAGATATGAAGCGGGAATTCCTAAAATAAGATACCCGAAAAAGAAGATCATCATTATATTTAGGTCAGTACTTATGCTTATACTTGTTGGTCGCAGCATATATAGCGAGCAGACAACAGTAGAGACCAAAGCAGTGATAACTTGAATAGAATTCTCTTCCCCTCCTATTTTTACATTTAGCATAGATGCAAATAGACAAGGTTCAACTTCAATCTTAACTATTCAGAAATAAGCCTTTGTTCGAGTTTCTCAATGGCCTTATAATCCAGAGGCGGATTCAATACCTTATAACCTCGGGACCATGCTACAATGTCTCGCTCAAAGGTATATATTTTCAAATCCCCATCTATATAACCGAGGTAAAGTGTAAATTGTTCATTTGGATGTTCAGAACTCCAACCTTCTTGATTTGTTAATTTAACACGGTATTGACCAAGAAATTCTGAGAGGTCATGAATGGTTTCATCGTCTGGTTTTATAAGTTGAAATTCCTCTGGCCCCTTATTTCCCATTATGATATACACTTTCTTGACGTCTTTAATTTTCACTAAATCAGCCAGATTTTGTTCCCGATATTTATATCCGAAAAAAGCAATTACGGCGATTATTATTACCAACAAAAGAACATAGAATTTTTTCGTCAAATCGTATCCTCCCCTGTCTTTCTTCTTAAAAACGCTGTATTTGCAGAAAAGGTTTACCAAGTTGGTTCCGCTTTCAATTTACCATAGCTAACTTAAAATAACCATATAATGCCATTTTATAAGACATCATATTTGAATGGAACAATGGCAAACCTCGGCGATGAGTTTTGCCAATTTTACTATTATGACGATCCTTAGTAGTGTTTATTTACTAGAAAGGTAATCCCTCTTTAAAAATTACGTCAATCCCAAATGAACGAACCAACCGACAAATCCAGTAAAGCTTGAAATCGCACGCTATGAGCAATATTTAATGGAACCGGTCGTATTCAAGTAGAACTAGAGGGAAAGTAGATAATTTGGTAAAGAACGAATAGCCCTAAAGTAAAGCCGATTCAAGAAAAGACCTTGAATCGGCTTGTTTTTCCAACCAGAAAAATCATAAACCCAACTGTTACAAGCATGAGATAAATACTAAAGTATGGTATCTGGTTCAGAGATATCGATGTTAACTCCATCGTTTACATGGATGTGAATCGTCCTTGCTTTTATTTCGGCATTTCCTTTTATTTGGTATGTCAGCTGTACCTCATGGCTGGGCTCCGCTTTACTTGGAATGGTTTTGTCAATCGTAATCGTTTCATAGTCGATTTTATTATAAGTTTCAATCAGTTCCTCGATTTCGGATTCCATTCTTGTAAATGCGTACTTTTTAATTTCCTCCATGTCTTGTTGTTTAAGCGCATGAAGATAATGGATGAATACCTTCGCGCCCTCTTCCGACTGGATTGCTTTGGACAATGTTTGATATAGGTCTTGGTAGTGTGAGTTTTCTTTTAACAGTGTAGCGAGATCATAGGAGTGATTTTCTAAAGGTGGTGGAGTTTCGTTATTAGAGATGGATGGAAAGAAAACATCAAAAACTTTGCTTTCACCATCTTCATACTGGCAATTAACAATTTGTAGGTTTTTCATATTCCAGTCTGAGGAGCGTAGATAGATAAATGAATGATCCAATTCTACAATATTGTGACTAGTAAGATATTGTAAATCGTCGTATTGCTCATGATAACCAGGTGCTTCAATCGTTTTAGGTCTATACAAGCTTGTTGGCTGTTGTGTCGTTTTTTTGATTACTCTAGTACTAATATTGTATTGATGAGTAAATACAAATTCGTTAGACATAGACATATCGTCATTTCCAATATAGATTGTTGTACCATCTTGTGATACAGATGCCAACATCATTGAGATGCCATATGACTTAATTTGCTCATATGAGATTCGATTAGATACTATTGAATCTTTCATATTATATACGATTACTCCAAATGTACCCTGCATAACTACTATGTTGTTATCGGCATATAAAAGTCGGGGCATTTCGGCACCAATATTCATTTGTTCTATGTCAGACAAGTCTACCGCTAATTCTTCACCCTCAGGTAAGTCACTACTAGAACCCTGTACAGCAGGCCCGTTTTCTGGACCCACAAAAGAGTCTTTTAGAAAGGGTAGGCTTAATACGAGAAAAATAATGGCAGCAGAAGCCAAAACTGTCCAATATAAGGGATTAAACTTTCTTGATATACGACTTCCTTGCTGGATTTTTAGGCGAATTTTTTCGCTTTCTTCAGCCGAAAATTTAACATTCTCTTTTAAATAGCTCTTCACGTTATCTGATATGTTCTTATCAAAGTTATTCAAGGTTGGTACCCCTTTCAAGTTTACTTTGAAGAGCCTCTTTTCCACGTAACAGTCTTGATTTAACGGTATTTATGCTAATATTTAGGACCTCACCAATTTCCCTCATGTTCATTTCCTGATAATAATATAGAATGAGAACCTCTTTGTATTTTCCTGAAAGACTAGCGATTTGTTCTATTATTTCATTGGAATGTTGTTGCTGAATAAACATATTTTCGGATGATTGACTTGTATTCAATGGATGAATTTCTGGTTTATAAATTAGATTCTTAATGCTCCATCGTTTACGATGATCTTTGCATTTGTTAATTGTGATTCGAATCAGCCAAGTCTTATAACTAGCTTCATGCCGAAACTTGGCCATATTTTTATAAAAAGTAATAAAAACTTCCTGAATTATATCCTCACATTCAATTTGATCGTTTACATACAAATAGGCGATCCGTTTTAACTCAGCTCCATACTTCAGCATTAACTGATTCAAGAGGACCTCGTTAGTTATTTCTACATCAATACTTTCTTGAATAAACACCGCCGCCCCTCCCTTCAAAAGATTAGACGAATGTAAAGATAGATTTGACCCGTTTATTTTATATGCCTTTCTTTTATCGTACCTAACTAGTTTACTGAAGACAAAAAACCGCTTTGTTGATTTCTTTTGTCGAAAACAACAAGGCGGTTAGTTCTCTACATTCTGTTACATAACGTTTTGCCCTGGATGGCACTTTTGAGAAAATTGTAAACCGGCAGCGACTTGTTAAGAGGCAGGAAGGCTAATTTTTGTTAGCTTTCCGAAATGCATCAAATATATTGTATGCCGTTCCAAAAATCATTAAGAAGATTGATCCGCCAAGTATCCACGTTTTAAACTGATCGTTTGTAGTGTTAAATAAATCCGCCATATAGGTAAGGAAATTAGTATTTAGGATATTTGGGGTGACTAGGATTACGATGACTACGATCGTTTCAATGAGTTGGATAACAGTAGTGTAAAGCGCCATTCGCTTCGTCCATTTCCCCTTTATCAATTTATAAAGGGATAGCGCAATTTCTAAACCAATCATTATTACAACTATCGGCCAAAATCGAAGTAGAACGTCCTGATTAAAAGCTGGGATCACAAATTCAAGCGCGCCTCTTCCGTTTTCATATACCCCTATTAAATGATCCGCATAGAAAAAGACTGTTGCCGCAATTGCGGTCCACATTAAACACAAGAATACTTCAAAATTAGAAATGGCTTTTTTCTTAGGGAGATAAGTGACATTTTTCAGATCGTCCGGAGTCCATTTCTTTAGACTTGATGTTAACGGCTGATCGTCATTCCCTTTATCGACCCTTTCCAAAACCGCAAACACAATCGTTAACCAAAAGAAAACTTGGATCCCTACCTCAATGACTTGTGATATTCCTTTCCCGATAAGATTGAATACCACATCCATTACAGCTTCATTTCCACTATATCCAATAAAAAATTGAGCAATGACGATGATGAAAGAAACCGCCGCCGCAATTGGAAAAAACATTTTTATCAGCGTCACATATACATCGAAATAGCGCGGCCCAATCAGGTACATTGGCCGATCCCGATAACCGTTCGCCAAACTGACCGGGTTTCCCATTTTCTCCAGAACCGCCTTCACATCTTCCTGGGTTGGCTCATCCGGAAGCATATCCGCTATCGTTGACTCCAACTCAAGCGCAATATCCTCACGGTTTTTCTCGGGCAGTCTTCTGGTAACTTCATGAACATATATCTCAATTAGATTCATCGTCCTCTTCCCCCTTTAATAAGCTGTAAAGTTCATTCGTATTCTTGAGCCATTCATTTTTTAATTGCGTGAAAATTTCCTGGCCAAACTCGCTTAATACATAATACTTGCGGGGTCTGCTCTCGGTTGTATCCCAGCTGCTCGTGACCAACTCCTGTTTCTCTAACCGCCTAAGCAGTGGATATAAGGTACTCTGGTCAATCGGGATGCCCGATTCTTCCAGTAACTGAACAAGTGAATATCCATACTGCGGGGTTCGCAATTGGCTTAATACGGCCAGTGTCAAAGTACCCCTCCTTAGCTCAATCATTAGGGAATCCAATAAATTACTCATTCACCCACCTCATTTCTTTTACTATGTGTCGTACAGTATTTATTATATACTATGTATGGTACAGTATTGTGGAAATGAAATCAATTAAATTTTACAAATTATCCAAAAACAGGGTTAAAAACACTTTAAAAAAAACGGTACTTTAGTATTTGAGCTAAAGTGCCGTTTCGGCCTCAGGAATTTTGCACATGTTTTTCTTGCAGGGGACATCATGAAGATAATATTGTGCCTGTCTAAATGGTTGGCAGGCAATCATGTGAAATTAAAAAAACCAGCAGTTTCCCGCTGGTCGACATTCTATTTATTTCGATAAAAACGATCCCTCACTCTTTTCAAACGCGCATGGTAATTCAAAATATCAAGCCGAGCTTTTTCGGCTTCCGGTGCGATTGGACGCAGGTTTTCAATATCCCAGTAATCGACGATGACATCAAGCACCTGGTCAAAATATTCAAGCGGCCCGTAGTTCGCTTCCTTGGCGATGATCGCCATCCGATTTTCAAAATCAGGCATCACAGCTCCCGGCATCTGAAAATTCATGATGACGTTCGCAAGATGGTAGCAGTAATTCGGCTCGAGTTCCAAATGATACTTGATTACTTCCCGGTAGAAGGTGTAATGAAGTGTTTCATCCTTGGCCAGACGCCTTAAAAGGCTGGAAAGATCCTTGTCATGAGGGGCTGCTACTTTTGCGACATTGTAATAAAACACCATAGTGGCAAGTTCCTGCATCGAAGTGTACACCATTGTTTCGAATGGTGTGTGAAAGTCAGGATTCCAGCCGTTTTCAACCGTTTGTTTGTGCAACTTGTGCAGGTGCATCGGATCGACGTTCCTGGTAATCAACAAATACGTTTCCAGCAAATTCGAGTGCTGGTCTTCCTCGGATGTCCATGTATGTACAAATTCTTTAATGACCGATAATGATCCCTTAAAAGTCTGCTCAAGATATGAAGTAAACCAAGGAAGGTTCACTTCGGTCAATAGGGCTGTTTCAACAGCTGTGATGACCGATGAAGGAAGCGTCACTTGGCTTGGATCCCAAGGAACGCGCCTGAAATCCATCGCTTTATCCCATGGTAAAAATTCATGATAACCCCAATCGATTTTATCCGCCCTTTTTTTATGCTCTTCGTACAACTCTCTCAATCGTGGTTCAAGTCTAAAATCCAAATGGTTTGTTAACAAAATAGCCCCTCCAAGTTTGAAAAAATTGTCCATTGTTCATAGCGTGTGGCTTTTACCTATTTCATTAAGCCTTCCACCGAATTTATCCCCTGGTATTAAGACCAGTTCTCAAAAACAGTATACCACACGACTATGTTGTTAACCCAATTGGAGGGTCTAGGTAAAAGGGATTAATTTTTAAACAAGTAAATGGAAATTGTCCGATTGAGAGATTGGTTCGGAATGGTTTAGGAACGGTAACCATTGAAATGGACGATATAAAGGGTGCTTCTGACTCGTTTCGGTGCTGTAATCAAAAAGCTGCCAGAAGACGGGGCATCTTCTGACTGGTTTCGATCGTGTAATCGAAAAGCTGTCAGAAGTCTGGGGTACTTCTGACTCGTTTTGCTGCTTTAATCCAAAAGCTGTCAGAAGACCCGGCATCTTCTGACATGTTCCGGTGCGGTAAACAAAAAGTTGTCAGAAGCTGGGTTACTTCTGACTCGTTTCTGCTCTTGAACCGAAAAGCTGTCCGAAGACAAATGTCTTCTAATGAATAATCCATTAATACTTCCCAATATTCTTCGTATCCCGTTTAATTCCCGGGTTGCCTGGTACCCAGTTTGCGGGGACGCCCTCCCCTGTCATGCGGCCGTATTGGATTCCCTGTATAACGCGAGGGATTTCATAGACGTTACGGCCTACTTCAGGAGGGTAGACGAATTTGGCGCAGATTTTTCCTTCGGGGTCGATGATGACGGTTACCCGGAAGGCCGCGCCCGAAGATTCGTTCAGTGCCCGGTATGCCCGGCAGATTGTATGGGTCCGGTCGCTCAGCAAGGGAAATTGCACCTTCATCGCGGAGGGGGAAGTTTCTGTAAAAACTTTATGTGAGTATACACTGTCCGTGCAGATTGCCAGCACATCCGTGTTAATGGCTTTAAGCTGATCATGAATAGCAGCGACCGCTGCCAATTCTGTCGGTCAGACAAAGGTGAAATTACTAGAATAAAAGAAGAGTACCACCCATCGGCCTCGGTAATCGGCGAGGCGGATTTGCTTCATCTTCTTTTCGCGGTTGTCATAAGCCTCGGCCGTAAATAATGGCGCCGCATCGTTCGTATGTGCGCAAAATGGGAGGTCCCTTCCGCCTAACGTTTCCTTTTCGTTTGCCATGGCTGCACCCCTGCTATCCAGATTAGACTTAGAAATATAAAAATGCTGTTTTCCGGATAGTTTATGTTGGAACGCCAAAAACCGTACCAATGGACATTCTCGGTACGGTTTACGAACTTAATGGGTTTTTATTTTACCAAAAGCCTCAAAAACGGCTTCGTAATCATCTTTCTTGTCGGCCTTGAACGATGTGTTCAGGTAGGCTATCTTCCCTTCCGTATCCACGATAAAGACGGACCGTTTCGCGACAAGGCCTTTGTCATTGTAGACGCCGTAATCCTTAGCGGTTTGTTTTGTCCAGTCTGAAAGCAGCGGATACGGGAGTGTTCCCATGCTGGCGGCGAATACCCGGTGCGAGTGGATGTGGTCCACACTGATTGCCAAGATTTCCGCGTTCAGTTCTTCGAATCGTTTGTAATCCTCTTTCCAAGAGGCGATTTCCTTGATTCAGCCAGGCGTGAAGTCCATCCCATAAAACGCGACAAGCACATTCTTTTTTCCAAGATATTCAGACAGGGAAAGCTTTTCGGAAGTTGTTGCTTCCAAGGAGAATTCTGGTGCCTTGTCACCTATTTTCAAAGCAGCCTCCAAAAGGATTCCTCCTTCCATATTGATGGTGTTATTCTCCCCATTTTTCCCAACAATTAGCCTCTCCTCATAAAAGTCCGGCTCGTCTCATATCGTGTTAATATCGGGGGTGGGAGCGTGAGTACATTTTTACGGGGGACGGCAATCCTGATCATTGCCGCTTTTTTGAGCGAATGCGTGGAGTTTTTGGTGAATATGCAGCTGGCGAAGGAGCTTAAGGAGGAAGGCATGGGCCTTTACATGTCCGCCATGCCGGTCGTTTTCCTTATTTTTATCCTTGCAAGCCTGGAATTGCCGATTTCAATTTCAAAATACATAGCCGAACATAAACGGGACACCCATTTGAGCCTCTTAAAACATGCGTTGCGGCTTGGGCTTTTATCAACGATCTTTTTTATCATCATGGTCGGCGTGGCTGCTGCCATTCCGTCCGCGTTCAGCAGGTTTCCGGCGCATACCCACTGGCTTTTGTTTGCCCTTGTGCCGATCGCGGCTTTTTCGTCGATTGCCCGCGGCTACTTCATGGGAATCCAGCAGATGAGTAAAATTGCGATTTCGAATTTCTTGCGGAAGTTTGCGCAGCTTGGATTGCTCGTGGCTATTTTTCAGTTGTTTGATTCAAGCCTTGAAACCTCGCTCCTTATTGCGCTCGGAGCCTTGATTGGCAGCGAGCTGATTGTTTTTCTCTATCTATTCAGTTTTTTCCTGATTCAAGTACGGGTTTTAAAAACACAATCGCACGAGATTCTCTCTTCCAAACAGGCCCGGCAAAAGCTGATGGCGGTATCGGTCCCAACCGTCGGCCTCCGGATTTTTCAGTCGTTCGTCAATGCGGTCCAGCCTTTCCTCATTCAGCTAACACTTGTCCGGTCAGGGTTTACGTCACTCGCGGCAACTGAACATTTTGGGATGCTCATGGGCGTGGCGATGTCCATCGGGTTTTTCCCCGCGTTCATTGCACATTCGCTTATGGTTGCGTTGATTCCGAATGTTTCCGATGCATTCGCGCGTTCCGATTCGGCTAAGCTTCATGCTCTTTTGCGCCAGTCGATGTGGCTGACGATGCTGTACGGAACCGTTTCCGTTTTTGTCATGTACATGTTTTCCGGACAATTGGCGTCGCTGTTCTTTTCCTCCCCTTCCGCAGCCTATTATTTAAAAATGCTCTGGCCATGCTTCCTGTTTCATTTTTTCATCATCCCACTTCAGGCTTATTTAATCGGCGCTGGGCTGATCAAAGATGCATTCCTGCATAGCATTTGGGCAAATTCAATTACGTTTGCCGCCGTATTCGTATTCGGCTCCATGCCCGGTTTGAATATGGAAGGAGTCATCCTTGGAATGAATGCCGGAGCCGTACTTCAGGCGTTGCTTCATTACTTTACCGTTTGCAAGCGGATAGGCGTTCGGACATGGCTTGTGGCTGGAAAAATGCCCTGATAGGATGGTTAAACGAGTAAAAATTTTCCCAACAAATAAAATTTCAAATTTTCTAAAACTAGCAGGACAGCCACCCCTTAAATATGGTAATATTTAGTTATTCGTTTATAGGGGGTCAATCATGAGGAAAGTTTTATTGGCATTTTTATTTTTACTTAGTTCGACATTCTTTTTCAACACCGGACAGGCCTCAGCAGCAGATGCTTCTTTTTGCGCGCAATTTAAAGGCCAGTCAAAAATTTTCTGGAATGGGGTAGAGTTGAAGCCCGGCCAGATTGGCAGATTGACAGTTTTGCAGAATACGACGCTATACAAGGTCAGCGGCGAGCAAAAGACCGCTTCCAAAACCCTTAAAAAAGGCGAGTTTTACAGAATCTATGCTTTTAAGCCAGGCATGCTGAGCGTGGGCGGCGGCTATTACGTAAACCGTGATGCAAAAGTAAAGTATGAAACACCGAGCAAAGCTAAACTGGATGCGGTCAAGTGCATCAGCAATCCGGCTGGAACCACCACTCCAAAAGACAAAACTCTTACCGTTCAGGAAATTGTCTCCCTAAACGATGATAAAGTTGTTTTACTTAATGGTGTTGCGGGACAAGGCAGCGGCGTCCTTATTAGCAAGAGCCTGATTTTAACAAATGAACATGTCGTAAGCCATAACCCGAATATGACAGCACTCTTCCTTAACGGCCAGGAAATTGATATTGAAGGCGTCGTTGTAAAAGATGCTGACAAGGACCTTGCAATCGTCAAGCTTGCCACACCAGTATCGGTTAAACCAGCTACCATGGGAACAGTGAACAGCAGCAAAAAAGGCGACACAGTCGTTGCCATCGGAAGCCCGATTGGATTGCAGAATACTGTCTCCCAAGGGCTGATCAGCAGTTTCCGCAATGAAGATGGAGTCAGCCTGATCCAAACGTCAGCATCCATTTCATTTGGTAGCTCTGGCGGTGGATTGTTCAACACAAAAGGTGAATTGATCGGGATCACGACTGCCGGAATTTTTGGCACCAGCTTGAATTTCGCCATTTCCATTGACGAATCTTTTGTTTGGAAAAAATATCTGGCAACAGAACATAAAAGCATACCTCTTCTTCCAAAAGAAACATTGAAGGTTTACTTAAATGATGATATGTACGTTGGCATGACTAAGGAACAAGTGAAACAAGCTAACCTGGTCTACGGCAACCTAGCCGAGGAAACAGCGGATTATCTCGTTTTTGAGGAAATCTCCTATTACGATTACCCGGTAATTGAAGTTTACAATTTCAAAAATGGAAAATTGGATTCAGTAGCGGTAGTTTTCTTGATAGAGTTTAAGGACAATGCCGATGGAAAGGCATTCTTCGATGAAATTAAGGGCTACATTGAGGAAGATTGGGATGAAGCTGCAGATCGCGAGGATACCAATTGGGACGATAATATAATCGAAGCGACATGGAATGGGGATGACAGGGCTTCTGCGATGAGCCTGGTCGTATTTCCAGAGGAAGGCCAATTGGTTGCGTCATTAATTTTCCATGTAGAAAAGTAATAGTTGGTTATAAGGATAAACCCCCTCTCATTGCTGGAGGGGGTTTGTTTTTGTTTCTTATTAAGGGCCTTTACGAGAATTCCGCTTGTAACGGGCCTTAAGAACGATAATTACCTAACCTTCGAAATCTCCTCAAGGAGTGTATCAAGCGCATTTTGCTTGTAGGCGGCTTTCATTTTCATTTTCACATCGGCGCTTTTGTTCTTCAACTCCTCCAATGCGGTGAGAAGTGTTTCATCCGTCAGGTTTTCCTCGTTTAGTGTGAGGGAATAGCCTTTTTCCTCGAAAGATCGAGCATTCTGGATCTGGTCTCCCCTGCTTTGCTGGAGTGTCAGAGGGATGATCACCATTGGAATCTCGAGTGCGAGGAATTCGAAAATGGAATTCGAGCCCCCACGGGTGATGACCAAATCCGTTGTAGCTAGGATGTCGGGCAGCTCCCCATGGATGTATTCGAATTGCCTGTAGCCCTTCACAGACGCAAGGCTCTCATCCAAATTGCCCTTCCCGCAAATATGGGCAAGCTGAAAGTTTTCCAACAGCTGCGGCAGGACGCTTCTGACTGCCTCGTTAATTCGCTTGGCGCCAAGGCTTCCGCCCATTATCGTAATAACCGGTTTTCTTGAGTCAAATCCGAGATACTTCCTGCCTTTTTCAGCGGAGCCTTCAAGGATTTCCCTTCTAATTGGAGAGCCGATGGCGGTTGTTTTACTGGGGGGGAGATATTTCACCGTTTCATCAAATGAAGTAAAGATTTTTGTCGCAAACCGTTGTGAAATCTTATTGGCGAGCCCAGGAGTCAAGTCGCTCTCATGAATGAAAATTGGGATATTTAACGTACGTGCAGCAATGACCACAGGGACGCTGACAAAGCCTCCTTTTGAAAAAACAAGCCGGGGCTTCAATTTTTTCAAAATCCGCCGTGCTTCAAAGCATCCGCGGAGCACCCTGAAAATGTCCTTCGCGTTCTCCATGTCAAAATACCTGCGGAGCTTGCCGCTGCTGATGCCATGGTACGGAATGCCGGCTTTTTCGGCCAATTCCCTTTCAATCCCTTTTTTAGAGCCGATGTATTGGATATTCCATTTGTTTTTATCAAGTTCATTTATTAAGGCAAGGTTCGGGGTCACATGACCGGCAGTCCCCCCGCCTGTAAATACAATCGTCTTTTTTTTCATAATGCCTCCACTTTTTAATCACTGATGTTTTATATGTATGCTAAGCCTACTGCCCATTTTAACATCTTTTCCGGAATGAAGGGAAATCGCGAGCGTGTTGGAGGTTTTTTTCGAAAAATAACCCGCGGAATATCGCAGCGGGTTTAATGGGCATCTACATCCTAATATTTGTGGCTAGTTGAGAGCGTGCCTTTGTTACGGGAGGGTGCAGGCATTTTTAAAGTTTAATAAAATAGTAGTAGGAAGCGACTACGATCAGTACCAGGCTTGCCATAAGGATGGTGATCACGCCGTAAGCTTGGATTGCGGCTGGGGCAATTGGAACTAGCAGCATCAATATCCCTGCGATGACCAACACTTTGCCGCCGAACCGATGTGTCTTTTTCCAGACGTCCTCGTTCGCGAGCGTCCAAGGCGTACGAATCCCGAGGAAGTAGTTCGGCTTGAATTTCGGGCTAAGGTTGCCAATGAAAATGAACAGCAGGCCGACAAGGACAGGAATGGTGTTTTTGGAATTGACTAGGCCGAGGCTGCTCGTTATGACCATCGCCTGGAACAGGAAAAAAAAGAACAAGATTCCGTTTGTGATTCCGATATAATTGAACTTCTGAAAATTGACCTTCTTAGGATCGATTCTAGGCAGGAACATCATTAGAAGGTAAAGGAATACCATTGTTCCAGGAAGAATAAATACGCCGAAAGATTTAGGCCCGAATTGATCCGGCACCCCCTCGAAGTTCCAATGTGTTGGTATCCGGTCAGGTAAATAAGGGTACGCAATCCAAGTTCCAAGCACGGTTGCAAGCAAAATAATGATTCCTAACCAATATCGTTTCATGCTACTTCCCCGCCTCGTCTTTTGTTAAAAAATCCATAAACCAGGTGACAACATCTTCGAAAACGCTCGTGTTTAGCGAGTAGATCACTTGTTGGCCCCGCTTTTCCGAATCAACCAGGTTCGCCTGCTTCAATAAATTCAAATGATGTGAAATACTCGGCTTTGTCATGTCAAACTGGTCGGCGATCTCTCCAGCAGAAAGGTCATTCTGTTTCAGCAGATGCAGGATTTTTCTTCTGGTAGGATCGGATAGCGCCTTAAACGCATCATTCATCACAAACCCTCTTTCCGTAGGGGATTCTGTTTAAATTACAATTGATGAGTAAGAATATGTTGGAAATCTGTCAACTTGATTTAGATATTTAGATAAACTTCTAAATATTTCTACTTTCAGGATAATACTGGTACACCCAGAAGTCAATCAGTTATTTTAGATATTTAGACAAATTTCTAAATAATGTGCAAAAAAAGTTCCGGCGGGCTTACCGGACTTAGTTTTTGGTCTTGTGAAAGAAGATATCTCCGGCTTCACTTTTTCTTGCGAAGCGGAGAATCGACCCTGTTTCAATTTGACTGGCGTGAAGCAAGGAGGTGTTCCCTGATTATTTTGAGGTGCTATAGGAAGAGTAATTCCCTTGTTTCATTTTTGCGAAAAAGCAGTTTGGACAGCGGTTTTTAGTTCTTCAAGTAGCGGAAATGGTCCTTGGCTGCCGAGGCTGTCAATGAGGCTTCGGTAATACCATTCTTGTTTATCACGACCCCGATTGAACCTGCTCCAAACTTCATCGCCTCCCTGTTCGACGTCGTCCAAAATGGACGAGATGTTGTGTAGCTTGTCTGCACAGGCAACTGCCCGAATTTCGTTGCTGGTTGTTTTTAATAATTCAATAGTATGCTCTTTTCGCTCCTCCCAACTGAGCGTTTTGTCGGGTTCCGAGCATCCGGCTACCACTTCAGCAACATTCCGCCCAAATCTTGTTTCAATATCCTCTAATGTAGCATCCGTATCCTCGACCGTATCGTGCAAAATTCCAGCCGCGACTAGCTCTTCGCTGTACCCATGCTTTAAAAGCAGCATCCCGACCGCCACTGGATGAGTTATGTACGGCGTTTTCGTCCCCTTTCTATATTGCCCTTCATGCGCTTCGGCAGCGAAGCGGAGCGCCTTGTCAATTAGTTGCATGTAATTGCCTCCTTTTTAAAAATGGGATATATGCCTGTAAATAGGTTCTATATGATTTTATTCCATTTTATCGGGCGGAATCCTTTCTTGATTTTTAAAAAAATCTTAGCGCTCTTGGTTTCTTTCCATTGCTTGTGGTATAGTAGGTGAAGACAAGGAAGTGATACAATGATAAAAATTGAACTGCCGGCACCTGATGTCGTCCTGACGAGAAAAAAACAACTGGGCGAACCGGTGGAGGCCCCTATCAGCAGCAAATATGGCTTTACGGATTATAACCGGATTCCAAGGGACAAAGGCGGAATCATTCTGTTTTTTAACGCGGATGATGACCTGCTCTTTGTCGGAAAAGCCCGTAAACTCCGCCCGCGTGTAAAAAGGCATTTCGAGGACACAGTTTCACCTTTGAAAAACCACCGCGATGAGATCCACAAAATAGCCATACTGGTGGTCGATGAGCCAATGGACCGAGAAATTTACGAAACGTATGCCATCAACACCATGAAGGCGAAATACAACATCGACAAAGTGTTCTACAAATAGGAATGACGCCCCCGGTTACGGTGGCGTTTTTCTTTTGGAAGGATTTTATTCAATGTGTTGACTCAAATCAAAATGAGCGACAAAGATTCCTCCAAAAGCCCAAAAGCTGTCGCACAAATCACGTTGAGCGACAAAGATTTCTTCAAAAGCCCTAAAGCTGTCGCAGAATTCCCGTTGAGCGACAAAGATTTCTTCAAAAGCCCTAAAGCTGTCGCACAAATCCCGTTGAGCGACAAAGATTCCTTCAAAAGACCAAAAGCTGTCGCACAAATCCCGTTGAGCGACAAAGATTTCTTCAAAATCCCAAAAGCTGTCGCACAAATCCCGTTGAGGGACAAAGATTCCTTCAAAAGCCCAAAAGCTGTCGCACAAATCCCGTTGAGCGACAAAGATTCCTCCAAAAGCCTAAAAGCTGTCGCACAAATCCCGTTGAGCGACAAAGATTTCTTCAAAAGCCCTAAAGCTGTCGCACAAATCCCGTTGAGGAACGGCGATGAACAACGCAATAGCTGTCCCGCCAAAACAAGAGTATAGAAAATAAGTCTTCATTTTCTCAAGCTTATCCTCCTCCGCTTTCCGGATCGATATTAGAATAGAATCGCCCAAACTGCAAAATTTAAATAAGATACTTCTATTGGAAATTAGGTGATGGTGTGGATTTTATTTGGCAGTCGGCAGTTTTGATTGTTGTGGGGATTATCCTTTTGAAAATTGCAGGTCGGAAATCCATATCACAGTTGACCTTGGCCCAGACGGTTGTGATGCTTTCAATTGGTATGATCATCGTACAGCCGGTTGTTCAAAATAGTTTGATTAAAACCATTATCGTTTCGACTTTTTTTATCTTGTCAGTCGTCATCATTGAATATATGCAGGTAAAATCGAACGTTATGGAAAAATTCATCACTGGAAAAGCAAAGTTGATTATTAAAAACGGCGAGCTTGATACAAAAACGATGCGTAAACTGCGGATTACGGTTGACCAGCTTGAGATGCGGCTGAGGATACACGGGGTTTCGAATATAAACGATATAAAGAATGCTTCCCTTGAGGTTAATGGGGAGCTTGGATACGAGCTGAAGGATGATGCGAAGCCTTTGACCGTGGGCGAATTTAAAAAATTGATGGATATGTATTTTCCGGGAGTTCAGCCTGCCCAGACCCCTTCTGGAGGAAAAGAAGGATTAAATCTTTTTGAGGAGCTTGATGGAGAGGAAAAAAAGAATCAGGATTATCTTCAGTGAAGCATTAAAATGAAAAGCCGCCCCAATTTTCATGGAGGCGGCCATTTTAAAAGGAGAAATAGTGCGATTATAGATATTTTTTAAGTGTTTCTTGCAGTGTTCCTTTCGTTTCGGCCTTATCAGAGAAGTTAACGCCGGAGTGGACCATTTCCTTGACAAGGTCCGGGCGCATACCTGTAATAATTGCTTTACATCCCATCATTTCAACGCCTTTCAAAACCCTTAGGAAATGGTCAATTACGTCCAATTCCATTGTGGCGATCCCGGATAAGTCGATTACAAGGGATTGTACCTTTTGGTTTCCAACTTCAATGAGGACTTTTTCCTCAATCGTCCGCATCCGATAGGCATCAATCAAGCCAATGAGCGGCAATACGGAAACTGTGGGGCTAACAGGAATGATTGGAACAGAAAGATGCTCCACCAATTTGCGCTGAGCATTCAAAAGCTCATCTTTGAATGTTGAATAACTTAGGAAGAAATTATTCAGAAATTGGTCGATTTTGTCATTGATTTTCTTTTCGAGAACAAAGAAGTCCTCCTTTTCCAGGAAGCTTTCACTGTTTTCGTCAAAACGAGCAATGAATTGCCATAGAGTCCGCCGGATTGCTTGGATCCATTCAAGTTTGAAGGAAAGAGTCAGCGCATGCTCCGCCCAGATCATTCCCTCCTGCTCAGCAAATTGAATTAATTCGGCTTCTTTTTCTTCAACAACGTAATTGACGAGCTTCTCCGCATTTTTCAAGAGATCAATGTTACCTTGCCTAAGGATATCATTAATCTTGGAGGCCACCCCAACCGCTTCGGACAACAGCATTCCCTTAAACTCTTCACGGTTCTCAAAAACGTATTCCCATATCTGGTTACCTAGATTGTATGTTGATACCATTATATTCTCCCTCGACAATGTAATTTTCACATGAACATAGTGTTAATGAAAGTATACAATAGCCTTTCCGATTTTAAAAAAAGAAAGGCTTGTTATTTATAGACAAGGAACTATTTACCTATTTTTACGTAATTATTCCAATGAAAATCGTTTAAAAAACCAAAACTTTGCCCTTTGGCATCCTTCCTGTTTTTAAGTATTATCAGCAAGCCACTTCGCTTGTTGACTGCCTAGTAACAAAAGAGGCTGTTGGATTTCTCTTATTCTAACCTGCAGGTGAACCTCATACTTAAGGTACTTTATTTGTTCAAATTTTACAAAAATATGTATATATGAGATTAACCATTGCAAACAGGCATTTTAAAACTTATTATTTAAATATAGTGGTTTATTTTGGAATTTGTGTAAATGTTCTTCCAAATGGTTTATCCTTTCTATTTTCTTTGTTTGGCTCTTGTTTCTATATACCCTATTCCAATAAGGAGATGTTCATTTTGGCCAAAAAAATCGCTCTTGCTGCCGTTATTCTTTTGGCAGCTGGGATATTGGCTTTCTTTAATCCAACCGAAAACGACTATATCGCTTATTCGAATGAGTACATGTTTGACTCCCATCCGGACGAAATCGAAAAAACCAACCTTCTGGTATTATCGATTTATACGCCGGTAATCGATGAAAAATATGGGATTTCCCACCTCGGGATCATGGGCCAGTTCATCGAGCTTTCTGAAGAGAACTTTAACTTGCCGATATGGGTTGAATTCTTTTTCCGCTAAAACATAAGAGAGGACTGCCGGCACAGCCAGGCAGTCTTTTTTAAAAATAACTATTGCGGTTCATCCTTGAAACGTATACCCCGCCGGCGCACCCAACAAACGCGCCACCCCTCCTTTGTGGTACGGCATGAGCGAGTCGGCTGTCTGATAATCCATCCAACTGATTTCGGTGATTTCGTTTGGATGAAGAATGGTTACCTCACCACTAGTAGCCTTAACTTCAAACGTAAAAAACAAAACGTGGTTGCCCCTGTCCGGCCGGAATGCCTCATTAACAGCCAGAAGCCTTCCTGCTTCGGCTTCAAGGCCTGTTTCTTCCATTACTTCTCGGATAAGTGCCTCGGTTAAGGTTTCGCCCTTTTCCACTGCACCACCTGGAAGGGTCCAACCCGCTCCTTCATTTCTTACCATCAGCACTTTCTTTTCTTCGTTAACGATTAATCCATATACCACATCGACTCGTTCCATAGTGTCTCCCCACTCAATATTTTATTTCTCCATACTTAAGTATGATATAACTGAAATAAGAACGCTATTTTGAAGAGGCTTGACTGATAATCGTGTGCAGCTGATTGCTACGCCGTAATGCATAATTTGGTTTAGAGATTGAGACTCGAATTGCGAAGTCAAATTTTCCTAAAAAAATCCTTAGAACGGATTGGAGAAGCCACTTGTCATAATTTCGCCATACTTTTGTTGCGTTTGCAGGCGTGCGAGCCACTAAAGTCCTATGGTTATAGTGTAAAATAGAGCGTGTACCGGACATAGCCAGGGTGCCTGGCACTTAACTACTTTTGAAAAGGGGACAGCATATGAAGAAGTTATTGTTTATACTTATTGGGTTATTGGCGTTTGCATTGGCGGCGTGTTCCGATGCGAAGGATAATGATAAGAGTGCGGGCGATGATCTACCGAAGATGGTCGAGGTTACGATCCTGCTTCCAGATAAAATCGACCCGAATGTGGAGACTGAAATCAAGGCGCATGTCACTCAGGATGGCAAAAATGTTGAGGATGCGAACGAGGTTAAGTTTGAGGTTTTTAAGAACGGCGACAAAGAGCATGAGATGATTGAAGCAAACCATGCTGGCGATGGCATTTATTCGATTAAGAAGACGTTTGCCGAGGCTGGCAATTATGTGGTGATCAGCCATGTGACCGCCCGGGATATGCATACAATGCCAAAGAAGGAGTTTGTTGTTGGCAATCCTTCAGAAGAAAGCGCGGATGGGAACGAGTCAGGCGTTGGACATGAGTCTGCGGATGGACACAATCATGGGCATGGGCATGGCTCCGCAGTTGAGATTGACTTTCCGGTGGCTTCGGCTGCTGCCGGCCAGGAAACACTTTTAACAGCGGCCATCAAGCATGATGACAAGCCGCTGTCAGGCGCAAGGGTTAGGTTTGAAGTGTGGAAGGATGGCGTTGAAAAACATGAATTCCTCTCTGCGGCGGAAACGGCTGAAGGCACATATGAGTTAAAGCATGCCTTCTCTTCCGCCGGCGACTGGACGGTCAATGTGCATGTTGAAAAAGGAAAAGACCTTCATGAGCATCAGGAAAAAATCGTTACTGTAAAATAACAGCCTAAAACCAGCTAGCAAAGGCTTAACAGGGTCGGTTTTGAAGTACAAAATTTAAATTAACAATGCTTTTCGCACAGAAAGTCGCACTTGAATTAGCAGGTACTTTAATAGGCACATTAGCATGAAAAAAGCTCAGAAAAATTCTGGGCTTTTTTAATATATGTGTGTTGTTAAACATAAGTACCAGTTGCTCAATCAGAAGCTTTGGCAATTATCTTATTTTTAAGGAAAAACACTGTCCAAAATACAACCAGGTATAGAAAACCTATAATTGAATAAATAGACCAAATCGCACCTTGTTGTAACTGAGCAACTAAGTGTTCAAATTCATTCATACCCTCCGCTCTTCCAACACTATTTAACATACTAATAATAGGAACTGTAATGGTTAGAACAATTGCAATAATCGACAGACCTAACATCCTTTTTCGAAAAATATTTAAAATTCCAGTTCCTAATGTTAGAAATAAAAATAAATAATAAATTATCCAGACCCAACTAGGAAGAGTCTCCCAATACATATTCCACCTCTTTTGATTTATCTTCCTCAACTCTATTTTACCATCAAATTTCCATTAAAATGATAAAATCCATCTTTTCTTGTTCAACAAACCTCCCCGTTCGATAATGAATTTATCAAAAGGTTCCTCAATCCTTCTTGGATCAACACAAAGGACGATAACCAATTTTATGGCTATCGTCCTTTTTTCTTCTACTGAACAGTAAGTCCGAACTGCGTAATAGAAAATCCATATACTTCCACTTTCTTAAATGTTATAATCCTTTCAACTATACATTTAAGGTCGTGTTAAAAATGATCAAATACTTCCTTACTTTCTCTAGGATTTCTTTAGGTTTAATATTCCTAATTGCAGGTATTAATGGTTATTTTGTAATTTTTAATTTAGAACCCTTTATTGCAACAAGTCCAGAAGCAATGGCATTATTTGAGTTTCAATATCTACTTATCTTTGAAAAATCATTAGAGGTTATTTGTGGTTTATTGCTGTTAATAAATCGGTTTGTCCCGCTAGCCCTTTTAATTTTGTCGCCAATTATCGGTAACATTCTTTTACTTCATATATTCCTCGATCATTCTTTACTCTTTTTAGCTATTTTACTTGTTATTTTGCATGGTTTTATGTTGTTCTGTTACAGAAAAAATTTTATAGCGATATTTGAAAAATAAATGCAATCCATAAGGTTTGTGTTTACTTCACAGTATTTGTCTACTGCTACCCATCTATGACTTGCTTATTAAACAATTTTGCCCTTTAGCACAATAAAATGTTTAGTGATTGTATATCATACTTTTTAAGAAATCAATTTTTATAATATCTTTATTATTATTTTTATCTGCTCGGTAACTATCCTTCGATGAAGACTCGTAAACAGTTAGATATTGCTTAGGGCTTAGTAAATAATACTTTACTTCTCCCTTTTGATATAATTCTAAATCCTCTAATTGTACTCCTGCAAAATCTGGTAACGTGTCAGTAATACCAAATTCAACGGATAACCCTTCTCTAGAAAACTCATGCTCATGTAAATCAATGAGACTATATCCCATTGAATTCATGATTTTCATAATATCATCCCATTTAAATATTGATAATTCAGGCGGCACTTCCCATCCTCTTTTATCACCTGGTACATGAATATCTAAGTCTTGGGCATCCCAACTTTTCCCTGTAACGACTTCTAAACCAACTGAACCCATTAACAATGGAATAATTTCAATATCATTTAGTTTCTTTGCAATTTTAATAAACTGATTAAACTTGTTATTATCCATTTACTCCTCCACCTTTTTCTAATTACAACATAACTATGTTCAACAATCCTGCACCTTTAGTTAAATAAGCCTCCTAGTCATTTTAACATAAATATCCAGAATCCCATCTTCATTTTAGCACATCGTTTCGCTTGCAATTAACAGCCGAATTCGAAGGCTGACAGGAACTTCTGGAACTAACTAAAAGGGGGGTGAATTCGAGTGCAAAACCCCCTTAAATTTATTTGAAATCTTGATGATTCAACAAAAATTAGTTTTTGTACTCGAAAACCGAACCCGTTAGGCTTAGGCATGCTGGTTTTTTTGTTGGGTGGATTTTTAGAGGCAAATGCGAACCATCCTTTCTCACATATGGTAAAATGTGTTTCATCAGGAACATACGGGGAAAGTAGGTTGAAGAGAATGTTAGACACAATCCAATTTGTCGGGGTTGACAGCACAAATTTACAGGATGAAGGTTGCTTCTGCCTTCGCTCCAAGCCAAATTCAACAGGATACAAGAACAAGAATCATTGGCTTATGGAAAGGTTTGAGGAAGGGTTAAAATACATAAAGTTGCTGGAAAACGGCAAAGCTGCCGGCTTTATTGAATACGCACCGATTGAATATTCATCTCGGGTCGTTTTAGGCGAAAATTATACGGTCATCCATTGTCTTTGGGTTTCCGGTACGGGTAAAGGCTATGCCAGCAAGCTAATAGCTAAATGCATACAGGATGCGAGGCAGAATCAAAAAGCTGGCGTGATCGTCATTACAAACCCGGACACTTCCTGGACTCCGGGCAAGGATGTTTTTTTAAAAAATGGCTTTATTGAAATTGGCCACGGGCCGTTTGGATTTGAGTTACTGGTTTTAAAATTCGATGATTCTCCGGATCCTTATTTTCCAAATGATTGGGATGAGCGTCTGAAACGTTTCTCAAACTTAACAATCCTCCGGACGCAGCAGTGCCCATTCGTGGACATCGCAACCGAAAATGTTGTCATGGCCGCATCAAAACTTGGCGTCCAGGCTGAAATCATTGATATACAAAACCGGGAAGAATTACTTCGGCTTTCTCCCACCCCGTATGGAATTTATGGGGCTGTATTTAAACAGCAGCTGATTTCTTTCCATCGGCTTACAGTCCATTCTGCGATGAAACGTTTAAAGATGTTGTTGTAATATAAAAAACGCCCGGAAGGTCCAGGCGTTTTGTAATCATTCCTTATTTCAATTCAACTTTAGTTGCTGTCTTCGTTACCCCATCATCCGTGTAAGTTACGGTCATTTCCTGGTCAGGCTCAGTGTTTTCAAGCTGTTTGAAAATGGTTTGGTCAATTTGCAGGGAAATTGCTTCGCCGTTTTTGTCAGTTACTTCAATTGTATGGTTATCCGCAAGGCCGACATATGTTACGTCTTCTGTAACGGTTTGATTGGCATCAGCTTTGCTGTCTCCAGGCCATTCAACTCTTGTTACCTTTTTAAGCTCTTCCGCACCTTTTGCCACCGGCCAAACTTCGAGAGTGTATTGGCCTTTTGCAAGTCCTTTGAATCCTTCCGACGCATCGATTTCAATCTCAAGGCTGTCAGATGGCTTCACTTTCTTCTCGGTTACAGCCTGGGCGAACATTTTGTCCTGGGAGTATGTGTATACTACATTACCTGAGCTGTCTTTAATTTGGTAATCGTACACCTGGGATGTTCCGTGCTCAAGCACTACTTCCTGGTCGCTCGTATTTTTTAACGTAAGCTTGTATTTTACATCGTCCTGGGAGCTGCTTTCCTGGTCAAGTGATGCATCGATTGCCTCTTTCGGATCCGCAACGGTTTCCTTATTCACAGAACCACCCGTATTGACAACTTTTTTCTCGGCACCTTCATCTTTTGACCCGCAAGCCGTCACTACGATTGCGAGAAGGAGAACTGCTGCTGTTTTTAAAATAGCTTTCATCATGTCGTTTACCACCTTTATGTGTTTGATATTATGTTAGACGGAGGCAGGATTAGAAAGTTACATTCGAATAGCAAATTAAGTCTAATGGCCTTTTTAATTTCCAATCCCTTCTAAAGAAGTTTATAATAGTAAAAAGGGAAGGAGTTGTATGAATGAAACTTAAATCTTTTATCGTTGTCATATCCGCATTCATTGGAACGGCTGGCATCCTGTACGCAATCGGGCATGCATTTACGATTACGCCGCTCATGTTCCGGCATGAATTCACCTCAGATTCAGGTGGTTTCAACATGACATCAGGTTCTTTTCTTCCGGTTCTGATTGGGCTCCTGGCAAGCTTTATTGCTGAAAAATGCTATCTTTATAAAGTAAAGAAAAATCTTGGCTGATGAAGGCCAAGATTTTTTTATAGGCAATTTGATTGGCCCGGATGCGAAAAGCCAGCCTGAATTACTGCGCCCGACCCTTTATCCAACTGGCTTTTATCCAGTTTGTTTTATTCCAGCTGCCCTCACAGCCTTATAAACCCCAAAAAGAAACACAGCCATTGCAATCGCCCAAAAAAAGCCCGCCAGCCCGATATTCAGGGAGGCCTCCTCCGATTGCATCATTTCCGGAACGCCGCTCCTTACAACGTTAATTGCCTCAAGGAGATAATAGCCTACGGGCAAAAGGAGTATCAAAAAGACGATGAATGGAATTATTTTAGCTGATTTATACCGGATCATGATAAAAACAAGCAAAAGTATCGAGATCGCCATTACCCCATAAAAACCAATCGCTAGCATCCCTGGCACTTCCTGCTCGAGAGGCATCCTCGTTCCCTCCTAGCCATTTTCTCAATCTTACCAAATTTTTCTCTAGAGGCCGAATCTTTTACATCTATTGCCCGTATCCTACTCAAGGGGGAGTGATAAATATGGAGAACAAAGGATGCATCAAATGCGGCAGCAGGAACGCTGGGTCAAAGGATGTTGCAATGACTGGCACCGGCCTTTCGAAAATGTTTGATATTCAGAAAAACACATTTACCGTGATTTATTGCAGAAACTGCGGCTATTCCGAGTTTTACAACAAGAATACAAGCATGGGCTCCAATCTTCTCGACCTGTTCTTTGGTGGTTGAACTTCAGTCAGTTACCACAACCGGGGCTTCCATGTGGGAGGCCTTTTTATGATGAATCTTTTTTCAAAAAATCGGTTCGTTGGTCGAAGTTTTGCTCCTAAAAACCCATAAGCCTGTTCCTTGAACACGGTTTTCGAACCTGCTTACGTGCTGGGAGTTTCATAAGTAAAATAATTTTAACACATTAATAATTTCAGGATAAAACCGAGAAACTTCCGGATAAGACGGAAAAACTCCAGGATAAAACCGAAAAACCTCCGGGAATCGCTAGCGGTCTGCTAGCAAACAGCAAGCATTTTGCTAGCAAATACCTAAAGGGCAGCTAACTGCTCCTGCGCCATAGGAAATGCGACGATACTATCACCAGATCGTCGCAAAGCAGCGTGATGCTATTCATGAAGTTTTTTCATGTAGGAATTCCTAGGCTTTGCGGTCACTTAGAATGGTGTGTATGTCCCTTGCCGTCATGTCCACTGCCTGCTTGAATGTATCGACGTTGTTTTTTTTCCAAAAATCAAAGACCTTAAGCAACGCGTTCCGATCATACACTTGGTTGGCGAATGTTTTATAAAAATAAATAAGGAGAACATTGACGATTTCGGATGGCTGTTTATTTTTTGCAAGCACGCGCCTGAGGGCCAGCAAATCCAGGCCGCGGACATTGCCCCCGGTAACGGTGTGAAGTACTTCGTAAGGGCTAGAATGCCTGCAACTTTCGTATAAGTTCATTTCTTTCTCATCGAGCACCATGCCCGCTCCCCCGCTCTTTTAAATTGCTTTCTAGTTTCATTATAAACGGGGTGAACCAGGGTTTCCTATACTACTATAGCAGTTTTATGGTACTACCTAAGTACTAACTTTTAAAAATTTCAATATCCCCTATCATCGACTCGCCATTTATCGGTTTTACTGTCTCTTATTAAGATCCAGCTCCAGCCGGTATGGGTAGAATTTGGCTCAAGGGTTACGTCTGCGCCCCAGGATCTCACTTTAAAATTTGAAAACAACACAATAACATTTTCCGGTTTAACGCCGTTTGATGCTCCCCTGCCATTTTTCATATACCCCTCAATCTCTGCCTCGGATTCTTTCTCGGAATACCAAACATCCGTTAATTCACATCCCCTAAAGCTCCAAAATTTCCTCTTTACAGCTTTTACCGCATCATTTATTTCTTCAGTCGAAAACTTATCGGATTTTTCGATACTCACGTTAGTATTATGGGTTTTGCCAATTTGTGTGTAAAACAAAATTGCAATTACGAAAACAATAATACCAAATATAATTCTGGCTCTTTTCATACCAAAACCCCTTTATTATCGAGTTGGCGTGTTCAATAATTGAAGTACCGGCGCTGTATAGCTATCGAATTTCTCTTTATCACCGAGGCTGATCCATGCGGCTTCCAAGATGTCGGTGTTTGCTTCGTGTTCCATGTCGACATGGAGGCTGCCGCTAATGATTTCCGCTTCAAACGTAAACTTGGAGCTGTTTTTTACAAGAAGCCTTATTATCGCGACGTCATAGCCGGTTTCTTCTTTAACCTCCCTAATGCATGCTTGCTCGGGTGTTTCATCACCCTCAATCCCGCCACCAGGAAAATTCCAAACAATATCGCCCCTTTGGACATATTGTTTTACCATAAGGACTTGTCCATTTTTTAATATCACGCCCTGTGAAATCATTTGTACACCTTATTTCCATCTAATTCGCAGGCTGTTTCTTCAAGCAGTTCCTTGAACCAAATCATGCATTGATATGTATCTTTCCAGTCAGTTTTGTCCTCGATTCCCCAGCAGGCGTACAGGGTCGAGAGCGAAACGGCAGCTTTTAAAAGCAATTTCCGGTCCATTGAAACTTCGTTGCAAATCAAATCTATTCTAAGTTTTAACAATTCTTTTGGATTGGGCTTTTCATTTACATAGTTTACAAGGAAGGAGATGATGTCAAAATACGGGTGCCCGATTACCCCTTTCGGATCGATTGCCACCCAGCCGCGGCCTTCCGCATAGAGGATGTTCTCATGATGCAAGTCGCCATGGAGAAGCTGCTCCTCCCCTAATCCAGCCAGCTCTTTGAAAAATGATGCCGCCGTATCGACTGCTTCAAATGGAATCGGCTCTCCGCCTTCCGGGAACATTGCTTTGTACCTGTCTAGTCCGGAAGCCCAATCCTTGACTGACGGGAAGTTGACTCCTGCGGGAATTGGCGTCCGGATTTTTCTCCAAACATTGATGTATTCCCTTGTCACCTGCTCCTCGTCCTCTAAAGTGGACAGGTTGTGACCCGGTAGTAGCCGCTCAAGCAGCATGGCTCCGTTTTCGGCATCCTCAACGAGCAGCTTTACAAAAGAGTTCCCTTTATATGCCTTAACGGCCCGGACTTCATTCTTGAATTCCCCATTCGCTACGCCTAGCTTCAGGATGACTGGGGTTCCTTTTATGTCTTTCGCCTTTGTCACGTAATTATAGGAAAGATTCGGGACCGGCCCTTCAATGACAAGATTCCATTTCTCGGAGTAATGTCTGATTTGGCCTTCCAAGCCCGCGAGCCACTTTTCCCCTGCCTCCCCAAACGCACCCGTGATCTTCCTAATAAAATCCTCTGGCAAGTCCAATCTTTTAGTACTCATACTCGACTCTCCCTTTTAATGTTCAATGCCAGGCGCCATGCTGGAACAAAACAGGGCCACTTTTGGCGCCTGGCAACTTTATTTCTTTTTCCAATCGGGATTGGCGGATTGGATGAATTGTTCAATTTCCCCTGGCTGGAGTTGCCCTTCGAGAATTTCGTAATAGGCTCCGTTTAGTTTAAGCGGGTTGGTGAATGTGATGGTAACGAGCTTTTTGTTTCCGTTGTAAAAGTCGGCTAAATGGAGCCAGCCAACACTTTTCTCATGGTTTTTCTCTTTTTTCACAACATATCCGTCGAGCTTCTCTAAAAACTCGTCAATTTTCCCAGCATCTTCAAGGCTGAATGGCTGATTCATTCCCCTACCGTCACGGAAAACAATTTTTGTCGTGTTGCCCAAATCCACGTCAACAGCTTCGGAAACGGTGATTTCTTTATTTTTCTCTTTACCCGAGGCGATGTGAAAAAGCAATAATGCAAGCAAAATAGCAACGAGGACCACAAACCACTTTTTGTTCAGGAAATTGCTTTGGTTCGCTTTTTTCCTCAAAGGAATCCCCCCGTAAATTCACTTATTAGAGTACTACTATTCACCAATTCACCCCTGTATTCCTCCTTGCCGTTTTTCAGAGGGCGTGCACCATCAAATCCTCGCTGTAAAGCTTACCGTCAAGATTCAATGCAGACTGGTCGACCCCGTACGTAACAAATCCTAGTGATTCGTACAATTTCTTTGCTGGAATGTTTGTCGACGTGACGGCGAGATAAACGTGAGTAACCCCCTCCATCTCCCTGGCCAAGTCAAGCGCTGAACCAACGAGTTTTTTCCCCGCTCCCGACCTTCTATACTCGGGCGCAACATACATGGCGACAATGTTCACCCTGTGCTTGAACTTCTTTTTCGTCTCCGGGAAAAGTGTCACCGTTCCCGCCAATTCACCAGCGAAAAATGCTCCAAGCGTTACTGCGGGGCCATTCCTGAACCTGTCCTCAAAAAAGGATAGCGGATATTCGTGTTCTTCCTCATAGCTTGATCCAAACGCCTCGGGATGGGCGCGCAACGCCTCCAGCCTAATTGTTCTGTATCGGGCGGCGTCATCAGGGGTAAGTTTTCTAATCTCCATTTTTAGGCCCTCTTTTCGTTTTCGTAAAAATAGATTAAGCTAGAATTTTCTTTCCCTATTATTACAGACCTTACCGTAAAACCACGTGTGCTGACACCGTGGGTGTAAGGGCAACGCTTAAGACTGGTCTTTTGACCATCCTATGCATCGTTTGCGAACATATGTTTCAGTATGATAAAATAGATTTATAAAATGGGAGCGAGCCTAGATAGAACTTAGGTGGTAAATATGTGTGAATACAACACTTTAAATCATTGTAAGTTTCTAGTTCATTACCATATTAAATCCCAAACTTAAAGAAGTTTAATTCCCGATGTGGGGTTTTCTAGAGCGAGGTATATTTTGTAATACAGCTGGTAGGGTAAGCGAAGCACCGGTAAAACGATATATACAGGGCAAAAGACTAAAATTTTATAGAAAGGAGTATGGTTTATATGAATAAAGCAAAAGAAAAAAAGACACGGAAAAAGAATTCGCCTTCCGAATTCAAAAAAATGTTGAATGTCATTCGCAAAATACATACTCCTCTTCATATTATTGAGGTCGAACTTGGTGTTTTGCCTTTTCAACACTACAGAATGAACCGAATTGGTGAGCACTTACGAATCATTAGAAATACTGTGTTAAGTGAACTATACAAAAACTATCTACAAATGGTTCGAACGAAAAAATATAAAGTGTTGTTAAAACGATACTGTTCGGTATCGGGTGAAATAAGAAAAACCGCCGATGATGCTAAATTATTGAAAAAAGAACTTAATCACCTAAAAGACCAACTTTCAGAATTACGAGATTCCTATAATGTCACATTTGATTTTGCCAGAAATTATGGTGCTGGGCTGCGAGAAAAGAAGTTTCATTTGCCGGACGCTGTGACCGTTTGGTCCGTGTGTGAAATGGCGTGGAGCACGATGGAAAAAATATTGTTTAGTAACGGAGAAAAACCATATTTTTATAATAAAGGTGATTTCATTACCTTTCAAGGAAAACAAGCAGACCGCTGTATTATCTTAAAACACAACAAGAAGACGAATCATTTCTATGTTAGCTACAATGGCATGAACTTCCCTTTGAAAATCAAGGAGAACGATTTATTCATTTCAGAAACTCTTTCCCACATTCGAAATTACATGGTGAATGGCGCTGAAATTGACCAATTAAATGTAGACCTACACTTAACAGGTCAGGCTATCCTTCCTACTTATCGGATTCGCAACAACCGAATCGTAAGAAAAGAAATCAGAGGCAAAATCAGATATTTTATTCAAATCATTCTAGAAGGCAATCCTGTGCCCAAGCGTAAAAAGGACGGTTCTTTTCGCCATACTTACGGTACAGGGCGAATCGGCGGGGACATTGGTACTCAGTCCATGGGAATTGTTTCAAAGGACCAGGTACTCTTGAAAAATTTAGCCGAACGTTCTTCAAAAACATTTCATACCGAACAAAAGATTGTAAATATTCAACGATATCTAGACCGTTCCCGAAGAGCGACGAATCCAAAAAACTATAACATCGACGGAACGATAAAAAAAGGAAAGAAAGAATGGATATTTTCAAAGAAATATAAAAAAGCTCGAATGAAATTACGCAATCTACACCGAAAAGCAGCCTATAACAGAAAGTACGCACACAATGAAGACATTAATCGATTGCGATCCGCAGGGGATGAATTGATTATCGAAACCATGAATATCAAAGGGCTGCAGAAGAAATCAAAAACCTCTGGCAAAAACGAGAATATAGGGAAATGGAAACGAAGAACACGCTTTGGCAAAAGTATTTTGAGACGAAGTCCCGGCTATTTTATTAAACAAGCCAAATATCGGTTTACCTTAACCGGCGGAAAAGTCAGCGAAATTAATACGTGGACATTTAAAGCATCCCAATACGACCACATGTTAAATACAACTAATAAAAAGCATTTATCGAAACGATGGCATGTTTTACCTGATGGAGCCAAAATTCAACGCGATTTATATTCATCGTTTTTACTCTATTGTACAGACGCTGAAGGACAAAAGCCCGACCCTGAACGGTGTCAAACTGAATTTGAAAACTTTCAACTATTACATGACAAATGTATCCAACAAATTAAAAACAACGGTATAATGGTCTTAAATAGCGGCATTAAAATATCTTGAAACAAATCTGGGGGTATGATTTAACCTCCATTTTCGAAAGAAAAGAAAACAAACGCCAATGTGGTCAACGGACTGCTTGTTTGTTGGTTTTCACCCCTATAGCTAGTGCGTAACGCCGATGGGAGCTTGACTCCATGTACGCTTGCGAGAAACTATATGTGAAAACCCGAGGGCTCGCCCTGTAGAGTAAATCAGACAATTTTTAGTATTAAGCCAATTTTATGGGAGATGAGGAGAGAGCACAATGGCTAGTGTAGAAACTTTTTTGCAAGAGCTCAATGGGGAAATGGAATCGCTTTTAAAAAACGTCACTCAAACAAGCTGGATGGCCCAGACGACTGGAGACCCTGAATGGGCCGAGAAGCTGACAAAAGCAAGCACGGCGTTCAGCTTGTTTTTCGCCAACAAGGATACATATGAGAAAGCGAAGCAATTTTTAAAAGAAGAAGGCCTTACCGAGGTTCAGAAGCGACAGCTTGAACTGTTAACCAACAGCATGAAGCGGAACCAGCTCCCTGAAGAGATTCTCGCGGACCTGTCAAAGCGGTCCTCGGAACTGAATTTGCGCTTCAACACTTATTCACCGGAAGTGGATGGCAAAGCTTACTCAGCCAATGACATCCGCGACGTGCTGACGAATAGCGAAGACCTTGAGCTCCGCAAAAAGGTTTGGTTCGCGAGCAAGGAAGTTGGCCGCGAAGTCGAAAAGGATTTGATCGAGCTTGTTAAAAAGCGGAACGAGGCCGCGCGCCTGCTTGGCTATACCAATTATTACGAAATGGCGTTCGAGCTTCAGGAGCTGGACCAAAATGAAGTCATGGGCATTTTCAAGGACTTTGTTGAGCAGTCGGATGCTACGTACCGTTCGATGAAAGCCGAGCTTGATGGCCGTCTGGCGGAGAAGTTCGGAATTGATGTGTCGGAAATCCGCCCGTGGCACTATGTCGATCCATTTTTCCAGGAAGCGCCTCCTTCCGATGCCACAAACCTTGACCGATTTTACAAGGGGAAGGACCTTGTGCAGCTGACGTCCGACACGTTCAATGCGATGGGCATCGACATTACCGACCTTTATGAAAAGAGTGACCTGTACCCGCGCGAAAAGAAAAACCCGACCGCGTTCTGTACCGATATTGACCGCGCCGGCGACGTCCGCGTCCTGTGCAACTTGACGGAAACGGCGTACTGGATGGAAACGAACCTCCACGAATTCGGCCATGCGGCGTATTTTAAGTATATTGATTCAAGCCTGCCATTCAGCCTCCGCTCCTACAGCCATACGCTGACAACCGAAGCAATCGCGATGCTTTTTGGAAAAATGGGCAAGGATCCGCGCTGGCTGTCTAGGTTCCTCGGCCTTGACGAAGCGACAATTTCCGAACTGGCGCCGGAGCTGGAAAAATACCAGCAGCTGCAAATGCTCATTTCCGCGCGCTGGATCATTACGTTCGTCTTTTTTGAAAAAGAGCTTTATGACAATCCTGATCAGGATTTGAATTCGCTTTGGTGGAAAACCGTTCAGGAAATCCAGCTCGTCACTCCGCCGGATGATGTTGACAATCCTGATTGGGCGGCGAAAATTCATTTTACGCTCGCGCCGGTTTACTATCATAATTACGCGTTAGGCGAGTTGACCGCGGCCCAGCTTCAGCGCTACATTGAGCGGACAATTTCTGAGGATTTCTTTACTGAAGAAACCGGGAAGCTGTTGATTGAGGAGTATTTCAAGCCGGGCGCGCTTTACCCGTGGAATGAAAAAATCGCCCGGGTGACAGGCGAAAAGTTGAATCCACAGTATTTTGTTGAGTTGTATTGCTAAAGTTTAATACCCCGGGCCGGTTTATACGGCTTGGGGTTTTTTGTTTTTGTGTGGCTGACGAGGTCTGGCTGATTCGGTTTTTTCGTATTTCCTTTCCTTTTTTAATGCGTGTTTTTGTCAACGTACTTACCGTAATCAGGGACGGCAATCTGATCAAATTCATTGACGAGTTTTTTCAGGCTCGAAGTAAGCAATTCTCCCGACATGGGCAGCCCGTGGCCAGTAACAGCAACCGACGGATTTAATGCGTCCAGTTTAATGACTGATTCCTTGGCGGCTCGCCAGTCTGTTGTAAGATAGCGGGGAGGCCCGCTTATTTCTTGTTCTTGGGTGAACACTTTATACAGGTATTCCTGTTTCACCATTACAAATGCATCTCCAGCGATTAAGGCGCGGTCTTTTTCCCGGAATAATGATACATGGCCTGGAGTATGTCCCGGGGTATGGATCCATTTAAACCCTGGCATATGTGGAACAGTGCCATCATCAGGTAGCGTCTGGACGTTGTTCCCTAAGTCAATCGGTTCAGTAGGAAACAGAGGCGACATTTTCGCCACCATTCCCCCTTCAACCGTAGGATCCGGATCGGGATAGCTTTTCTGGCCAGTCAGGAAAGGCATTTCCAACTGATGGGCATAGACCGGAACATCCCATTGGTTCACGAGTTCGATTATTCCCCCGACATGGTCAAAGTGCCCGTGGGTCAAGATAATTGCTTTTGGTCGGCTGTTTGCGCCAAATCGTTCTTCGGTGGCAGAAATAATTTCGTCCGCAGACTCAGGCATTCCGGCATCCACCAAAACAAAATCACCCGTTTCTGGATTCCCGACTAACAAGATGTTGACAATTTGGATCGTATAACAAAATAAATCCGGCAATATTTGAATCCCCATTCCATTCCCAATTGAAGTGGCCGGAATGAATTTGTAATCACTTCCATAGTTCATTTGTATATCCATTGGATTTCCTCCTTTAGTTACTTCATTGCCTTCGGTTATTGTGTCCTATTTTTTAAATTCCTAAGATTGTCACGGATCTGATTTTAGCGTGAAATAAACCGGGTTCATTTAAGAGCCATCAGCAAAAAAGAGCACCCCGGCAGAACCTAGCCGGGATACTCTAAAACGTTAATTTGGTATTATAACTATTCAGCAATATTTGCAATATTTAGTTTGTCATTAACTTGAATAGCAATAGCCTTTTCAACACTAATATCCTTTATCCTAAAAATTTTCCCTGGATTTTTATATGGGTTTTGGTCTTCTGAGTAAGAAACAAGTTCTTGTATGTTAGTAATTTTTCCTATTTGTTCTTCAACCTCGTTAGTAGTTACAACTTCGTCAGTCATAAGATAAGTAAAGTTATACATTTTAATTACGGCTGGTGAAAGGTTAGTAAATTGAGCGTCGCTTAAATTGTTTGAATTACATCCCGAATGAAAAATAGAAATACAAATTAAACCAATTGTTATTGCTTTTTTCAATGTATTCACCACTTTTTAATACATGAAATTATAATTTTAAAAAGCAACAAATTTTACGAAAACAGCCAATATTAAATCAGATTCCCGGAATGGAAATCATTATATCGGTTCCGTCTACTGTACTCTGAAAGGTTGATAATAGCCTTTGGAATCCATATGGAGCTTACCTCAATGTTATGAATCAGTAAGGTTTTTATCATTTTGTATTCAGAGTAATATTGAACATTACCATCTAAAATTTCTTTGTATGCTTCTTGTTCACTCTTTATTTGAATATCCCTGACTTTGTCATAAGTAATAGGATTCGGACAGTAAACCATGTTTTGAACGGTCTCGTGTCCGAATCAGGCAGGGATTCAGACAGTAAACCATGTTTTGAACGGTCTCGTGTCCGAATCAGGTAAGGATCACCAGTAGGTAGAAGTGGTAAATGGTATGTTATTCTTTGATACACTTTTTATCATTTAGGGGTAAAAACTGTGCATTGCTCCAATCTCAAAACTAAACTTCCCTTCGCAGCGCGCTCAGCACATCAACCTGAGTGGCGCGTTTAGCCGGACGCATGCCCGACAGAATGGTCACGACATAGCAGATGACAAAACTGATTACTGGCAGCGACCATGGTATGCTGCTGAACGTCAGCCCTTCCGGCGGATTTTCGCCGAATGCCTGCTTGATGATGAGCGGCAGGCCGAAGTTGACGGCAAAGCTAATTAAGTAAGCGACTGCCGTACCGATCATGGCTCCAATAATGCCGATATAGCTGCTCTCCAAAAGGAAAATGCTTTTAATCGTTTTTGGATTCGCGCCGATCGCTTTCATTATGCCGATGTCCTGCGAGCGCTCGGTGACCGCCATTGTCATCGTGTTGTAAATGCCTATTGAAGCAATCAGGACGGCGATCGTGCCGATGAAAATTAAGCCTGCTTTTACAATCGTGAACATCGTATTAACATTCTTCAATTCATTCACGACCGAGTAAACATAATACTTATCTTTCTCAAGTTTATCTGAGATTCCCTTAACCGCTTCAAGATTTTTCGCGTATACCTTCACATCATCATAGGAATCGTCCGGTAGCGGCTCGAATTCCATATTTGGGTTGTTCGGATCCTTCATCATGCCGCGCGGGGTCCCGGTGAATGCTTCGATTTGCTTCATCAGGCCTTCGGAAATAAAAACTGTCCCGTCATGCACCCATTGTTTTGAAGGCTCTTTTCGTATGCCTGCCACCGTAACCTCAAACGATTTTGTTATTTCTTTTCCATCCTCAAACTTCCGGACGGTCAGTTTAAGCGTTTTTCCAAGCAATGATTCGCCAACCTGGTACTCTTTCTTTATTTTCCCTGTATTGTCGTACAGGTCATCGCCCTCAAAATTCTTCGGGACAAACCCATCAATGAAATTGTAGCCAAGGATGATTTCGTTGTCTTTTTCGGCGACCTTTCCTTCAGACAATTCAAAGCCGGCTTTCAGTTCGGAAGGCATATGGGTGACTACCGTCCGAGCGAACGCTTCGTGGTTACCGTATTCAAAGTACCCTTCTTGCTGAAGGGATTTTCGCCTTGTCACTGCCTTAACATTATCGATTTTCTCAAATTTGGCGATGTCTTTATCGGTAATTTGGTGGTTACCGTCTGTACTTTCTTGCTTTCCAGGCACCTGTATCTCGGTTACAATCTGCCGCTCGGTGATTTCTTTTACGACCGACTTATGCAGCCCGAATCCGACCGAGGCAAGGACAATGAGGAACGCGCTCCCCATCGCCGCCGCCAAAATCGTCATGAACACGCGTGTCTTGCTTTTTTTCATATTTTGCCGGACGAACCGGAACTGGTCTTTAAGCTTCATGCTGTAACCCCCTCGTATACCCTGCCGTCCCTAAGTTCGATTGTACGATGCCCGACCCTTGCCACTTGTTCGTCGTGCGTGATGATTAGGAAGGTAATGCCGAGCTCCCGATTTAGCTGAACGATGAAATCAAGAAGCTCCTTTTCCGTTTCGCTGTCCAAGCTGCCGGTCGGTTCGTCTGCCAGGATGATTGGCGGGTTGACGACGAGTGCCCTTGAAATGCTGACACGCTGCTGCTGGCCGCCAGACAATTCGCCCGGATAATGGTCGCGGTACTCAAGCAGCCCGACTTTCGCGAGCATCTCCTCGGTTTTCTTTTTTCTCTGTGCCTCACTCATCCCTTGCAAAACGAGCGGCAGTTCAACATTCTCGTACGCCGTCATGCTCGGAATGAGCTGGAAGCTTTGAAAAATAAAGCCCAAATGTTTGATCCGGAAATCGGCGAACTTCGCTTCATTCAAGCTGGAAACTGTGGTTCCGTTAATCATTATCTCGCCTTGCTTCGGGCGGATGAACCCACTTACTAGATTCAGCAGCGTGGATTTCCCAGAACCGCTACGTCCGACAATTGTCACGATTTCGCCCTTTTCAACCGAAAGCGAAACGTCCTTCAGCACAGGAATAACCGTTTTGTTCCCCTTTTTCCCAATTTCAAAGTCATGGGACAAATCTTGGATTGTAATCATTATGAATCTCCTAGTCTATTTTTTAATAAAGTCATGCAGGCAGCTTATCCAGCACCGCCTTTTTCAAATAAAGCCTGGCGCGGTACAGCCTTGTCCTAACCGTCCCTGATTTCAAGTTCAGGACCGATGCGATCTCGTGCTCTTTCATCCCATAATCAATCCGCAGGACGAGGACATTTTGGTACTCCATGCCCATCCGGAAGACGGCGCCCCGCACCTCATCCCTAAGTGTCATGAACTCGATTTTCTTCTCGGTCGATTCAGCGGCCCCCTGCTCAGATATACGCTGCTCCATCACAGTTTGGTCGGCCGGCATCCATCGCTTACGTTTTTCCCCCCGGACGAAATCAATCGCCGTCCGGCGTGTAACGGAACAAAGCCAAGCACCGATTTTCCCTGAATCCTGCACCGTACCAAGCTTTTTATATGCTTTTAAAAAACTCTCCTGGACAACATCCTCGGCGATGTGCATATCCCTGGTGATATTGTATGCAATTTGTTGCAGCTTCCCAGCATACGTTGAATACAGTTGGTCAAAATCCAGCTCCGTCATCCGGATGACCCCCTTTCGCTTGAAAAAATCCTTCCATGTAATATCGCTTTTAGAAAATACCTACAAGGTTAAAAATGGGCTTTTATTACACCCTGCCAGGATATAAATAGCTTTCATTCATATCCGCGATTTTTTAAAAATCCCTTCCCCTGTAATCTGGGACACTTTTTAAAAATGATTTTTAATAAAATCCGGCACATTCTTTTCGTCAAGAGTCCTCATTTCCTTCATTCCGTACGGTTTATAAACAACGACCGCGACATATGAATCCCTTTCTCTCCAGCCATTTGTTGACTGGTCCAATGCATTCTGAATGTCTTTTTTGTCTTTAATAATTAAAGTACTTGGATCCTCTTTCATCGGGCCCGAAAGCAATTCTTCGATTCCGTATCGGTTAATCAAATCCGTCGAGTTTTTTATAACAGCGATGTAGTCCACATCCTTTGCGGAGACGATTGCCTCTTCAAAAAGCCCGTTTTCGTTCAGCCATGCGGCAAACTCCGTGTAGGACTTTTTAAACTCGAGTTGGACCACTCCCTGATACGATTCGATTTCGATGACCGCCCTAGTACCGACCGGGTTTTTCCATTCTTCATACGACTCGTTTTCGACTTCTCTTTTTAAAATGGCGAGAGCCTCTTTACCCTCTAGGCTGTCGGAAATCACTACTCTTTTGTTTAATCCAACGCCATCGTTTATGCGGATTTTCCGTAACGACGATTCTTTTAATTTGAAAATTGGATGGGTCGAATGCTTGTATTCCTTTGTTAACTGGAGGGGCCTGAGCCATGTTTCATATTCTTCGGGCGTGATATTGTATTCACGGACTACAGTTCCACCATCTTTTAGTTCGTACTTAAAGAAAAACTGCTGGGTGATCCGTGGGTCCTTCCGATTTGTGGTTTCCCGTTCAAGAATGGCTGAATGAAGGCTCCTGGCCATTTCGATCGCCTCTTCGCCTTTCAGTGGAACCGGGCGATACAACCTATGAGATTCATCCTGGGGTCTAATTACAAAATTTGAGACCATTACGCTCTTAATTTCATTTTTGGCAGGAATATGCTTTTCGTACGGGCCAAAAGCCTGCAGGCCTAAAACCAAAAGGACAATTACTCCGGCGTATACCGCAAACCCGCGAAGATTTCCAAAGACCCGCCATGTCTTTTGCAAGACCATTTCAGCAACAAAATAGCCGATAATCGCGCCAAATGCATAACCAAAAATCATCCATCCAAGTGTATGCTGGTCGTTCCCAAAATACATTCCGCCGAGCATCATGGTGCAGACGGTCACTCCGAATTTGAAAACAACCTTCAGCGAATCAAACGCAATTGCATCGGAGGCGGCTTCACTTTTCCTTTTTTGATAGATGAATAGGCCGAGCACATACAGAACTGCCGATATGGTTAAATAGATCAAAACATGCTTCCCGCCTATGTGCCCGTTTGAAGTTTCCATCACGGTGAAATGCGTAAGCGGCGATAAGTATTCAATATTGTGGATTCTGTAGTAGCTGCTCGGAAAACCATATAAAAGCATGCCGAGATTGTAGATGACCAAAAGCGATATCCCAGCCGGAAACAGCAGGAAAATATACGTAAGTACCGCCTGCACCGCTGAAATTCCGGTGACCATTGCGACAAAAACCCCAGCGAGGTAAAAGATGAAATTGAAAACGAGCGTAAGCCCCACCCAACTTGCAATATCCCCAACAGACATGTACAAATTCCAGCCATATACGGTATGCAAGCCAAGAATGATTAACGCAATCAGCAGTATGGGTAGCGCAAGGAAGACCAACCCCGCAATCGTGTAGAAGTTATAAATATGCGCTCTCTTTATTGGCAGGCTGTGCATGAGATCCGACCATTGCCTTACGTGCAGGAAACGGTACAGGAAAACCGAAAAAAGGACCGGTGCGGCGATCATAAGGACGAATTGGATGCCAAATTCGTACTGGAACAAAGTTTCCCTTGGCGCCCACACATGCAATTCCCTGTCCGCGTACATCATCATCATTCGGATTGGCAGGATAAAGAGCAGGACAAGGAAATAGACGATCGATATCCAGCCAACACTCCGGACGACCTGGAGGATCATATCCCTATTAAACAATGACATTCTTAATGGCATAGCCGATATCCCCCATTTCATAGATGAAAATTTCTTCAAGGGTAAGCGGTAGCCAATCGAAAATGACCGGGCTGGTCTTTTTGATTAAACCTACTATTTCGTCTTCGCTGCCCCTAACAATCAGGACCTGTACACTTCCCCGTTTTTCGGAGTGGAGTACGTTCAGTTTTTCTGTCAGCCCCTCCGGAATTCCATCCTTGTAAGCGAGTTGGACTTTGTGGATGTCTGACTTCAAATCATCAATATCTTTTTCGAGAAGGAGTTTCCCTTTATGTAAAATGCCAATGTGGTCGCAAAAATCCTCAATCTCACGCAGGTTATGGGATGATATCAAAATCGTCATTTCCCTTTCAGCGACATCCTGGACGAGCAGGTTCTTTACCTTCCTGCGGACAACTGGGTCAAGTCCATCCATCGGCTCATCGAGGATCAGGAAATCCGGCATCGTCGATAGCCCAAGCCAAAACGCCACTTGCCGCTGAACCCCTTTTGAGAAAGTATGGATTTTCTTGTTCATATCAATCTCGAAAACTTCTTTTAGTTTTTCAAAACGCTGCCCGTTCCAGCGGGAATACATGCTCCGGTAAAAATGGGCCATCTGCTTTGTGGTGTACTGAGGCAAGAAATATGGCTGGTCCGGAATGAAGAATATCCTGTCCTTCAAGGTTGTATTCCCGTAAACCTGCTCCCCGTCCATCGTCATTTCGCCGCTGTCCTGTCTGTAAATACCGGCCAGCATTTTTATGAGTGTCGTCTTCCCCGCTCCGTTTGAACCAATCAATCCGTATATCGAACCTTGCCCAATGTTCATGTCCACGTTTTGAACGGCAGGCTGGCTATTGAACGCTTTTCTAATTTGTTTCACCTGAATCATTTCAGTCTGCCCCCTTTTTGGCATCTGTCTCTACAATCATGGCCTGCAGTTCCTCCACCGTCACGCCAAGATACAACGCTTCTAAAATTAGTTTCTCCAGTTCCTGCTTCACCTGTGAAATCTTCTCCTTATCCATCCCTTTTGCAATCGGGTTGACAAAGCTGCCCTTGCCCTTCAGCGAGTAAATAAACCCTTGAATCTCCAACTCGCGGTACGCCTTCTGAATCGTGTTCGGATTAATTGTCAATTCCTGCGCAAGCGTCCTTACAGAAGGCAGCTGCTCATCAGCCTTCAGCACTTCATTGACAATCAGTTCCTTCAGCTTTTCAACAAGCTGCTCATAAATCGGCTTCCGGCTCCTAAGGTCAAGATCGAACATGATGACCCCCTATCTGTACTATGTGTACTAGGTGTACTATTACTCTTAATACAGTTGATTATATTCGAAGGTTAGGAAAAAGGAAAGCATTTTGTGGAAAAATTTTTAGGGAAGTTTTCTGCCACACTTTTTTTCCATAAAAAAACCTATTTCTCTTAGAAGAATGGGTTTGGTTTTGAAGTACAATATTCTAATTTTCAGTGGTATTCGCAGGGAAATTCGCATTTAAATTAGCTGACACTCTTGCAGTGAAATTAGCACGCAAAAAAACTCGAAGCCATTATGGTTCGAGCCTTTTTTAACGTATTACTTTGTTGAAGGTTAGCACCCGTAGTTCAGTAAGAACAACGAATAAATTATTACTTCTCTTTTGGCTATGTTAAATAATATTGTTAATAATCCCCGATAAATAAAGGACCTCCAGGGAGGTTCTTCTATTTAATCACTTACATGTGTTTCTATGAACTTATTAACATATTCGCTTATCTCTTTATATCGAGTCCAATGGAGATAATGATTTCCTTCTAACGTAACAAGTTTATTTGAAGACCCGTTACTTAACTGTGTTTGATAAAAAGTTATTTTTGATTGGCCATCTTCATTTATGTTTTCTTCTTTCGGAGTAAAGATCATGACAGGTATATCAGACGGGAACGTCATACCGATGGTTTTATCGATATTATGATGTATATTATTTGTTTCATTAGATACATTTTTATTAAAGGAATTCCAAACTGAAATGGCTTTGGTCATCTTTAAATTTTCTTCGGAATACGTTTCTTCCTCGGATAGGGGAAAGAATAGATCTGGAATCACAAATGATGCCAATCTTACAATTCCAGTTGGTGCTACATAAAATTTAGGCATTTCATGGGAAGCAGAGACCTTTGGCATTGTATGGGAAAAGTGGTGATTAAACCCTGGCAATGTGGGATCAATCCCTATAACTGCTCTAACTTCATCTGGATATTTATTAGCATAGTACATACTATAAATCCCAGAAATGGAGTGTGGCATTAATATATATGGTCCCTCTATGTTTGACTTTTTTAGAGCAGTTCTGATTTCCTCTACTATATTTTCCACTGTTCTTTCCTTATTAGTTAAATCACTCCAACCATATCCAAAAAGCTCTACAACAACAATTTTATTGTTCTTTAACATCTCGTTAATCAAAGGTTCAAAATCTAGCACAGGTGCAACCGTACCCAATCCACTTAATAAAACAATTGTATTTTCACCATCACCCTTTGTAAAGACATGCATATTGTTTCCATCCACTTCAACTAATTGCCCTATTGCTGGGTATTTTTTTTGTTCATATGCAGTCATAGCGTTATTCAAAACGATCAGAATAAGGAGTGCCGCTACTATAGTCAATGAAATATTTCTCATAATAATCCAAAATTTAAATTCTTTTTTGGTTTTCACTTTTTTCACTACTTCCTATAAAAATATAAATTTGGATTTTTGATAATTTTCCCATTCTATCTATGAAAAATATTTGATGTCATACAATCTCCCTAAATAAGAATTATCTCTAATTACCCCTAACAATAACAATTTCTTTTGTAATCCTTATGCGAATTCTTATTGAACTATTCTGTACCGTTTCTTCAATAAGGATTTCAAAAAAATTCCCGTCTGGATCACTGTACTCGTTTGCAACTTTAAATTAAATATCGTTGAGAATCTCTTTATCAAACCAAAGATCTTCATAATCATCAGCAATTAAAAATCGCCAGCCAGGTGCCAACCCTAAATATTTTTTAATATTTGGTACCCATTCATCAATATGTTCAATGTGAAGAGGAACAAAAAAATCAGGATCTTGGGAAAATTCGTCACCTGCCCGTATGAACCAGCCAGAAGTTCCTTCTTCTGGAAATAGACGAAGTCCGTTAATAGGAAATACACCTTCTTTTACTTTCTTGGAAATCCCTAATTTCAATTTGTCTGCTGCGGCGAAAAATTTAGCACCATATTTTTCACAAATCACTTTTTGTTCTTTCTCAATATTAATTGATATAAGATTCTCCCATTTTTACTAAATGTCTCCCTTAATAATTCAACGGGAATTGTCCACTTCCTTCTTTCACTAATCTTTGAAAAATTTATATGTATTCAGAGTTTAATAAGCCTTGTTCAACTATCATGAACGGAAGATCGTACAATGGAACAAATGATGAAACCGAAGAAAGGGGTATTGAGATGACTTATAAATTTAGCATTATGACACAAGAACAAGCAGAGGCTATTGCTTTTACCTGGCATTAAGATGGTCAGTACTCCTTTTATGATCTGGAAGCTGATAAAGAAGATTTAGAGGAGTTTTCAAACCCGAAAAAACGAGGGAATACAACATATGCTGTAACAGAAGAAAATGAATTGGTTGCTTTTATTAGTTGTAATAAGGTTTCTCATAGAAATTTCGAAATTGGTTTAGGCATGAGGCCAGATTTAACTGGAAAAGGCAATGGGAAGGAATTTTTAAAGGCTACTATAAGTTTTATTAAGACGGAATTTAAACCTGAAAAAATTACATTATCAGTTGCAACCTTCAATAAAAGAGCGATAAAACTATACAGAAAAGTTGGATTTAAAAATGTAGATACCATTATGCAAGAGACGAATGGCAGCACATTTGAATTTCTCAAAATGGAATATATATGTTAATGCTGTTTTTAAACGACCTTGCGCATACTTTATTATGAATTTTAGACGATGGTTAAATTGAGGAAACGGGTTGGTTTTGAAGTATAAAATTTGAATTAACATGCTTTTCGAACGGAAATTTACAACTCAAGTAGCAGACCACAGTAAAACAAAAAAATGCTGTGAGCGGTTATAAGCACACAGCTTTTTATAGTAGAGTGTTGTTGTACATAAACACCCGTTACTTCAATAAGATACTTTACATATATCTGTCGCTATAATTTCTTCTTTACTGATAACGTTAAAGCTTGCCATAGTTTCAGTAATAGTTTAAAAAACCAATAAAACAGAAAAAAATTAAAGATTAATCCCAAAGGTTTAAAGGTAGACACCCCAACCCCATGATATTCAAAAGCCTCAGCAGGGAAACCAAAATAGATAATCCCATTACTATGGACGTGATAACCAATTTTAGGTAAGAGAGCAAATATTATAGTTGAAAAAAGACTAAACAGATATAAGTTCTTTTTTGTGGAAGTCATTTTATTTTTGGGGCTTAATAAACTAAAAAATACTAATACAATTAACCCAATGAGTAATAATAAATTCAACATTTCTATCACTCCTACCATTTCTATCCTCCTTAAATAAAGCTTCAGCAATAACAATTAATAAAGTACCTATATGTCCAATGACAATATAATAAGACCCTATCTACAAACGATTTCTTGCTTTTTTACGAAAATAGACTATTAGAAGAGAGAGTAGTATGGAGGCAGATATAAACATTAAGTAGGTGTTTAAATTAAAATATTGTTTATTAACGTGTATAGACATAAAAGAAGTGATGCTCTCAATATACTGCCAGTCAATAAATCCAAAATCTTCTTTGTGCATTTCTGCCAAATGATTTTTATATTTTAGGAAGGCACCCCTTTGATATAAAATTGAAATTACCAATTGAATAAAGGTAACAGAAACACCAAAGGATAAAGCTTCAGGTTTAATAGTTTTTTCATTTAAAATCTTGATCCATAAATACACTAGGCAGCAAAACATAATTAGAATAACACCCAATAATAAAATTGCAGGGTTCCCATTCCCTGATGTTTGACCAGGTTCTGGATTCGTTAAATTGCAGATCCAAAATATCGGTATCACTATTACATTTATTCCTATTATGAAAATTATTTCTCTTTTAATAAAAATACCCCCATTTTCTTATTAAAGTAACCCCCGTTCGATAAGAAATTCAACAAAAAATGGCGGTAATCCTCTTCTGGATCATCACCCGCATTTCAATAAGGTTCCCTATGAGAAATCCATAATTACATTCTAAATCAGCATCGCAGTATCTTTCAGCAATGTTTAATCTCTATTATCTAATAAATTTATACAATCAACTTCCAAATGTTTGGATGTATTATTTTTGTCATAATAATCGATAATTTTACCATTCGTCGCTCCGTGCCAATCCCTTTCACAAAACTGAACCACTTCTTTGCCTTTTTTCGAAACCCCATAATAATAATACATATTTGGTTCATCCATAAATGCAACAGTATAATGGCCGTGATAGTAGTCTTTATTTACTCTATGCTTTGGTTCAACATAATGGGACTCACTTATTTCATCATACTCATATCCTTGTTTCTTTAAATATTCGGGAACATATCTGTTTGCAATAAATTTATGAATTGGATTTCCAAAGTTCAACAAATAAAATCCTACCAGAGGCACCAATACAAAAATCCCTGTAACAATAATAGTTATCCTCTTTAACATCCTAACCGCTCTCCTTTTTAGTGTAATTTTACACCAAAAAGAACTATCTGTCACAGGTATTAAAAAGATATCTGACCATAACTTAAATTTAGCGAAAATCTTTACAGAAGAATTATAGATATTTGCCGCTGTGCACCACGGTTTCAGCAGCTTTAAAAGTCGTCATTACTATAGCAATTAGTTTCTTGGTAAGCACCAATTCTGTGCGGATTAATGCTGCTTAAGTTTAGAATGTTAAACCTCAATTTTACCCAGAATAGTATCAATCCGTTCACTTTCTACTTTCTTATCAATGTATTCGAATAAACCAATTCGATTTCCCCAAGGGTCTGAAAAAGTGCACCACTTTACTGGAACTTCCTCACGAGAAAACACTTCAAAATTTTCAACCTCTAACTCACTCACTAACCTTGACTTTTCCGCTTCTAAATCCTTAACAGCCACACGAAGAGGACCACTACCTGAAGAAGGTATTCCTTCAGCTACTTGTAACCAACATCCTGGTACAACCTCCCATTCCACAAATCCATCGTGCGGGATAAAATCTGGTGCATTTTGCAAGAAAGTTTGATACCACTTATGTCCTTCTTTAATATCTGTAACACGAATCTGATAAGTCATTTCAAAAAACAATAAAATCCCTCCCATAATATCCTTTGGACTTATTCTATAAAAAGATAGTTTAATCTTTCTTATCAAACTCACCTTATGTTGAATAAGTTCTCTAACCACTTTAACATAAATAACCAAAATTCTGTTTATCAGTTTAGTACACCAACTCGTATAGCAATTAGTATACGAATTGGCACGTTGAAAATAACTTTGCTATAGTGGCAAATTTAGTGCTAAAACATCATTAAATTCACAGGAAACCTTGATATTTCAACAAAAAGATGATGTCCAATTCAGTTGGGAATTGGACTGCTAATTTGTGTGCGATTTAAATTTTTGTACTCGAAAAACCGAAAAAGACTCCCATAAAAGAAAAAACCTCTAACCCGTTTCCGGATTAAAGGTTTTCTGCCAAAGCGCCTTCGCTTGGAAATTTCTTTTTCTGAATGTAGAGGAGCCTGAAGGACAGCGCGATTCCAGCTGCTAAAAGGCCAATTGTCAGGCCAATCCAGTATCCCGGTGCGCCCAGGCCTGTGTTATGCGCCAAAATGTAACCAATCGGCAAACAGACGAGCCAGTAGGCAATCAGCGTCATGATGAAGGCGAGGTTCACGTCCTTGTAACCACGGAGTGCCGCAAGTGCGGTTACCTGGATGGCGTCCGCAATCTGGAAGAACAATGCGTAAATCAGGAACGATCCGGTCAAGGCGATAACAGCCGCGTCATTTGAATAGAGGCCGGCGACCTGATCGCGGAACAGTACGACAAGAGTTCCAGTACTAGTAGCAATGATGATGGCAAGGATGATGCCAAGCCAGCTGTAGGCCCGGGCATCCCGGTACCTGCGCGCGCCCACTTCGAATCCGACGAGCACGGTCTGAGCCATCGAAATTGAAATCGGAACCATGTACAGGAACGAAACAATATTCAAAGCAGATTGATATGCAGCGATGGTTGTGACATTGAACTTTGAAATGAGGATTGTTACGACGGCAAACATGCTTGTTTCAAAAAAGAGCGACAACCCCATAGGGATACCGATTTTTAAAATTTCCGCAAAACGGTCACGCGAAAACTCTTTAAAATTGGCGAAAGACACATAAGCGGAAAAAGGATCCTTCGTTTTGATGATAAAGGCTGTTATACCCGTAATGATCCAAAACGTAACGGAAGTCGCAATCCCGGCACCAGATCCGCCAAGTTCAGGAAAGCCAAGATTTCCGAAAATAAGCACATAGTTCAGGAAGAAATTGACCGGAAGCGACATCAGCAGGATCACCATGACAATTCTAGTTTTGCCAAGCGCGTAAATGAATGAACGCAGCACGTTGAAGATAAACAATGGAATGATTCCAAACCCGAGATTAACCAGGTAGTTGTTCGCTGTTTCATGAACACGCGGATCCAAATCCATCGCGTTCAAAAGTGGATTTAGGATGAGCGCCCCTGCAAAGATGACAATCAGCGCAATACCAATCGCAAGGTAGATGCCGTGAGAAAGGATTGAGGAAACTTCATGGTCTTTCTTTTCCCCAAACTTTTGCGCGGCAATGGGCGAAACCGCGAGCAGGATTCCGCTCAAGCCTGTGAAAACCGGATTCCAGATCGACGAGCCGATTGCCACACCAGCAAGGTCGGCCGGATTGTATTTTCCGGACATAATCGTACTGAAAAACACCATTGAAAACATCCCAAGCTGGGTAATCAGGATTGGGATCAGCATGATAAAAATTTGTTTGATTTTTTCCTTCGTTGTAAATGTCTGATACATCTCAATGCTCCTATAATATAACAATAATGCAGGTTACCATTTAACCCATAAGAAAGAGTATAACAGAATTGGCGGAATAAGAAACATTTTGCTTCCTGGGGGGCGTATCTTTTAAAAAAGCTTTCTCCCAATATTTCTCGGGTCATCTTCCTACTTTTATGCCAAAATATCCTTTAGCTTTAATTCCCAGGATTCGGAAATGATTAAAGCGTGAAACCCGAATCACTCTAGCTAAATTTAATACCGACGGCTTTAGTTGATTTGGTTCCAACTAATGTGCATGATTTTCTTAACTAATTTTCCTATACTTTGAAGAGGGATAAGAATCTTAATGTCGAATATACATTTAAGAATGTGGTTTACACTTCCAAAATAGGAGGAACCTATGGTCACATTGCACAGGTATTTCATTGGAAGTTCGTTCAGTTTTATCGCTTTTGTACTTTCCGTTTCGTTTTTTGATTTCCTATTGAGTATCCTTTCATTATCCAGTGGCTATCAAGAATTATCCTTCATTGTTTTATCAGTCTACTCCATTCCTTTCATTTACGGTACTACCCTTGCCACGGTGCTTACCTATGTACTTTTGAAAAAATATATCCCACGCTGGAACTATATCATTCATTGTTTACTGGCAGGAGTTCTATTCTCACTGCTATTTGGGCTTGTCCTTTTTGAAAGATACTTGGTCGGTCTGCTGACGTTCCCGGGTACGTACGGAATCATGATTGGGGCCGCGGTTTTCTCATTGGGAAACTATATCCCTTTAAAAAAGGCCGCTGTGTATGCCTACTTTATCCCGCTTTTTGCAGCAGCGTTTTCCGTTATGTATGTAAATATATATTTTTAGTGTTAAAGGGCAGTCAAAAGCTAAAGTTTTGGAGGTACGTGCATGGTTTTGGCAACCTTTAGGCGGAAAATCAAGGCTGGCTTGCTGACGATTCTTTTTTCCAGCATTGCTGTGTGGTTTTATTTTTACAAAGAGATGAATATAGCCATAATGTCAATGGTCCTTCTCATCTTCGCCGCAGCCATCATGACATATGGGCTTGCAGCTGCTTGCTTTGCTGAATATATTTCAAGCAAACTTTCCTCTGAAAAACTGGCCTTCCTTGCAAGGTTCCTGATGCACGTACTTTTCGGGCTTATCCTAATTAGAGGTGAATTCTTGGTCGTATACAGCCTGGGCGCCTCGCTGATATTCTTTTGTGTTGATGAAATTCTTCGGGCGAGAGGAAATCACGTTGCGAGACATGATTTAATTGGTGAATAACATATGGTTTGTCAGTACGATTATTCAATTAAACAAGATGGAAAATGGCGGATGTTCAGGTTTTCAGAAGAAAATATTTTAATTGAATATATGATTGATGATATGCAAAGCTTTGCCAGCCCAATTTTTTACGAGCATTTTGAAAAGGTTCTTGACGGGTCGAGTCAAAAGGAATCAACCGGCGGCAACATGGTGTACGTAGAGATTGGGAAGAATTTTACCGAAATAGGCATGGGGTTTACAGACGACGTGCAGGCAAAGTGTTTTAATACGTTCGCCTTGATGGCAATCATAAAGGAATGGATTCACTTAAATACAGATCTTTTCAGGTAAATACAGTCCGCACCCTATTAGGGCAGCGGACTATTTCTTTTCGCCAGCTCAATGATTTCCTTCAAATCATTTGTGAAGCCCTTAACAGCTTTATCTCCATACACAGTTACGGGCACGCCAAGGTATCCGTACTGATCGACTTCCTTTTTAAAAACAGGGTCCTCGGTAATATTCCGCGCTTCAAACGGGATCCCCTCCTCTTCAAGCACCCTCTTCACCATCGTGCACTCGATGCAGTCATTTGTCGTATAAACGAGAACCTTGTCGGCCAACTGGAACATCCCCTTCATATTTGTCAAGTGATTTATTTTGAAAATTCACAAAATTTACACTTTCGGTAAGCGTTTTCACTGTTGTATACTTACAAAAATAAATATATAAATCATTGTTTAAATGGTACATATACATTTAACAATGATAACAGAGAAAAACAGCAAATGGGGGAAAACATCATGATTTGTTTTTGCGAGGAGCTCGATTACGAGAAATATGGGCTTGGCGGGAAGGTTGTCATTTTGGAAAGTAAGGAAACAATCCTGCAGTCGTATGGGCTGAAAAGCGCCCGCTATTTGGAACTTGCCGGTATTGATACGAGGCTTTTGACCATGTTTTATAAATCGATGATGCCAGGTATCGACTGGTTCATCGTCGTTTACGATTACAACCAATTTTGCGCGGACCTTGAAGTAAAGGAAGCGATCATCTGGCATGAACTTGGGCATATTGAAAATCCCGTTGAAAAAGGCCAGCTGAGTGTGGAATCCGAAATCCGCTGCGACGAGCTGGCAATCATGCGCGGCTACAAAGAAGGCATGAAGCGCGTCCTTGATATGACAAAGAAAATGGCCAGAGCGCTTAATAACCAGCTGCTCGACGATATGACAAGCGAACGCTTGATGAGGATTACAGGTTGATGATCGCGGTTGACCATCCTAAAACAAAAATGCGCGGGACTTTGCCTACTTGAAAAAGAGGCTGATTTCCCGGCGCATTTTTTCTTTGTTCTCGGCGAATTGCTTGTGCCGGTGGCCGTTGCTCCCCGACGGATGCGGGAAGCCTGCTACTAAATAGCTGGTATCCAGCTGCGCGCTTTTGCCAAGCTCCTCAATCACCCGCAAGACATTCACTCCGAGTGGGATAATTAGCGGTGCGTTCAAAACCGAATGCTCCTTGGCAAAATAGGTTTCAATCTGGGAACGGAGCAATTCTGTTTTCCAAGGGTCCGGCCTCGCTCCATTATAATTTTTCCCGACAAAAAAGACTGCATGCGGCAGGATGAATGCGGTTTGGACCAAATGGTTTGCTTTTCCGAACAGGTCCATTGTTGTTGGAATACCGAGGTGATCCGCGAGCCCAAGCTCGTCCAGCATCGCAACGAGATTCCTCCGCATCGGCCCTTCAAAGCTTGACTGCTTCTTTACTTCGCGGAGGATTTCCTCATCCGGAGCGTCCTTACCGCGAAAGCCATGGACAGTTTGGTAGGCAACCCGCATCTGGTGCATTCCCGGGGTTATGCCCGCAATCAGGATTCTTGCACTCGTGTTTATGTATTCAAATGGCGAGTAAAAGATTTCGAGCTTCCGCTGTACGTCTTTTTCCAAAAGGAATTGCCGACTCCTTAAGTCCTCGTCCCGCAAAGGGAATGGCAATGAAAAGATTTTTTGCTTGTATTGGCCGAACATTGATGTTCCAACGATTCCCATTGCAAACCCCTGATTTCTTTAAAAAATTATGTAGTTTACCCCCCGCACAACACGAGGGGCACATGGCAATTATTTATTTAAAACCCATTCCTCGATCGCCTTCGCAACCCCGGATTCATTGTTGGTGGCCGTTACCCAATCCGCTTCATCCTTAACAGCAGGCTGAGCGTTCCCCATCGCGACTCCAATGCCGGCTTCTTTAATCATCATCATATCGTTCAAGCTGTCGCCAACCGCCATGACATTTTTCATGCCAATCCCAAGAAACCCGCACACTTTTTTAAGGGCTTCCGCTTTATTGATCCCGATGGCGTTGACCTCGATGTTGGTCGGGGCTGAATTACTGATCTCCAGTTCCTTTTTTTCACGGAGCAGCTTCAAAACAACTTCCCTCACTGCGTCATCAGGAATATCGAAACCAAACTTCAGCCACTCCTGGCCGGAGAGGTTTTCCGGCATCTCCCTTCGGTAAACCCGCTCAGTGCTGATTGCCCAGAAATGCGTGTTATACTTTTTCGAAAGGTCAAACATCCATTCCATCAGCGGAAGACTGACCGGGTTCCGCTCCACAAGCTCCCCCTCCGGCCCCCAAATTTCCGCGCCGTTAATGGTCACCAGGTAGGAAGACAATTTAAGGGAAACGGCATAATCCTGGCATGTCGCCAAATTGCGTCCCGTGCTCAGGACAACCTTTACACCTTTTGCCTCTGCCTCACGAATGGCCCTTTGGTTTTCCTCCGAAACTTCATGATGGTCATTCAAAAGTGTTCCATCCATATCCAACGCGATTAATTTAATGTCCAATTGGCCCTTTTCCATTTCATAACACCCCAAATTCTCTCGGTTGTTCTAATGTCCATCTTAACACGTTGCCAAAGTAGATGACATTGTTATGCCTTGGTAGGCCGCTGCTATACCCTCATTCTCCCGCCGCAATCCGCGCGAATTCCTCCAGGGTCGTCGAATATTTCACGTACGTGCGCGGCAGCTCATAGTTCTCATCTGGCGTATTTCTTTTTACAAAAGGCCCGGGAGTTGTCGTCAATCCAAACCGGTAGTATTTTTTTGTTTCGTTGATCACTCTCTGGTTCGCATTGCCGTACGGATACGAAATCGCAATCACTGGCCTGCCGGTAATTCGCTCAATTTTCTTCTTCGATTCCCCTAGCTCATACTCGTAATTCGTGATTTTCGTCAGATCGGGATGGTTGGCCGTATGCGACTGAACCGAGAACATCCCGGATGAAGCCAGCTGCCGCAAATCCTCTTTCGACAAACGGTTCCTCCTCCCAATAAAGTCGGAAATGACGAACAATGTCGCTGCCGGCTGGAACGTTTCACCCCTTATTTTTGAAAAAATGGTCGCCACACTCAGGTTATTCTTATACCCATCATCAAACGTTATGAAAATCGGTTTGGCAATCCGGCCGACTTCATCCCAGCGTTCAAACGTAAGCGGCGTAAAACCGTTCGCTTTTAAGTACTCCATTTGCTTTTGGAAATTTTGCGGCGTTACATACAGCTCCTTCTGGCCCGTCCCTTGGAACTCCGCGATAGAATGGTACACGAGGATAGGGATTTTCTTTTGGGCAAGTGTGGTTGTAGGAAAAAGAACCATTAGCCAAGCCGCCAATAAGAGGATACGTTTTTTCATAAGGATTCCTGCCTTTTTTAAATAATATTTAGTGTTGTGCAGGAATCCAAAACTTATTAGAGAAACTATATAAAGAACTTTTTACGAGGAGTGAGCGTTCATGAAACAGGTAATAACGCCTTATTTAAGCTTTAACGGCAATGCGAGGGCTGCTTTGGAACGGTACAAGGAGATTTTTGGAGGGGAACTTGAGCAAGTCCGAACTTACGGGGAAGCGGATTTCCCTACTCCGCCAGGCGCTGATGATCTGCTTATCCATGGCCGCCTGCGTGTTGGCGAGCTTGTGATTATGGTGTCAGACGCCGCCCCTGGCCGCGATGTAACCGCCGGGAACAATGTTTCGCTTGTCCTCGAATTCGAGAGCGAAGAGGAAATCAACCATGCTTACGAGTCGCTTTCAAGGAACGGCGACGTCTACATGGAACTGCAAGACACCTTCTGGGGAGCGAAATACGGCAAAGTCCGCGACGAATTCGGGATTATCTGGGATTTGAACTTTGAAAAAGGACAGCAGTAAATTTCGGGGCAGAGACGATAGTAAAATTGAATGCCGAAAAAGGAAGCCGTTTGGTGCGGCTTCCTCTTTTCTATTTCATTGCTTTGTATATAAGGGTAAAGTTCGCGTCTATTATTGCTAATCCGGATGTGCGACAAAGATTGGGCCATATCCTAATAAGGTGTCGCACAAATCCAAATGAGCGACAAAGATTGGGCCATATCCTAATAAGGTGTCGCTCAAATCCGGATGAGCGACAAAGATTGGGCCATATCCTAAAAATGTGTCGCTCAAATCCGGTTGAGCTACAAAGATAGGGCCATATCCTAAAAAGGTGTCGCACAAATACGGATGTGCGACAAAGATTGGGCCATATCCTAATAAGGTGTCGCTCAAATACGGATGTGCGACAAAGATTTAGCCAAATCCTGAAAAGGTGTCCCACAAATACGGATGAGCGACAAAGATTGAAAGGAATGCCTTAAAGCTGTCACTCAACCGGTTTTGCAATACATTTTACGATAAAAAAACTCGCGTCATCTTCCAACAGATAAGGCGCATCGTCATCACTAAGTGTATCTGGGATTGATAGCCTTTCCGCCGACTCTTGGAGCATCAACTGTTCCCTCTCTATTTGGAGCTCGTATTCAAGTTCCTCATGAAGATAATAGTAGTCTTCATCTAGATTATAATAGTCCTCATAATGATTATAAGATTCCTCACCAAAAAAATAGTTTCCTTCTGGGTCGCGTCTTCTTAGGTAATCATCCACCCAAGCGAGGCTGGGATCTGTCAGGGCTTTTTTCCTTTGCTTTGCTTCCCTTTCCTCCCGCTCAATTTCAGCCATTTCCTTATGCGTGATCCCATATGGCGCACCGCCCGATGTATAGCCAGCAATAAACGCAAACGTCTCATCCGAATCGTAGTCGAGGCCCCAGTAATCATTGTATCTAGTTTTCTTTTCCATTTTATTTTTCTTTTTCTTCTTTCCCATGTTACATTAATTCCCTTTTTATTAAAGTTATTGTTCAATTTTAAAAGCTTACGTAAAGAATGCCAAGATGATTGCTTTTGCCAAAAGGTTTACAGGCTCATTTCTGAATTTCCTTGGTGAACGAAAGGCCAGCCATCCGAAACCCTTCCGCCATAACCTTGATTTAATTTTAACGCCGAAGTCACTCTCGACTTAGGTCTTTTCCAACCGGCTTTTCGTAAAATTGCCCTTGGGTTCCCGATTGGCGGTGCAAACACTGTTGTAGAATGCCTTTGCCAGATTATTTGGTTTTTATGCAATTTTATGAGCAAAATTCACACACAAAGAAGGGACACTTGTTCAAAAGTGCCCCTCCCCTAGCCGGAGGAAAGTCCCAGCCTCCCTATCTAATCAACCAGTATTCCTCAACCCTGCGGCAATCCCGCTGATCGTGAGCAGCACCTGGTTCATGAGCTCCTCGTCGGGCTCGTCCATTTTTCGCAGTTCCTTAATCAGCTCGACCTGGATGAAGTTGAGCGGATCCACATAAGGATTGCGGCGTTTAACGGAGTCGCGAATATTCGGTGAGTGCTCGAGCAGCTCCTCATCCTCCGTAATCGCAAGCAGGATTTCTTTCGTCCGATTGTATTCATCCTCGATATCCCCGAAAATTCGATTCCTGATTGCCGTATCCTCCACCAAGGCGGCGTATTGCCTTGCGGTCGAAATGTCGGCCTTCATAAGCGCCATCTGGAGGTTGTCGATAGTCGAGTGGAAAAACGGCCACTTTGCATACATTTCCCTAAGCAAAGCCAAGTTCTCTTCACTTTTACGAGCAAAGCTCTCCAGCCCAGTGCCCGCCGCATACCATCCTGGTAAGAGCTGCCTGCTTTGTGTCCAGGCAAACACCCATGGGATTGCTCGCAGGTTTTCGAATTGCGCACTGTTTTTCCTTTTCATCGGCCGTGATCCGATGTTCAGCTCGCCAATTTCATGGAGAGGCGTTGCCTGGTTAAAATATGTCAGGAAGTCCCTGTCTTCGAACACAAGCGATTGGTATTTCTTTAATGATGCCGCGGATATTTCCTCGATTGCCCGGACAAACCGCTCATCGCGGATGTCCTGTTCCGATTCGGTTGAGACGTGTGCGGCCACCTCAAGCATCGTCGACGTTGCCTGCTCGAGACTTCGGTAGGCGATGTCCTCAAGCAGGTAGCGTGAAGACAGTACCTCGCCCTGCTCGGTAATCTTGATGCCGTCGCCGAACGTTTCCGCCGGCTGGGACAGCAAGCTTCTGTTCAGCGGGCCGCCGCCACGGCCGAGCGAACCGCCGCGTCCATGGAAAAACTTCAGGCGGATGTTATGTTCCCTCGCCATTTGATGGATTTCAAGCTGCGCCTTGTACAGCTTCCAGTTGGCCGTCATCGTGCCGCCGTCCTTGCTGCCGTCCGAATAGCCAAGCATGATTTCCTGGCGGTTGCCGAGCATTTCCAAGTGATTCCGATATACAGGCATATTGAACAGCGTTTCAATGATTTTCGGTCCCGCAGTCAGGTCATCGATTGTCTCGAGCAGCGGCGCGACGTTCAGATACGACTCGACCGTTCCGTCCGCATGGAGCTTGTAAATGCCCGCTTCTTTTGCCAAGACAAGAACTTCAAGCAGATCGCTTACCGATTGCGTCATGCTGACGAGGTAAACCAGGATGGATTGTTTCCCGAATTCCTCATGCGCCTTTTTTATCAGCTGGAAGACGTTGATCATTTCCTGCGTTTCTTTTGAATAATCTTCGTGTAAAAGTAAAACCGGCCTTGGGTCGGCGAGCAGCCGTTGAAGAAGTTCCTGTTTCTCCTCCTCGCTCAGCGATTTGTAATCCTCCGCGATACGGACCTTCCGGAGAATTTCCGTAATGGCCGCTTCATGTTCGCCGCTGTGGTTGCGGATATCAAGTGTCGCGAGATGGAAACCAAACAGCTTGACCTGCCTGATCAATTTTTCCAAAAGCTTCAGTTCATGATTGGCAGGATGGTGCTGGTAAACGCTGTTCCTGATCATTTCAAGGTCGGCGAGCAGCTCCTCGGGCTGTTTGTAACCGGTCTCCTCCTTGCCAACAATTCTGACACGCTCAATCATGACCGCGAATTTCCGCCGATACAGTTCCTCGGCCACTTTCCACCGTTTCTCTTCCGGCAAGTAAGCCTGCTCATCGTTTGCGACCGACTCGATTAGCTCATCGCTCATCTTTACGTGGGCCGTTGAATGGCTGAACCGCCTCATCAGTTCGACGAGGACTTCGCGGTATTTTTTTAAAACAAGCCGGCGTTGCCTTTTGAGTGTTTCCCATGTCACTTCAGACGTTACATGCGGATTGCCGTCCCGATCACCGCCAATCCAAGACCCGAACCTAAGGAACGTCGGAACCTTCCATGATTCTTCCGGATAATACTCGGCAAGGCATTCCTCGACTTCCTGATGAATTTCAGGGAGTACGTCAAAAAGTGTATGATCGAAATAATACAGGCCATTCCGCACTTCATCGATTACGGTAGGCTTTCTGTCACGGAGTTCATCCGTCTGCCAAAGGGCGACCACCTCGTTGAACAGGCTGCCTTCAATCTTTTTACGCTCCTTTTTGGAGAGGAGAGGGTTCTCGAGGCTCTTCAGAAGGTCGGCGATCCGCTTTTGGATTTCGAGGATCGACCGCTTTGTTGCTTCGGTTGGATGTGCGGTAATAACGAGTTCGAGTGACATCCCGTCTAGCACCTTTTTGATGACCTCGGCGCCGATGGAATGCTCTTTCAAAGAAAGAATGGCATTTTCAATCGAGCCGGGCTGCTTGTTCGCATCTTCCTGCAACTGGTACTCGCGCCGCCTCCGGATCCTGTGGTTCTGCTCGGCTATATTAATCAAGTGAAAATAAACGGCAAATGCCCGGATGACCTGTTTTCTTAATCCAGGGTCCAACTCGGAAATTTCCCTTTTCAGTTCTTCAAATATCGTATCCTCAAACGATTCGCGCAGAAGCTTGAATTTCAGCCTGATTCTTTCGACTGTCTCAAAAAGTTCCTGCCCTCCGTTGTACTGAAGAATCTCACCAAGGATATTCCCCAGCATTTTTACATCCCGCCTGAGCGGAAGGCTGCTGTCATTTGCTTTCAATTGTGTCATTTACTCACCTTCCTACAAACTACATTACAAAAAGTTTTTTCTACTATAGCACGAAAGTCCCGTTTTGTTCATTTATTAACATTGCATTTTAACTGCTTGTTAATGAATTTTTTTAAAATGAATAAAAAAAATCCTTCAAAATTTGTTGAAGGCTCTTCTTTAGAGGATAACACTATTAAGCTTTTTTCCTAATCTGATTAAGGGTAAACATTAAGCCTGTAAAACCAGCAGTAAAGGAAGGCGGAAGGCTCCATAATAGATAATGCCATTGTCCGGTAATCACTGAAACCAAAAAGAATAGTAAGGGAAAGCCAATTAAAACGATTAAGGAAACGGATAGTGCGAATTTAGAGCCTTTATTCATACGTACTCCCCTCATTCCAAACCCTCATAAAGGGCTATTTGGCGATAACTGTAAATTCTATATTAACATAGGTTTACTTTTCTTAAAACTATCAATGGCAGTAATAAGGCAAGGAGGCCAAAAACCCCTTGCCAATTTGATGATTTTATCTTTGTCCGTACGTTTTGAATTTTTCTGCGAGTACAGCCATTTCCTCCTCAGGCAAAAGGACTGGTTCGCCAATCGCTTTCGTTTGGCAGTAAATCTGCGCGCAAAACTCGATTTCTTCGGCGATTGTAAAAGCGGTCGCGATATTATTAGCGCCGGCAATCAGTCCGTGGTTTGCGAGCAGGACGGCGCGCCGGTCTTCCATCCCCTTGAAGGCTGCCTCCGCGAGTTCTCTGGTCCCGAACGTAGCATAATCGGAGCAGCGGACATTCGGCCCCGCGTAGGCAACGAGATAGGAAACGGCTGGCAGCTCCCACCTTAGCGAGGCAATTGTTTTCGCGAATGGCGAATGCGTATGGACGAGGGCGTCAATATCGTCTCTCTTCCGGTAAAAAATCAAATGCATTTCGAGCTCGCTTGACGGCTTGCGGGCTCCATCGACCACGTTGCCCTCAAGGTCGACAACGACAATATCTTCTGGCGTTGTTTCAAAGTAGTCGAGGCCGCTCGGGCTGATGGCAGCGAGGCCTTTTTCCCTGTTAAAAATCGAAATGTTCCCGCCTGTCCCTCTTGACAGCCCGCTTGTGATTAGTTTTTTCCCGTATTCAACGATATTCTCACGTTCGTGTTGCAATAGCATGCGGAATCTACCGCCTTTTTTAATAGTTTAAGTTGAACTTCGTGCATAGCCTACACTGGAATGAAATTGGCTTAAGCTGGGTGTTGTCCAATTTTTCCAAAAGAAGGTTTAGTCTTGAAAAAGTTTCTTCAGGTTTTCCCTGTATGGCGCGCGGACGATGCCTTTTTCAGTGATGATGGCCGTTACGTTTTCGTGCGGCGTGACGTCGAAGGCCGGGTTGTAGACCTGGATGTCCTGCGGCGCGGAGAATTGCCCGAAGCGGTTGATGACTTCGTGGGCATGGCGCTCCTCGATTGGGATGTCCTTGCCGGTTTTGGTGCGCATGTCAATTGTCGGTGTCGGCGCGGCGACGTAGAAAGGGATGCCATAGTGTTTCGCAAGGATGGATACGCCAAGGGTACCGACTTTGTTGGCGACATCGCCGTTTGCTGCGACCCGGTCGGTTCCGACGATGACGGCGTCGATTTTGCCTTGCGACATGACGACCGCGGCCATGCTGTCGGTGATGACGGTTACATCAATTCCGGCGCGCTGCAGTTCAAGCGCGGTAAGGGTCGATCCTTGGAGGCGTGGCCTCGTTTCATCCGAATAAACCTTGATGTCCCAGCCTTTTTCCTTCGCGAGGTACATCGGCGCGGTTGCGGTGCCGTACTTTGTTGTCGCGAGCGCCCCGGCATTGCAGTGCGTCAGCAGTCCCATTCCGTCCTTCATAAGGGTAAGCGCGTGTTCGCCAATTTTGCGGTTGATTTCTTCGTCTTCCTTATGGATGGCGATCGCTTCTTCAAGCAATTTCGCCTTGATTTCCGAGATTGGGTGCTCCTGTAACGATTCGGCGGTGTTTTCCATCCGTTCAAGCGCCCAGAACAGGTTCACCGCGGTCGGGCGGGATGTGGCGAGATAATCGGACACTTCCTTTACTTTTTTCCAAAAGGGATCGAATGAATCTTCGGGTGCATCCTTGATGCCAAGGTACAGACCGTATGCGGCCGCAACGCCAATCGCAGGCGCCCCACGGACTTTCATGACTTGGATCGCATCCCAAACACCTTCAGCGGTTGTAAATGTTTCATAGACTATTTCATTTGGTAAAAGAGTCTGGTCAATCAGTGTGAGTCCATCATTTTTCCATTCAATCGTAACCAATGGTTCAGCCACGCCAAATCCCCCTTTTGTCTATCATGCTAGTTTCTTATACTCTCAGCATTCAGTCTATCACCTGCGGGTTAAAGTGGACAAGCAAAAATACGAACAGCGTAAATGCGAACAGTGCAGCTCACAGTTGAAAATACGAACAGTGCCTGGCACCACCCGAATTTTGTCGAAAGTGGGGCTGTGGGTGGAAGTTTTTTAGCTTACCAATCTATTCACCATTGCGAACAGTGCCTGTCACCACCCGAATTTTGTCGAAAGTGGGGCTGTGGGTGGAAGTTTTTTAGCTTACCAATCTATTCACCATAACTGTGTTATGTTAACTTCTTTACCGCATTTATTTTATAATTTCCTTCTTTACATAAATATTCCAGTATAGTACGTTTATTACGTAATCCGAAATAATAAGGAGTGATCGGGATGGAGTATCGCAGGTTGGGGAAAACGGGGCTGAAAGTGAGTGAAATCAGTCTTGGAAGTTGGCTTACATATGGTGGTTACGTTGAGGAGCAAAATGCGGAGGCGTCGATTGCCAAGGCGTATGAGCTTGGAATCAATTTTTTCGATACGGCCAATGTTTATATCCGCGGCGAAGCTGAAAAAGTGGTCGGCAAGGCGCTGAGCAAATACCCTCGTGAGTCGTATGTGCTTGCCACGAAAGTATTTGGCAAAATGGGTGAAGGCCCGAATGACAAAGGCTTGTCGCGGAAACATATCATCGAGCAGGCGAACGCAAGCCTGAAGCGGCTCGGCACGGATTATGTAGACCTTTACTATTGCCACCGCTATGACCCGGAAACCCCTCTTGAGGAAACACTGCGCGCACTGGATGACCTCGTCCGCCAAGGGAAAGTTCTTTATATCGGAGTAAGTGAATGGACTGCCGAGCAAATTACCGAAGCGGTCCATCTTGCAGATAAAAAACTGCTTGACCGGATTGTCGTCAACCAACCTAAGTACAGCATGCTGCAGCGTTATATCGAGGCTGAAGTTTTGCCGGTCAGCATAAAGCATGGTATCGGCCAGGTTGTGTTCTCCCCTCTCGCTCAGGGCGTCCTGACTGGGAAGTATAAAAAAGGTGAAGGCATCCCTGCCGGCAGCAGAGCTTCAGTTGAAGGATATGCGAACCTGTTCGGCCTTTTGACGGATGAGAACCTTGAGAAGGTTGAGCAGCTAAAAGGAGTTGCAGCCGAACTCGATTTGAGTCTGTCCCAGCTTGCCCTTGCGTGGATTCTTCGCCAGGAAAGCGTTTCGAGCGCGTTGATTGGCGCGAGCCGCCCGGAACAGGTTGTGGAAAACGTCAAAGCAAGCGGCGTCAAACTTTCAGCCGATGTGCTTGCTCAAATTGAGGATATTCTTCGCTAGATCAAGTAAAGCTTATCAATGACTGCAGGGGTAATGTTCTAATTTTACAAAAGTCGGGCTAGTTTAATTTGTGTGTTTCCAAGAAAAGATAATACTGGCACCCCCGTGATGCCAGCGTTTCACCAAAATCCTGCATAGAGGTGATAAAATGAGCTACAAGGATTATCTTGATCCGCGTTCAGGTCTTTTTCACCAGGCGTTTCAAAGCCGGAAGCACACAAAGTCACAGCTGAATGGCCAAACGAAAATGTCACAAACAGACATCATCCTGAGGAGCAACGCGAAAGCGCACCGCTGGTGATGGCTGGCAGGAGAAACGTGTGTGCGGCACCCTTTTTTGCGAAGGGGTGCCGTTTTTTTGTTGGGAAAGGCGGTGTCTCTGCTGCTAACTATTTATGCGATGGAGGGCGTTCTTTTGGGCACAATTTATCTGCTCTTTACTTGTGTCCAAAATGTGACAGTTTTCGATAAGTGGCTTGAAATTTTCGATATCCTAAAAAAATCTTTCGATATCCTGCCTGAAATTTTCGATATCTTTTAAAAAGTGGGCGATAAACTTTAAAAGGGTCCCTCCGCCAACCTAAATGGCCACAGGCTGATTCGAAAAGGTTACCTGTCAGCGTCAAAATCCCTGCTAATTTATAGAAAGTCCCTTCTGAATCCATAAAAGCTTCCTTAAAATGACTTAAAGTCCGTTTTAAAAGCCGTTGCTGCACCCGAGAGGCTCCAAGCAATTGAACAAAAGGCCGGCTAGCTAGTTTACCAGCAAAAACAGGCCTGCCTGCCTTATAACCTCTCCCCTCCTGCCACAAACTTCCTAAATTCTGGCTAAATCCCCCTGTACTGGCACCTATCTATTTTGACATTGCCCACTCTTTTGGTATCCTTCTGCTATAAGCTAAATCGATTGAAGGTTGATTTCTTATGGAAAAATTGCATCCTTTTTGGGATAAATTACGCCCTTATTGGGAAAAAGTGCGCCGTTTTTGGAAAAAGCGGCATTTGACTCAGATTCTTTTGCTGATCGCATTGATTACACTGCTCGTAACGATATTGTTCTTCGCATGGCTTGCGAGCCGCGCCAACGTGGAGTCCCTGAAGGAGGGGCTTAGCCAGTCCACGGTCATTTATGATAGAGATGGGGTAAAAGCGGCGGAAGTGACGGCCAACAGGATTGGCGGGATCAAGATTGACCAGCTGCCCGACCATGTGAAAAATGCCGTCATTTCGATCGAGGACGAACGTTTTTACCAACATAACGGTTTTGACATCCGTGGGATTGCGCGAGCGTTCTTCGGCAACCTGCTTGCCGGAAGGATTACGGGCGGCGGAAGTACGATTACCCAGCAGCTTGCGAAAAATGCACTGCTCTCGCCTGAACAAACGTATCGCAGGAAAGCCGAGGAATTGTTCCTTGCCGCGAAGCTTGAGGACACGTATAAAAAAGATGAAATTCTTGAAATGTACCTAAACCAGGTTTATTTCGGCAGCGGCGCTTGGGGAATTGGCTCCGCGTCGCAGCGTTATTTCAATAAAAACATTAAGGATGTCACTGTAAGTGAAGCCGCGCTGCTAGCGGGATTGCTCAAGGCACCTTCCGCCTATGACCCGTTCAACCATTATGACCGGGCGTTGGAACGGAGGAATGTCGTTCTCGCGAAAATGCGGGAGCTGAACAAAATTTCCGATGCGGAATACAAGCGAGCCGTAAAGGAAAAAATCGCTCTCAGCGATGGCGAGGGGACAAAGATTAAACGGAAATATCCGTACTATGTAGATGCAGTCATCAATGAAGCGATTAAAAAGTACGGACTGACTCAGGATGAAATTTTAACAAGAGGCTACCGGATTTACACGGAACTGGATTCTAATTTGCAAACATCACTCGAAAAAGTGTACCAGCGCGACTGGCTCTTCCCTCGCGGACGTGGCGGAGAAATCGTCCAAAGCGGCGCGGTGTTAATTTCACCGCAAACGGGCGGGGTCATGGGTGTTATCGGGGGCCGCGGAGAACATGTCTTCCGCGGATTCAACCGGGCGACCCAGCTTAAAGCGCAACCGGGATCAACAATGAAGCCGCTCGCAGTGTATACTCCCGCGCTCGAGGAAGGATACACGCCGGAATCCGAGCTCGTTGATGAACCAATGGAGTTCAACGGATACAAACCTGAAAACGTGACAAAAAGGTATTCGGGAAAAGTGCCGATGTACAAAGCGGCGGAACAATCAATCAATGTGGCGACCGTTTGGCTCCTGAATGAAATCGGCGTAAGCAAAGGTGCCGATGCGGCGGAAAGGTTCGGAATCCCGATCCAGAAGGAAGACCGGAACCTTGCCCTAGCGCTTGGCGGGATGCACCACGGCATCTCCCCTCTTCAGCTTGCTTCAGCCTATTCGGCATTGGCGAACGATGGGAAGCGGCATGACCCGCATTTCATCGTCCGGATTGTCGGCCCGACCGGCAATGAAATCGCGACCCACAAGAAGGAAACCGTAAAAGTAACTTCCAAACGGGTGTCGCGGGAAATCACTTCCATGCTGCTTGGCGTCGTGGAAAATGGCACCGGGAGAGCTGCTCGGGTCAGCGGACTCGATATTGCAGGGAAAACCGGTTCGACCCAGCTTCCATTCGCGGATATAAAGGGAACGAAGGATCAATGGTTTGCCGGCTACACACCGGAAGTTGCCGGAGCGATTTGGATGGGCTACGACCGGACCGACCTCGAGCATTATTTGACAACGAACGCTTCTCAGGGGACCGCCCCGATTTTCAAGGCAATCATGCAGGAGGCAAAGCCTTACTTGCAGGAAAAATCGTTTGGCATCGCTGTTGCCGGCGAGGAACCGGACCCGCTTTTTTCGAAAGAAGAACTCCTCGCCCAGACCGAAAAACTGAGGGAAGAAGTCGGCCAGGCGGCTGAAACGATCAAACAGGAAGCCCCTAAATGGAAAAAGGCGCTTGATACAGGCGTTGAAGCCATGATGGACGGGTTTGGCAGGCTCGCTGAAAAGATACAGGAGCTGAAAAACAGATAGGATGGCACCCCTCTTTCACCCATTAAAATAGGAAAACCCGCTAGGATTCAAAACTGCCTAGCGGGTTTTCTTTATGTTTCAAAGGCTATATGTAACTATAAGGCCTCGCCCAAATTCCATTTTGAGCGGCTACCTACTTTAGCTTTGAATCCCTTTTGCATAACAGCCTTGCATTCAACTAAACTAATCGTATGATCGTTTTTTTAAAAGGAGGAGCTATGAGAGCAGCGGATGTTTTAGTGAAGTGTCTTGAAAATGAAAGTGTGGAGTATATTTTTGGAATTGTCGGGACGGAGGTGCTCGCGCTGGCTGATTCATTGGCAAAATCGGACAAAATCCAGTTCATTAATGTCCGCCATGAAGAGGGCGCGGCGTTTATGGCTGATGTGTATGGGCGGTTTTCCCGAAAACCGGGTGTTTGCCTGTCAACACTTGGGCCGGGAGCAACGAACCTTGTGACCGGGACAGCGAGCGCGCAGTTGGACCACTCCCCTCTGGTGGCGTTGATTGGCCAGGCAGACATGAAGCGCCAACATCCGGAATCGCACCAATATGTAGAACTTGTCAAACTGTTCGAGCCAATTACGAAGGAATGCACGCAAATCGTGGACCCCGATACCTTGCCGGCCGTTGTCCGCAACTCATTCAAGCTGGCGGCCATGGAAAAGCCAGGCGCGGTGGCGATTGTCCTACCCGAGAACATTTTAACGGAGGATACGGATAAAATGCCTTTGGTGGCCACTCCCCTGCACGAGAGCGTGCCATCCGAAAAAGCCATCAAGGCCGCAGCCAAGTTGATCGAACAGCATAACAAACCTTATCTCCTTGTCGGAAATGGTGTGTTCAGGCAGGATGCTGCCGAGGAACTGAGAACCTTTATCGAAAAGCTAAAGGCGCCCGTTTCACACAGTTTTAAGGCGAAAGGAATTTTAGAACCTGACCATCCGCAAAATTACTTTACGTTTGGTTTTAACGAAAAGGACGAGGCGCTCTCCGGAATCGAGGAGGCGGATTTATTGGTCGTGATCGGGTTCGACTTTTCCGAAAAGCTGCCGAACCACTGGAACAAGGGAAAAACCCCTGTTTTGCACATCGACTCCCTGCCTGCGGAAACAAATGAATATTACCCGGTCACCGTTGAACTAGTAGGGAACATCGAGGAGAGTCTAAGATTGCTCAATCAATCAGAAATTCATGAGAAATCATGGGCTCCTTCCGGCAATCTAAAAGAATCTATTATGGACGCATTCAAAATAAAGCGGCAGCCCTCCGATTCTAGTGGCGGACCTTTGAAACTGGAGCAGATTCTTCAAACGATTGAGAGACTTTCTCCGAATGAGACAATCTTAATTTCCGATGTCGGAAACCATAAAGTTTCCATCGCGAGGACGTATCAGCCGAAAATGCCGAACAGGCTCGTCATTTCCAATGGGCTGGCGACGATGGGAATCGCGATTCCGGGCTGTATCGGAGCCAAACTCGCCTGCCCGGATGCCCCTGTCATCGCAGTCACCGGAGACGGCGGCGCCTTGATGAACTTTGCCGAACTCGAAACCGCCAAACGTCTTGGGCTTTCGTTCCTGATTATTGTCATCAACGACTCGATGTTAAAGCTCGAAGTGAAGCAAATGGAGAAAAAGTTTGGCGAGAGCTATGGCGTAAGGTTCCAAAACCCCGATTTTGTAAAATTAGCCGAAAGCTTTGGTATAGAAGGCAAGCAGGTTGCCACTTTGGAAGAGTTCGAAACCGCTTTTAATGACTACCTTTCCGAACCTGAAGGCATTTCCTTAATAGAATTATTGATGTAATTCCTTTTTTCCTTTTGCGGCTGGAATATGGACGGCTTCTACATGAATATGAAGGTAAAAAGGCAATTTTCGAAATGGACCAACCCCGGGTTTGATTTCGCAATTTATTTATACGTGAATTTCGTACGAGTTGTACTACTTGAAGCGTCCCGAAAGACGTAGTCCGGAAAGTTACCCAGGTAGGATGGCTTTTATTTTTTTAAAAAAGAACAAAACAGCCTCCACCCACAGCCACGCATACAGGAATGAAAAGAGCAGGATGCCGCCTGTTGCAGTAATTGAAAACGAACTGGACGCCATCGGACCAAGCACCGGGAAACGGAACACGTAGAGGAGAATGAGGATTCCAGCTGCCAAGCTAACCGCCCCTGAACAAATAATGGCCAATTTTCTCTTGCCAATCGTAAACGCAGTGCCTAGCCCAGCCCCGAGCAAGCCGGTTGTAAACGGAAAAACGAAAAGTTCACTCGGCTGAAGGACGACCAGCAGCAGGCACGTGATGAGATACGACAGTGTGCCGGTCCATGGCGATACGATAAAACAAAGCAAAATCGGTGCGGTCGCGAACGGGCTAACCACATACCCGATGCCTGGGAAAAAGCCGCCCGCCGATTGCAGGACAGCCGCAATGCCGGCGAGGAGCGCGCCGAAAACAAGCTTCATCGATGCTGAATAGCAACTAAATTTCACTTGGGCGAACTGAATATCCTGTTTTATTTCTTTTAAGAAAACCATTGGACCACCTCGTTTCCATACTATGCTCGCTACCCTACTGGATATTAATTGCAATGAGAATCGTATGTTTGGAAAATTGCCAACAAAGGGGAGGCTGAAGTGATTACAATCAATCAGAAGATTGTGGCGGTTAACCAACTTAACGCTATGAAGCCGTCCAGGCAAAAATTGAAGATTCTTCAATGGATGGGGAAATCGAAAAAGGTTTATCCGTTCGCGACCATCGGCGAATTGGACTTTGAGCTGGAGATGAGGCTTCGCATCATGCGAGCGGCCGTTTTGATGAATAAAAGCAATCCCGGTTTTGCGACGTTCGCAACGACGAGGTGCAATGAAAAGTATTGGTATCTGGATAATCGCGGCGCCATTATACTCAAACCAAACGTCCTGCCCCATACCGCGCTTAACGATATTTTTATAAACGGCAAGAAATACGCCTTCGAATGCGCGACTGCCATGTTAATCATCTTTTATAAGGCTGTGCTCGACTCAATTGACACAGCGATATTCAACCGGCTTTTCGCTGGGCTGAAGCTGTACGATTGGCAGTATGACGCAGACCTTGATCTAAAAATATTCAACAGCACGGACTTTTTGCCAGGGGATTGCCTCTATTTTAAAAACCCAGACGTCGATCCTAAAACAATCCACTGGCAAGGCGAGAATGCGATTCTATTGGACCGGAACCTCTACTTTGCCCACGGAATCGGAATCGTACCCGGGAAATTCATCATCGACTTCCTTAATACGAAAAGGAAGAAAAACGCCAAACGTGAAGCCTATCTAACCGATGTCGTAGCAATTCCGAACTTCCGCTATCTAAGCCAATTCCGTTGTTTGGATGACCGCGGGGTTTTCAGACTTCAAGAAATTTGCCATCCAGCAAATCTCATTGTCTCCGAAATCGGCACAAAAACGTATCTCCTTTGACCGCAACGCAAAAAGACGTATGCCGGAACATACGTCTTTTTCTTATGAATGCGATGAACTTTTTCGGTATTTCCGCACGATTGTGGAAGCACCGGCCAAGCAGAGCTTTACACCTTTAACACTTAGAAGTGCCAACGACCTAACGCTTGAACCAACCACAGTGGCGGCTCTTTTCACAAACGTTGAACATCCTGCCATGGAGTCCGCGAATCGTGATTTAATCTTGTCCAAGCTTCCATCATAAAACGATGCTTTCTGCCAGACAGGATTGCGGCGAATTTTAACTTCCCCTTTTCGGAAAAATTGGCCCACGGACAGGGAGAGCTTCTCCCATGCTGGATGGCTTCGCACCTTTCCTATTGCTGAGGCTACTTTTCGGAAAAATCGGCCAACGAACAACGAGAGCTTTTCCCATGCAGCATGGCTTCGCACCTGTCCTATTGCAACGGCTACTTTTCGGTAAAATCGGCCAACGAACACCGAGAGCTTTTCACATGAATGATGGCTTCGCACCTGTCCTATTGCAACGGCTACTTTTCGGAAAAATCGGCCAACGAACAACGAGAGCTTTTCCCATGAAGCATGGCTTCGCACCTTTCCTATTGCAACGGCTACTTTTCGGAAAAATCGGCCAACGAACAACGAGAGCTTTTCCCATGAAGTATGGCTTCGCACCCTGCCTATTGGACCTGATCCTTTTCGGGAAAATCGGCCCACAAACAGTGAAAGCTTCTCCCACACTGCATGGCTTCGAACCCCTTTAAAAGCTGCGGTACATCTTCCTGAAATCTTGCCTGCAAAACGGCCAGCATTTTGCCACGCAACATGTTTGTTTATTCTTCCAAAAACTCCTGCTCCAATCGCCGAAACCCTTTCAAGCATACCGGAAGCCCATCGCCTCCGTGTAAAATGAACTCGGCTGCGCCGCGTCCTCAAAGGTTCATCTTCCACATACCGTTTCCAGAAGTACTGTCCAGCCTCTTCAATAATGAATAATAAAACCCAAGCCCCGACAATCGTTCCAATTACCCAACCAGGCATAGGCATTCTCCTTTTCGGTCTGGTTTTTATACTCCTTTACCTCAAGGGGACAAACCTAAACGGAGCCCGGCCAATTATTCAGTTAACGCCATACGACTCTATTCATTCTGCAAACGGATAAACCTTAACCGGCACGGCCATTTTTTACTTCATCAAGCAAGTAAAAATCATTATTCAGGTACCAACTTAAACCGATTATCCTTTAAATTCGTTGGTAGGCATCCCTTTCACGCTAGGTTTCACCTTAAAAACTCCCCCAGCATGCGGGAACCGTTCCAGTTCTTCATCGGACATTCCATTCCTTGCAGTTGTAATGTACAGCTCCGAAAAATCCTGACCGCCAAACGTGCAGGACGTCACATTTACAGCTGGAACCCTGATTTCTTCCACCTTTTCCCCGGTCTCCGGATTCCATCTGCTCACTTTCCCACCGGCCCAATGCGCAATCCAAATGAACCCTTCCTCATCAATCGTCATTCCGTCCGGGAACCCTTCCCCGTCCGGAATTGTGACAACCTCTTTTGGTTCGTTGATTTCACCGGTTTCCAGCTTATAATTGTACCGGACGACTTTCCCGGTCGGCGTGTCGATGAAATAAAGATACCTGTTGTCAGGTGACCAGGCTAGGCCATTCGAAATGCCCAGCCCTTCAAGCTTCTTTTTAAAAGAAAGAGATGGCTCTAGGCAATATAGGGAACCGTTCTTTTCAGAGCCGTTATTATCCATCGTGCCAGCCCAAAAGCGCCCAGCGGGATCACATTTTCCGTCATTAAACCGGTTCGTATCCAAGTTGGTTTCCGGATCACAAATTGGCTCCAGCCCACCTGTCTCAAGGTTCAAAAAGTGGAAACCTGTTTCAAGTGCAACAACAGCTCCGCCTGATTCCCGCGGGACGATCGCACCTACCATCTGGCCAACATCAATCGCATTGTCATCCCCAGTACTCGGGTCATAGAGGTGGACCTTCTTTCCCTCGATGTCCACCCAGTACAGGACCCCCGATTTCCTGTCCCAACTCGGCCCTTCTCCTAGCACTGCCTTCGCGTCAACAACAAGCTCAACTTCTTTTTGCATGAAGATCCTCCTTATGTACAACGATTTCTTGCGCTCTGTTCTACTAAACCCTTTTATAAATATAAACAAACATCATTCACCAATGTCCATGTGATTAATTGAGCGGACTTAAGGGTAAATGATTATTCAGCCAGTTAGGCGGTATTTTTTTTCGGAAAGGATAAGGTTCATGGTTGAAAATAAAACAATGATGCAATTTTTCGAATGGCATTTGCCCGCAGACGGCAAGCATTGGAGCCGGCTGAAGGAGCTGGCCCCAGAACTAAAACGGATTGGAATTGATTCGATCTGGCTGCCGCCGCCCACGAAAGCGATTTCGCCCAATGACGTGGGGTATGCTCCTTACGACCTGTACGATCTTGGGGAATTCGACCAAAAAACAAGCGTCAGGACAAAATACGGAACAAAGGATGAGCTGATTGAAGCCATCCAGGCATGCCATGAAAATGATCTCAAGGTCTACCTCGATGTGGTCATGAACCATAAAGCCGGAGCCGACGAAACGGAAACGTTCCAGGTAGTCCAGGTGGACGAAATGGACCGGACCAAAGTCATCTCAGAACCTTTTGAAATCGAAGGCTGGACAAAATTCAATTTTGCCGGGCGCGGCGATGCCTACTCTTCTTTTAAATGGAACTACCACCATTTCAACGGAACGGATTATGACGTTAAAACCGGGAAAACAGGCGTCTTTCAAATACTCGGTGAGCATAAATCGTGGAGCGACCATGTCGATGACGAGTTTGGCAACTATGATTATCTCATGTTCGCCAACTATGACTATGACCACCCCGAAGTGCGGGAAGAAATGATACGCTGGGGAAAATGGCTCGCCGATACGACCAATTGCCACGGCTACCGGCTCGATGCCATTAAGCACATAAATCATAAGTTTATCAATGATTTCGTTCATACGATGATGGACCACCGCGGCGAGGATTTCTTTTTCGTCGGGGAATTCTGGAAGCCCGATCTTCAAAAATGCCGCGAATACCTGGACATCGTCGACTACAATATCGCCCTGTTTGACGTACCTCTTCATTATAAATTGCACAATGCTTCAAAAGCCGGCCGTGACTTCGATTTGACGACGATATTCGATGACACGCTCGTCCAGTCCCACCGCCGCAATGCGGTCACCTTTGTGGATAACCATGACTCCCAGCCGCATGAAGCTCTGGAGTCGTGGGTTGAAGACTGGTTCAAGCAAAGCGCATATGCATTAATCTTGTTAAGGGGCGCCGGCTACCCTTGCCTCTTTTACGGAGACTATTTCGGAATCGGAGGGCCCGAACCTTGCGATGGGAAAAAAGCTGCCCTCGACCCCCTTCTGTATGCCCGAAAACATTTGGCCTATGGCGAGCAGACAGACTATTTCGACCATCCGAACACAATCGGATGGGTGCGTGGAGGCGTACCGGAACACGAGAATTCGGGATGTGCTGTTCTCATTTCAAACGGCGACGAGGGCGAAAAACGGATGTTCGTCGGTGAGGAGCGCGCCGGCCAAATGTGGAAGGACATTACCGGCAACCGCCAAGACGAAGCGGTGATTGAGCAAGACGGCTGGGCAACGTTCCGCGTCAATGGCGGAACCGTATCTGTTTGGGCGGTTGGCTGATTTTACTTGAATGTATGGGAAAACCACTTTCCATCCGCCAAACAGTAAACCGGCTTTTCGTTACCATTTTAACTGTCAAGTTTATAAGTCGATACAAGGTAACTGAAAACGGCTTTCCCAACGAGGGGGAAAGCCGCTTTTTCTTTTTTAAAAATTGAAGTTGTCCGGATCGGGACCGACACGGCGATCCTCATTCAGGCCGTTGATTTTTTTTATATCGTCCTGAGAAAGTTCAAAATCGAAAACCGATGCGTTTTCAATGATGCGGTGTTCATTGATTGATTTAGGGATGGTGACCACCTTATTTTGTAAATCCCATCGCAAAATGACCTGGGCGACCGATTTATTGTATTTGCTGGCGATTTCCTTCAATGTTTCATTGTCTAGAAGCTTACCATGGGCAAGTGGAGACCAAGCTTCTAGTTGGATCCCCTGCTCGCGGCAGAATGCAAGAAGGTCACGCTGAGCCAATTGCGGATGGTATTCAACCTGGTTAATCATCGGCTTGATTTCCGCATCCTTCAAAAGGTCCTCGAGATGATGGATGTGAAAATTGCTCACGCCAATCGCCCTGACACGCCCTTCCTTGTAAAGGGTCTCCAGCGCGCGCCATGTTTCTTTGTACTTCCCCTTCACCGCCCAGTGAATAAGGTACAAATCAAGGTAATCGAGGCCAAGCTTTTTCAAGCTCGTTTCATACGCCTCGAGTGTAGAATCGTACCCTTGGTCTGAGTTCCAAACCTTCGAGGTAATGAAAAGTTCCTCTCTGCTGAGTCCATTTTCATCAAGCGCTTCCTTGATCGCTTTTCCAACACCCTCTTCATTTTTATAAACAGCTGCCGTATCAATGCTTCGATAGCCATTTTTAATCGCAGCTTTCACGGCCCTGACAACCTCATCGCCTTCCTGGACCTTATAAACCCCAAGCCCGAACCAAGGCATCTTCACGCCATTATGTAATGTCACCGTATCCTGCAAATGCTTCGCAGTCATCCTCATTCCTCCAGACACGTTTCCTTAAAAATTGAACACTATACTTGCACTTACATATTGCCACTGTGCATATTTGATTGCAAACATTCCCGCTTTGCGGCATGTGGATGGTGCGGGTATGGGTTTGTACATTGTTTATGTCCATTTGTCATCATCATCAATCCATTGTTTATTATTTAAGTCATATGATTTTACATCATCATGGAAGACAAAATATGCAGGTATTTTCAAACCATCTCCACCCGCTTTTTCCCAGCATTGATTAAACCAATCCGTAAATACTTTTTGTTCTTGCGTATTCAGCACCTCTTCATTCTGCTCGTAAAACTCAAAAAAATCATCCAACTGACTTTCGTTAAGTTGAAAGTATTCAACTTCTGTAAGTACCTCACTCCCAGCAAAAACCGTTAAGTCATCCCCTTCATGAAAAACTTCATTGGCTTCTTTATCCATTGAAAACAATCGAATAGATAGTTCAAACCTTGTAGGCTCAATAAATGCAGAGAAATCAATTAAATCTATTTCCGAAGAAAAGTTATAGGTAAAAATAGTTTTTAAATTCCCTACCAAAACATCAGTTTGTTTTTCAAGGTTTGCTTTAATTGAATTTAAATAGCCATCCACTGAAAACATACATACCCCTCCATGATTAAGGAATTTTGCTGATTAGTTCAAAACGAAAAATTAGCCGATTCATTAGTTCTTTATTTCTCTTCAGTGCCACTATTCCCTCTTTTGAGCAGCACTTAATAAAATTTGAAAAGCCGTATAGGGAACTACAAACCCCATACGGCTTCTTATTGCAACGTAGGACGCAAATGAATTTGACGAGCGCCTGCTCCTGTTTATGTGACGAGGATAAATTTTTTAAAAAAACTGGCTGGTTCATTCATAAAAGTAAACTCAAAAACTTATGGACGATCACCGATCCAGTACAACTGGGTACCTGGGTAACTCCTTCCATGTTTATAAAAATTTTCTATAGCCTACGCCAGTTCGCAAAGTTTAGCGCAAAAACTTAAAAGTCGCATGCAAGAACGTCTTAACACCAATTTCCAGCGCATCCTCATCAATGGTGAATTTTGCGTGGTGATGTGGATACACAATCCCTTTGTCTTTGTTGCCTGCTCCGACATAGAAGAACGCGCCAGGAGCTTTTTGCTGGAATGCGGAGAAATCTTCTCCTCCCATGTTCGGGCGCATGAGGTCGAGTGTTTCTTCGCCGAATACTTCGAGGACTGTTTCTTCAATAACCTTCGTGACCTCGGCATCATTAATGACCGGGCGGTAGCCGAATTCATATTTGAAATCATAGGTTGCAGCATGGGCTTCGGTGATTCCTTTGATGACCCGTTCCATCACCGCAGGCATGGTTTCTCGCAATTTCGGGTCGAAGCTGCGGACTGTACCGCACATTTGCACGGAGCCCGGGATGACGTTATGAGTTGTTCCGCCAATGAACTGGGTGACGGACAGTACAAGATTGTCTAGCGGGTCGGTATTCCTTGAAACTACGTGCTGAAGGTTTGTGACAACCTGGGCGGCAATCGCAATCGAATCGATTGTCTGATGCGGAAGCGCTGCATGGCCACCTTTTCCTTTTACGGTAATCCAGAATGTATCAGGTGCGGCCATCATCGGGCCGTACACAACGCCAATTTTCCCAATCTCAAGCGGTGACCAAAGGTGAGTTCCGATGACGAGGTCGACGCCGTCCATAACCCCGGCCGAAACCATTTCCTCGGCGCCGCCTGGAAACAATTCCTCGGCGTGCTGGAACAGAAAACGGACTTCCCCTTTAATCTGGTCCTTCAAGCCAGAAAGCACTTTCGCCGTCCCGAGAAGCATCGCAGTATGGCCGTCGTGACCGCACGCGTGCATGACGCCAGGGTTTTGTGATGTAAATTCGAACTCATTTTCTTCCGTGATTGGCAGCGCGTCCATATCGGCGCGGATGGCAAGAACCTTACCTGGCTGTCCGCCAATGAGCCTCGCCATAACACTCGTTTTTGTCGGCCTCGACAATTCCAGCCCGCCAAATCCGGCAAGTGTATCATAAACAAATTGTGCTGTCTTTTCCTCTTGGAATGACAATTCCGGGTTGCTGTGAAGGTACCTTCTCCACTCGACAACCTGAGCAGAAATCTGCTCTGCCAGTTCGTTCAAGTTTAATGTTGCGCTTGTTTCCATTTTCCCCATCTCCTTCGATTAGTTTGCCAGTTTTAAAAGAGTCCTGTATAACACGTCCGCTCCGGCGGCGCAATCTTCCTGGGATGTCCATTCAGCAGGGTCATGGCTGATGCCGTTTTTCGAACGGACGAAAATCATGCCAATTGGCCATAAACCGATGAATTGCATCCCATCATGGCCGGCGCCGCTAGGCAGGGTCATTGTTTGTAAACCTGCTTCTGCAATTGACTCACGAACCGCCTGCTGGATTTCTTCGTTACAAGGTGCGGGTGGTATCCGCTGCAGGTCTTCGACAGTTAGTTTGACCCCCTGTTCCTCAGCTATCCTTCCCGCTTCTTTTAAAATTGCCCTTTCAACCATATCCCGGGTTTCTTCATTAATATCCCTTAGATCGAGCGAAAACTCTACCCTGCCTGGAATGATGTTAATTCCGCCTGGGAAAAGATTGAGCTGGCCGACCGTTCCGACGGACGTTCCTGTTTTAATAGCCTCCTCCTCAATCATCAACATCATCCGTGCAGCTGCTGTCATTGCGTCGTGGCGGATGCCCATTGGCGTATTGCCTGCATGGCCGGCCTCGCCTTCCACCGTAAACTTCATCCAAAGCGGTCCGGCAATGCCAGAAACAACTCCCACCGCTAAATTCTCTTTTTCAAGAACCTTTCCCTGCTCAATATGTAGTTCAATATATGCTTTCACATCTTCTTTTTTCCGGGCGGCCTTGCCGATTTCTTGAGGGTTGAACCCCGCTGCTTCCATCGCCTCCGCAATGGTAATGCCATCCTTGTCCCTGTTTTCAAGTTCTTCATTCAAAACCAGTCCAGCAATCGCGCGGCTTCCGAGCATCCCGAAGCTGAAGCGAGCCCCCTCTTCATCCGTGAAGGCTACAACCTCAATCGGATGCTCAGTTGTTACTCCTTCTTCCTCCATCGTCTGCAACGCTTCGATTGCCGACATCACGCCAAGTGGCCCATCGAAATTCCCGCCGTCAAATACGGAATCGATGTGCGAACCAGTCATAACGACAGGTGCACCCTCAACTGTGCCTTCCCTTCGGCCAATCAGGTTTCCGGCTTCGTCTTCCCTAACCGAAAGGCCCGCCTCTTTCATGAATTCAGCGATTAAATCCTTCGCCTCCCGCTCTTCTTTTGTAAAAGAAAGTCGGGTAACTCCCCCGTTCTGTGTCGCTCCTATCTTACTAAGCTGCTGCAGCCTCTCCCACAGCCGGTTCGAATTTACCATTCATAACATCTCCAATTAACGAATTATCATATAATTATAAAACTTTTTATTACGAAATGCGAACAACAAATGCGAACAGTGCCTGTCACTCCCCGAATTTTCTTGTTTCACAGAGTGTTTCACGGCGCTCTTGTTCTTTTACACGCCGTTTAATTGTGTCTAAAAAGTGGCAGTTTTCGATATCCGCCTTGAAATTTTCGATATCATTGAAAAAGTGGGGGATAAATTCAAAAAAGTGGGCGAAAAAATCCAAAAAGTGGGCGATATATTCTGGAAATCGGACGATACGCCGTGATTGTGAACCTAATCCATCCTCTATTCCAAAGCGAACCTGCCATTTCACACCGTAAAAGACGGCATTTCGCCGCCCTTCGCATAGGAAATCCTATTTTAAAAGAAAAGCTCAACAGATTTCTTCGTTTCAACTGTAAGCTTGCCGCTCTTCACTACGAAAAGCTTGGCTGGCATGTCGATGACTGCGTTAGTTACAGATTGAGTGTCAAGAAGGACAACGTCAGCGTTATTCCCCTCTTCAATGCCGTACCCGGAAACTTGCATCGCTTTTGCAGGGTTTGTTGTAATCATCGGCAATACGGTTGGCAGGTCATCCGCTCCGCCAAGGTGGGCCGCAGGGATTGCGAGCATCGCAGTTAGCATCACGTCGCCTGTTCCGTATGGCGTGAAGGCGTTGCGGATGTTATTTGTCGCGATGCACATATTGACGCCTCCGTCCCTAAGCGCTCTGATCGGAGTCAAAGCGCGGCGAACGTTGAACTCATCGTGCCTTCCGCCCAGGTGAAGATCGGTTGCGGGTAAGCTCATGACGCTGATTTCCGCTTCAGCCATTTTTTCAATGATTGGCTGCAAGCGTTCCTTTGGAAGTGCTCCTAGTGCAGTCAAGTGGCCGACGGAAACTCGTCCTTGGTAGCCTTCTTTTATTGTTTTTTCACAAACGTATTCGATGTTCATTCCGTCGGCACCATCTTTGAAGTCCTGATGGAAGTCGATGGGCTTGTCGTATTTCTTCGCAATTTCAAATACGAGGTCGATATGTTTATCCCATGGAGTATCGTTGTAAGGGATTCCGCCAACAACATCCGCGCCCATATCCATCGCTTCGTACATCATTTTTTCTGTTCCGGGCGCTTTCAAAATCCCTTCCTGCGGGAAAGCAACAACTTGGATATCTACGATGCCCCTGTACTTTTCCTTCAGTTCCATAACGGTTTCGAAACCTGTAAAGCCTTGGGAAGGATCGAACTCGGAATGCGTGCGGATGTGGGTAGTACCATGTTTGATTAGCATTTGAAGGGTACGTTCCGCCCGGTCGGCAATATCCTCTTTTGAAAAAGTAGGCTTCAGCTGGGCAGTTACCGACAGCGCCTCCTGCAAAGTACCTGATTTATTTGGAAGCCTGTCGGCAATCAGCGCTTTATCCAAGTGGATATGGCTTTCGACAAGGCCAGGGATTAATACTTTTCCGTTCCCTTCGATAACCCTCGCAGCATCCACATTCAGTTCTTTTGCAATCGCTTCAATTTTTCCGCGTTTGATGGCAACGTCTTTCAGCTCTTCACCATCTTTTAGCCTTACTTGCTTGAACAAAATATCCATCATACTGTCCTCCAGATTTTACGTTTTCCCTGCTTTAATAATTTTTAAATTCTCTCATCCATCATACGGAACGGCTGTATTCTCCGCAATTAATTCGTTTTTTTAGAATAAAACCAAATCTGAAAACTCCATATCCCAGCCTTAACTTACCTTGATTTTTTGTCATTTGCCAAGACAATTGCTATACTAGTATTATTTCTTAAAAAGAACCATTTAGAGAAAGAAGTTGAACGATATGAAAACAACTGTTGTGTACAAAACAATCGGTAACCTTGAAGTGAAAGGGGATTTTTATCCAGCATCGGCCAACTCGGCGCCAGTGATTATGTATATACACGGAGGCGGCCTCATTTGGGGCTCCCGCGAGGATATGAAGGAAGAGCAAATCAGGCTTTATAATGACGCGGGTTTTGCCGTGTTCTCCATCGATTACAGGCTTGCCCCGGAAGTAAAGATTCCTGAAATCAAGCAGGATGTAGAGGATGCACTCGATTGGTTGAGAACAGAGGGTGCGGCCCAATTTGGAATTGACCCGGAGAAAATTATCGTTTCGGGTGGTTCTGCTGGCGGCTACCTTTCCCTTTTGAGTGGGACATTAGAAACAAAGCCGAAAGCGATCGTTTCCTTCTATGGGTATGGAGATATTACGGGCAACTGGGCACTTAAACCAAGCCCATACTTTCAGGCGATGGCCAGGGTTCCAAAGGAGCTGCGGACCATGCTTGTAAAAAAGGACCCGATCACTGTAGGGCCAATCACCGAACGATATGGAATTTATTTATATGGAAGGCAAACCGGAGATTGGATTGGGGATGTATCAGGAATTGACACCCTCTTCGAGAAGAAGCAGCTTCAAAAATGGTCTCCTTTTTGGAATATCAATGCGAATTACCCACCAACAATGCTTCTGCACGGCACGAAGGATGACGATGTTCCATATGAAGAATCGGAACAAATGGCCCAAAAGCTGACTGAAGCGGGAGTCCAAAACAAACTGATTACTATACCCGGAGGCGCTCATTTATTCGATGAAAAGATGGACGACCCAGCGGTGAAGGATGCATTCTCCGAAGTCATCAACTTCCTGAAATCGGTTATTTGAAGACCAGTTAAAGAAAATCAATTATCTAAATAACAACCTTCTTAAAAGTCGCGCGCTTCGAAAAATACATCTTTAAACAAAACAAACCGGACTGGAACTGCCAGCCGGTTTGTTTTGTTCTTCTTAGGAAACTTTAAATAGAACATTGTTGAAAACTCAAAATGAGTTATTGTAATCCAGCTTCAGCGCCTAGCCCCTCGAGGTCTTAAGCCGGTTCCCTCCGGAGGGCAGGCCCGTCCTCGGAAATGCTTGCATTTCCTTCGTGCGTGGGCGAATTCAGGGGTGACATTCAGTGTCCTGCGGGCCCCGTCTTAAGCTTGTCGGGGCTAACCAAGGCGCTTGCGCATTTTGTTTTAATCAGCAAGTTCTTTATTCTTAAAAATCCTCATCGCGAGGAAGAGTAATATGGCGAGGATTACTGCCGTAAGCACGATCGTCATACTCCCATCCTGTTTAAGGCCATCCTCGAGAAGATAGCTTGAGGCGTATGTTGGCAGCATCCCTGGGCTCCATTCAAGAAGGTGTGCGAGCGAACTGCTGACAAGAGAAAGAATGATGACGATTCCCGCGCCTGCAAACCCCGCAGCGCCGGGAACATTGAATAAAGCGCTGAAAAACAACGTAATCGTGGCAATGAATGTTAGCCATAAGCCTTCAATAAAAAATGAACCAAGAAACGAGTCAAACGGGACCCAATCAAAGAGTAGCCCGGTATAATACCATGTTACAAGATATCCGATAAAGAATGAGGCCCAAAGGAGTAATAGGACGCCAACCCATTTTGCAGCGATATAGTAGCCATGTTTCACGGGCTTAACAAGGATCATCGCGGCTGTCCCGCTTTTCACCTCACCCGCTACGAGGCTCATGCATAAAAGGATAGTAATTATGAATCCAAACATATTGTACTGCCCGATGCCGCCAACGAGCACTTCCGCTGAGGAGGGCGTCGGGATTTCGATGACTGACCCTTCAGGTAGCCCGCCAAGCGAGTCAATAAGCTGCGGCATGTAATAGATTGACAACGGCTCCTGTACGCCGAGAATAATAAATACGATCGGAACCCAGACCCATTTATAGTTCCGCCACATTTCGAGTATTTCTTTTTGCAGAAGGGTTAGGAACTGGCTCATTTTCCCACCACCTTCATAAAAATATCTTCAAGTGTCATCCGGCTGGATTCAATCTTTGTAACCGGAAACTCTCCATTCGCTGCAATCTTCAGTATACTATTCGTAGCTTTATCAAGGTCGGTAACGAAAATCTTCATTTGGCCGTTTGCGACTTCTATGTCATGTACATACTGGGCCGATGCAAAGGCTCCTTTGTAATCTTCTGCCTGGCCATTGAATTGCAGCTCAACCCTCGATTGCTTATGGCGATCCCGTAGTTCAACCATCGTACCCGATTCTACGATTTCCCCATTATGGAGGAAGAGGATTTCATCACAAACTTCCTCGGCATCATTTAAAATATGTGTGGAAAACAATACTGTCGTTTCGTTTTTCAATTTTTCAAGAAGCTCAAGGACTTCCCTTCTGCCAAAGGGATCGAGCGCGGAAACCGGTTCGTCGAGCATAATGAGTTTTGGACGGTGAATCAGCGCCTGGGCGATACCGAGCCGCTGCTTCATACCGCCTGAATATTTGCCAACCTGACGCTTTTTCGCATCAGCAATCCCGACCATTTCCAGTAGCTCCCCGGTCCTCTCTTTCGCTTCCTTTTTCGAAAGCCCGCCGAGCCTTCCGGCGTACGACAAAAATTCCTGGGCAGTCATCCAGTTATAATACACAGGAAACTGGGGCAGATACCCGATAAACTTCCGGAGATCTTCCCCTTTTTTCGCATCCGGGAAAACGATTGTCCCTTCCGTCGGCTCCATCAGCCCGGACAGCATTCTCAGCGTCGTCGTTTTCCCAGCGCCATTTGGTCCAAGCAACGCTGTACATTTCCCTTTTTTTAAAACAAAGTCGAGCCCCTTGATGACTTCGTTTCCTTTAAAGCTCTTTTTAAGGCCGCTAATTTCTACGAGGGGCATTAAGTATTTCTCCTTCCAAAAATGAAATACACAATTGGCCCGATAAAACTGAACACCAAAATAACCAGCGCCCATACCCACTTCGGCCCATTCGTCTCTTCAGTCCGAATCAGGTCAACAATCGCGATAACAAGCAAAACTAGCTGGATTAGCATGATCGGCAGCAAAATGCCTAATCCAATACCGCCAACATCCATTTTTCATTCCCCCTTAACGAATATATGGTGACAATTCTGTGACTAAAGTCTTATTTTATAGTAGCATAAATAGGAGTTGCGTCCATATTTTTCTAATAGATTTTCAGAAAAAATATTATAAGGGAATAAAAAAGATTACTCCCTACTATTTAAGCCAGTATATAACTAACCTACTCGACGGTTAAAAAAACCTCAAAAAAGAGAGCTTGCCAAGTGGCAGGCTCTCTTTCAAATACTAAATAAAACGGATTGCCCAGGCTCTCAGCAAGTTGTTCCTATGACAATTTATAAACCTCAGAATATTTCGCTTCAAGGTACTCAGTAAGGTAATCTGCGTTCAATTCTTCTCCTGTTACCCGGACAATCAGCTCATTTGGCCTGTAAAGTGAACCGTGCTGGTGGATTTTCTCCTTCAGCCACCCGACGATTGGAGCAAAATCACCCTTGGCAATGGCCGCTTCATAATCAGGCATTTCCTTCCTAATGGTATTCAGGATTTGCGCCGCGTATAGGTTGCCAAGTGAATACGAAGGGAAGTAGCCGATGCCGCCAAATGACCAGTGGACATCCTGGAGGACGCCTTCCCGGTCCGTTTCTGGCGTGATTCCAAGGTATTCCTCCATCTTCCTGTTCCAGATGGAAGGAAGTTCATGTACCTCGATTTCGCCGGCCATGAGCGCTTTTTCAATTTCATAACGGACCATGATATGCAGGTTATACGTCAGTTCATCCGCCTCGATCCTGATAAAAGAAGGCTCCACAGTGTTAACCGCCCGGTAGAAATCTTCCTCGCTGACAGCTCCAAGCTGCTCTGGGAAAAACTCAACCATCCTTGGGTAAAAATAGCTCCAGAACGCCCTGCTGCGGCCAACCATGTTCTCAAGGAAACGCGACTGGGATTCATGAATGCCAAAGGAAGTCCCACTTGCCAATACGGTACCTTCAAATTTCGGGTCGATGTTCTGTTCGTAAATACCATGTCCTGCTTCATGGATTGTTCCGAAAAGCGCGGAGCGGACATTGTCTTCAAGATACCTTGTCGTCAATCGGACATCGCCGATCGTGATGCTTTGCGCAAATGGGTGGACGGTTTCATCTAGCCTGCCCGCTTCCATGTCAAAACCGATGATTGGCAAAATGAAGCGGTTGAATTCCTTTTGCTTCTCAACATTGTATTTCTGGCTGAAAATCTCCGAATTTGTCTGGTTCGGCGATTTCTTGATCCGCTCCAAAAGCGCGACGCTTGTGTCCCGCAGCCTTGCAAAAAGTGGGTCTAGCTTGGCCACCGTCAGTCCTGGTTCAAATTCATTGAGCATCGCATCATATCGATGGTTTTCATAACCGAACAACTCGGCGAATTTCCGCCTGAACGCAACAATTTTTTCAAGGTACGGAGCGAAATGGCCGAAGTCGTTGTGCTCTCTCGCGTGCTCCCACGCGTCATTCGCTTGGGCTGTCAAAATGGCGAATGCTTTAAAGTCCTCAGCGGGAATCCGCTTTGAACGATCATATTGTTCCTTCCGCTCGCGAACCTGTGCAGCTGTTACTTCGTCAAGTTCAGCCGATTCAGATGTCAATTCCTCAAGCAGCCTGCCCATCTCTTCTGAAACGGACAGCTTAAACGCTTCCGTCCGCAACGTGCCAATCGATTTGGCGAACTGGGCGCGCCCTTTTTTCGGTGCCATTACTTTCTGATCCCAATCGGCAAGGCCTGATATACTTTGGAAATGGGTAATTTTTTCGTCAAGTGCTTTAAAATCTTCAATTGCTTTCTGTCTATCCATTGATTTTCCCCCCTTTGAAAATTGCCGCCCTTAAAGGGTGGGCCGCTTCCCCATTATACCCGTTTTCTCTCTCCCATCCAAAAATTAGCTTAAATTTTCAAACTACTTTTTTATACAAAAGGAACCATTAAGTCCGTCTTTACGTAGACAAAACGCTAAAATTTCTGTTTCTTCCTATATAAAAATACAAAATTCTACAATTTTCTCCCAATATTGTCGAATATTATGTATACTAGGAACGGACAACTTTGGAAACAGCTCTTCCTATAACCTCAAACAAATCATCAAAAAGGCAAATCCCCTGAAAAGGGGTGGCGCAAAACTATAGGGACTAAGGCGAAATGCTATGTTAGCCAGTTGCTGGATTCGGAAGCGTGTAAATCTATTCAGTGCGCTTTTATTAAGGGGTGGATCGTATGTTGAAAAAGCTGAGTGAAATTAAGCCGGGAGACATTCTGAACGAAAATGTATATCTGGATCAGCTGTTAATCTTAAAGAGGGGCATGTCCCTTTCTCCTATTTTTATCAAAAAGTTAAGGGACCTGGGGATTGAAGAAGTGAACATCATTCATCCTTCTTCCTGGCATGAAGGAACAGCAAGCCATCCCCATAGCCTGAATGATATGAAGAATTCAAAAATGCATATTGAACAATTTTTCAATCTACTGGTGACCATTGGTACCGAAAAAAGATATGGACACCTTCTGTTTGAAATAGATGACCTTAATTTTGCCGAGACGATGTTCATCGGTATTATGAGAGATCGAACAATCTCTTCCCTTTTTTATGAAATGAAGGAATATGACACACTTACTTGGCAGCATTCCTTTGATGTTTTTCTATTAGGAATCCTCCTTGCCAAAAAGATTGGCCTGCGAAACCTGGAGGAGATTGCTATTGGCTATTTGCTGCACGACTTCGGAAAAACGAACATCACTAAAAAGATTCTTGATAAACCGGGTAAACTTACATACGAAGAATTCACGGAAATGAAAAAACATACCATTTACGGGCACAGGTTGCTGACGGAGAACGGATTTTCAGAATCGATAGCTGCTTGCGCCAAAAGCCATCACGAGCGCCTTGACGGATCCGGTTATCCAGAAGGCCTTGAAGCAAAAAATTTGGACATCCCGATGAGGATATTGATGATTGCCGATGTATATTCCGCCCTTACCCTCGAACGGCCGTACCGGCTAGCATACTCACCCCAAAAAGCCATCCAGATTCTGCTCGAGGATGAGAAATGCTACGACCTTGATATTCTCCTCCAATTTATCGATTTGATGAAAATCTATCCCGAGGATGCAGTCGTGAAGCTCTCAAATAACGAAAGAGCAACTGTAGTGAAAGTCATCGATGCAATACCGACCCTTCCCATTATCCGGACTGAAACAAAACGGGAAATTATCAAGCTTCCTGTTGACCACTCATTGACGATTAAGAGGATGCTGAAATGGAAGAAGGTGAATTCCGCTCTTTTATTCGAGTCTTACACAGATGCTCTCCTCCATGGAAGAAACACTCTCGCGTATGATTTATTCTCTGAGCTGACGGAGCATATGAGAATCGAAGAAATGTACGAAGAAGTCATCGGCAAATCCATGGACCGGATCGGTTCTCTTTGGGAAGAAGGCAGGATTTCTATTGCACAGGAACAGTTAGCGTCTTCCGTTACCATGGAACTGTTGGAAGAGCTTTCATTGAAAATTCCCCAGTCCGGGGATAACAATTCCGGAACGATTATCCTTGCCGTGCCTGGAACAGAGCAGCATATCATTCCACTCGAAATGGCGGCCGGCATCATAAAGCTGTATGGATTTAACATCCATATGGTATATGCATCGGTTCCAGATTCCGTACTAGCCTCTCTCATTGCCGATAAGCAAGCAATATGTGTTTGTTTTTCGGTAACAATGGATGAGAATATACCTTGTCTTATCCGGACCTGCGAAAGATTAAAGGAACTCTTTCCTGGGATACCCATCATAGCCGGCGGGCGTGCCGTCCAGGGCAAAAAAATAAAGTCTGCAGATCTAATTGCCAAAACGGTCCTTGATGCGGTTTCCTTTATGAAAACACTCAACTCTTCCAAGGTGTCTTAAAAGGCTGCCCACAAATTAAGAGTCATTTTACCCTGGGCTTAATGAAGGTATAGTTAGAAAGTGTGTTTTTCGGGTAAAAATAAAGAAACAAGTGTGGGAGGAATCATCGTATGTGGATTATTTACTTAAGCATAGGCGCTATCATCCTGTCACTGGCATACCTAGGGTTTGTCGCCTTTAAAACATTCAAGGAATCAAAACCGGCAATCAACAGACTGAATGAAACGATCGCAAGGGTTCAGCAAAAAGCCGATACGCTAAAAGTTGAATCGGACCAGCTGACGAAAAGCCAGCAGGAAATTGTCTCGGACATCGATTACAAAAAAGAGGCTGTTTCCTATACTACGGATGCTGCAAAGGATACCCTTGCCACTTTTAAAAAGCTGGTGAAAATCCGGCCTATAGCAAAGTTGAAAAGGAAGAAGTCCAGGACGCCCGCTTATTGATTTTTCCAAAACCCGCCCACTATTGGCGGGTTTTTATCATTATTTCCGCTCCGTTCATCCATACTAAAGATGAGGAGGGAAGCCCGAAGATGATAAAAGCAGTCATACTGTCAGCTGTTTTAACTTTATTGCCAGCTAGCCATCACACGTTATTCATCGAGTCTGACGGACAGCTCATCACTGTCATTCACCGTGAGAATATAACCCTTCTCCCAGTTCCGGGCAGCGCATTTCCAGACCCAAACAAAGTCTCAAATTTATTGGACAGCCTAGAAAAAGAAGTGGATGCTCCACCCGAAAACGCCAAAATCGATGGATCCGGAACAATCGTTCCCGAAAAGGCCGGCAGTAAGCTTGATCGCGAAAAGATGGAGGAGATTTTGTATTCGTTTATTTATTCCGGAAAACCTTTGCGGACCGAAATACCGACCAAAACGATCTATCCCGATGTTGACAGCGAGTTGCTCGACCACATTCGGACAAGGCTGATCGGCCGCTATAGGACTTTTTATAATGGAGGCAATAAAGAACGCGCTCATAATATCAAGCTAGCCACTGAAACGCTGAATGGCAAAGTCGTTTTCCCCGGTGAAACTTTTTCCTTTAATAAAGCGATTGGAAAAAGAACAGCGGAGCGTGGGTATATGAAAGCCCCTGTCATCGTGCGCGGAGAATTATCCGAAGGGATTGGCGGAGGAATTTGCCAGGTTTCCTCAACCTTGTTCAATGCGGCGGACAATGCCGGCATGTCGATTATCCAGCGTTATTCGCATACAAAGGCTGTAACCTATGTCCCCTCAGGCCGTGATGCGACAGTCAGCTGGTACGGGCCCGATTTTGTTTTTAAAAATCCGTATAGCCAGCCTGTGCTAATACGGGCCAATGCGTATGGGAGCACATTATCAGTTACCATGTACTCTGCTCCGAACATTGCATTCAAGCCGCGGAGCATCCCCGGCGCCCCTGCCATCCTGCCTGAGGAAACAACGTTCAAGAATTCGGGACGATAAGTTCGCTTGTGGAAAAATCGGTTAGGATTATAAAGGGACATAAAAAAACCAAGGCTACGCATTGGAATGATGCGTATGCCTTGGTTATTCTTATTAAAAAAGTTACCCACTGCTGAACGATTTCGTTTTGCGTCTAGCAATAACACATAAAGGGCCAGATGCGTTTTTTAAAAAAACTTCAATTCCTTCAATGCCTGTTCTAGGTTGCTGTAGATGGATATTCCCTGCAGATTGATTCCCAGATTGATGAATGTCTGGCTAAGCTCGCCTTTCATCCCGGTTATGACAGGCTTTACGCCAAGAAGATTGAGGGAACGGATAAGCTTGAAAAGAACCTCAATACCGATCAAATCCACTTCATAGACTCCGGAAAGGTCGATGACGAGCGTTTCGATCCGCTTTTTTACACACGTATCAAGGGAATCGACAATCAATGTTTCCGAACGCATTTCATTGATTTCACCAATAAGCGGCAGAACAGCGAGCTTTTGCGAAATCGGTACAATCGGAACGGAGATTTTCAAATAAAGCTCCCTTGATTCCTGAAGGAGTTTTTCGGCATTGTTCGTAAATGAGGTGCTGAAACCGTGGACCATGTTATTGAAAATATGGTCGGTTTCCATGATGATATCCAGCAACTCCTCATTGTTTATTTGAATATTCCTTCCCTCTTCAAGCAAAAAGGACCAAATGACATTTTTATAAACTGTCACTCCTTTGATGGTCCTTCCAAGATTCCCCCCATTTTCCACGGACTTGGCACCAATCAGTTCCCCCCACTTAAAGGCATGGTCCTTTACATCCTTATCTTTCAGGCTATTCAGGACAATTTGGACAAGCTCCCTGAATTTTTCGGTCGTCTCCTCTTTCTGCTCTTCATCCTGAAAGCGGAAGTTGTAGAAGGAAAGCATCTCCGATAAGAGTTGTTCTGTAATCCTGTCAATATTGGCCTCAATTTTTTCGCTAAAGTATTTTTTCAATTGATCAAGTTCCATTTGGCGTTTTCTCCTAAAAAATTTGGTTAAATTGACCATACCATTTTCCTTGCCTGATGCAAAGCGGGGAGTTGCTAATTGGACAATTTTCCTGAATTCACAGTTCATTTCCTATGTTTGATGCCTCATGCTAGGGGTAAATGTAACAAAGAAATGACTTGATGAAACGGAGGATGATGAACAATGGAAAAGGATCATGCGGTCCATAAGGATGGAGATTTTGAGCCATCGAAAGTAGATGACGTCATCGACCGGATTGACGAAGGCAAAATGTACGATAAACTCCAGGATTTCAATGAATTTCGATCATACCTGAGCAAGCGGATTGAACTAGGCAAGCGGATCGGGATGAATGAGGAAGAATTGGCAGTCGCTGCCCAGAAGGTTGCGAATTACCTTGCCAAGAACGCCGCACCGCAGAACCGCGAGGAAGCGCTCCTGATGGAACTGTGGCAAGTTGGTAATGATGAGGAACGCCATATGCTAGCCCACATGCTCGTGAAGTGGGCAGAATAATAAGGATTACTTTCAGCACCGGCTTATTTCGAAGCCGGTGTTTTTGGTTTTAGGGGATGGTTACTATTTGTAGTAGGTCACGGCAACCGAGTCGCTTAGTTTCTGGTGTATGACAAAGATTTGGGGAAGAACTGTAAAGGTGTCGCTCAAATCCCGTTGAGTGACAAAGATTCGGGCAAAACCCGAAAAGGTGTCCCTCAAATCCCGTTGAGCCACAAAGATTCAGCCAAAACCTGAAAAGGTGTCACTCAATTCCAAATGTGCGACAAAGATTCAGCCAAAACCTGAAAAGGTGTCGCACAAATTCCGTTGAGCGACAATGATTCGTTCAAAACCCGAAAAGGTGTCGCTCAAATCCAAATGTGCGACAAAGATTCGGCCATAACCCGAAAAGGTGTCGCTCAAATCCAAATGTGCGACAAAGATTCGTGCAAATCTCGAAAAGGTGTCACTCAAACCCCGTTGAGCGACAAAGATTCAGCCAAAACCTGAAAACGTGTCGCTCAAATCCAAATGTGCGACAAAGATTCGTGCAAATCTCGAAAAGGTGTCACTCAAACCCCGTTGAGCGACAAAGATTCTTTCAAAACCCGAAAAGGTGTCACTTAAACCCCTGATGAGTTTTACCAACCCCTTTGTTTTACTCAGAACCGCACTAGTTACTATCCCCTCCCCTTTAGTTTTCCAATTTGGCACAGGAATGTAGAAAAATCGTAACATTACGCCGATTTTTCCACCATGCCCACTCTTATAATTAACTTATAGAACATCATGATTATGTTGCTTTCCACTAGGACGAATCATGGAACAAATACTAACGTGAAGCATGGTGATGAAAATGCAAGGAATGGGACATCCACATGGAATGGGACATCCGCATCGCGGCGGGCATCCTGGAGGACATCCGGGCGGGCATCCAGGGGGACACCCCGGTGGCCATCCGCATAATATGGGGCTTGGGCCGGTAATCGATTACAATGAAAACCCCTTTATCGTTATTTGGGAAGTGACACGGGCGTGCCAGCTTAAGTGTGTACACTGCCGCGCTGATGCACAGCTTAAGAAGGATCCGCGGGAGCTGACACATGAAGAAGGCATAAATCTGCTCGACCAGATTTATGACATGAACAACCCAATGCTTGTTTTTACAGGCGGCGACTGCATGATGCGCGAGGATTTATTCGAGCTTGCCGATTATGCTGTTAAAAAAGGCATTAGGGTGTCGATGGTTCCAAGTGCGACGGACAATGTGACAAAGGAAAAGATGCAAAGGGCGAAGGAAGTCGGCCTATCGCGTTGGGGATTCAGCCTTGACGGCCCGACACCTGAAATCCATGACCACTTCCGCGGGACGCCTGGTTCATTCGATTTGACGCTTGAGAAGATCAAGTACCTGAATGAACTTGAAATGCCGCTTCAAATCAACACAGTCATATCCCGTTACAACTATGATTCACTAGAGGAAATGGCAAAGCTTGTCGGTGACTTGAAAGCCGTTATGTGGTACATTTTCTTGCTTGTACCTACAGGCCGGGGACAGGAAGACAAGTGCATTACTCCTGCCGAGCATGAGAAAGTGTTCCGCTGGCTATATCAACTGAGCAAGACCGCCCCTTATGATATTAAAACAACCGCAGCCCAGCATTACCGCCGTGTCGTCCTTCAGGAAAAGGCCCGGGACCAAAAGATCGCAAAGGGTGAAATCCGCTACGAGGATACAATGACGATGGACCAGGAAGGTATCATCGACGGGCTCAAGCGCGCTCCAAAAGGTGTGAATGACGGAAACGGCTTTATCTTCGTCGACCATATTGGCGATGTGCTGCCAAGCGGCCTCCTTCCAATCCCGGTTGGAAATGTTCGCGAAAAACCACTGGCAGAGATTTATCGAAATTCAGAAGTGTTGAAAAACCTCCGCAGTCCCGATAAATATAAGGGCAAATGTGGCGTGTGCGAATACAACAAGATTTGCGGCGGCTCACGTTCTAGAACATATGCCGTGACAGGAGATTACATGGAAAGCGAGCCATATTGCGTTTACATCCCAATGGCGATGCGAAAGAAAGAAACTGCAAAATAATTGCGGGAACCAAAACTCACCTATTGGAAAACATGGATATGCAAATCAAAATGAGTGCCAACTTGGCATGCTTAAATAGATGTACCGCAAACTAAACATTGATAATAAGAGCCTGTATCTTTAATTACCAAGTAATTGTCGATACAGGCTCTTTTTCATTTTTAGTCTTGGGGAGGACGCATCTGAAACAATTCACAAATCAGAGTTAGAGTCGCATAAACCATATTAGATTATCTCCATTAATTTTCATAAATATGGTAATATTGGGTAAACAATTCCTAATTCAACTCCCTCAGTTTAATTCCTTAAGTGGTTATTTTAAAATGTTAAAAATCAGAAGTCGACAATGCCATTTTTCGGTAAGATTATAAATTGGAGGGATTGTATGAAAACAAGGAAACGATGGGTATTTGGAATTGTAATTATGGTTGTGCTGATCTTCCTTGCGTTTACAAATCCTAATGAAAAAGATTATTATAATTTTATCGAGAACGAGTATGGAAAATCGCCGGAAGATAGGTTGTATTTTTCTGAGTTGGAGAGAATAAATTTTTTTGTTTTCTCAACCTATACTCCTATTTTTATAACTGAACATGGAATAACTCATCTTGGTATTATGGGTAAATTTATTCAGATTTCAGATGGGCAATTTGATTATCCTTTATGGCTTAGATTGTTCAACTAAATGTCGCTCTAGTTGATAAAAAAAATAGAATCTACCCTATTACCGCATGGTTCTCCCCAGGCGTTTATTTTTGTTTATGATAATCAAAATAAAGCGTTAGGGTTTTGGAAGTAACTGACAGACTTAATGTTAATTGCTATACTGAATCCAATTAATTTTAAAGGGAGTGATGCCTCATGTTCTTCAATAAGACTAATATCCTAGGCGTTGCAATTAGAGTTCGGAAAATAAGTGTTATTAATTAACGCCGATTAAATCATAGAAAAGCTGAAGAGTATTTAAAATCTTAAAATGCTTAATCGGGACAAGGATGGTTAAAGTAAAATGAATAATTTCGACAAAAGAAATCGTTTAGGTGACGAACCTTTCAACTTTCGAGTGTCAAAAGATAAGACAGTCTTTTTGGATTATAATGGTCGACAGGTAAAAGTCATAAAAGGAACAGAAGCGGAGAAATTTTTAAAGAGAATTAACGCTGCTGAAAATACAGCTGAAGAACAATTAGTAATGGCGAAAATAACTGGAAATTTCAAAAGGGGTAATGAATGAAAAACTGAAGGTAAACAATAATCAATTGGTATAGATTTAAGATTCTAAAATCAACCCTTCCAAATTCACTGAATGTTGCGATGCTTAAAGAGCATCGCACTTTTTTATCCTTATATTAAATAGTGTTTTATTTTTTTCGAAAACAAAAAGCACCGCAAATACGGTGCAAATTGGTATACAGCTGTAATTCTAACAGGTACCCGAATCAGTTGGTGCCTCTTCTTTGCTCATCCCTTCTAACGTACTTCCATATACGGTAAAACCACTTTGTCGAATTCACGGTAGTCATCCACGTAAAAGTCCGCTTCCGATTCGTGGTTCTGATAGGATACTGTAAGGATTCCGAGTCGTCTAGCCGGTTCCAGATCGATAGCCCGGTCACCAATTACAAGGTCGATTCCGTGTTTTTTATGCAAGTAAGCATATGCAGCAGGGTCAGGCTTTCGAGGGAAGCCATTTTCCTTCCCGACTACTTCCGCAAAATAGCGATCAAAATTGTAATGGGCAAGGACTTTTTCAACATCCTCTTTTTCCTTATGAGTCATTATCACATTTTTATCCGCTTTTTTCAGGATATCCTCGACTCCCGGGAACGGGAGGAATTCGTCCGGCTTCAATCCCCTAACCTTTTCAAGCATTTTTCGGCTCTGTTCCTCGGTAATTTTAAAAAAACGGAACGCATGGCCGAATGATATTTTCAATTGGGCAAGAGTTTCCTCTTCTGTATAGCCGTCTCCTAGTATTTCCATCAGCAGTTTTGTATACGATGGATACGTATTGAATATCGTGCCGTCAAAATCCCATAATAGTTTCATTTCTCCACTCCTAGCGAATATTCTTCTCCACAAATAATTAAATACCCCTTTTATGGGTATATAAATACTAAATCTTCCTGATTGGAGGAACCCGTGATAAAGAAAATTGCAGCAGCAGGCATTGCAGCGCTTTCCCTCTCGATTGGAGCAGCGGGATGCTCTTCGGATGAAAAGAAAGAAAATAAACCGGTCATGGATGAAAAAGGGACGAAAGAAAGCGACCGGAAATCAAACGATACAGGGAAGTAGGTTCACTCCTCACTATTCCAATAATCTCATATTAGGAGGAAGACCCATGAAACGAAAACTAAATCAAAGCGACGATCAAAAGCTTGATGATAAGCAAGTTGCCGAAAACTTGACCGATCTTGTCAGCATCATCAACGCCAATGGTGACACTAAGGAAATCAAACGGATTATTGCCGAAAATCCGAGCAGCAGCGACGATGATTCTGAACAGAAATAAGGAAAGAGGATAGACTAAGAGGGAGACTGCCCGCTTAAATCTATCCTTTTTTTTAAAAAAATTGCCTACTCATCCTACTGATTTTATTTATTTCTTCGCTTCAAAGAGATGGAACTTTAAACCATACGGATCGGCAATCATCACACTCTTATCGGAGTATTCCTTCGTAATGACACATCCATTCTCCATTAAAATCTTTTTGGAAGGCTCAAAATCTTCTACAGCGAATTCGAAATAGGTATTGTTCTGCTCGCTTTTTTCAATGAAGAGATTCGTGCCGCTAATCGAAAATAATGTCTCCCCGGTAGAGGTATGCTTCTTTTCCATTCCAATAATGGTTTCATAGAATGTAACCGCTTGATCGTAGTCTTTGACGCCAATTGCAATATTATTGGTTAATTGGAATGGTGAGCGGTTATTGAGCATTTGTTTTGCAACGACGCCTTCAGAACCGGATGAAAGCAGCTCGAACAATGGCCATGTGACACAAAAATCATCTCCTGGCCCAAAAGGTGCTTGCGCAATTAAATAAATATTGTTTTCTTCGTCCTTACGGAATGTTGATACACCAGGATAAACATATTTCCCTTTTTGGAAACCCAAATCCTCGGCAAATGTACTTCCATTTATTGAAACCATTTGGAACAGCCATTTTCGGCTTGCCGCGAAATCTTCCTGTATTTCAGGTGCGTCCGGAGATGAAACAACAAAGCCAGCTTTTGCGATTAAATGGTGGTAAACCCCATTTAGACCGTCCGCCCACATTGTACAGTACGAGCACCCTTTCCCCATGTTATGTATGACAATCAATTCATTTTTGTCGCCAAAAAGCTCTAATAAAGTAGTTGTGCGCCCTTTGGAAACTTGAAACGTATAGTTTTTAACCAGTTTCTCCGGCACCGATTTTTTCAATTCATTCAACTGTTTCTTTTTTTCAATAATCTCATTTTGCAATTGTTCAATTTGAGACTCAACATTTGTAATCGACATTCCCTCAGCTCCCCTTACCATTTTCATGTTTATTTCTATAAGAATGGCTAATTTCCCTTTAAAAAATAACAAAAACGACTGCCCTTTCAAAAAGCAGTCGTTTTTTTCTTCCTAAAATAAGATTAGTATGCCTTTGCCCAGACAACCATTGATTCAGCTTTGCCGCCGCAGCAGACACATGTATCACTGATTTTTTCCTGCTCGAACGGGATGCAGCGAGAGGTAGCTCCTGTATCTTCCTTTATTTTGTCCTCGCATTCACGCTTTCCGCACCACATCGCTTTGATCATGCCTGGATTGCTCTCAAGCCGCTCTTTGAACTGCTCCATGGTTTCTGCTGTGGATGTCTTTTTTTCAAGGAGCTCTTTTGCCCGGCTAAAAAGATTTTGCTGGATTTCATCAAGCAGTGCACCTAGTTTTGCTTCCACTTCATCAACGGAAATGATCAGTTTTTCCCCTGTATCTCTCCTTACGAGCACAACCTGTTTTTTTTCAATATCGCGAGGGCCTGCCTCAAGCCTTACAGGGACTCCCTTCATTTCGTATTCGTTGAACTTCCAGCCAGGATTTTTGTCGCTGGCGTCGATGCCTGTACGGAATGCGCCTGACAGCTTTGCCTTCAGCTCGTATGCGAAATCAAGAACACCTTCCTTATGCTGGGCGATTGGCACAATCATCACCTGGGTAGGTGCTACTCTTGGCGGAATGACGAGTCCGCGGTCATCGCCATGGACCATAATCAAGGCACCGATTACCCTTGTTGTCATTCCCCATGATGTCTGGTGTACATGCTGGAGTTTTCCGTCCCTGTCCAAATAATTGATTCCGAATGCTTTCGCAAAACCATCGCCAAGATGATGGGATGTCCCTGCTTGAAGCGCCTTTCCGTCATGCATGAGGCTTTCAACCGTATAGGTGAACTTGGCACCCGCAAATTTCTCTTTTTCCGTTTTCTGCCCTTTTACAACAGGTACGGCGAGATAGTCTTCAAGCAGCGTTGCATAAACATCCAGCATCCGCTTTGTTTCCTCATGCGCGTCCTCATCGGTTTCGTGCGCGGTATGCCCTTCCTGCCACAGGAATTCAAGCGTCCTTAGGAACGGGCGGGTCGTCTTTTCCCAGCGGACGACATTGGCCCATTGGTTATAAAGCTTTGGCAAATCCCTGTATGAATGAATGATGTTTTTGTAATGCTCGCAGAACAGCACTTCCGAAGTTGGCCGGACGCAAAGCCTTTCCGCCAACTCCTCCGAACCGCCATGTGTAACCCAAGCAACCTCAGGGGCAAAACCGGCAATGTGGTCCTTTTCCTTCTCAAGAAGGCTTTCTGGGATAAACAAAGGCATATACACATTTTCATGCCCCGTTTCCTTAATCATGCCATCAAGCGCATCACGGATGTTTTCCCATAGCGCGTAACCGTACGGGCGGATGATCATTGAGCCGCGGACGGACGAGTAATCGATGAGATCCGCTTTCGTTACGACGTCGGTATACCATTGGGCAAAGTCTTTGTCCATGGCGGTAATACTTTTTACAAATTCCTTTTCCATTTGTCATCCCTCTTCTTTTTTATATTGGTTGTTGATAAGAGCTTCTTTTTTTAAAAAAATGCATAATACTGGGTCCTCGAAATAAACACAAAAAAGCCATGAATCCCCTAAAAAAGGGACCATGGCCTGGCGGTACCACCCTTATTCGCAGGCATATGCCCACGCACTTAACGTTTAACGGAACGCTCCGCCGTATCTTCGCAATTGTCCGATACAGAACTCCGGGGCAGGTTCGAATGGCCGTCCTGGAAGCCTTGCACCAACCAGCTTCCTCTCTGTGCAGGACATTCTCCATTGTACTGGTCCCCATCATTGTTTCAGGTTTATTTTTTGAAAATTATATATATCCCCCCCGGCAATGTCAACTGGGAACGGGAAAATTTTAAAAAAAAAGTTTCATGGATGTTTGTCAATGTGCCCAGTTCGGATATTATGAAGAAAAAGGCACCGGGGAGATACGTATGATTCGTACACTTACAATAAACGATACCGGCAAGATTTCCACAGGGATTCCCGTGGAAAAATTGGCTGAAGGAGAATCTTCTTTATGGTACTGGATTGACTTTAACAGCCCAAGCGATGAAGAATCGGCATTGCTTTTCAACCCGTTGAAATTCCACCCTCTTGCTATCGACGACTGCTTGCACAGGCTGCAGCGCCCAAAGCTCGATTATTATGATGGCTATACATTTTTCGTCACCCATTCAATCAATCAGGAAACGCTTGAGCGGGAAGAGGTAGATATTTTCCTAGCAAAAAACTTCATCGTGACCTACCATAAGCAGCCTTCCTTGGAAATTACAGAAATTTGGAATAGGGCAACATCTTCCGAAAACAAGGATGAATGGAATCCCTCTCTCATCCTGTATCATATTCTCGACCAGATTGTCGACAATTATTTCCCTCCGCTCTATGCCATTGAGGACCAGCTAGATGCAATGGAAGAAAAGTATACGGGTGACTATACAGAAGATGTGCTGAAAGAGGTTTTTGAAATCAGGCAGCGGCTGTTGATGCTCAGGCATACCGTTACTCCGACAAGGGACTTGATTTACCGGATGCTCAATTCACAAAAACTTACTGAGCTCCAAACGAGGCATGCGTACTATTCCGACATCCACGACCATCTTCTAAAGCTGACGGATATGATCGATTCCAACCGCGAGCTGACGAAGGACATCCGAGACAGTGTCCTGTCCATGAACACCCTCGAAACAAACCGCGTCATGAAAGTACTGACCGTCATCACGACGATTTTCATGCCGCTTACATTCATCGCAGGAATTTATGGGATGAACTTTGAGTACATGCCGGAAACGGCCTGGAAGTACGGCTATTTTGTATCGCTAGGCGTAATGGGGATGATCGCGGCGTCCATGTTCCTGTTTTTTTGGAAAAAAGGATGGTTTAAATAGCGGTATTCCAGCAAATAGAAAGGGCTGCACCGGCACTAAACCGGGCAGCCTTACAAAATGGAATATAATAGCAATTCAAAAAAGAGAAAGCGGCCAAACCAAAATCAACTAAGCAAAACCTCTTACCAATCCTTGTACTCCACATTGCCGCCGGTCAGGTCAATTGTATTCCGTTCACCCTTGTAGAACAGCTTCCCGTCCTCCACGACGATCAAATTCTCGAATGTATACACTTTATGTCCGTTCGGCAGGGTTACAATGACCTTCTTGCCGTTGTCGACAACAGGAGCCTCGATTTTGATTGTGCTTTGCGCATACCTGCTGAACCCAAGCATCACCCCGATGCAGACAAGCAAGACAGCAAACGTAAGAACCATTTTGTACACATTGATTTTCCTGGGCTTCATATGCCGCATTTCATACCTTGTCACCGGTCTCCCCCCGTTTCAAATAGTAATAGGAAATGCCCCTGAATACAGTGGCATCTTCGCTAACAGTAATACCCCATTCCACTGAAATTTAATCAAATATTGAAAAAATTTCCGGCGCACCCTACCAACTTATGCACCTACTTCGAAAAATATGCTTAGAAAGGCTAAAAAAACGGAAAAAATTTGTCTCCTTTTGCCACGCTGCTAGATGTATAATTGAAAAAGGTGTACATGGATTCGGAAGGTCTTTCTTTTTTTAAAAAAAGCACTTCCGACAGCCGGCTTACTACTATGAATCAATGGAGGCGTTACTTTATGGAACAGGAACGAATTGAAGAAATCGTCGGAATCCTGACTAACCTTGTTTCCATCCCAAGCCCTACCGGAAATACCGAAAAGGCGATTTCCTATGTGGAGGAATACCTGAAGGAGTATGGTGTGGAAACATATCGAAACAGGAAAGGCGGACTGATTGCAACCATCCCCGGAAAGGATACCGGCAGGCACAGGATGCTAACCGCCCATCTTGATACACTTGGCGCAATGGTGAAAGAAATCAAACCAAGCGGGCGGCTGAAAATCGACCTGATTGGAGGATTTAAGTACAACTCGATTGAAGGTGAATATTGCACAATCGAAACAAGTACAGGGAAAACGTATACGGGAACGATCCTCATGCACCAAACATCGGTCCATGTATACAAAGATGCAGGCAAGGCTGAGCGGAACCAGGATAATATGGAAATCCGTATTGATGAAAAAGTACATAGCGCCGGGGAAGTAAGAGCTCTTGGGATTGAAGTCGGGGATTTTGTATCGTTCGATCCGAGGGTCGAAGTAACATCGTCAGGCTATATCAAGTCCCGCCACCTTGATGACAAGGCGAGCGTCGCCATTTTGATGGAGCTAATAAAAAGGATTAAAACGGACAACATCGAGCTGCCGTATACAACCCATTTCCTCTTTTCAAATAACGAAGAGATCGGGTATGGAGGAAACTCGAACATTACCCCTGAAACAGTCGAATATCTTGCGGTCGACATGGGCGCGATGGGTGATGGGCAATCCACCGATGAATACACCGTTTCCATTTGTGTAAAGGATGCCAGCGGCCCGTACCATTACGGTCTCCGCAAAAATCTTGTAAACCTGGCGGAAGAACACGGCATCCCATACAAACTCGACATCTATCCTTACTATGGATCCGATGCATCGGCGGCTATCCGCTCTGGCCATGACATCGTCCACGGACTCATCGGCCCTGGCATCGATTCCTCACACGCATTCGAGCGTACCCACAGGCTGTCGCTCGGCCATACTGGCGCGCTGCTGTTTGAATACGTCCAATCGGATATGGTCCTTTAATGGTGCCTGCCTTCTTAGGCAGTTGATGGCGCCCGGCCATGAAACTTTTTATTTTGCCTTGCCCCCAACAGACACAACCAGCAACATAAAGATTTTATTAAAGGAAGGTTTAAAAGTATGGGTTCTATCCTAAAAAGCTATAAAACATCGATTATTCTCCTGGCTGCCATCATTATCGGCGGCGCCGCCGGGCTGATCTTCGGGACGGACGCAGCGGTTGTTAAACCGCTTGGGGACTTATTTTTGAATTTAATGTTTACGATTATCGTCCCGCTTGTCTTTTTCAGCATTGCATCGGCCATCGCCAATATGAGCGGCATGAAGCGCCTTGGAAAAATCATGGGGAGTATTTTCCTCGTCTTTTTTATCACGGCGGCAATTTCGGCTGTCGTTGCCTTTATCGGGACCACGATTGTAAACCCTCTAGAGAACACCGATATATCTTCGGTAAAGGAAATGATGGAAAAAGTCGATGCGCCTGAGCAGGCTGAGAAGCCTTCGCTTGCGGCTCAGCTTGTCGCCACCGTTACCGTCCCGGATTTCGCAAATCTGTTCTCCAGGAGCAACATGCTTCAACTGATTGTTTTCGCGGTCCTTTTTGGCCTGGCGACTGCGATGGCGGGCGAAAAAGGCAAACCTGTCGCCTCCTTCCTCGCTTCGGGCTCTGAAGTCATGATGAAAATTGTCAAAATCGTCATGTATTATGCCCCCATCGGCCTGGGTGCCTATTTTGCCACGGTCATCGGCGAACTTGGCCCTCAGATTTTGGAAGGCTATTTGCGAACATTCTTGTTGTATCTCGGCCTTTCCGTCCTGTACTATTTCGGTTTCTTCACGCTGTACGCTTTTATTGCCGGTGGTTCGGCCGGAGTGAAGATTTTTTGGAAAAATGTCATTGCCCCTTCTGTTACGGCAATCGCAACATGCTCAAGCGCGGCCTGCATACCGGTTAACCTCGACGCGGTAAAAAAGATGGGCGTTCCAAAGGATATCGCCGAAACAATCATCCCGCTTGGAGCAAATACACATAAGGATGGCTCCGTGTTCGGCGGCGTATTGAAAATCGTTTTCCTTTTCGGCCTTTTCGGCAAGGATGTGACAAGCCTTTCAAGCATCGCAAGCATCCTAGCCGTTTCGTTCCTGGTTGGCGCGGTCATGGGCGCGATTCCGGGCGGCGGCTTTATTGGCGAAATGCTGATTATAAGCGTATTCGGATTTCCGCCTGAGGTATTGCCGATCGTCGCCGTCATTTCAACGATTATCGATGCGCCGGCAACCTTGCTTAACTCTACTGGCAACACAGTATGCGGAATGCTCGTTTCCCGCCTTGTGGAAGGAAAGAACTGGCTGCAGGCAACCATCAAAGGGAAAGCGAACCATTTCGCCTCCTAAAAAGCTGCCCTCACCCCTTCACTCTTCACTTATCTTGTTTTAACGCCTCCTTTTAAGGGTAAAAAAAGAACAGAGGCAGAACAACAAGGAGGGTTCAATTATGAACAGAGATGAAACAAAAGGTGCATGGGACCAACTGAAAGGTGAAGCCAAAAGGACTGCTGGAAAGGCAACGGGCAATGAATCGCTTGAGGCTGAAGGCAATTTTGACAAAGGCAAAGGCGAGGTTAAAGAAAAATACGGCGAAGCCAAAGCCCGGCTTGCGAGTGAGTTTAATAACATGATAGACAAGACGAGATAGGATAAAAGTTCGAGCCGCCAGGACAATTCCAGGCGGCTTTTTTAAAATAAATGACCAGCTGTAGCCCATCCCAACGAAATTTGGGAAAGCTGAATGGCGGCATTCGCCATAATCCCCGAAAATTTGATTTTCCCAACTACCTCCAAACTAATTTGCATATCTTCAAACCCCAATGAATTAAGGTTTTATTCATTCTCAGGGGAATGTTTGTTCTCCCATTCTTTTAAAATAGGACTATAGTCCCGTGTTATTACTAGTAAGGAATGCTACTATTTGGGAAAGGGCAAATTTTACGAAAGTAAAAGACGCAAAGCCACGGGCCTAAAACAAGAAATTGTCATGGCAGCCGGGCTGCAGTACGCTTATAATCCCAAAACCTTTCCTGATTTGCCTTTTAAAATGGCGAAGGGGTTCTTGGCAATGAAATCAATACTCGTAGCAGACCGATCCATCTTTATTCGGAGCGTACTTAAAAAAAAGCTTTACAAAACTGATTATAGGGTCATGGCTGAAGCAGACAATGGAAAACAGGCCGTCCTGAAATACAGGACCGGATTTCCCGATGTTGTCATGCTCGAATTTTTATTACCCCAGTTGAATGGCTTTGAAACGCTTCAGGAAATTATCCGTATCAATCCGGAAGCAAGGGTCTTTATGATGTCGACCTTTACGGATGAATGCCTTGAACGGCAATCAAGGGAAATGGGAGCAAGCGGCTTCATTCTCAAACCGGGATTTGAAGGGTTGCTAACCGCCCTTGATGCTCTTGGAACACCAGTTTCGAACCTGAAAGGAACATAAGAAAAACGGCAGTAATGCATTCCGCACTGCCGTTTTTTCATCCACTTTGTTCATTCGTATCAGCCACTGCCCGTTCCCGAGGCCTTTTTCCCCTCTGCAGTTCACTGATTGAGAGCCCGAAGGTCATTTGCAAATGTGGGTAGTCCTTGAACCGTTCCCAATCTCCACCCCATTCGAATCCCATTCCTTTCGCCATCAATCCAACTTCCTCCCAATCCCGCCGGCCATTTCCATTCATATCATGGTCTGTATCCCAAATGAGCGATCCATCCTTGCCAGTTAAAGCAAAATCGACAGCAAGGCCATAATTATGGTATGATTCTCCACCGCGCGCATAGGTGACGATTTGGCCTCCATCGGAACGCCCTATTGCATAAAGTCGATTCTGCTCCTCAACTGTCCTGAACCCCTCAATCAGCTGGATTGTAATGCCTTTTTTCGCCGCTATCGAAACGAGTTCCTCCGCTTTTTCCCTCACCACTGGATGAAGGTCTGTGGGCATCGGGACATTTCTTCCGTTATTGTTGCCCGGGTAGCCCAATGCCTTCCATACAAGAAAAAGGACTGCCGCGATTACCAATGCAGCCCCAAACCGATTTGCTTTTCGCATTTCTCTCTCCTACTGTGTCAATAAACATGTGATACTCTTATTTTATCTTTGTTTTCCACCATAAATCCATTCTTTTGTTTTAAGCTTCAATTTAAAGATTTAAAGTTCGGCCCAGATTGGCGACTCGGTAAAAGAAACTCTCTCCAGACAATTTCATAAAAATCCCTTTACAATTATTTTAATTTTCAGTATTTTAAATTTACTTAAAGGGCAAAATGGTGTATGATTATGGGAAGAACAAAAAAGGAAATATTTTCTACAACTGATGCGGCTGCCTGATGAGTATGAAGGCGGCTGTTTTTGTCCCAACCATTCCAGGTTTCTTGCAGAGCAATTTTATCTTCCCAACTTTGTTACGGCAGAAAAACAACATTCTTTCCGGAAAGAAGTGATGAGGATTGAGATATCATCTGGCAGCTGCATTTCTCTTTTGGTCCATTGGCTTGTTGCGTCCTCCTGTATCAGAAGTGCTGATTGTTTCATTGATGATTGCTGGCTTGCTGGCGTTTTTCCTTTTTATAAAAGAAGTTCTGGAAACCGTTCGCGCCCGTTTTCTCGTCTTGGCTGTTAAAGCGGAACAAAAAGGTTTGGAGGAGCTCTCTTGCTTCACCGGGAAGTTCGTGGAAATTAAGGATGGCTATATTCCTTTAAAGGCGGATTTTACGTACATCATTTTTTCCAATGGTGATCATGATATTCCATTGTTCTGCAGAAATTCAGCTGTTGCCCAAAAAGCCGCCCAATCAGGAAAAACAGTCCGGGTATATTATGACGATTATATTTTGGTTGACATAAAGGAGGTTTGATAAGATTCTTTCAGCCAATCATTTACCATACCCCTCTTACATCCCCATTACAAACACATTATATTTTATTACAATGTCCACCTGCCCCGTTTTCCCGTACCCGAGTCTGGTATGATAGAATATAGGGCTAGGGCGGAACCGCCAATGGTGAACTATTTTTCCAACCGAATGCCAAGGGAATTTTGGAATGTTATATAAAAGGGGCTGGGAAAAATGAAGATTGACGAACTTCGCCATTTGGCAGAGGAATTGAAAGAGGTTCCTTATATCGGATCCGATGTCACTCATGTTTTTTCCCTCGACAACAAGGAATTGATTAAATTGAAATATGATAAGGAACTTGACTTATTCCGCGTGACATCAATGGAACGGAATACCGCGGAAAATTACAAACAGGCCTTCCAAGCGGCGGATGCCATTAAAGCAGTATTGGACGCCTACTCAGGAAACGAAAAACACGGCCAAAGCATCTTGCCGCGTTCTTAAACAACAAAAAAGTGAACCTTTCATCAATGGGCATCCTGTTTGTCCATACCTATATCCTGCTGTTCGACTGAAACTTAGGCGGTGGCCTTACTGCCTTGAACATCTTAGGTGAAGCTATTTATCATCGTTACCCATCTGATTTACTTTGATTAAAAACAGGTTAAAACCGAAAAACATTCCGTTTTTCGGTTTTGTCTTTTTTAAAATTGGGAAAAAGTTAGGATGTGAAACCGCCGTTGTCATGGGACCATTCTTTGGCTCGCTTACGTACGGGCCTGCTTGAATAGGAGGAGATTACGATAAAACCGGTACATTCAATTCGAAGCGGCAGCCGCCACAGTGTCCAAAGGTTTTCCACTGGCATCGGGTATTTCTCTTTTGACTATCCAAGGTTTTCAGCAAAAATTATCTGCGAGCCATCAACTGGCGGATATGAAAGAGATTGCTATTCGTATAAACAGGTTTCCGGGATTCCGTATAAGTACCCAATGCAGCAATTATAAGCAGCATCCCGTTACTTAAGGTCGGATGCAAAAAAGGGCGCCGTATAAGCGCCCTTTTTCACGTTTCCATCCTCTTTTGAATTCGGTCGTTGTGCTCTTTAAAAAAGGCAAGCATTTCGTTTAAAAATAGGGCCGCCTCCCGTGAGTTCTTCTCATCGATCGCGATTTTCAGATTAATGGCCAAGGCATGCCCTTTCATACCGTAGTTCATTCCCATCCTTACTTTCTCATACGCCTTTTTCATGTACTCTTCTTTTGTAAGCTTGCCGGACTCATATTGTTTTTTCAGCTCGGAGAGTTCCTTCCGCCTATCCTCACGTTTCTTTTGGAGCGCTTCACGTTTTGCCTCCATTTCCGGGCTTAGCCAGCGTTCCTTCAGACGCTCCCTTTCCGCAAGGACTTCCTTCCATTCACCCACCCTGTCAGGTGTATATTTTTCCGCCCAAGCAACATACTCCTCATCGCTTATACGGAACAGCCCCGCTTTATGGTGGCGGCCTTCGCCTTTTTCATGTCCACCCTTTTCAATCATTTCAGCCATTGCCGATGATGAGCCACTAATGATGGAAGGATGTGGTGAAGAAATGAGGCCAAACAATACAATTCCCGCTACAATTCGAATCTTCATCATTCATTCTCCTTTTTAAAATCATCTACCGGACATACTATCCCCAAATTACCAGGAAACTATGAATGGAATATTTTTTTAAAAAAGGCTTGTGCAATTTAGTAAAATCGATTATTATATTCCTATAAAGGTTATGTGAAAACATTCACAATATAGTAAGTTAGTTCTTTTATTTTTATTTTATTATGTGAAATATTTCACAATTAAACATGCTCGTCTTTTTATTTTTCTTATATTATGTGAAATGTTTCACAAAATTGATGGGAGCGGAATTCTTATGAAAAAGCCACATATCGTCATTCTTGGCGCAGGCTATGGTGGCCTGGTCACAACAAAAAAACTCGAAAAGCTGCTTCGTTCAGGAGAAGCCTCTGTAACGTTAATTAACAAACATTCCTACCATTACATTACGACCCAGCTTCACAAAGTTGGTGTAGGAACCGCGCCGGACAGGAAAATCGCCTTATCTATTCCGGAATTGGTCAACCATGCTAAAACCCGTTTTAAGACAGGAACAGTCACCAATGTCGATCCCAAATCCCAAACCGTTGTTCTTGAATCAGGGGAGGAAATCTCCTACGACTATCTTGTCATCGCCCTTGGCTTTGAAGTTGCCACATTTGGCACCCCCGGCATAAAGGAGCATGCATTTGAGATTCGCAGTTTCAGAAGTTCCAAGGCGATTTACCACCAAATTACAAAACAACTGTCACTTTACAAAGAAGACAAGGATCCTTCGAGGTTGACATTTGCCGTTGCAGGCGGCGGTTTTACAGGTATCGAAATGCTTGGAGAGCTTGCCGAAGGGCTGCCAAAGCTGTGCGAGGAGTACGGCGTTCCGTATGAAAGTGTAAAAATAATCGGCATTGAAGCCGCCGATTCATTGATTCCATTCTTCGGGGATGAATTAATTGCCTATACGTCCCATATTATGGAGGCGTACAACGTCGACATTTTTACTTCAACGAAAATCAAGTCATGTACCGAAACAGCTGTCCAGCTTGAGAATGGCCTTGACATCCCTTGCCGAACGCTCATCTGGTCATGCGGCGTGAAGGCGAACTCCCTGCTTGAAACGTTCGGGCTTCCACTTGTGATTGGCAGATTACCAGTTGAAGAGTCACTCCTTGTAAAAGGAACAGAAAACATTTTTTGCATTGGCGACTGCGCCTTGTTTATGAAAGATGAAAAATCGGCGTTGCCTCCTACCGCTCAGGTAGCCATGCAGGAAGCAGATGTTTGTGGCAAAAACCTTGTTGCCCTTGTTCGTGGCGAAAGGCTTAAAACCTTTGAATACCACCATAAAGGATCCGTGGCTTCGATTGGCGACCGGACAGCGGTCGGCAAGGTTGGCAGCTTCACAATGTCCGGCCGGTTCGCGGCAATCATGAAACGTGTGATTGAAACCCGGTACTTATTCGTCCTCGGCGGACCGGCATTGGTCCTAAAACAGACTCTTTTCCTAAAAAGGGAACAGCTTACTGCACCTGCAAAACAACAATAATGAATACTGGAAGGAAGGAATCCCTCATTCCGCCCTTCCTGTTATAAATCTAATTAAATCGTTTACCCGGTGCCCATCCCTTTCTCCTTCCAAAGGCACCGAATCCCTACCCCGCCCTTCCTTTTTTAAGGAAGGGTTATTTTTTCGTCTAAAATCTCGTCCGGGCGTATGCCGCCACAAAGTTTTCACAAACTGTATGTCTATTTACATGGGTTCTCAGCGGAGAACATATGCATATCGAACTGTTTTGTCCCGCTGATATTGATTTAGTGAAACCGCCGTTATACAATCCATTTCGTGACTAAAAATGGAATGGAGATTGTTTATCTTGGCCCATACAAAAGACGAAAAATTAAGCCTGTACCATGGGCTTGCTTCGACGATATCAACGACTGCGGTTAACGGATATATCCCATTGTTCGCCATCAGTGTCCTTGGCGTGACCGATGGCCAAATGGGACTAATCACATCCCTCCCATCCATCGTGGCTATGCTAGCCCTTATCCCGGGCGCGATTTGGCTGAACCGGTCGAAAAGCAAAAAGAATTTTGCCGTATATACAACCCTCGCCACCAGGCTAATGTTCATGCTTATCCTATTCGTCCCTTTTCTGGATACACATTATGCTCCGTGGGTGCTTGTTTTTTTAATAGCGTTATTGAACTTCCCTGGCGCGCTGTCAGGGCTATCATGGCAGACATTGATTGGCGGGCTCATCCCCGAAGGACGCCGTGGATCATTCTTCAGTACAAGGAACCAATGGACAACTATCGCAGCGATGATCGTGACCTTCCTGACTGGCTTTTTTCTGCAGCAGTTCAGCAAGACTGATGCTTTCCCATATCAAATCCTGTTTGTAGCAGGCTTCCTATTCGCACTTCTGGAAGTGTTTTACCTTTATAAGCACAGTGACGTGAAAGAGGAAAGGATTGAAAAAATTGAAACCCAGGCTTCCAAAAGGAAATTTTCTTTGGACGTTTTCCGGTACAAGCCGTTCCTTTCGTTCATCGTATGCGCAGTCCTTTTCAACATCGGTGCGCAAATGGCCTGGTCCCTGTTCAGCATCTACCATATCCGCGAAGCAAACGCGACCGCGCTCTGGTTCAGCTTTTTCTCGGTTACAAACCAAGTCGCCCAAATCTTAAGCGTGAAATGGTGGGCAAAAGCCGCCGACAAACACGGGAACACGCTCGTCCTGTTCGTCGCCGCTGTCGGTATGGCGACCGCGCCAATCCTGACCATGCTGTTCACCAACCTGTTCTATCTGACAGCGCTTAACTTGTGGATCGGCCTGTTCGTATCCGGCACAAACCTGCTGCTGTTCAACCAGCTGCTAAAAGCAACACCAGAAATAAACCGGTCCACTTATCTAGCAAACTATCAATTTATCTTGTCAATCATCGGTTTTGTTGCGCCGCAGCTAGGTGTCTTCCTGCTCGGCCAATTCGGAATGTTCTCGGCAATGGCTATCGCTTCGGTCGTCCGCCTGCTTGCCGGCTGTTCCTTCCTGCTCGTCGCACTTAAATTCGAGCGCAAGCAGCCAGCCCAAGCCTTATAATTGGAAAACCCGCAAATTCCTTGGCTGGGAATGCGGGTTTCTCTCTTTTATTGACCTAGTTTTTAGATGCCTGAGAAATCGTAGTTGTCTGGCAATGTTATGGTTTATTGGATGCCACTTCAGCTGGGGTAAAGCTGCTGCACGTGGTTTATTTTACCCACTCAAGGAATTCTAGCCTGTTGCCAAATGGGTCCGCGGCATAAAACCGGTTCGCGCCTGGAAGATTGTTATCCTCAATCACGTCCACCCCATTTTCCTTTAAATGAGCCTTCAATCCCTCTAAATTTTCGATTTCAAACGCGGGATGCGCCTTCTTTGCCGGAAGGAACGGATCCTCGACGCCAATATGTAATTGAATCGTTCCGTTTTGAAACCAGGCCCCGCCTTTCTTTTTTAAAACGGGCGGTTTTTCAATTTCCGTAAACCCCAATAGCTTTCCGTAAAAAGCACGCGCGTCCTCCTCGCATCCTTTTGGAGCTGCAAGCTGGACATGGTCAAGCTGCTTGAATGTAAATACCATCCTCTCATTCCCCCTTTGTCATTCCATTATAAGCCAGAGTGGATGGTATAGAAATTAGGAGACTATTATCCATGCTGATAATTAATTCTTATTATACAGTTGTGTTGGAGAGGATTCCGGATAGGTGCTGTGTGAGGTTTTTTAAGATTTGGTTCTTAGTTGGTATTTCTTAGGGGGTGAGTGACACCTTTTCGGGATTTTGACCAATCTTTGTCGCTCATTTTGATTTGAGCGACACCTTTTTGCGATTTTGACCCACCTTTGTCGCACATTTTGATTTGAGCGACACCTTTTCAGGATTTCACCGAATCTTTGTCGCTTATTTTGATTTGAGCGACACCTTTTCGGGATTTCACCGAATCTTTGTCGCTCAACCGGATTTGAGCGACACCTTTTCAGGATTTCGCCAAATCTTTGTCGCACATTTTGATTTGTGCGACACCTTTTCGAGATTTCACCGAATCTTTGTCGCTCATCCGGATTTGAGCGACACCTTTTCAGGATTTCACCGAATCTTTGTCGCTCATCCGGATTTGAGCGACACCTTTTCAGGATTTCTCCGAATCTTTGTCGCTCATCCGGATTTGAGCGACACCTTTTCAGGATTTCGCCAAATCTTTGTCGCACATTGTGATTTGTGCGACACCTTTTCGAGAGTTCACCGAATCTTTGTCGCACATCCGGATTTGAGCGACACCTTTTCAGGATTTCACCGAATCTTTGTCGCTCATCCGGATTTGAGCGACACTTTTTCAGGATTTCGCCAAATCTTTGTCGCTCATTTTGAATTGTGCGACACCTTTTCGAGATTTCACCGAATCTTTGTCGCTCTACCGATTTGAGCGACGTCCAGCTATTGCCTTCTTGAATGTCACTCAACATGGATACTTGAGAAAACCAGTTTAATACCCGCTCATACTGGTTAATCCTCAAATTCAAAAAGGCACGGCGCCAAGTTAGCACCGTACCATACAATCAATGTTAAAACGTTGCCGCCATGTCCTTTGCTCTCCGGATGGCGTCTTCCTTGATTTCCTGCGCCCGATCAGGGAACTGGTTATGCCCTTCAACGAACAGGCCTTCGAAGGACGGAATTCCGAAAAACTGCATGATGATTCCGATGTAGCGGTGGCCCATTTCCATTGCCGCAGCAGGTCCTTCCGAGTACACGCCGCCGCGTGCCTGGATATGGAGTGCTTTTTTATCAGTAAGAAGTCCGACCGGCCCCTTCTCGGTATACTTAAAGGTTTTTCCGGCCGAACAGATTGAATCAATGTATGCTTTCATGACCGGAGGAAAAGAAAAGTTCCAAAGCGGCGTAACAAAGACGTATTTATCAGCGGCGACAAATTGGTCAGTCAATTCCCCAAGCCGGCTAACTTTCCGTTTTTCCTCACCGGACAGTTCATCGAACGCGGAACCCGATCGGAGTTTTCCCCAGCCGCTAAAAACGTCTACGTCTATTTGCGGTATATCCTCTTTGTACAAGTCAAGATGGATTACCTCATCATTGGGATTTGCTTCACGGTATTCTTCAATAAATGCTTTTCCGACCGCCATGCTGTATGAAGCCGTATCGTCATGCGGATGGGCGGTGATGTATAAAATCTGCGACATTTTAACCCCTGCCTTTCCAAATATTGCTGACTCCATTATTATTCCTGTTTATGAGGCCAGTAATCGTGGAAAAAGCAGGAAGGTTTGTTTAAAAAAGAAAAACGAATTAAACGAGCGAAATACTTTTTAAAAAATCGAATCACACTTCCATGCAGATACATCTTTTAAAACATCAGTCTTAATACACATCTCTATTGATAAAGACATAGAACGATATGAACAGGCCGGCAGCCCACCATGCGAGCAGGACGGCGAGCGAGAAAGAAAGGGTCATCCCTTCAATCGGGGGCGCGGTGCCATTCATGTAATCAGTAAGCCTTAGGTTTACCATGAACAGGTATTTCGCGGATTCCCAAGAAGATACCATATTGCTTAAAATTGCCCCGGAGATGAGTGCAGCTAGCATGATGCCCATTCCGGCCGCCGTGCTTCTGATTAATACCGACAACATGAACGACAATGTCCCGACGACGATGGCGACGAACCAGACAAGCCCAAATTCCATCAACAAATATTGCCACTGGTCAACCAATTTGACGCCTGACGTATCAAGCGTGCTACCCGTAGCGGAAAAGCCGGTTAGAATTGGCGCGCCCCAGCCTTTGTAACCAAACACAAGGCCTGAGATTAAATACGACAGAATGCCCATGATCGCGACAATGACCGAAACGGAAAGGCAAAGTGAAATGTATTTGCTGAGCAAAACCCGCCAACGTTTAATTGGCCGTGTCAGCAATAGCTTGATTGTACCCTGGCTGTGCTCGGAGGACACAAGGTCGCTCGCTATGACCATAACCATGAGCGGCAGGAACAAGTCGATTGAATTTTCGATGAACATGCGCATAAAGGTTGGCGCGCCTGGCTCGGATGGATTGATATTATGGTCCAGGTAGTATTGCTGCTGCTGAAGGCTGATTTGCAGCTGCTTTTTCCATTCTTCGCTTATACGGCTCGAGGAAAGCCTGTTTTGCGTATCGATGATTTGCTGCTGGAGAATGGTTTTCCAATCGGTTGTGCCCATCCTTTCGCGCTGTGTTTCAACCTGGCGAAGCTGCGCATACGTGAACAGGGCGACGAGGACGGCGATGATTGCCGCGATAACCAGGAGTCTCTTTTTAGCCAATAGCTTGAGCATTTCATTATGTATGAGCTTAGTCAATCGTGTCACCCCCGGTAAGCTCAAGGAACAGGTCTTCGAGGACCGGCATCTTCCTGTTCATTTCCGAGACGCCGATTCCCGCTTCGACAAGCTTTCGGTTCCACTCGGCGGCTTTATCAGCGCTGTACTCTGTAAAAATGGAGCCATCTTCAGCGACTTCAATCGAGGTAAGGGCGCCCAGGATTTTTTTACCCTCCTCGAAGGGTTCGAGCTTCCAGGCAATCCGCTCCCTGTTGCCGAGCAGGACCGAAACCGTATCCGTTTTAATGACCCGGCCTTTTGAGATGATAGCTACCCGGTCGCATAGAAGCTGGATTTCGCTTAGCAAATGGCTCGATACGAGGACACTCAAGCCTTCTTTTTCTGCAAGGAACCGGATGAATTCCCTCATCTCGCGGATTCCCGCTGGGTCGAGGCCGTTTGTCGGCTCGTCCAAAATGAGCACATTTGGGCTTCCAAGAAGAGCCTGGGCAATCCCGAGCCGCTGTCGCATCCCGAGCGAATACGTTTTTACCTTGTCATGGATTCGTTCGGAAAGGCCCACAAGCCGCACGACTTCCCAGATGCGAGCATCGCTGACACCATCAAGCATTCTTGCAAAATGGGCAAGGTTATCCCAGCCAGATAAATACGGATAAAGCTCCGGGTTTTCGACGATGCAGCCGAGATGCCTCATTGCGTTCGGGAAGTCCTTCCTCAAATCGTATCCGCAGACGGAAATGGTGCCCGATGTCGGTTTGATCAGCCCGACGAGCATCCGGATTGTCGTTGTTTTTCCCGCGCCGTTTGGGCCTAGGAAGCCAAATACCTCCCCTTTATGAAGCTCAAATGAAATTCCTTTAATAATCTCTTTTTTGCCAATCCGTTTTTTCAACTCTTTGACTTCAAGCGTTACGGAGGACATCAGTTTTTCCCCTTCCAAGCCACCAATGCCGCCACCCTGTCCGCGATAAGCTGGTAGCCTTTTGTATTCGGGTGGAATTTATCTGTATACAAATAATCGTTTACGTTCTGTTCGAACAAATCAAATGTCGGGACATACACCACCTTCTCAAATTTCGCGGCGAGATTGGCAGACGCGAAATTCCATTGCCTGATGACAGCGGAAATTTCCTTTCCATCAGCAAGTTCGATGAATGGATTGTACAGTCCTATAAAATAAACGGTCGCCTCTTTATTTACAGCCCTGATTTCCGATAGAACGGCGTTTACGTTTGCGAGGAACTTCTTTTCGATTTCTTCGGGAGTTTGGCTGTCGAATTCAACAAGCCCTTGCCCGCCCCTGAATAAATCATTTCCGCCTATTGTAATAAGGACAATATCCGCATGTCCGAGCTGACGTTTGACCTCGGTTTGCTTAACCTGATTGGCAAGCTGTTCTGATCGCTGGCCATTTATGCCAAGATTGACTAGCTTGATGTCCTCTTCGGATCGCTTTTTCAAACTGTCGGCCAAATAGCCGACATACCCACGGCCTGCGGCATCCCCGGTTCCTCTTGTCAATGAATCGCCCATCGCGACAATCGTAAGATCCCCTTCTTTTTTTGTTTGGATTGGGGTTTCAGGGTTCCTGGCCTGTGGTTCCGATGGTTTGCCAGCGTAATAATCGCCAACTGCCCAAACTAGCCCCGCAATCCAAAGCAGCATGCACAATGCTGATGCAATCATCCAAATGCCAACAGTCCTTTTTCGCAAAAAAACCATCCCTTTCAAAAACTTCCTTATTTTATTTAAACATAGAATAGGCCCAATTCAAATTTTGCAGAGCTCATTTAATTAAATTCTGTGAGGTTTTTGAAATACACAGCATGCTTTAGTTAAAAAAGCAAAAAACAAAAGGACTTCGAAAGTGTGAAGTCCTTGGTAAGTGCTATTTTTGATTCAGGTTGGGTGAAAGGTTAAAGGATGGCAAAAAATTTTTTAAAACATGCCTCCCCGTTCGAGTTCAAAAACAAGAGTCAAAGTAGTTCCCCTGTCGTAATTGGATATAAGTTCCCATTAAAAGCAAATGAAATTTTACCCGTTTCCTCCGATACAACAAGGACGAGAGCATCACATTTTTCGGATAGCCCTAGAGCAGCCCGATGGCGTGTCCCCAATTTATTATCTCCCACATTTCTGTTTGAGAGTGGGAGGACATTGGCCGCGGACAGGATATGATTTTGACTAACCAGCACAGCGCCATCATGTAAAGGATTTCCCGGAAAAAAGATTGATTCCAGTAAGGAATGGCTCAATTCTGCCCCTATCGCAATACCAAGATGAATGTAAGGTTCAAGTGCATCTTCACGTTGAATGACGATTAAACCGCCATGTTTCCGCGCCGACATATTTTGCACACAGATGGTTAAATCCGAATATTTATCTGTAAAAGGGGACAAATAGCAGTTTAAATAAAAGGAAGCCGCGGTCATTTCGACTTGTATAAATTGATTTTTTATTCTTTCAAAATTTCCAAGAAGGCAATAATTTTCATTATCCATTGTTTCCAAGCTACTCTGTAAGGCCGTTATAACCTGGCTTATATCCTTTTTCAATGATTGCTTCATCGGCGAGAAGTCACAATTTTCCTGGTCCACAGAGACACCTCTTCGTAATCACTTTTTATATGGATAATGAAGCTTTTACTTCAATTCCTTCATCTCACCTTATGTTTTTCTACAAGAACACGAATTATTCGCTGCTTGGCTTTTATACATACATGTTAGAGCTTTGTGCTTTTTGTAAAAAAATCAGCAACCTGCCTTAGACTGGATGCATTTCTTGCCAATCTAAAGCAATATAAAAAGGGCCCGACAAAATTCGGAACCCATACTGTTTAACTCAATTTTTAATTGGTGGACCAGCATAATGCCCCATTCCAATTCTCAATCAAATTAACGAATCAATTTGGAGAGCTTCCGCCTAAGCCTGAAGCCGAAATCGGAGACGCGCGGGCTCGTTTTTCCAGCCAAAAAGAATGCAAGAAATACTACGAGAAGGACCATGCTGGTGATGTAGAGGGAATTTTTCACTTCCTCATGGTACAGCATCCAGCCCGGGCCGATCATTTTACCTATTATGATGAAAGGTGTGGCCCAAATAAGCGATCCAAGTGCTGTGCATATCGCATACGTCCTTGCCGGAAACTTTGTAATGCCGGCAAAGAAGCCGATTGCGTGGCGGGCCCCCGGGACGAAGAATACGATAATCAACAGCTTATTGCCGTATTTTAAAAACCAGTCTGATAATTTATCAAGGGTTTTTGGTTTCAGGAAAAAGTAATGGCCGTATTTTTTAAAAAATCCATAACCGAGCTTTTTGCCAATCCAATAGTTGACAATCATTCCGAGAAAAGTTCCTGCAGCTGCTGCAAGCACGCATGTAAACCAGTCCAAATCACCTTCAAATGAAAGATAACCTGAATATCCCATTATCGCTTCCAACGGCAAAGGCAGGATAATCATCCCTGTCGCCATCGACAAAAAGAGAAACCAGTAGCCGTATTCATTCATAAATGCCATCACTTGCTGCATTGGGCACTTCCTCCCCCGGAATACTTTATGTGAAATCAAGCTGCGAGTCTGTCCCCAACTTTCTCCAATTTAACTATAGTACCAATACGCCCCTCTGGCAATAAGCAATTTTCTTCAAAAAACGTGAGTTCGGTTTTAATTTTTCTATAAGGCTTTTCCAAAAAGCCTGAGTTCGGTTTATATTTTTTCACCAAGGCTTTGCCAAAAAACGTAAGTTCGATTTATATTTTTCCACCAAGGCTTTGTCAAAAAACGTAAGTTCGATTTATATTTTTCCACCAAGGCTTTGCCAAAAATGAAACTTCCTGGAATGTGTTCCGTATACTTGAACAGCGGGCAACAAAGCGGTGCAATTGCCGCCGGGTTTAAAACCCGAGGGCCCGAGGGAAGATACCCGTATAGATTAAACAGGTTAGGAGTGTCGAAAATGGGAAGAGGCTTTAAGGGAACATGGCTTGTCGTCCTCGGTATCATCGTTGTGCTTGCCATCATGTTGATGTCCAGCTACAACGGGTTTGTCAATGCCGAGGAAAACGTGGACCAATCGTATGCGCAAATTGAAAACCAGCTACAGCGAAGGCTGGATTTAATACCAAACTTGGTGAACACGGTTAAGGGCTATGCCGCCCATGAAAAAGAAACAATTGAGGCTATCTCTGATGCCCGCGCACGTCTTGCAGGCGCAAGATCACCTGAAGAAGAAGCAACCGCCAACGCGGAATTGTCGGGGGCGTTGAGCCGATTGCTTGTGGTCGTTGAAAATTATCCAAACCTGAAAGCTGACGCACAGTTCAGGCAGCTGATGGATGAACTTGCCGGGACGGAAAACCGCATCGCTGTCGCCCGCAAGGATTACAACGATCAAGTCGCGGTCTTTAATAAGAAGGTAAAACGATTCCCTGGTGCGATTGTCGCATCGATTACAGGCTTTGATGAAAAGGAATATTTCCGCGCAGACCCGCGTGCCCAGGAAGCACCTGAAGTCGACTTCGGGGGCAACGGGTAATGAAAGCGGCAAAGGCCTCAGCCATTCTTTCGCTGTTAGTCCTGTTTCTGCTTGGCGGCAGCGCTGGGGCCTATGCTGCCGGCGAAAAAATCCCGGAACCGCGGGGAGATATTTACGTTCAGGATTTCGCCGATGTATTAGGTCCGGCCGAGGAACAGCAAGTGATCGGCTGGGGCCGGCAAATTGAGGACAGCACGGGCGGCGCCCAGGTTGCCGTCCTGACTGTTGACTCGCTTGGCGGCCGCGATATTGAAGGGTACGCAAATGAAGCATTCCGGAAATACAAGCTTGAAAGCGCAGAAAAGGATAATGGTGTTCTCCTTGTCCTCGCAATAAAAGACGAGAAAATCAGAATCGAAGTCGGCTACGGCCTTGAAGGGATTATCCCCGATGGCAAGGCCGGGCGTATTCTCGATACTTACGCGATTCCCTACCTTCAGCAAGGTAAGCCGGGCCAGGCTGTGATGAAAACGTACCAGGCGATTGGCAATGAAGTCATCGGCGAAGGTACGGGTGTCGGGGCCACAGACGGAGAGCAGGCTTCCCAGAAATCCGGCGGCCTGCCTGAATGGCTGATCATCCTGCTCGTCGTCGGGTTTATTATCGTCGATATGGTTTTCTTCCGCGGCACATTCACCTTCCTCCTCCTCTCCATGATTGGACGTGGTGGCGGCGGTGGCGGTGGCGGTGGAGGCCCACGTGGAGGCGGCGGTGGTTCGTCTGGAGGCGGTGGTGCGAGCCGGGGCTGGTAAAATGGGATTGGAGTGCAGTGTGATTTGCCGTCCGGGAACCCGGGCGGTTTTTTTTATGCTGAGCTCACTGAGTTGCGAACCCTGCTTATAAAAAAATTTCTGCCTGAATGCGAAAAAGCTGCTCCCGGCAAGGAACAGCTTTTTTTATGTCATTTAACATGTGTGTGTTCAGTCGGCCGCCTTCATCAACGGAAATCTTCATTATCATAATTTTGCTCTTTGAGAATGCCCATCTCATCAATGTGCTTCCTGGCTTCAGCATCGCCGAGCCGGTAAATCATCGCATAAATAAGTTCAATCGACCTATCGTAATCTTTATTTTCCCCTTCTGAAAATTCATGGTATGGCTGCCACGGCAAATGCGTCCGCAAATAGCCTCGCTTGTCAGCATCATAATTTTCCTCAAACAGCTCCCGCAAATCCTGGATTTCCTGCTCATCCGCGATGACGGTAAACGTATTTTCCGCGGTCGGTTCCATCGTAATTTCCCCTGTCTTAATATCGACGAAATACATCTTCTTTTCCTGCGGGTTATCCAGCATGGTTTCATCTCCTGTTCAACGCAATCTACTATACTTTCCTTTACCACTTTTGAAAACTTTTAATCTTTTCGGATGGGTGATCTGGGCTTCGGCTTGCCAACTTGGGGGTTGATGGTAAACGCGGCCTCTTTTTGTGCCGGTAAAAGGGAGCCCAATGGAAGTAAGGAGGTTGTATGCCTGATCGGGCTTTGTTAACTTTAGAAACCGTCTCAACTCGGAATTTGTAAGTTCGGGAGAAATCAATAGAAAATAATCCTGGATTGCCTCCAAATGGGCGGTTTGCGATATATCGCCACATCGGCTGCAGTAGCTTTTTCTATAATGAAATTTCATGGTAAGTGAGAAGCATTTGGGGCAAAAGATGCCAGGAAGGATTTCGGTAGTGGAAATGGTGAAGTTTTTTAGGACGTCGGGACGGTGTGGCGTATGTTGCTGGAGGATCGCCTTCTTTACCTTTTTCAAAGCCTTTGTTTCCAGAACAAGCTGATTATGGCGTTCATCGAATTCGGAAACTTTTTCAACAAGGCGTATGGCGAGAATGACCTTTTTAAAAACTTCGTAGTAGCCGGGATCGGCTTTCAGCTTTGAGGAATTGTTACTCATCATGACAAGGAATTCAATTGGGATGTCCGGTAAGTTATGATTTTTGAGCCACTCCTTTAATTTGCGCGTCTGCATCTTTGCTTGAGATACCGGGTTTGTGTAGGTTGCTGTTTTACCATCTTTCTCCTGAAAAACTTGGCAAAAATTTTTCTCAAAATGGATTTCCCCTCCCCAATTCTTGATTTCGAGAATCAATGCGAAGAACGGAGTGATTAAAAGCGTGTCAATTTGAAAAAAGAAGCCGTTATTGTTGAGCCGCAATCCTTTGAAAATCAAAAATTTCTCTTGGTCGAGGAAATTTAGGTAATGATCAACCGATTTTTCACCGTTGTACCCCGCTTTTTGGGTCCTTAATGATTCCTCAATGTCCTTTCTCTTTGGGTGGCCACCCGGCAGCCTCCTTAATAATGCCTCGAGCATCAAAATAATAAGCGGAATTGCTCTTTCCAATGCAATCAATCTCGTAACCTCCTTTCTTTCTGTTACAATTCTAGCACTTTTTGTAAAATCCTGCCGAATTGGAGGTTCATTCGTGAACTTTTCGGGACTGTTCTATTTGGGGGAAAAAATATCCGGGTTTTTGAGGTACTTATCCGGGTTTTCGAGGTAATTATCCGGGTTTTCGGGCCACATATCCGGGTTTTTAACCACGATATCCGGATTTGTCACTTTTCCGCCACATTTATAGCGCAAAAGGCCCGGTTAACCACCCCGCCATGGTGGCAATAGGTGAACGAACTGCCAGTTTTATAAGGGCACCAACTTTGAAACGGGGCATCTGCTTTTCAACTGGCTGGCTTTTCGGCAATTTGCATGTAACACCCTTGTGAACGAACCCCAGGTTGGAAAAAGCCTTACCATAATCACAGCCCCAGCTCTTCAACCCAGCCGGCTCTTCGGCAACTCGCCCGCCCCAATAAGTTGAAAGCACAAAACAGAAAAAAACCGCCGCACCCACTACGTGGACACAGCGGCCTTCCAAACCGCCGTGATTCCCGCTGTTGTCACATCTGTCAGCATCACTTCGGGTGTCCTCAGCCGGAATCCGCCTTCCCCTCCAGCTCCCATAATATGAACATGGGAATCTATGAATCCCGGGAATATGTATTTCCCCTCCGCATCTATCACATCAATTTCGACAAAATCGGACGGTTGCCTGATTTCATCCTCTACAAACCCAATCTGGTCCCTTACAATTAAAAGATCCTTTTTGCCAAGAAAATCGGGGCTGTACACAATTCCGTTTTTTATAAGCGTCAGCATGGCAAGCCACCTTTTCTTATACGAGTTTGACAGTACTTTTACCCAAACGCAGGAAACCAAAACCCTTTCAGCCTCTCAGATACAGAATTGTTTACCGCGGTACATAAACAGGGAAAAAGCACAGTATGAGAGAGAAAACGGAGGATTTCTATGTGGATTGAAAAACCATTCTTCAGGTATGCGACAGCCGCAATCCTGCTATTATTGATCATTTTTCTGCTTGGCAAAATCGATTACTTTGTCTGGCCGTTCAAAAAACTCATCGCCACCATCTTTTTTCCAATGTTATTATCAGGTTTCCTCTATTATATTTTGCGTCCACCAGTGCGCTTTTTGGAAAAATTCATGCCCACGACCCCAAGCATACTGACCGTATTTTTGCTGATTTTCGCAATAGGGTTCGCCTTCTTTCATGTCGCCGGCCCCCAAATCACGGAACAGGTAAAGGAAATCAGCAGCCATCTCCCATCAAAGGTAGCCGAGGTCACGAACGAATCAAAAGAGTTGGTAAAGGAAAACGAAAAAGCCAAGCAATCCGTTGATGATATCAAAACGAAAGCGGAAAGCATGGTCGGGGAATTTTTCAGTGCAGCCGAAAGAAATATTGGGAAAGTCCTTTCCGCCATTGCAGGCATTGTAACTGTTCTCGCCGTTGTACCCTTCATCGTGTTTTATTTGTTACGGGATGCAGAACGGCTTCAGCCCGCGTTGCTGCGCCATTTGCCAAACGACAGGAAGGACGAGGGGCGAAAAATCCTCCGTGATATCGATAAAACCCTGTCATCGTATATTGTCGGGCAATTCATCATCGCGGTCTCGGATGGGATTATGCTTTATGCAGGCTATTTGATCATCGGACTAGAAAACGCCTTACTGCTAGCATTGTTTGCCATGTGTGTCGCGATCGTCCCGTTCCTCGGGCCCATCATCGGGGTTATCCCGGCTGTGTTTATCGCGCTCATGGACGGGCCTGGCCTGGTCGTAAAGGTCCTCTTGGTCATGTTCGTTGTCCAGCAGCTCGAAGGCAACTTAATTACGCCTAGGGTAATGAGCAATAAGCTGAACCTCCATCCGCTGACCGTCATCCTCGTCCTGTTGATCGCGGGATCCCTATATGGTGCGATTGGCGTCATTATATCAATCCCTTTATTCTCGGTTTTGAAAGTAACATTCAAAAACATTCAAAAATTTTATAACCTCAATAAAATCAAAAAGGCAATCTAGTGAAAATACCACGGCCATGATGATGTGGTAGTACAACAAGCTGCATCGGGAGTGAACGAACGGGTTCCGTTTTCGAAAACAAATACTAAAATATCACCCAAATTGCAGTCTAATTCAAATATGAATTGGACTGCATCTCTTTATTGGTATAACAAGGTTTTGCATTATTTTACGGATATTTTGTACCACTTTCCGTACCCCTTAATATCAGCTGAGAGAAATTATTGTAAGTGTAGAATCCGTGTAATAATTGACTATTAGCTGGCATTTTGGATGTTTATGTAAAAATTAATAAGTCCTTATTGAGCAAACGGTGCAGATTACTTTAATGAGGATAAAATAAAAATGGCTGTAAATCCCCTTGTGGAATATAATGTAAGAGAGAGGGGTGTTTTTATTTGGCTGTAATTTGGTTTTTTATTATTGTTATTCTCGGCATTTTCGGATTTGCATTAATAATCGACTTGAAAAGAAAGAAAAACAATAATAACCCTCCTATTCCAACCAATCCAAACGCTAAGCCAGGGGATAGTTCAAATTATATAATGGGCGATTATAAAGACACTGGTGGATTTCAATAACCGTTTGCAACTAACTAAAGCGATTCTTCAATAGCGGAGGATCGCTTTCTTATTGAAGTAACGGGGTTACTTCAACAAAGGGACTAAAAAAATAGTAAGGTTCTGGGGAGGTAGGGGATAAAAGTGAAAGTAAAAAGTTTAATAAAATTTGGGCTGATTTTATCAATCATTCTTAATTTGTATTTGTTTCAACAGTTAAATAATAGTAAAGAACAGTCAAGGTTAGCAATGTTTGAAAAAATTCAAAATGGAGTTAATTATTCATTTAATTTTGGTGAGACTTTGCAAAGAAAATATTCCGATATTTCCATAAAGGAAAAATCGGAATATTTAACTGCTATGTCTTGGAGTCTGCAATTATCTACTCATACACTAGAAATTGTCGAACCAAATGATGATAGATATAGAAAACTAGCTAACTTATTCAATATTTATAGTCACATTCCATCATCAAATGATTTAGGGGATATGATAAGTAATGAAAATGTATCAGATGACGAAATCTTGGAATTACTTAATATATGGTTAACTGACATGAAGTATCTTGATGAAAAACTGGATTACAATCAATTGTCTAAGATGAATTACACGGAATTAAGCGCATATTGGGAAACGCTACTATCCAATTTAAAATACCATAATGATGCTTTAATTAAATACAAACAATCATTCTAGAGAAAAATAGCTTATTGAAATAACGGGTGCGAATGTAATGAAAATAAAATACACAAAAAATGCTTGGACTGCTCCAAGCATTTTTGTGGTAATTTACTAATCAAATTGGCTTGCTAATTCAAGTTCGGTTAGAATGCGAATAGCTTTGTTAATTTGGACTTTAACCTCAAAACCGAACCCTCTAGGAGTGAACTGGGTCGGTTTTTTTCAGTTAGTTTTGCCAAACGCGTTTGTTTTCAACGCGTTTTGTGAGTCCTTTAGCGTCGAGACGTTCGAGGAATGGAATCATGTATTTCCTGGATAGGCCCAATGCATCCTTTGCGTCGCCGACCTCGAACTCAGGGCCGGTACTTACTCGCAGTGTCTGGACTGCTTTTTCAAAAACATCGCCATGGTAAAAATACTGGCCATCAAGCGGGACAAGCTGCCCTGTTTCCTCAAGAAATCTTTCCAAATCTCCGGCAAGGGAATCAGGAATTCCAGCGGCCGAAAAATAGTCCGCAAGATATTTTACCTGCAGCCCATCCTTCTTCAATTCTTCGACAAGGTTCTCGGCGCGTTTTTGCCAGTTTTTCGGGACATGGCGTGTAAAATCGGCGAGGGACACGAACTGTCCGCCCCGTTTAAACGTCCCCTTGCCAATCGCGTTCTCCACCGTAAAATCGAGGAGTCCGCGCGGGAAGGATTTGTTCATTGATTGGAGAAGCTCGGCTTTATTCAGCCCCTGCTTCATCGGATGTTGCTGGTGGTAGTCCTGAAGCCGGTCGTACATATCTTCCGTAATTGAATCCACTAGCTGCAGCAGAGTGAATTCCTTCCCGTTATACAGAAGGAAGCTTTCGTCTTCAAGCTCGGCAGCTAAAATGTCGCTATCGAGCGCAGTCCGTTTGATCAGCTCGTTAAAGCCAAGGCTTTTCGCCTCATAGAGCGCCGCGGCAATACGTTCCTTCGGCTTGCCCGCCTTCTTTTTCTCCAATTCTTCAATTGTCTGATTCCCGAACCGGTACTTATTGCCGCGAGGATCGATGACCCAGCCACCGCCAATCGTTTCCTGCGGGCTCGGACGGCGGAGGATGAATCGGTCGCCGCGTTTCGTCAGTACTTCCTCCTCAAGCCGGAGCTGGCAAAGGATTTCTCCGGACTCTTCCTTCAATTCGTTCCGGTCAAAAAAGACAATCCGTCCCATTACTTCGGCTGTGCCGATATGGAGTTTTACAGGCATGCGTTGTTTTACCATATAATCAAGGTCTTCGACGACCCTAATTGCAACATCAAGCGTTTTTGAAACGATGAAATGCTCGGAGGAAACAAGGACATCACCCCGTTCAAGGTCCTCCTTCGCCACTCCTGAAAGATTGATCGCTGCCCTTTGGCCGGCATACGCTTTCTGCGCCGGTTTATGGTGAACCTGAAGCTGCCTCGCCCGGACTTCAATTCCCTTCGGCATGATTTTCAGCGCTTGTCCCTCTTCGACCGCTCCTTCATAAACAGTTCCTCGGACGACCGTCCCCTGTCCCTTTACCGTGAACACCTGATCAATCGGAAGCCTGAACGCGCCGCGGGCATCGCGCATTTCCTGTTCTTTCAAGGTTGCGATAATCAATTGTTTCAGTTCTTCGATTCCTTTTTTCGAAAGGGAATCAACGAGCATGAATGGCGCGTTTTCAAAAACAGTACCCTGCAGCTCTTCAAGGATGTCATCTTTTACAAGCTCGATAAACTCCTCTTCAACCCGGTCCATCTTCGTGATCGCTACAATGCCGTTTTTGATCCCGAGGAATCCAAGAATATCGAGATGCTCCCTCGTCTGCGGCATAACGCCTTCATCCGCGGCAACAACGAGGACAACAAGGTCGATTCCCGCAACCCCGGCAATCATCTGCCTAATGAACCGTTCATGGCCGGGAACATCAATGACGGAAATTTGAATTTCGTTATCTTCATAAAGCGGGGCAAAGCCCAACTCAATTGAAATTTGCCGTTCTTTTTCCTCTTTCAGCCGGTCCGTGTCGACGTTGGTCAGCGCCTTTGTAAGCGACGTTTTCCCGTGGTCAATATGGCCCGCCATGCCAATCGTAAAAAACCGTTTTTCCAAATAAGCCACCTTCTTCAACCATTCTCCCTATATTCTGACTGAAACGGCTGGTTTGTTCAAGAAACTCTTTTTAAAAGCGGGCGGATTGGCTGTTTACCCAGGAACCTGTTTCCGGCAAGGGCCTACCTGATGTTTATTAAGGCTTTCCCTAGCACAGCCAGTACTGCCGTTAGTTCAGGAACCTCTTTTCATGCGCTGGCATATTCCAAGGTTCATATCAAGAATCCCATCCAAAAAGCCAGTCAGCTTGGCAGGACTAGTAATGATTTTCTTTTCAAGCGCTAGTCAGTGCTCAGTTGCACTTTCAGCCATTAGCGCCCCGAGTGCCCCGCAATATTCCCCGTTCCCGAGGAAAACCGGTTTAAGGCCAAATGCACCTGTATAAGCGGACAGGGCGTCCTTTAAAGGCGCATTTCCGGCCAGCGTGCTGCCGGCATACACGATTGTGTCCACTTTGTTCGCCCTGGCAAGCTGCGAAGTGAGCAGAATAATTGTTTCCGCGATCATATTGATAAGCGCCGCCGTGAGGTCCTCCTTCCCCTCACCCTTCCCTTTTGCAAAATTGGCCGCCGTCATGTCTCCGTTCAGCGGTTCATCTCGTCCTCCATATATGTCCTTCACCAATAAATCAACATGCTGCCTTGAACCGGCGGCTGCCATGCCGACAATCTCGGAGAAATCTTCCGTTCCTGTGAGCAGGTTGCCGAGCCCAGTCAAGGTTCCGCCGCCAAGGCCGCTTCCCCCGATGCGGTGGCACTTTCCTTCTCCAGCGAGGAAAATAGATGTTCCAGTACCTATATTCACGACGATAAATTGCCCCGCCGTAGTGTTATTTTCTTTCCTGAGGAGAATATCAACACCCGAGCAGACCGCCTCGAATTCATGGACAAGCCGGGCGTTCGGAAAAAAATTCTCTTTTATCCACAAGGCCTTTCCGCCCGTGACTGAAGGGGAAGCACTTGGTGCGATAAGCTTCAGCCAATTGAGCAACTCTTTCGCTTCCTTATATCCGGCTTTCCTGTACTTAATCCTTCCGCTTTCTTCATAGGCAATCTTCACCAGCGTACCGCCCGCGTCAATTCCAATCCTGCCCGCTTCCATCCTAGTCCCCCATTTCTGCATTACTTGTTTTTTATTATAGTTGAGTTGTTTGAAAATTCCAGCTTTGGGCTCCCTCCACCATTTATTTGACACTTCAATTTTGAGAATGGCCATTTGGGGTACCAGTCATCATTTGAAAAGTTGAATTCATAATGTCTAGATTGTATTTGGAAAAGACCAGGGGTTAAAATTCTTTTTTTTTGCACCTAACTTTCTGTGATTCGGATAATTTTTGCCATCGGAGGGACACTAAGTAAGATGATGTGGATTATTTTACAAAAGGGAGTGTAATTATGGGAATTTTGAGTGGAAACCCGCAATCAGAACCTCTGCATTATGGTGAAGTGTATGCGCTTTGGTCTTATATGGCTGGCAGCAAGGCAATGAAGGCTGCTTACCAAACGTTCCTAAACCATATCGGCGACAAGGATTTAAGGAATTTGATCGAGGAATCGATCCAAACATGCCAAAATGAAGAAAAGCGGGTCGAGGATATTTTAAAAGAAAACGGGATTGGTCTCCCGCCTACGCCACCTGAGAGGCCACTGGCGGATTTGGAGAGCATCCCGCCCGGAGCAAGGTTTATGGATAACGAAATTTCCTATGCGGCATCCGCAAATCTTGCGGCTGGATTGGTGATGTGCAGCGGAGCAATGGGAAATTGTATCCGGGAAGATATCGCGATGCTGTTCGGCGAATTCCATATGACAAAGGCGCAACAAGCCGCCCGTTATTTGAGGCTAAACAAAGAAAAAGGCTGGCTCATCCCGCCGCCGCTCCATATGCAAAAACCAATGGAAGAGTAATGCCGGATTTTTCTCTACCCTCTGTCCGACTTAGCATGACTTCATTATAACTCCGAAATCGATCAAAAAAGGATGGCGGCCGCCATCCTTTTTGCTTTTACGTATTAGCCAGTCAAGTTTTGATCTAAAGCCGGTTCACAGTCCAGGCACACTTCCATGCCTTCGATTACATGGATGTCTTCAGGGCTGTACTCAATTCCGCACTGGCTGCATTCGATCATGTTTTCAGTTATCGGAATAAACTGTTCCGGGGAGGCATCATTGATTTCAATCTTCTCAACCCAAATCCTTGTCGAATGCGGAAGCTTGTTCGATAGATAGTCATTTGCCGCTTCCTCAGTCTCCCAAACCCCCAGGTCATACAAAAATTCATTGCCGCTTCCTGTGTTTGTCATTAATCCATATACAATCCTCATATGGAATTCTCCTCTCATGTATGAAGCAGAATGTGTATCGTTTCGTTTGCTTTCTACATATCCGCTTTTGCAAAAGTTCAAACCAAGAAGGGATTTATTGGCAGGACAACGAATATACGGGAGAGGGGGAAAAAGATGATCAATCTAGTTAGGGTAAAAAAAGAAGAAGAAGAAACACTCCATCATTTAATGCAATTCTATATTTATGAATTTGCAGCGTTAAAGCCAGAAATCAAATTGGAACAGGACGGAACGTATAAGCGTTTTGACTTAACCTCTTATTGGGTAGAACCAAACCGCCACCCTTTTTTCATAAAACTTGACGACGAACTCATTGGCTTTGCTCTCGTTGCCACAGGGAATGAAGAAAATCCAAATTCAATCGAGGAATTCCAGGTTATCCGGAAATACAACGGCTTTGGGTACGGCAGGCAGGCTGCATTAAAATTGTTCTCAATGTTCCCCGGCAGGTGGCGGATTACGCAAATCGAAGCCAACGACCCCGCGAAAGCATTTTGGCGTAAAGTAATCGGCCAGTATACTAATGGTAGCTATAGTGAAACAACCGATGCCAACCGGAGGACCATCCAGGAATTTAAAAATGTTCATGTGTGACATTGCGCTGGGGAATACATTATCGGATGTTAGCGCCCCTACCTTTGGATAACTAACGGCAATTTTACGAAAAGCCGGCTAGACAAGGCCATGTTGGAGTGTTCAGGGATGTTCATTCCGTTTTTATTAAAAAATGAAGACCGTTTCAAGGCTAAGAATCCTTTGAAACGGTCTTCATCTGTAAACTATTGGATCGCAAAGACCGATTCAACCACAAAACCCCATCAAAACGGTCTTCACCATAAAATTACGCCTGTTTAAACCCCTATCACAAACTCGGTTTTGCTTCCGGATTGAGTTGAGGTTACCTCTAACCTGGCGTCAATGCGTTCTTTCAGTTCCGGTACGTGCGAGATGATGCCGACAAGCCTGCCGGTCGACTGGATGTCTATAAGTGCATCGATTGCCTGTTCGAGCGATTCCGGGTCAAGTGTCCCGAAGCCTTCATCGATGAACATCGTTTCAAGCGATACGCCGCCTGCATTGGCCTGGACGACATCCGCCAGCCCGAGTGCGAGCGACAACGCAGCCTTGAAGCTTTCACCGCCCGAGAGCGTTTTTACATGGCGCTCCTGGGATGTATACTGGTCGAATACGAGCAGTTCGAGGCCGCTCTGGACATTTCCTTTCGAGCGGTCTGTTTTCCTCCGTAGCTGGAAGCGTCCGGATGTCATTTTGGAAAGTCTTCCGTTCGCTTCCCGTAAAATATCATCAAGGAAGGCGGCGAGAACGTAGCGTTCGAAGGTGAGGCGATACGAGTTCTGGCCCCTCGCGATATCCGACAGGTCTCCGACAATGCGATAGCGTTCCTCAAGCTGCTTCATTTCCTGATTCAGGCTTTCGACGCGATGCAAGATTTCCTCGTTCTGGTTTTTCCGTAAATAAAGATCCGTCCCGCGTTTATGAAGGGTGTCGATTTCCGCCGCGATGGCAGTGAGCGATTCGGTTAGGGCATCCAGGTTCGGCGGCTGCACGCCGGCAAGTTTTCCTGAAAGCTCGGACAATCGTTCCGCGCATACTTTCATTTCTTCGTTATACGTCTTTACTTCCTCTTCAATCCGGGCAATTTCGTCTTCCTTCAGCCTTGCCCTCTCGTATGCGGAATAATTTTCGAAGCCCCTCGCAAGCATTTGCGAACGGAAGCTTTCCCGCTCTTCAGCGAGTTCCTTTTCCTTTTTCGTAAAATAAAGACGCGCATCCTCGAGCCGGGCTGCTTCCGCACCGGACTTTTCTACCGCTTCCTGAAGACGTTTTTGGGCCTGTTCGAGCTGCTTTACAAGCAATTCGTGACGGCTTTTCACGTCGTTAAGCGTTTTTTCATACACAGGTACCGAGCGAAGGCCTTCCGGTACAATTGCAAGCATCCTGTTAAACTGCGCCTTCAGCTCCGCGATTCGGACGGAGAGGTCACCAAGTTCCACCCTTAACGCATCGAGCTCATTCTTTAGGGATAACCGGGTTTCCTCAATTCCGCTCAGGAGTTTCCCGACATGCGTTTCCTGCGCGAGAATCGCCGCAATCTGTTCCTTCGCTGTGAAAAGGGCCTTTTTCTCGCCAAGTAGCGCTGTACGGAATGCTTCTTCCCCATTAGCAATAAATTCCGGCGCTATTTTGCCAAGTTCGCCAGAAGCGGCCTCCACATCCTCGGACAGCCTGGACGCGGCCGATTTGCTTTCGAGATATGCGCTTTCCGCTTTCACCTTTTCCTGCTCATGCTGGGACGCATTTTTCTTGGCAACCCTCAGTGCTTGCTCATCTGGTATTTCGCCGTCGGTTCCATGCGCGGGTGCCGGGTGATGGTTGGACCCACACACAGGGCATTGGTCTCCAGGTTGAAGCGTTGCGGCCAGAATTGACGCCTGCCCTTTCAACCATTGCTCTTCAAGCTGCTCCACATGCCGCCTTGCTTCAAGAAATCCATTCTCCGCTAATTCGAAGGCAGCCTTTTTCCTTTCAAGATCCGTTGATGCCTGCTGGTATCTGGCCTTAAGGCCTCCCAGTTTTTCAAGCAATCCAAAAGTGTTTTCAACTTTTTCGAGGCTTCGCTCATTTTCAATCTTCGCGATTTTCGTCTGGTCTATTTCGGCCTTTTTTAAAAGAAGCGCCCTTTCCTCGCCCTCGATCTCCGCAAGTTTCCCTTCAACGGCCGCAAATCGCGTTTTCTTCCGCTCAAGCAAACCTTCCATATTCGATAGGTTTCCCTGGACTTCCGCGAAGGAATGCACATCATCCTTCATGTTCAAAAGCCGGTTTGCCTGTTCCAAAAGGTCCTGGCGCTCCTGTTCGCGGCTTTTTTCGATTTCATATTCCTTTTCCCTGGCAGCCTTCATTTCAATAAGGCGTTTCAGGTTTTCCTCAAGCCCGGACACGGTAACCCTCGCGCCATCGACGTCTTTTTTCAAACGGTGGCAAAGCTCCTCCTGCGAAGCGAGCAATGCGGCCTTTCTTGCGAGGACAATCTGCTTTTCTTTTTCTAGGAAAAGATCCTTCCGGCTATCAAGCGATTGTTTCTTCGCTTCAAGCGCTTCCTTGTCACGGAATTGCTTTAAGATTGCTTCCGCCTCAAAGTATTGCTGCTTCAGCTTGTCCTGTTCAGCCCGTTTGGCGGATACCCTTTCGGTAAGCACATCGATTTCCGCACCCATCTCGTTGATTTCATCCGCAAGCAGCGGGAGAATGAGATTGTCGTTTACGCTGCCGGCTTCCATGAGCGCGATCAGTTCCTCGTTGAAGGACGCCTGGATCCGTTTCAGTTCATCGCTTCGTTTCGCAATCCTGTCTTCCACTTTCTTTTTCAAATCCTGGGCTTCGGTCCTCAGTTTTTCCTCGACAAGCTTGTAAATTTGCGTATGGAAAAGGCGCTGGAGAATCACTTCCTTGTCTTTGCTGTCGGACGTCAGCAATTTTCGGAATTCGCCCTGCGGAATCATCAGGATTTGGCGGAACTGGTTGCTGTCGATGAGCATAATTTCCTTAATCCGTTCTTCGACTTCGGTCACTTTGGATGCGAGCAATTGCTGGCGGCCGTGTTCATCGACCATGTAAAGGTTAGCGGTCGCGGGAAGCGTCCTTGTCCCTTCGCCTCTCTCCTTCCGCCTTTCCTGCTGGGGCGTGCGGACAATGATGTACCGTTTGTCACGCAGCGAAAATTCGAGCGAGACTTCCGTAATCACATCATCCTTCGCAAATTGGCTCCGTAAATCGGCGCCGGTCCGGTCCTCACCGCTTGCTTTCCCATAAATCGCATAGCTGATCGCATCGAAAATGGTTGTCTTCCCGGATCCTGTCTTTCCGGAAATGACAAACATCGTCCTATTGCCGAGTGTAGAGAATTGGATTGTTTCCCTGCCCGCGTAAGGACCGAAAGCCTGCATCGTCAATGTAATTGGCCTCATACCGGCAATTCCTCCTTGACTGCGGTTTCGATAACGCTAGCTACGACCGATTTTTTCTCATCGGTGAACTCCTGGGCGGTCATCTCCTTGTAAAATTGCTCGAATAAATCAAGTTCGGATTTCTTTTTCCTGCTATCGGCTATCGAAAATCCGTTGTTTCGTTTTTGGTCGGCGATATCGGACTTTCTTTCGAGGTGCATTACATTCGGGTAGACCTGGCGCAGCTTGCCCATTGGGTCGAGGATCGCTCCTTCATCAAGGAGTGTCACCTTTAAATAATCGTCACTCTTCTGCTTTTCATAAAATGCCGGGTCGAGCAGCTCGTCCAGATAGCCTTCGAGCTCGCGCATATCCTTTGTAGGCGCAAGCGACCTTTCACGGATGGAGAAGGTGCCGTTGCCCTCCATCTCAATGATTGATATCGACTTTTTATGTTTCGCCTCTGAAAAAGAATATTTTAATAGAGAGCCGGAATATTTAATCGTTTCATGGCGGATCGCATTCGGGCTGTGAAGATGGCCGAGCGCCGTATAGGAAAATGGCGCGAACAGTTCGGCTCCTACATTGCCGGAAGTCCCGACTGAAAGCAGCCGTTCGGATTCGCATGTTTCCCCGCCGGTCACAAATGCATGCCCGACAAGTACATTTGGCTCATTCGGATTCAGTTCATCCTCAATCCTTCCGATTAGTGCCTTCATTGCATCATGATGGGTATGTATCGAGTGGTCATCCAGCAATTCCTTGACTGCCCCGGGTTCAGCATAGGGCAGCAAATAAAAATTGACGCCGTTAATAATTACAGGTTTGAAGCTATCAGTCAATTTTCCGCTCAAATAAAAATGGCTGTGCCTGTACCATGAACTCCCGAACGAGAGGCGGTCTGCACTGTCATGGTTTCCGGCAATCGAGACAATCGGTGTTTTCAACTCAACATTCAATTTAAATAGAATTTCGTCCAGTAAATTGACAGCATCAATTGGCGGCACGGAGCGGTCATACAAATCTCCAGCGATGACAACGGCATCCGGCTTTTCCTCGTCCACCAGGTTGATGAATTGTTCGAGCACTTCTCGCTGATGGCCGGTCATGTAGACGCCGTGGACCAATTTGCCAAGATGCCAATCCGCTGTATGGATAAACTTCATGTTCCCCACCTCTTCCAATTTTCTTGTTTTCTATCATTATAAGACACTACTCTACTCTGTTGGCAAAACCAAAATAAGGTAAACCTTGGATACTATTAAATGGAGATTCTATTTCTTCGCCATATAGAGTCGCTTTCACCAATTTGGCGAACTCCGCCCAAATAGGAATGAAGATGCCATATGAGAATCACACCCAAATTATACCACAATTTCATTTTCGGGAATCTCGCCACTTTGCTACTATACAAAAACAGCCAGGCGCTAGGCCTGGCTGTTCTTTATCGGGTCTGGCTATTATAATTTCGTAACGTTGGCTGCTTGAGGGCCGCGTGCTCCTTCAACGATTTCGAAAGAAACTTCCTCGCCTTCCTCAAGAGATTTGAAGCCTTCGGATTGAATCGCAGAGAAGTGGACAAACACGTCGTTGCCTTCCTCTGTCTCAATGAAGCCAAAACCTTTTTCCGCGTTGAACCATTTAACTTTACCGTTTTTCATGTAACAAAATCCTCCTATTGCTATTGGCCAAGTGCGGCCAACATGTAAATTTCGCCATCAGACCTTTTAGCATGCTGCGAAAACCCCATTTCGAAGCGCCAATCCGCTTAACGGCTTTAACAACTATACCATATTTCATCAGTACTGTAAAGATTTAGGCGGTTTACTGACCTTTACATCCGGTCGCTCAACCTTCCCGGCAAGTCCTGGATCGACTGGACGACCAGGTCGAGGCGGGTTTCAATCCTGTACAGCAGGTATAGCGTCACCGCAATTGGAAAGCCGACTTCGCTAATAATCGGGATAATCTGATCCATTTGCTTACCTCCATTCCCTGTTTTTTGTTGGGTTAAACTTCCCTAGCCCTTTGTTCATTTTCAATTTCTTTGTTGGCTTCCCACCCCAAGAGGCGGGCAATTTTATTGGCCTTACTTTTTTAAAAAAGGAGCCGGCTTCAAAACGTGACCGGCCCCTCCATTATTAAACGATTTCGTAATCGGTTACGTTGCGTTCGATTACCCTCGCGCCTTCAACAGCTGTGTAGTTGCCGTTTGGCGTTGCGAAAATGCCAGCCGCGATGATATTTTCCATTGATTGTTTCACAAGCGCGGGATCAATCGGTTCCTTCGGGTTTTCGATTGTAAGCCTTGAAACCTTCCCGGCTTCCGTCATAAAGCTTAGCTCCAATGATTTCGCCATCCTAATTCACCTCCTGCCTGTTCAGATTTTTTACCGATTAACCGATGATTTCCGAGCGGTCGTTCCGTTCGGCCACGCTCAATGGATCCGCGGATAGAGCCGCGATTGCAGTAACAGCCATGTGCATCTGGTCTGGAGTCGCTTCCGTCTTCAAATTGCTGAACGTTTTCGACTTAAAAATTGCTTCCCCCTTTTCATTCACGCCAGTTTCAAAAACGAGGCGCAGTTTAGAATCTGCGAGAAATGCCTGTGCCATTGTCTATCACCTCCTTTCACCCGTTATATATAGGCTTGGGGGATAAATAGGACATGGTGGGTATTAAAAACCTTTCATTTTTTTAAAAAAATAAAAAAACAGCCCGAAGTTTCCCCCAGGCTGAAAATGAGTTTACGCCACTACACAGCGTTTTTTATCAATATCATAATAACAGCCTTATATTCCTCTAGGCTGCAAACAGTTCCCTCGATTAAGCAGGCGGTATTATTCCTGCTACTAATAGTATAAAGAAAATGAGTCCAATTGCCATAAACAGAAGCGAGGCTGTAAAAATTGGCCCCCTCCTTAACACAAACTCTTGACGCTTTTGGATCAAACCGGTTTGCGCACTCGTAGAAAGGTTGCCGAAATCGGACGTCGTGCCCCCGCTGCTCGAGAAATAAAAGGAAACGGCCGTGAAGGCAAGGCCGATGAAAAACATAACCTCAATAAAGCGGACCGAAAACTTCGTGGCGACCGCGTATGTAATCAGGACTTCCACTACAAGAGCCAACAGAAAAATAACTATCTTTTTATTTTTCAATATACTCCCCCTCACCTGTTTCTACCTTCATTTTACAGAAAAGACTGCCAATTAATCAATTATTTCCCAATCTCCCGGCTACTTGGAACAATGGCCAATGGACCAGCCGCTTTCCCCTTCATGCCAAAAAACAGGCGGAGGATATGGTTTTGTTTTACAACAAACTGGTAGAGGACAAGGATGATTGCGAAAGCTCCCACAGCCAAAACAGGCAGTTTTGTGCCCACTCCCCAACTCGTATCGGCTAGGAAAAAGCCAATCCCGACAATAATCGGCTGATGGAGGACATAAAAAGGCATTGCCGCTTCATTCCAGTAGACAAGGAATCTATTTTTCCTAGTTAGATGCCTCCTCGCCAACGTAAAAAACACCATCATCGTAAAATACCCGCTAATCGTTTTCGCGCCCCAGAACGCCGCCCGTTCAAAAAAGCCTCCGCCATAAAACGACTGCAAAAATAAAAAGATAAACAGGCTGGTCCCCGAAACGGCAAAGAAACAATTCAGCACAAAGTATTTTTCAGTAATCCTATCAAATGCGTCAGTTGAAAAATAATAATACCCATATAAAAAGATTATCAAATAAAAAACAAGGTCATAGCCGCCGAGATTGACAATGTCCACAAACGCCGCAGCAGCGGCCAGGGCCAAAGTCGGCACAAATAAAAGTGTGACAGCTCCAATCCTTTTACCCTTGCTGGCAGGAATCCTCTTTAATAGAGGCAACGTTATAAAGGTAAAGACGAGTAACACGAGCAAATACCAAAGATGATGCCCAGCGAACCCGAAGTTGCCTTCCCCGCCAATATCAAGGTAAGGCCCGTTAAAATAATGGCCCATAAACGAAAGAAAGCTTCCTTCAAATTGGTGGTGGCTAATCCTCTCCGCATACACTTGCGGAGGAGTGAGGAAAACTACCCCGAACAATAGCGGGATGCCAAGCCTGGCCAGCCGTTCTTTCAGATAACTTTTCATTGGCCGTTTTTGAAAAGAAATCGACGCTGTCATTCCCGAAATCGCGAAAAACAATGGCATGATCCACGTCCCAATCACCAATGAAACAAGCAATACCCCAAGCGAATCCGTTTCGCCATTTTTTACATGCCATGGCCACGGGTTGAAAAACATCAAAATGTGATACGAGAAAACGGCAAACGTAGCGAGCACCCGTAGCCAATCCAAGTCATGCTTCCTTGCCAAACGAACTCCCCCTTCTCCCATAAAAACCCTCCCCAGGTTCTATATTACATTTTACAGCCACAAAAAAAGAATGGAAATAATATTTTCAACTTTATAGGATAGTGTACAAACCTTTTGCCCCAACAGCCATATTGTAGATTGAAAGGATGTGAAAAACTTGGATTTCATACAATTTCTGAATCAAAATTATTATTTCCTTGTGCCTGTCCTCTGGGTCATTGGCTACGCGCTCAAGCAAACACCGCGGGTTCCTGATTGGTCGATCATCTGGTATCTGTTTGGCATTTCGCTTGTCTTGGCGTGGATAGCTTTTGGCTTTAGCATAGATGCCATAATAAATGGGTTGATGGCGGCAGGGACTGCAGTTTTTGGCCACCAGACGCTAAAGCAAACAATTGAAGGCCTTAAATCCGGAAACGAATAAAAACTAGAAATAATAATAAAAAAACATTTTCAACTGGGATAACGTACAATCCTTTTCTTCAACCTGGCCATAAGGTGTTGTGAAAGGATGTGAAACATATGCCACTTGTTCAATTTCTTCATGCCCACTTCTTTCATTTGATCCCTGTCCTTTGGATCATCGGATATTTCCTAAAGCACTCATCAAGTGTACCAAGGCATGCGATTATCTGGATCCTGTTCGTTGTCGCCCTGATCATAGCACTTATCGTTTTTGGGCTAACACTAGTCGCATTAACCAAGGCCCTGACTGTTACAGCACTTGCGGTCTTCATCCATCAACTTTATAAACAAACGGTCAAATGGCTTAAGTTCCGGCGATAATAACAAAAAGCGATGCACATCGGCATCGCTTTTTGCTTTTATGATTTTCGATTCCTATTTTCAATGATCCGGTTCCGCTCGCCGCCGTCGGACAGTTCCTCGGAAAACTCCTGGTCCTTTTCCTTGCCCAACAGCTTGGAAGTTCTGATTGTCTTTGGGGAAAGGTTGTTGTTCGGCGCACCTTGTTCATCCCACTTTACCATATGCCCACCTCATGTTCCTTTTCCCTTAGTTTCCCGGGAAGCTCTGGAAACATGCATTTTAACCGGAAACTTCACATTCCGTTGTAATTGCTGAACACAACGGATGCAGTTAACACACCTTCTATACATTTAAGGGAGTCGGAAATGGTTTCGTTTTGGCCGGGTGTATCACTTTCGATTGTTATCATGATTTTTTTGTCTTCTTCAATATGGCGCACATCGACACCTTTGATTTTGCTCATCGCGATTGCAGCCGACATAGCTTTGCCCTCAATTGTTTGAATATAATATCCGGATACGACCATGCTCTCGCCCCCTTTCACGTTAAATAAAACTATCCATTATTATGGTAAAGGATGCCGCGGCCACTTCATAGCCAAATTGGATAAGTTAACATATCATTCATAAAGTTGTGGCGAAATGGTTATTTTTTTAAAAAAAGCTTTTAACATCATTTCAACAGAAAAAAGCTCCCCGTGCATTGTCGGGAAGCATTCAGAACTACATCTTTATAAGGACGATTCCTATAAGGGCGGACAGGACTCCAACAAGCTGATAGGCGCGAATTTTTTCTTTAAAGATGACGCATCCGGTGAATACGACGATAAGGCAATTGAGGCTGATCAACGGGAATACGATGCTTGCTACACCTGTTTTCAGCGCGTAAAAATAGCTGCTGTAGCCGGCTATGCTTATCAAGCCGACGATTGCGCCAATCTTTATTTCCTGCTTCCCGGCTTGTTCTTTTCCGGCAATAATGGCGATCAATAAATACAAGCCCCCGCCGCCATACATTGAGATAAGAATACTGATTGAACTAATGCCCATCGTGGATCCAAGCTTCATTAAGATACCAAGCGCGCCAAACGACAAAATCGCAAGAACGATCCTGTATATCCAGGCATAGTAATCGGATTTTCCTTCTTTCCTGGCAGGGGTGTACTGGATGGCTGCCACGGATGAAAGGATGATCAAGATCCCGACCCATTGAATGGTACTGATGTGTTCATGGAAAATAAGTGCCGCACTCAGGACTGGAAACACCGCATTGGATGAGATAATAGGCGATGTCAAGCTCGCCGGCCCCTTCTCATAGGCCTTCGACATCTGGATATTGCCATTCGCATTCAAGATTCCGATCGCCGCGCCGAGCACGATGGAAATGAACGAAAAGTTTAAGCCCCCAGATGCAAGCCCATACCCTAACGACAGGATAAATGCGGTTAAATAAAAGAAAAATTGCAGCGAAACTTTTGAATACCCTTTTCCGGTACTCCATTTGAAGATTGCATTATTTACCCCGAAACAAACCGTTGTCACGATTGCCCCAACGAACCACATGCCGAGCCTTCTCTCTTACACTATGTATTTGTTAAATTACTTTTTAAGTATAGTGAATTATCAGAGAAAAAGCGACAGCATTTTTTTTGAAAAATGTGAACGATTTATGTCGAACGTCACGGGCAGTTAACTATACGGCAAAGTGCCACCTAAAATCCGTAAATCAAGAGAGTCAACCAACAGCTGATGGAAAATTCACTTTGTCTATTATTCTTCCATACTATCAATTTCTTTGAATGCCTGCTGCAGGGTTGCTTTTATGGTAACATTTCTGAAGTCGATGCCCATCTTGATGACAGTTTGCGCAATTTCCGGCCGGATTCCTGTCAGGATCGATTTTACCCCGAGAAGTTTAATGGCGCTGATGACCTTGAACAACTGATCGGCAACCATTGTGTCGACGATCATCACGCCGGAAAGATCGAAAATGAGTGTTGTCAGCTTTAGACTAACAGCTGCTTCAAGCGCCTCTTCCATTATCAACTGGGCCCTTTCCGTATCGATGTTCCCAATCAAGGGCAGAATTGCGATTCCATTCATTAGAGGGACCACCGGTACCGATAGCTCAAGGAAAGCCGTTTTTGATGCTTCGAGATTCTTCTTATAATAATGGACATAGGTGAGGCTGAAACAATAGACCGCATGATCAAGAAGCGGGTCAATTTTTCTCGAAACAGCAAAGACCGTCTTGATGGACATGTTGTGTTTTTCAATCTCCTCCTCCAACGCATCAATAATAAACATCCGGTAATAGCTCGTATCTTTCAGCGCTTCATTAAGGGGAATGCCCAGACCGTATGTAAATTCCCCAGTTTCCTTCCCCCATTGTTCTATCTTCCCATATGATTCTTCCTTGTTCAGCCCATAAAGGAGAGTTTCGGCAAAATGGGAAATAAAGTTTGCCCTAATCGCAATAATTTCCTCTTCCTTGATTGTGGTAGACAGCAGCTGCCTTTGCTCGAATGTAGCTTCCGAAAGCCTGATTTCGTGGACCTTCCTGGCAATCTCAAATCTTCGGTCATATAATTTTTCCCCAAGCAAATGTAAATCTCTCTCCATATACGCCTCCAACTGTTTGATTTTACCTTAATGGTACAAGCAATCTTGAAGTTTCACAAATTATCTGTTTATTCAACCTCGTTCCACGCCAAAGTAGAAAAGATGAAGAAAACCATCACAAAATGAAACTCATTTTGCCCATTAAATAGGGAATGGAAGGAAATTATTTTACAATTATTGTTTTCATATTTTGTTCACAATTACCCCGCCAACCTTCACAATTATCTATGTTAAAATAGCGGTGACCTATATGTGTGATAAATATCACAACAAGGAGCCATTTTTGTTCAGCGTTTCTTATTTATGGAACTGCTGGATAATAGTTTGTGATTAATTGAACATATTGTTGTACGAGAAAAGGAGATGAAAAAGTGAGCAAGGTAAAGGGAGTCATTGCATTTTTGCTTTCTGTTTTTACCATTTCCATTTTGGCAGGCTGTGAAAACAACATGGTTGTATTTAACCCACAGGGCCCTGTCGCTAGGGAAATCACGGGGTTAATCAACTACTCGATTGTGTTGATGCTTCTTGTCGTAGGTGTTGTTTTTGCCCTGTTCATTTATATTGTCTGGAAGTACCGCGAACGTAAGGACAATATGGATTATGAACCACCTGAGGAGCATGGGAGCGTTGTCCTTGAGACGATTTGGACCGCCATCCCAATCATTATCATCATCGCATTGACCATTCCAACTATAAAAACAATCTATGCGACTGAAAAGATCCCTAAAGGCTACGAAAATCAGGAACCCCTTGTCATTAAAGTGACATCCGCTGACTGGAAATGGATCTTCAGCTATCCAGAACAGGGGATTGAGACGGTTAACTATGTGAACATCCCTGAGGACAGGCCGATTGACTTCAAATTGACATCAGCTGGAACAATGAACAGCTTCTGGATCCCAGCTCTTGCCGGCCAGAAATATTCGATGGCCAAAGCGGAAACCCAGCTGTATCTCGTTGCGGACAATCCTGGCTCCTATGTCGGAAAAAACAGCAACTTTAACGGGCGTGGTTTCGCTGAACAGCAATTCGAAGTCCAGTCCATGACCCATGAAGACTTCGACAAATGGGTGAAGGAAGTACAGGAAACTGCTCCTAAACTCACTAAAGAAGACTATTTAAAAAAGCTTGAGCCTTCCCACCTTGGACGGGAAACGTACTCCAATACCCATCTTGAATGGGTAGACCATTCAGACAGCAATTCGAAAAACTATTTGAACCCGGAAATGTATGACCGCGGCCATGGATGGCCAGGGCAAATTTTCGAGGACGAGAACAACTACAAAAATAAAGATGCAGGAACTGAAGAATCGGAACATAACGAAAATGAAGGTTCCCATGCAAAAGAATCAGACGGAGGTGAGCATAGTGGGCATTAAATGGGATGAGTTTTTTGTTACGGGCGATCCACTGATTTTTGCCTCACAAATTGCAATCGCCCTTACTTCCATCGGGATTGTTGCAGCCCTTTCTTATTTCAAAAAATGGAGATGGCTATGGGACAACTGGCTAACGACGGTTGACCATAAAAAAATCGGGATTATGTACATCCTTGTCGGAATCCTGATGTTCTTCCGTGGCGGCGTCGACGGCTTGATGATGAGAACGCAAACGGCCGTACCGGAAAACACGTTTCTGGATGCGCAGCATTATAATGAAGTGTTTACGACACACGGCGTCATCATGATTTTGTTCGTTGCGATGCCGCTTTTGGTCGGACTTATGAACTTTGCCGTCCCGCTCCAGATTGGCGCAAGGGACGTTGCTTTCCCGCAGCTAAACGCACTCAGCTTCTGGCTGACCTTCAGCGGTGCGATGCTTTTCAACATAAGCTTTGTCATTGGCGGTTCGCCTGACGCGGGCTGGACGTCCTACTTCCCGCTCGCCGGCAAGGAATTCAGTCCAGGCATTGCCAACAACTTTTATGCAGTTGCCTTACAAATCGCCGGGGCCGGCACACTGATGACCGGTATCAACTTTGTCGTCACCATCCTTAAGATGCGTACGAAAGGCATGACCTTGTTGAGGATGCCGATGTTCACATGGACAACGTTCATCACGTCGATCATTATCACAGCAAGCTTCCCGATCTTTACAGTTGCCCTTGCTCTTATGACATTCGACAGGGTTTTCGGAACGCATTTCTTTACTGTTTCCGGCGGCGGGATCGACATGCTCTGGGCGAACCTGTTCTGGCTTTGGGGACACCCTGAAGTTTATATCGTTGTCCTGCCAGCATTCGGAATGCTGTCAGACATCATTTCAACTTTTGCGAGAAAAACGCTATATGGCTATAAATCAATGGTCGCTTCTATTGTCATGATTTCTGTATTGAGTATGCTCGTTTGGGTTCACCACTTCTATACGATGGGCAACAGCCCGGCGGCGAACTCGATCTTCTCGATTACAACAATGGCAATCGCGATTCCGACCGGGGTTAAAGTATTCAACTGGCTATTCACAATGCGGAAAGGCCGTATCCGGTTTACTGTGCCGATGATGTGGTCGCTGGCATTCGTACCAACATTCGTTATTGGAGGGGTAACCGGCGTAATGCTAGGAATGGCAGCAGCCGATTATCAGTACCATAATACATTGTTCCTTGTGGCCCATTTCCACTACGTGCTCATTCCGGGTGTTGTGTACCCGATCTTCGCCGGATTGTATTACTGGTGGCCAAAAATGTTCGGCTATATGCTGAACGAACGGATCGGCAAATGGAATTTCTGGTTGTTCAACATCGGTTTCAATATGACATTCATGCCAATGTTCTTCCTTGGCCTTGACGGAGCGGTACGCCGCGCGTACACGTATTCAGCTGAAACAGGCTTCGGCCCGCTAATGATGGTTTCCGCTATCGGCGCGTTTGTTCTAGCGGCGGGCTTCGCAGCACTTTGCTACAACATTTACTACAGCGCGCGCTACGCTGACCGGAATGTCGGCAACGACCCTTGGGATGCCAGGACGCTCGAATGGGCGACTGCGACACCAGTTCAGCATTACAATTTTGCAAAAATCCCAGAAGTCAAGTCACTCGATACTTTCTGGCATATGAAAAAGAACAATGAACTTCAGCCTTTAAAAGATTCAGAGATAGAGGAAATCCATATGCCAAGCAATTCCTGGATTCCAATCTACATGGGCTTTATCTTCGGGGTCTCGGGCTTCCTGCTCGTCTTCGAATGGACCATCGCAGCAGGTATTGCCGCACTTGGCATATTTGCAGGAATGGCCTTCCGTTCGTTTGACTATAACGACGGCTACCATGTCCATAAGGACGAAATCATTGAGACTGAGCGCAAGTGGAGAAAATTCGGCAAAGGAGTGAAGAGCCATGTCAGCTAATGCAAACACAGCATCATTGCCGCTTGAACTGCAAACCGAACAAAACAGGATGAACATTCTCGGCTTCTGGCTCTTCCTTGGAGCTGAAATCGTCCTTTTTTCGACACTCTTCGCGGTATACGGGGTATTGAGCCAACGCTATGCAGGCGGCCCGACCCAGCAGGACATTTTTATCGTCAGGGATGTCTTAATCCAAACGTTCCTTCTGTTAACTAGTAGTTTCACCATGGGCATCGCGATTTACGAAATGCGCCGGAGTAATATGAAAGGATTGATCCTCTGGTTAGTCCTGACACTCCTTCTCGGAGGAGGATTCCTATTCATGGAAATCCGCGAATTCATCCATTACGTCGATTTAGGCGCGACCTGGCAGACAAGCGCGTTCCTATCAAGCTTCTTCGTCCTGCTTGGCACGCACGGGCTTCACGTATCAATCGGAATCGGCTGGGCCATCCTGTTGATCATCCAGCTGAAGAAGCGCGGCCTTACACCGATTACTGCCCGTAAAGCATTTATCTTCGGATTATACTGGCACTTCCTTGATGTCGTATGGATTTTCATTTTTACATTCGTGTATTTAGCAGGGTTGGTGAATTAAATGAATCATCAAGAGAATCGTTTTCCTATCAGCCATGTCATTGGATTTCTTGGGTCGCTCGTCCTGACACTCGGGGCGGCATGGGTGGCACTGAAGACCTCCCTTCCACCAAATACGATCATGTGGTTTATCGGCACGCTTGCATTCGTGCAAGCCGCCATCCAGCTGTTCTTGTTCATGCATCTAAGGGAAGGTGAAGACCGCAAGGCGAATGTCATCAACATGGCCTATGCATTCTTCCTGGCCTTCGTCATTGTAGCGGGCTCCATCTGGGTCCTCACATCCGGCCACTCCCACTGATTTTTCTTTATTGTTTGTAAAAAAAGCAGGCTTCCCTCTGGGTCGCCTGCTTTTGTCATCTTACGGGGTTTTATTTATAATTGCCGTTCCCCTTCCCGACATTTGTTGGGAAATTTGTATGAATGCGTTTTCATTTGATTTGTGATGATGACATGTTCTCAGACCAAACGAACTTCATTCCTGGATGAGAACACTTTCAGAATTTTAGTGACTTCCTTTTCGGATTTTCCCTCGACAATGTCACTCAACGGGATTTGAGTGACTTCCTTTTCAGATTTTGCCCCGACAATGTCACTCAACAGGATTTTAGTGACTTCCTTTTCGGATTTTGGCCCAACAATGTCACTCAACGGGATTTGAGTGACTTCCTTTCTGGATTTTGCCCAAACAAAGTCACTCAACAGGATTTAAGTGACTTCCTTTCTGGATTTTGCCCGAACAAAGTCACTCAACAGGATTTAAGTGACTTCCTCTTCCGATTTTGCCCAAACAAAGTCACTCAACAGGATTTTAGTGACTTCCTCTTCCGATTTTGCCCAAACCAAGTCACTAAACGGGGTTTGAGTGACTTCCTTTTTGAATTTTGCCCACGCAAAGTCACTAAACGTGATTTGAGTGACTTCCTTTTCTGATATTGTCCAATCAAAGTCACTTAAAGGGATTTAAGTGACTTCCTTTCGGGATTTTGCCCGAACAAAGTCACTCAACGGGGTTTGAGTGACTTCCTCTTCCGATTTTGCCCAAACCAAGTCACTAAACGGGGTTTGAGTGACTTCCTTTTTGAATTTTGCCCAAGCAAAGTCACTAAACGTGATTTGAGTGACTTCCTTTTCTGATATTGTCCAAACAAAGTCACTTAAAGGGATTTAAGTGACTTCCTTTCTGGATTTTGCCCGAACAAAGTCACTCAACGGGATTTGAGTGACTTCCTTTTTGAATGTTGCCCAAGCAAAGTCACTCAACGGGATTTGAGTGACTTCCTTTTTGAATGTTGCCCAAGCAAAGTCACTCAACGGGATTTGAGTGACTTCCTTTTTGAATGTTGCCCAAGCAAAGTCACTCAACGGGATTTGAGTGACTTCCTTTTTGAATGTTGCCCAAGCAAAGTCACTACACGTGATTTGAGTGACATCCTTTTCTGATATTGCCCAAACAAAGTCACTGAAAGGGATTTAAGTGACTTCCTTTCTGGATTTTGCCCGAACAAAGTCACTCAACGGGGTTTGAGTGACTTCCTCTTCCGATTTTGCCCAAACAAAGTCACTAAACGGGGTTTGAGTGACTTCCGTTTTGAATTTTGCCCAAGCAAAGTCACTCAACGGGATTTGAGTGACTTCCTTTTCTGATATTGCCCAAACAAAGTCACTTAAAGGGATTTAAGTGACTTCCTTTCTGGATTGTGCCCGAACAAAGTCACTCAACGGGGTTTGAGTGACTTCCTTTTTGAATTTTGCCCAAGCAAAGTCACTCAACGGGATTTGAGTGACTTCCTTTTCTGATATTGCCCAAACAATGTCACTCAACGGAGTTTAAGTGACTTCCTTTCTGGATTTTGCCTGAACAAAGTCACTCAACGGATTTAAGTGACTTCCTTTTCAGATTTTGCACCGACAATGTCACTCAACAGGATTTGAGTGACTTCCTTTTCGGATTTTACCCCATCAATATTACACCGAATATGTCTTGCAAACCTCTTATTACGCCCTATCTCCGCCCTCCCCGGATCAGCCGCAGCTGCGGGACGCTGCCTTCCTTTTTAAATAGCGAGTAAAGCCCAAAATTGAATAAAGCTAGGAAAAAAGACAACACCATATGCTGGTATGCATGCTTCATCATAAGGACAACGAAACTAGCCACACAAAAAACCCCAATCGCCAGATAAAAGAATTTTAAAACCCGGCCCATTCCTCCACCCTCTTCTTTCCTTCCTTTTCTACTATATTAACAGAATTAATAGTTTTTTGTCACAAAATGTTCACATTTATAGAAATATTTGTTGGGAAAGTTTACTTTCGAGCAATTCACCTAACCGACATATTCTGGTTTTCTTTTCACTTTTTTCCTCGAAAAAAGAAGGGTTTTGCGGTAATCCATAGAAATAGAAATTGTATCAAAAAAAAGGAGGCGTCAATTTGAAGAAAAAATTGTTGTCTGTTTTATTTAGCGGAGCACTTGCTTTTGGCGTATTTGCTGTACCGGGAAATGCGGTCAAGGCTGCAGAAGAACCTTGTGATTGCCATTCCTGGGTACCTATTTCAGGAGCCGAGCGGAATAAAGAAGTAGCGGGGTTATTAAGTAGTGATGCTTTCAAAGATAAGAAGGCGGAATTATGGTCCAAAGGCTACGGCTGGAATGGCGCCCATCAAATTGAAATAGTAAAACCTGCGCCAAACGTTACGATGATAGGAGTACCATTTGTAAATACTGATGGTACAGTTAATATCTATGTCTTTATCAACGGAAGCTTTGTTGGAGTTACCCCATAATAATAAAAGAAAACAAAAATCCAGGAACGGCAAATCGCCGTTCCTTTTTTTGGCCAAAAATTCAATATGTTACTTAATCCTGTGATATAATAAGATTATGTAACATCAAGTTTTTGTGTTGTACTAATAGGTTCGCCTTTTCATTAGATGGTCATTTGAAGATGTTTTCTCACGATTCTGGAAACCCCATCTTTAAAATCAGCAAGTAACAACACTCCCCTTCTTCTACGTTCTAACAAAAAACACTTGGCGCGATTCCCATTCATGTTGGCTTTTTTCCAGTCTACTTTTATACGAGGAGGGATTTTATGGCGATCACTGTCGGTATCATCTTATTGGTTTATTTAATCATCGTTGCGTTGGGATATATAGCTTCGATCTATGTATCCACAAGCAGCCGGACCGGTTTATTAATCATTAACAAATCGTATACAAACGCATTTTTTGTCCTGTTCAGTGCGATTGCCCTCGTTGTCATTGGGATTGCCCTTCCCTTTGTCCCCGTTGATAAAAGCTATGCGGCCGGGTTAATTCTTGGCAGCAAATTCATTTCAATCATTACCCTTTTTATCAGCTTGCATGTGTTGAGCAGGAAGTATTTAAAGGACCCTCCCATTTCCTAAAAAAAATCGACATTTTTTGCGTTTATCGTTTTGTTATGTAACTTAACTTATGATAAAATCCTTTTATGTAACATTGGGAGGAATACTTGTGGAGTACGTTGACCCAATAAAAGACATTGGCCAAATCAATGCCATTAAGAATGAGTTAAGAACGAATTCACAACGGGATGTATTGCTTTTTGTATTTGGAATCAATACCGGAATCAGGGTCAGCGACTTGCTTTCCCTTAAAGTGAAAGATGTTAGGGACGGCGAGTCGGTAAAGGAATTCATGATGATTCATGAAAGTGATGGCGAGAAGCCACAGGCTTTTTATTTGAACAACAGCATACGTAATGAGCTGGCATTGTATTTCCAACGGAATCAGCTTGATGGGAATGATTATTTGTTCAAATCCAAGAAGAATGATCTGCCTATCACTAGGCAGCAAGCCTATCGGATTATCAACCATGCCGCCAAAAAGGTCGGAGTCTCAGGAAAAATCGGTACGCATACCCTTAGGAAAACGTTCGGCTACCACGCATACCGGAAAGGGATCGCAATTTCGATCCTCATGTCGGTCTTTAACCACCATAGCCCTAAGGAGACATTAAAATATATTGGAATCGAAAAAGACGACGACTCTTTAATCAGGGTTGATGTAAACCTATAATAACGGCAATGCCAGCCCGGCAGCTCAACTGCAAGAAAAAAGGCAATTCAAGGACTTTCGCCAGGTTCCTTTTGAAAAGTTGCTAGACAATAAAAAAAGCCCCCGCAAAATACGCGGAGGCCAAAAATTCTATTCATCAACATCGTCCTGGATATCCAATTCCATTTCGACGTTTTCCAGAGCCGCAACGGCATCGTCTATTACTTGGACATGAAGCATCTGCTGGTCTTTCATAAACTTGAAAACGCCAGTATTGAAATCCGTTCCTGATTCCTTAAAGAAGATGCCTTCGTATAAAACATCCTTTGTATGTTTAAAAATCACCCGGTAATTTTCATTGTCTTTGACAAGATAAGCGCGGACACCTTTTTCGTAGTGGCCTTCCGCTTCTTTTAAATAACGGGGAACCGAGATGATATGCAAATCGACAAATGGAATCTCCCTCAATAGTGAATTGATGATCGATCCTTTTGCAATTTGCTCCCATCTGCTTTGAGCGGTCTGGCCAAGAATGATTTGTGTAACCTGCTTTTCCCTGGCTACTTGTGCAATCACCTTTGAAATAGGTCTTTTCTCATTATCCTTTAGGATGAACGAGACTGCGTCATGGGCTTCCGCAATTTTATTCCACTTTGCGATATAGTGAGCTTTTTCCGCATCCATTTCGCTGTATGGCTTTGGGTCTACGGTTAAAATGTAAAGCGGACAGTCGAGCATACTCGCAATTTTGCAGCCGCGCTTGATAAGCCGTTCGCCATTCGGACCGTAGTAGACACAGACGAGGATGCTTTCGTCCATGCGCCCCTTGATTTTTTCCATTATAATGTCACCTCGGTATAGATGTGAAGTACTTAACAAATATTGATATTAGGGTAGCTCTGTATGACTATATCTTATGCAAGTAAGCTAGTCAATCCCATTGAACCAAGAATCTTATACATATAGGCAGCAAACTACTGTAGTCACTGCCGATAATTCTTTAATAGGAGGCGGTTAAATTGCATATGTTGCACTTTATTGTTTTAATTCCCTTTTTATTCGCCATTTTCGTGCCGTTATTATATAAATATTTTGCTCCGCGGGTGCACACTGGATGGTTTGTTCTACTTGTTCCGGTCGTCCTCTTCTTGTATCTGCTCCGATTTTTGCCACGCATCTCCAATGGTATGGACCTCTTACGATCTGTTCCCTGGATGCCATCGCTAAATCTAAACTTTACCCTTTATGTGGATGGACTTGGCCTTATTTTCGGGTTGCTGATTACCGGTATAGGCGCGCTAGTCATCCTTTATTCTATTTATTATATGTCCAAACACACTGAAGCTCTAAACAATTTCTATGTATACTTGCTTTTGTTCATGGGCGCGATGCTCGGGGTCGTCTTCTCTGACAACCTTTTGCTTCTCTATGTGTTCTGGGAATTGACAAGCATATCTTCCTTCTTGTTAATTGCTTATTGGTACCAGCGTGAACGCTCTCGTTATGGAGCGCAAAAATCGATGCTCATTACGATTTTTGGTGGCCTTTCGATGCTCGCTGGCTTCATCATGCTGTCAATGATAACCGGAACCTACAGCATTCGGGAAATGGTCGCCAATGTCGGGGACATCACCACTCATTCCCTGTTCGTGCCGGCGATGATTTTGATTCTGCTTGGCGCTTTTACAAAATCGGCCCAATTCCCGTTCAGTATTTGGCTGCCGGGTGCAATGGAAGCTCCGACACCAATCAGCGCCTACCTTCATTCAGCTACCATGGTCAAAGCCGGCATCTATTTAGTTGCCCGCTTCACGCCCGTATTCGGCGGAGAGGCGGAATGGTTCTGGCTCGTTTCCGGGGTTGGTCTCATCACATTGCTCTATGGCTCGTTAAACGCGGTGAAACAAACAGATTTAAAAGCCCTTCTTGCGTACTCGACCATAAGCCAATTGGGCCTTATTATGAGCCTGTTTGGGGTGGGATCTGCGGCTTTGTATTTTACAGGAGGCAGCGAATCTTCCGTCTATGCTGTAGCTGTGTTGGCAGCCGTGTTTCACCTTATCAACCATTCAACCTTTAAAGGTGCGCTTTTCATGGTAGTCGGAATTATTGACCATGAAACAGGTACACGTGATATCCGAAAGCTGGGCGGCTTGATGCAAATCATGCCTGTCTCGTTTACCCTAGCAGTAATTGGGGCTTTCGCAATGGCTGGCCTCCCTCCATTCAATGGCTTTTTAAGCAAGGAAATGTTTTTTACAGCAATGCTGGATGCATCGAGGATGTCTATTTTTAACATGGACACACTTGGGGCCTTATTTCCGGTAATCGCATGGGTTGCCAGTGTTTTCACTTTCGTTTATTGCCTGGTTCTAGTCATTAAGACGTTTAGGGGCAAATATAAGCCTGAAAGATTGGATAAAAAGCCCCATGAAGCGCCGCTCGGGATGCTGATTCCGCCAATCGTGCTGGCTGTCCTAGTTGTAGCCATCTTCTTCTTTCCGAATACCCTGTCCGAATACTTGCTGCAGCCTGCTGCCCATGCGGTATTGCCGGGGTTGCCGGAAAATGTATTTGCAAAAGAAATCAGTGCCTGGCATGGCTTTAATTTAGAATTGGCCATGACAATCGGCGTTGTTTTGCTAGGGATATTCCTCTATCGGTCTCGAAAAAATTGGGTTGGATTGCTAAGGCGCTATCCGGAATCCTTAACCCTGAATACGTTTTACGATCTTGGGCTGGAGCGGGGCGAAGAGGCATCCCGCAATCTGACTGAACGGTATATGACTGGCTATACTAGAGATTACATCGTCTATGCGTTTGGATTTTTAATTCTGCTCGCTGGTGGTGCTCTCCTTGTTTCTAATCGGCTTTCGTTTGATTCGGCAAATAATGCGCCAATAACCTTCTTTGAAGGTGCGCTTGCCATAGCGCTGCTTGCCGCTGCTCTTACAATTCTTTTTGCAAAATCACGTATGACAGCTGTTCTCGCCCTTGGGGGATTAGGCTATCTTGTATCATTATTGTTTGTAATTTTCAGGGCTCCGGATTTAGCCTTGACGCAAATGGTCATTGAAACGGTGACAACTGCCTTGTTCCTTCTATGTTACTTCCATTTGCCGAAGTTTTTCAAAGGAACCGGACGTATTCCATTTAAGCCATTAAATCTCGTTATTTCTATAGGCGCCGGGCTTACGGTTACCTTATTTGCCTTGTCAGCCAATGGCAACAGGCTGTTTGAGCCTATCTCAGACTTTTATAAAAATTCCTATGAGTTAGCCGGAGCGCGAAACATTGTGAACGCCATTCTGGTTGATTTCAGGGGCATCGATACAATGTTGGAAATATCGGTTCTTGCCATTGCGGCTCTAGGGGTCTTTACATTAATAAAACTTGAAATAAATAGGAGTGAGAAGAATGAAGGAACAAAATGACGTCATCCTGCGAAGTGTGGCGAGAGTTGCTGTAGTCATCATTCTCACTTTTGCCATTAACCTTTTCTTTTCCGGCCACCATTTTCCAGGGGGCGGTTTTGTGGGCGGGCTTGCGCTTGCTTGCGCGATCACGCTTCTTTTCCTGACTTATGATATCGAAACTGTACGGGCGAACATGCCTTTTGACTTTAAGTCGATGGCGGCCATCGGCGTCTTGATTGCCGTTTTCACAGGGGTTGGCGGCCTGCTCTTTGGTGCACCTTTCCTTAAACAGGCTTACGGTTACTTCGACCTCCCGATTTTTGGGAAAACAGAGCTGGCAACGGCGATGATTTTTGACCTCGGGGTAGCCTTAGCTGTTATAGGCACCGCCATGACAATTATTATCACGATAAGCGAGGACCGATAAATATGGAAACTATACTGTCTATCCTCGTTGGCGTCCTCTTTACCATTGGAACGTATTTACTGTTATCGAAAAATTTACTGAGAATTATTTTGGGAACTTCCATTCTCAGCCATGGAGTCAATCTGCTCATCCTTACGATGGGAGGCTTGAAAACTGGCGGCCCGCCCCTTCTGGATTATGGCGGGAACACCTTTACGGATCCGTTGCCCCAGGCGCTTATTTTAACCGCGATTGTCATTAACTTCGGAACGACGGCCCTTTTCCTTGTTCTGAGCTATCGTGCATACAAGGTGCTTGGCACGGATGACACGAAACAAATGAGAGGTAATGAAAATGAATAATTTACTCATACTGCCCATCATTATCCCGTTAATTACAGGGATGGTTATGGTCATTATTAGAAGAAGAATCTTTGCCCAGCGGCTGCTGGGGATTCTTGCGATTGTGGGAACCGGGGCAGTATCAGCGGTATTAATTTCCCAAATAACGGCCAACGGCATCCAGGTTCTCCACCTTGGCGGCTGGGAAGCCCCTTTTGGGGTAAGCATGGCTGCGGATATGTTCTCCGCCCTGCTTCTTTTGACAGCAAGCATCGTGTCCCTGTTCTGTTTCATTTACGCCTTCCGCTCAATCGGGATGGAACGTGAAAAAAACTTCTTTTACCCCCTGTTTCTATTCCTGCTAACAGGGGTGAATGGATCATTTATTACCGGGGATATTTTTAATCTCTTTGTCTGTTTTGAGGTAATGTTGATTTCCTCCTATGTGCTTATATCAATCGGTGGGACTAGGATCCAACTGAGGGAATCGATTAAATATGTACTCGTAAACCTTACATCATCGCTCCTTTTTCTAGTTGCGATTTCATACTTGTATGCGACGTTGGGCACTTTGAATTACGCCCACCTTTCAGTCCGGGTGGCAGATGCCGGGCAGGACGGGCTGTTAACAGCGATTTCACTGCTATTTTTAATTGTGTTTTGTTTAAAAGCCGGCTTGCTGTTATTCTTTTGGCTTCCTGGTTCGTACAGTGCCCCTCCGACAGCAATTGCGGCTATCTTTGCAGCGCTTTTGACCAAGGTAGGCATTTATTCGATTATAAGAATGTTTACTCTTGTGTTTTATCATGACCCAGGCACGCATCTCATTATAGGGATCATGGCAGCCTTAACGATGGTACTAGGAGCTATCGGCGCTGTTGCGTATTGGGATATTAAAAAAATACTGACGTACAACGTAATTGTCGGAGTTGGATTTATTTTAGCAGGGTTGGCTTCCAACACTGCTGAAGGACTGACAGGAGCGGTTTACTATCTGATCCATGACATCATTATTAAAGCCCTTCTCTTCCTCATTGGCGGAACGGTTATCGCTATTACTGGAACAGCTAAGCTTAAGGATATCAGCGGATTAATCCGGACGTATCCTTACTTAGGATGGATGTTTTTTGTAGCTGCTATGTCACTGGCGGGAATCCCGCCACTCAGCGGGTTTATCGGTAAGGTATATATTACGGAAGGTACATTTGAAGCGGGCTACTTTTGGCTTGGGGCTATCGGGCTTCTTACAAGCTTAATGGTCCTGTATTCCGTTATGAAAATCTTTATGAATGGCTTTTGGGGAGAATCCTATTTGGATGAAGAACAAGAGATAGAAAAAAAGAAAACGAAAGGATTGCTATTTCCAATCGCCGTTCTTACAGCTCTGACTATTGCACTTGGGCTCGGTGCGGAAGGGATTTATACCTTTACTGAACTGGCTGTTCAAAGTTTAACGAATCCTTCCCTCTATATTGAAGCAGTCCTTGGCAATAGCTAAGTGGAATCGGATGTAAAACCAGTCTTTCATTCTTGCAGAAAGGGGTGGTCGATGTGCCTATGCAGGTATTAACCAATCTTTTTATCGCTATACTTTGGTCGGGACTACAGGATGATTGGAGCGTCTTAACCTTTATAAGCGGCTATTTCGTTGGAATCATCGTCCTGTTTTTAATGCGCCGCTTCCTTCCGGAAAATTTTTATATCATTACTCTTTTAAATATCATTAAATTGGCTGCTGTATTTATTCAGGAGTTATTTACCTCCAGTTATATGGTTATCCGCCACGTTTTTAAGCCGAAATTGACGATTACCCCCGGTACCTTAACGCTTGAAACGGACCTGGAAAGTGACATCGAGGTGACCCTTTTGGCGCTTCTTTTAACGTTAACTCCCGGCTCTGTCGTAATCAAGGTTTCGGATGACAAAAAGAAGTTTTTTGTCCATGTGCTGGATACGTCTGATTCAAATGTGGCGATATTAAAATCACAAAAAAGATTTGAAAACTCGATCAAGAGGGTGACGCGGAAATGTTCGATTTAATATTAAAGATTTCTTTATTCTTCCTGGCTCTTTCATTCCTTGCGTTCTTCTATCGGCTAATCATTGGACCATCCGTACCGGACCGGATCCAAGCACTGGATGCCATCGGTGTCACATCAATCGCCGGAGTTGCAGTAGTTTCTGTCATACTCAGGACACACGCGTTTTTTGAAGTTATCCTACTGATTGGGATTTTATCATTTATTGGAACACTTGCATTCGCGAGGTTCCTGGAAAGAGGTGTAACCATTGAACCCAAGCGCCCTCAGTGAAATGGTTGCCGCTATTCTCATTTTAACTGGTTCTTTGGCCAGCTTCATGAGTTCAATCGGATTAATCCGGCTTCCTGACGTTTACACACGCTCGCATGCGGGCTCAAAAAGCTCTACACTAGGGGTTTTATTTACATTAGTAGGCACCCTTGTGTTCTTCCTCTTTAGTAAAGGGTATTTTAGCGTTAGATTGATACTTGGTATATTTTTCGTGTTTTTGACAGCACCGGTTTCAGCCCATCTGATCGCAAGGGCTTCCTATTTGACGAACGTGAAGATGGCCGAGGCAAAAGACGAGGGTGGATTCCGCGAAGTAGAGATGGTTGAAGAGAAATGATTTGGATCGATATGTTTTGAAAAAAAAAAAAGTTTTTGATAAGGCCCTTCGGATTTTCGTTTAAAATCCTGAAGGGCCTTTTTTCTTTTAAAACATGAACGGTTTCGAAGAATCTCCTTCTTTCTTATAAAATCATAAAGAGCTTCATACCTTTATAGAAAAGAGATATTGGAGGTGAGCCTGTGAGGATTTATGTGGTAAAACCGGGGGATTCCCTCTGGAGGTTGGCACAAACGTACCGGACCACTGTCAGCCAAATTGTTACCGTTAATGAATTGAAGAACCCTAATGTTCTCGTCGTCGGGGAATCGCTTGTGATTCCTGAATCGGATAAGGAATATGTCGTCCAGCGCGGCGATACGCTCTCACAAATTGCAGCGCGTTACAGTGTGGCGGTACAGGATTTGGCCAGCTTCAACAATATCACCAACCCTTCCCTGATTTATGTCGGCCAAACGCTGTACATTCCCTACTTCCGCCATACAGTCCGCACCGGTGAAACGCTTTGGGCAATCGCCAAGCGGTATGGCGTAACCGTTACCCAGATTTCACAAGCGAGCAACATTGCCAACCCGTCCCTCATTCATCCGGGGCAGATATTAAGAATTCCAGCTGAGGCCAAACCTGTCAAAGAAGTGAATACCTATGTTACAAGGATGGACGAACGGGGTCGGAACGAAGTAACCGCTCGCGGCAATCTGTTTACTTATCTCTCCCCTTTCTCTTATGGAGTTAACGAAGATGGCTCACTCGCCAATCTGCAGGATACCCTTGTGCTGCAAGGCGCAACTTCCACAAACACAGTTCCATTGCTTACGATTACGAATACCGTAAGCGGATCATTCAGCTCCGACAGGGCTGCAGCAATTTTACGCAATCCCGCTGTACAGGATACCCTTTTGGCAAACATCATCGCACGCATGCGGGAAAAAGGGTACGGTGGGCTGAATATCGATTTTGAATACGTCTTTCCTGAAGACCGGGAGAATTACAACGCATTTTTACGAAAAGCGGCCGCCCGTCTCCACCAAGAGGGCTATTCACTGTCAACTGCCCTCGCCCCAAAGGTAAGCGGGACACAGAAAGGTTTGCTCTATGAAGCCCATGATTACCCCGCCCATGGCGAAATTGCCGACTTTGTTGTGCTCATGACCTATGAATGGGGCTGGTCCGGCGGAAGTCCTTGGGCGATTGCCCCTGTTACCGAAGTACGGAAGGTGCTTGATTATGCCGTTACTGTCATCCCGCCAGGCAAAATCATGATGGGCGTCCCGCTCTATGGCCGCGACTGGAAAATCCCATGGGTTCAGGGCACTTATGCAAAAACAGTTAATTTGAAAAGCGCAGTCGAACTCGCCACCCGTTTCGGCGTAGCTATTCAATACAACGAAACATACGAAGCCCCGTTTTTCAGGTACACGGAAGAAACCGGCCAGCAGCATGAAGTCTGGTACGAAGACGCCCGAAGCCTGCAGGCAAAATATGATCTGGTGAAACAATACGGCTTAAGAGGCGTCAGCTATTGGGTCCTCGGCCCGCCCCTGCCTCAAAACTGGCCGGTCCTCAGGGAAAATTTCAGGGTGAGGAAAAGAAGTTAATTCGTTTGAGCCATTTGAAAAAGGACCCAGAATCCTATGGATTTTGAGGTCCTTTCAAGTAAAAGAGTGACCACCATTATAAAAAAGTGGCCTACCATGGGCCGGTGTTGTTTATGTTAGGAGGATTCTGCTTTTGCACATCGTTTAATTTTTTCAACACCGTAGCGGGCTTTTTTGTCACTCATTAATTATCGATCCGTACGCCAAAATCGAGATTACTATAATAGACCAAGTCCCAAAACGAGATTGAGTTCTCCTCCTTTATTTATAGTAAAATCAATTTCTTTAATGCAGCTTCCCTTATGTTCTATACACATTACCAGCGCATTACTATTTCAATACTTTCAAGCCTAATAATACATAATAAATTGGAATAAGCGGCATAGATCCAATCACACAGATCATTTTGATGGCATCTATTTCAAAGGCCGCTGAAAGAACAAGACCAAATCCAAATACACTTGATAAAATACCTAAAGCAGATATTTTTTTAAACTCCTTAAATGTATACAATGATACTGTCAATACCCATAAAAACATAAAAGCGATACTCAGCAACCCGCTCGGGCTTAACTGGGTTAAGGAGTCCCAGGCGATCAGAAGAGTCTCTTGTGTGTATTGACTGGATTTTATAAAATTATGCGCAAGTGTGTGGTCTACAATCATTTGCTTATAGTTATCAACAATCAGTACAGAAAAGCCAATAATGGACAAAATGTTAACCGTTTTTAAAATAAAACGATCTTTATAGATTGGAAATTTTGTAATAAATGAACAAATGGCTATCCCAAGCATTCCTGTTGGAATTAAAATAAAATGCCACCATTGGAAAAAAGAAGGGTTTTCATGATGGTTAATGATTGAATTTTCAGCGGTTGGAGCAAATAGTTGAAATAGCCCGTTCGCTACCAACAATAAAGAAAACAAGATAGAAACAATGATAATTGCATTTCTTTCGATACTCAAAAAAATCACCCGTTTACCCTAAATTTTTGATCTTCTTCATTTTTATTTGGAACTAATTTTCGAATTCAATAAATTTCTTTGATTTTTTGTCCTTCTATTCAAAATGTACTTATTATCTATTGTTAGAACCCTCCTTCATAGAAATTATATAGCAGTTGGAAAATTAATCCTATAAACATTTTGACTACTTTGAATTTTTTGAAACAAGTGTGTTTAAAACTTATTATTTCGCGTGATTGTCACTGCATTAAAAAGGGCTGAACCCATATTGTTTTAGTACAGCCCTTCTCAATTTACCTTTCATTTCATCTGCCATTCTACCAATCGCTATGCAAAAGCCGGAAGTAAGTTCTAAAGGAGATGTAATTTACCTCCAGGAACGCGCGAACCGGCTGAAGCTCTTTATATTGATAAAACGACCGTCATCAACTGGTTCGCAGTAGACGCAGCGGGGAACATTGAGAAAAACTACAACCCGCTTAGCAATTCCTCAAACTTCAATTCTGTGAAAATAAACATTAAGTAAAGCAAAAAGATGCCGGGCCCTTTTCAGGAAGCCTGGCATCTTTTATTTTGGGGTTGGGATTAATCACAATTTTCACCACCCTCTAATAAATCCTCTTTCATACAAACACTCCATCATACCAATAAAAATGATAAACCTCAAAGGGTTCCAAAAATCAATGTCGCCAAAAGTAATTTAGTTTGATTGAGACAGTTTTAATAGTAAAAAATGAATACCTGATTAACATAATACTTTCTCTACAAACATAGTGTGGAAAAGAGAAAAAATATTTTTGGGGGTAATTTGATGAAAGGTACCAATGAAAAAATGTGGCTTCATTTTCTTTCAAAGTTTATATTTCTTTTACCTCTGCCTGTCTTGCTTTTGTTTTTATCCATAGGTATATTATTAAGTTCCAGTGGGGATTCACCAGTCGAATTAGCCTTTATGATTTCTGCTTCAAAAAATCCGATAGGTTTAAGGTTGGGGTGGTTGTCTCTAATTTTATTGTGGGGTTCTGTATCAGTTTTCTTTATTGCATTAGCAGGGCTATTCAAAAATGAACACCCAATCAAAAGTACCTTTTTGGGGGCAATCGGGATTGGATTTATTATTCCAATGTCTGCTGGAAATCTTCATTGGACAGCCACACTGGATATGGCGAAGCGGTATGGAAAGGCTACTGCCGAACAACAGGAATTGCTAAAAGAAATTCAAATGACAGTATTCCAAATAGTAGAATCAAGAATTGATACAGCTAATTTGCTGTGGGGAATGGGATTAGTGCTTTTTATCATTATGGCTCGTAAGTTTGTTCCTTTGTTTATCCGTGTATTGTACATGATCTCCGCAGCTATTATGCTATTAGTCTTTTTATCGAATATTTTGGGTTTTACATTCCCCTTCTTTCTAATTCCGGTTTTTTATTTGGCTACCCTTGTTGCTCATGTTTCTCTTGGCATTGTATTTTATAAAAAGAATAAATCCGTCTCCACAATTAATGCTGTTTAGAAATCACTTTCCATATTACGGCAAAACTTTCCTATAATATAATACAGAAAGGGATCCGTTTTCACGGACCCCCTTTTTGTAGTTATTTGGCTATTAACTAAGTTTATTTATCCTTTTTATTCAAAAGGCTGTCTATAGAATATAACTTGCTGCCCGTAATTGCCAGAACGACCGCCATTGCCAGGAAAGCCAAATCCAATTCATAGCCAGCCATTTGGCCATTGCCCAGTAAACCAACCGCAAGTTTTACTTTGAAAATTGCACCGATTAATAACACTGCTAATAAACCAGACACAATTCTAGTCCCCAATCCAATAACCAATGCAATCCCACCGATTAGTTCAAGCAATGCGACTGCATAAGCCAAAAATCCTGGCAATCCAATGCTTGAGAACCAGCCAACAGTATTTTCAATTCCCCCCTGGAACTTTACAAGCCCATGGTAAAAGAATAAAAACCCTAATACTACCCGTAAAATAAGTGCTCCGATTTCGTGTTTGTTTTCCATTTGTACCACTCCTAAATTTTGTTTTATCTTTAATGTAATCCTTCTTACTTCGAGATATATGCGAGTCAACTTTCTTCTATTTTTTCCAAAAAACAGCTGTTACAATCACTTATTGACCAAATTGCCAAACACTGTGGCTTAGATTGCCATATCGAAAGCTGCGATGAAGCAACGTTGCCTTTGGCTGATTGTCAGCTGCTCCCATTGCATAAAAGATTGGAATAAAATGCTCATTTCCGTATGGCGGGACAGCTAGTGACGCGTTGGGAGCAAGTGTATTGTAGTTAAATAAAGATTGAAGATTCCAATTTTGAAGGTTGACTGCCAACCAATCATCAAATTCAAGTGCCCAAGTGTCAGTCGTTCCGTTATCAGCCCACTTTAATGCTCCAAGATTGTGGACGGTGCCTCCGCTTCCGATAATCAAAACATCCTTTTCCCGTAAAACGGATAATGCGGCTCCAATTTTATATTGCTCCTCTGGTGTTAGAGCCGGATTAACAGACATGGCGATAACCGGAATATCCGCATTTGGATATACCATGCGAAGGACTACCCAAGCCCCATGGTCAAGGCCGCGAGTTGTTTCATTTTCATAAGAAATACCATTCTGGGTGAACAGATCTTCTATCTCCCCTGCTATCTCGTTGCTTCCACGAGCAGGGTACTGGATTGTATATAGCGATGGATCAAAACCGCCGAAATCATAGATCGTACTATATTGGTCCACCCGGCTAACCTGTTGGACCCTCGATTCCCAATGCGCGGAAAACAGCACAATTGCTTTTGGACGGGGAAGTTCCTTGCCTAATTGATTTAAAAATTGTGTATAATCGTTATTCTCAATGGCCAGCATTGGAGAACCGTGAGCGATAAAGAATGATGGCAACATTTCATATCCCTCCTATCTTTTTCAGGTAGTACTTTTTATAAATCGTTTAAAAGCCAGGATTGAAAATCTCGTAAGTTTTCCAAGGATACTGTGTGTCCCTCCGGATACGATTTAAACGTGACCGATACTCCAAGCTGAGTAAAAAATTCCACATTTTCGTGTCCCCACTCATATGGCAGGACATTGTCGTATTCCCCATGCGAGATAAACATAGATAACTGTTTGCTAGGGTTTATCGTGTATTCTTCTTTAACAAATTGTGGAATATAACCACTAAGAGCGACCGCACCTTTGATTTTGCTTCCAAGGGTTAGCGCCAATGTCATTGAAACAATCGCTCCCTGGCTAAAGCCCATCAAGTATACCTTGTTAGAGTCCACCGGGTATTTCTCAGTTGCATAATTTATAAAGGCTGATAACTTACTGATTCCCTCGTCAAAAACATCCCGGTGAGGTTTGCCGTATCCTTCTATCGTAAAATAAGCAAAGCCGGGCCCATGAGGCAAATGGCCCCTCACACTAAAGATATAAAAGCGGTCTTCCAAGCCATCTACTAAAGAGAGCATGTTTTGTTCGTTGCTTCCTATCCCATGCATAATAAATAATGCAGGATATTTTTCCCCTTGAACAACATTCCTTGGACGGCGAAGTTCATAAATCATTTCTGCTTCCAATAGCCACACCTCCTTGTATATAACATGATGTTAAACACAAAAAACAATTCATCGTAAAATGTTTGAGCTCAAAAAGTTTACTAATATGAATCTTTGTTCTTTCATACAATATCAAAGGTAAATATGGCGTGTCAACGATTTTTTTGTTAATATGAAATTAAGTTTACTATTAAGAAACTTTTTGGGGAGGTGAAGAGGAATGGATATCGGTTCCAAAATACGGTCCATTAGAAAGAGAAAGAACATAACGATCGCGCAAATATGTGAAGGAACAGGCCTTTCGAAAGGATTTATAAGCAATGTTGAAAACAATAACACTTCTCCATCAATAAACACATTACAAACGATTGCTAACTTCTTAAAAGTACCTTTACCATACCTTCTTTTAGAAAAAGATAAACAAATGACGGTCATAAGGAAAAATGAGCGGCAAGTAATGACTTCAAATGAGTCCGATATGAAAGTTGAACATTTGGCGTCAAGGGGTGGATTAAGCATTCGAGTCGTCGAATTCCCGTCAGGGGCTTCCACCGGCGGAAAAAATGCACACGAGGGCGAAGAATGCCATCTGGTGCTAAAGGGAAAAATTCTTGCCGAGCAAGGAGAAGAATCCTATATAATGGAAGAGGGCGATACGTTCAGCTGGTGCGCAAGCGTCCCTCATTATGTAAAAAATATAGGCGATGACGTCGCTAAAGTGCTAATTGCTGTTTATACACAAGATTCGGATTAAATATAAGCAATACAAAAGATGCCGGGCCCTTTTCAGAAACTGAGAAACCCGGCATCCGTTATTTTCATGAAGGTTCACCCATACAGCAACCCTTTATCACGCAATAGGTCTTTAAGATGTAACACATACACTTTGTTATCACTTACAAATAACATCTCAGGCCCACGGCAGCTAAGAAGATAAGTTGTCAACAAATTATCTGTCTCATCGGCCAGTGAAAGAGTCGTTACCTTAATCAAACGATTTCCATGCCCCATTTTATAAAGAGTATATTGATCCCTGTCATCATAACCTCCTCTAAACAAAAAATACTCTTTATAAACTATAAAGCCATCCGAACCGCTAACATCCGGCTGGAAATACTCTAATTGTCCATTGCGGTATCTTCCAAGCTCGAACTCCGTGTAAAAATAAAACCAGACATCCTCTTCCCCGGCAACATTTAGCGCATAACAGTCACTGATGAAATGCGGGTCGTCATTTGGATATGTATAAACTTCTTTGCCTTCGGAATCCCATGCCCTTAATCCGTACGCTCCAATTGGCTTATCCCAGCCATAATTCCCAAAAACGCCCTCATCAAAATAAGAAGTCCAGATTTTATTTACACTGGTAACATATAAATCCTGAATGCCATCCCCAAGCAAAAACTCCCGTATCAGGTTCCCGTCCATATCAAAAACTTTCGCGTTAAGGTCATAATCGCCATTATCATATAATTCAGCCCGCGCACATGCCAGGAGAATGTGATTCTCGTCAATTAATTGGATGAAATGGTAATTCCAACTTTGATTTGGAAGTTCAACCTCCTGTTTGTAACCCTTTCCCATAATAATCACTTTATAATGATGGATGGTTTCTGTTTGAACGGGCGGGAACATCCCATCGATCCTTTCGGGGACTTCGTTCACCCCAAGGATGCAAATTTCCCCTCTTGGACCCAAAGAAACTGACGCAACGGTATATCCATTAAACTCATTTTTTAAATCAGCTGCGGGATTCATTTTGTAAATCATCTTTCATTCACCTCTTGTTTTGTGGAAAAATTAGCAAACTCCGGCCATATCCGGTCTGGCAGAATGCCTAAATCGGTCCAGACAGAAGTCCAAACTAATTAAAAAACCCTTTTCGCTGACCAGCCGTTATACTTACCTTTATATTTCTTGGCGTACAATGATATAAGTTCAGATTGATAATCAATCAGTGCCAGGGCCTCGGTTTTTATGGCCTTAAACACAATGTTTCCAAAATCGTCCTGATCAACTTCAATTGTAAACCCTGTTTGCCTCATTTCATTGACACACTCTTCAGCAGCTTCTTTTGGAATTTCAAGCTGGTGAGTGATTTCACATGTATTTGCTAAAAATAAATTGATTTTTGTTTCTTTTACCTTCTGGTTATTCGTTTTAAGTCTGTTTTCCAATTCCTTGGAAGTTTCATAGTAACCATATAATCCTTGTTGGAATATATGGTCAATTTGTATCCGGTTATAGTCCAGAATCCACTTCCTGAATTTATGATAAATAGGAAGCAGTGTCTCTTTCTCTGAACTATACACATCACAGCCGCGGTCATCATACATGTGCAACAACGTTTTCCTAGTCAAATTAAGGAGATAAATATTTCCGTTTATAGTTGGCTTCATGCCGAAATCCTTATTGGCAATCGCTCGGAAAAGATATCCCAAACGCAAGTCCCCTTTTTCTACCCTTACACTATATCGAGTGGTTTTTCTTTCTGTATCCTCTTCATCATGTTCATAAGGAACGGTTTCGACTATCAACCGTTTTGCTAACTTGGTATTTTTCATGAAACGATGGATTCCAGGCAGGTCGTATCCTCTGTAATCAATGTGTTGATTAACTGTTGCGATTAGTAGAATCGTATCTTTCTCGTAAAAAAGGGAATGAAAAATCGAGGATACCCGATGATGGATTTCATTAAAGTAATCCTTGCCTTTTAATTCATCAAGTCCGAGTTCAAAACGAATCCAATACTTTGCTTCTTTCATCAACTTGTCGAACAGCTCCATTTATTAGCTCCTTTGAATCCATTGTACGTCCAAAAAGGTATATTCTCTATCTTGCCATCATTAAAAGTTTACTGTATTTCCACCACAAAAGCATACGAAGCCTCGCCGTTCTTCCATTTTGAAAAAACTTCAAAGATGTATTCACCTTTATCGACAGGGGCAAGAAATTGATTTTGAGTTAGTTCGTATTTATTCTCTCTACCACCTTCAGTCCATTCATATACCTCTAGTTGAGGATTGCCTTCAATTAAGATCTTTACTTGTTGATTCGGTTCTAATTTTATTGCCTCCATGCCTGAAGCCATTTGAAAGGGAGATGCGTAATCTGTCATTTCCACCCTTATTTGCCCTGATTTCAACCTGGTTTCCCACCTATAGCCCCCTCGTTTAAGTTCATACTCTTTTCCATTAACCTCAATAAATGCTCCCATTCTAAAAAACTCATTCTCTATCACCATGTCTTCTTGGTTGCCATTCATACAGCCAGCCATGAAAAATATTGAAAAAACCAATAATCCTATAAGGATAGATTTCAAAACATCCCCCCCTTTTTAATTAGACGATAAAAACATCCAATATAGCATCGTATTTGATATACGTTTTTACGGAATTTGATTTTTCCTGAAAAGTTGGGAAAGTTTTGTCGTAAATTGTAGAATTCGAAGTATTTCTTATAAGGAGCATTTGAAAAACCTATATTTTTCATGCTTTTTATGTTGGGAAACTTTTATGAAAAGCCAAAAGACAGAATTGTGTAAATTTAGAATTATCTGATATTAAATGTTATATTTACCCTACTATAAGAAAATATGTTAATTTCTTGTAGCTATTAAACCATAAAGGGGGGATATTTATGAAGATTAAAGTGAGAAAGACAGAAAAATTGACTCCAACTTTCTGGCCATACCACCTGTAAGCAAATACATTCTACTAAAAGCTCATGGAGGTGATGAATTTGAAAATCAAAGTCCGCAAAACTGAAAAGTTGACTCCAACATTTTGGCCATACCATTTGTAAAAAGAATAACATCTAAGATGGATTGATAAAGTTATGGTAATTTCACTAAGTTTTTTCAAAAAGATCGGAATTCATTTAACGTAGGAGAATGGTACTTGTTAATTGGTGCCATTCTCTTCCTTTAAACCAGGAGGGAACAAAATGCGTCCAGCGTTCAAGAAAACTTTGCGGCCCATTATTCGGAAGGGGCAAGTTATTGAGATTAACTACCATGGCACAGCTACAGAGATAGATGATCCTGACGGTAACATTTATGAACTATTGGAGCTTCTCGACGGCTCCCGTTCGATAAGTGAAATAGCGAATCATCTAAACCTCCCTATTGAAGATATCGAAGATGCAATTATTTTTTTAAACGAACTTCATTACATAGAAGATACTTCTGTCCCCAAGACATATTCCCCAACAGAATTGGATCGTTACCAGGCTAATCTAAACTACTTCTCAGGCTATGCAAACCTGGATGTGAGCAGGTTCTCCTTTCAGGACAAATTAAAGGACGCGAAAATCGCAATATTGGGTTTGGGCGGCGGATCCCTCGCGGCAGCGTATCTGGCGGGATTGGGAGTTGGCGAAATTGTCGGGTTGGACTACGACAAAGTTGAACGGACAAATCTGAATAGGCAATTCCTTTACAATGAAGATGATATCGGCAGGTTAAAATCCGAAGTTGCGGAAGAAAAAATTAAGAAGATTAATCCGGAGATTTCGGTTAAGATGTATAACCAGAAAGTTGGCAGTTATGAAGATTTGCTCGATATTTTAGATGGAGCGGATGCAGTAATTAATGCGCTCGACCAGCCAGCAATCATTTCCGCGCGATGGGTAAATGCCGCGTGTGTCAAGCTCGGAATCCCTTTCTATCGGGGCGGGATCAATAATCAATCGATCATGTGGGAACGAATTAACCCATTGAATCAGGAGCCTTGCTACGATTGTAAAATACTTTATTCCCTGGAGAGCGACCATGAAACGGTGTATCGCCTTGAGTCAGGGTATGGCAAAACTTTTTCAGGGGTAAACACAGGTTTTGCTCCCAATTTATCAATCTTAATTGGTCTATTTATTTCCGATATCGTTAACTTGATAACAGGGGCGGCTCCTTTATTTAAACCGAATATTACAGTAGACACCATTTTAATGAATACACTTCAATCCGAAAACGAGAAACCTGATAGACATCCTGATTGCCCGACTTGTTCCAACCAATTTAATGAAATGGCCAGCATTGAACATCTAAAACAGATTGTCTTTGGAAAAGGAGCTTTGCAGTGAATAAGGAAATCGCACTATTAACGAAAGTAGACTGTTCGCACCTTTCTATTCAAAAGGATTTTGAAGATGAATTCACGATTGGCGATCCTTCTTCAGGGGAGTTTTTACAGGTGCCCCAGGTAGCGGTGGATGTTATCGAGCTGTTGAATGGCAGGAATACAATCGAAGAAGTGTGCGAAATTGCAAATGAGAAATATAATGAAGATGTTGATGTGATTGACTTTGTGATGACATTGCTCGAATATGGGTTGGTTTTGAGCATAGATGGAGAAACGTTAAAACCTGAAATCAAACGTGAAGCCCACCCACTGTTTCAAAAACTAGGAAGTTTCTTTTTTTCCAAAGCCCTTGTGGCTCTATATGGAATTTCCTGTTTAGCGGTATTGTTCCTGTTCGTCATCCACCCACCCTTATTTCCTAAATTCAAAGATTTGTTTGTGTATGAGCTAGTAGGCATCAGTACGTTCAATATCGTCGTGGCAGCTTGGATATTGACCATTGTCCATGAATTCGGCCATTTCCTTGCAGCTTCAAAGGAAGGCATTTCTTCCCTCATCCGTTTGAATCTGCGGATGATATGGCTTGTAGCAGAGACGGATATGTCTGGATTATGGGCAAAACCAAGAAGCAAACGATATATCCCCTTCCTAGCTGGCATGATGTGGGATGTTGTAATCATTTTGATATGCCTGGCCGTGCAGCTGACCACAAAGAATGAATTATTGATAGCTTATTCCAAGCTTATTGTCTTTTTAACGCTCTTTGCATTCCTGTTTCAGTTCATTATTTTTTTGCGGACAGACTTATATTTTGTGGTCAGCAATTGGAAAAACACCTCTGCCCTGCACCAAAATAGCTTGATGTATCTCCAAAAAACATTTTTAAAAAAGGAAATGCCTGACTGGGAACAGCTACCCGAACATGAGAAAAAAAATGCTGTCTGGTTTGGATTTTTATATGGAATTGGAGGCATCATCGCCATTACCCTTTTCTTCTATTTCCAAGCTCCGGCCATACTCTATGGACTTACAACGGTTTATCATTCGATAACACTTTACGGCATAGAAAGCTTTTATTTTTGGGATAGTGTTCTGGTTTTAGCTGTTTTCACCCTGCAGGCAATCATATGGCTGTTTGGCCTCCGGACTTCCATGAAAGAAAGGAAAGCGGAAAGGCGTACAGTTGAAGCATAACAGTTTCGCCTTTTTAAAAGAGTAAGCAACAATCCCGTGGCTTACTCTTTTTTCAATTCCATCAATTCCACTCTACCACGTTGGCTCATTTCCTTACCTCCAAACAAAATTGTCAAACTGACTCAACTCCTTTAAAAAATATTTTTCGATAATTTCCTTAATTAGCAACATTGTAAGCGTTCACAAGAAAATTGTGTGGAAATATGTTGTTGACACCCTTTTTTCCAAGGATTAAGATAAGTATTGTTAATTTCATACATAAACACTTATCAAGAGAGACCGAGGGACAGGCCCTATGACGTCCGGCAACCCCCAAGTATGGGTACGGTGCCACTTCCTGCAGAATGGATTCATTCTGGAAGATAAGTCGTTAACAAAATTGTTTACGATGCCTCTTTCTGAATGAAAGAGGCTTTTTGTTATGGAAAAATAATGTTTTCGGAACGAACCAGGGGGGCTTTCCATGATCGCAATCGATAAAGTTGTCAAAATATATAAAACGAGAAAGGGAACGGTTACAGGGGTCGACAATGTTTCGCTTCAGATAAAAAAAGGTGAAATCTTCGGGATCGTCGGTTACAGCGGCGCAGGAAAAAGCTCATTGATCCGCTGCCTAAACCTGCTGGAAAAACCGACCTCGGGCGAGATTACCATCGATGGGGTCAAACTTACCTCCCTTTCGGATAAGCAGCTGCGTGAAGCTAGGCAGAAAATCGGGATGATTTTTCAGCACTTTTATCTCGTATCCTCAAAGACGGTTTTCGAGAATATTGCGTTCGCGCTTAAAGCAGCTGGAAAGAACAAAACCCAAATTGATAAACGGGTAACCGAGCTGCTCGAGCTTGTCGGTCTCACCGATAAGCGGGATGTCTATCCGGCCCAGCTGAGCGGCGGGCAAAAGCAGCGGGTTGGAATTGCAAGGGCCCTCGCGAACGACCCGAATGTCCTTCTGTGCGATGAAGCGACGTCCGCGCTGGACCCGAGCACAACGAAGTCCATCCTTTCTCTTTTGAAAAAAATCAACCGGGAGCTTGGCCTTACCATTGTCCTGATCACTCATGAAATGGATGTTGTAAAGGAAATCTGTGACCGGATTGCCGTTATGCAGGACGGAAAAATCATTGAAGAAGGCCAGGTTTACGAAGTTTTCGCGAATCCAAGACAGCCGCTGACAAAGGCATTCATCAACAGCGTCCTTCATTTTGAGTTGCCGGAACATCTTTTGGCAAGGCGTGAGGGTACTGTAGTAAAAATCACCTTCAAGGGCGGCGCGGCCGAGGAAGCGATTGTATCGGATGTACTTCAGCAATTCAGGGTGAAAGGCAATATCCTTCATGGAAAAATCGAGTATATTCAATCGGTTCCCCTAGGGATTTTCATAATGGAACTGACAGGTGAAAAAACAGAAATTGATAAAGCCATTTCCTATCTCATTGACAGGACCAATAACGTGGAGGTGATTGCACATGGTTGAGACAATCCAACTAATGCTCCCTGACCTGAATAAGGCATTTTTCCAGACAATCCAAATGGTCCTCATTTCTCTTGGCGTTGCGCTTGTCGTCGGCCTGCCACTCGGGGTGCTGCTGTTTGTCTCGGACAAAGGATTATTTCTTGAAAACAGGCCGATTAAATCGATTCTTGGCTTTCTGGTCAATATGATCCGTTCGATTCCGTTCATTATTTTGCTTGTCGGCCTTTTGCCGCTAACCAAATTGATTACCGGCACAACGATCGGGCCAATTGCCGCCAGTGTCTCCCTTTCGGTTGCCGCCATTCCGTTTTTTGCGAGATTGGTAGAAACCTCCCTGAGGGAAATTGATAAAGGTATTATTGAGGCGGCTGTCGCGGTTGGCGCGACTCCGTGGATGACTATCAAGGATGTCCTCCTCCCAGAGGCTCGGCCTGGGATTATCCAAGGCGTCACACTGACAACCATTTCCTTGATCGGCTTTTCTGCGATGGCCGGGATTGTCGGCGGCGGTGGGATTGGGGACCTTGCCATCCGCTTTGGCTATTACCGCTACGATAACACCGTCATGCTTGTAACGATCGTAGTCTTGATTTGCCTCGTCCAAATTATCCAGCTAACCGGCGATGCGATCAGCAAGAAAGTCGACAAGCGTTAACCAAGTTTGCAAAAGCGGATTGCTTTTCAAAATAAATTAAACCATCAAAGGAGATTTCGAAATGAAAAAAGTTTTGTTTGCTCTTATTCTCGTACTAAGCCTCGGTGTCCTGGCTGCATGTGGCAGCTCCGATCAGTCTTCCTCCAAAGACGGGGAAAAAGCGGAAAAGAAGGACATTAAAATTGGCGCTACAGCTGGCCCATACAGCGATATGGTGACAAAAGCGATCAAACCTGTTCTTGAAAAGAATGGCTACAAAGTTGAAGTTGTTGAATTCAGCGATTACGTCCAGCCAAACCTTGCCCTTGGCAATGGCGATATCGATGCAAACCTGTTCCAGCACAAAATCTATATGGAAAACTTCGCGAAACAAAACAACCTGGAGCTATCTGAACTTGTCATCGTTCCGACTGCCCCAATGGGAATTTTCTCTACTAAATTCAAATCAGTCGATGAAATCGCGGAAGGTAGTACGGTTTCCCTTCCAAACGACCCGACAAACCTTGCGCGCGCGCTGGGTGTGCTTGAAGACGCCAATCTGATTACAATTGACTCTTCAATCGATCCACTAACAGCGTCAGAAAAGAATGTTAAAGATAACCCAAAGAAGCTTAAGTTCACTCCGATCGAGGCAGCCCAGCTTCCGCGCTCTGTTGAAAGTGTAGACCTTGCCCTCGTACCAGGCAACTTCGCCCTTGCCGCAAAAATGAACCTGCTCGACGCGCTTCAGCTGGAAGATATGCCGGATGACTACCGCAACCGCGTCGTTGTCAATACGAAAGACCTTGATTCCCAGCTGGCAAAAGACCTGAAGGCCGCAGTTGAATCAGAAGAATTCGAAAAGACAATCGACAGCGACTTCCAAGGGTTCGGCAAGCCTGAATGGATGAAAAACCGATAAGATACTATAACAGCGTACCCGCCTCGTGGGAAGTTTAGCAAAAATCTTTTTAAAAAATAACAAGAAGCCAGCACCGCTTATGTGCTGGCTTCATTTATAAGGAGATGTGTACTATGAAGATTGAAGTCCGCGGCGCGCCAAATTATTATGCGTGTGAGGCTGGGATTCTAAATACCCTCCCCGATATCCTTGCCAACCATGGACTAAGGAACCCTCTTTTGCTGACAGGGAAAAACTCTTGGAACGCGGCAAAATCTTTTTTTCCAAAAGGAATCAATGCACGGCATGAAACGTATTCCGGGGAATGTTCTATTGAAGAAATCGAACGGATTGGCAGGCTCATTCAAAATGAAGGCCATGATGCAATCATCGCAATTGGCGGCGGGAAGGTACTTGATCTTGCAAAAGCGGCCGGTGACCTTATTTCTGTTCCATTCATATTGATTCCAACTCTTGCGGCAACGTGTGCAGCCTGGACACCGCTAAGCGTGATTTATGACAATGATGGCCGATTCCTTTACTATTCCATTTTCAAAGGAAGCGCCCTTGCCGTTCTTGTCGAGCCGGCAATTCTGGCCGCCTCCCCTCCCGCTTATCTTCGTGCCGGAATCGGGGATACGCTTGCAAAATGGTATGAAGCGGACGCATTGCTCAGGCAAGTTGAAAATTGGACTGTACCGATGCAAATTGCGAGAGAAGCAGCCCTTCTATGCAAAACAAATTTACTTGCTTTCGGTCAGCAGGCACTTGATGCCGCCGAAACGGCAACGATCACCCCTGAACTTGTAAAGGTCTGTGAAACGATCATCATGGCAGGTGGAATGGTTGGAGGTTTTGGCGACCGGTTCGGAAGGATTGCCGGAGCCCATTCCATCCATAACGCACTCACCCATTTGCCGGAATCCCATCAGCACCTTCACGGGGATAAAGTAGCTTACGGAATCCTCGTCCAGCTAATGCTTGAAGGCAGGAAAGTAGAAGTTTTAGAGTTGCTCCCCTTTTATAAAAAAACCGGCTTGCCATACAGCCTGAAAAACCTTGGCATCCTTTCCACCGAAAGTGCCGCCGAAGTCATTGCAGCCAATGCACTTGTTTCAAACGAATCGATCCATCTGCTAGATATTCCTTTAACTCCAGAAATCTTGGTGAGCTCAATACTGGAGCTTGAATTGATGGTAGGAGAATAACCATTTGAGCACCTTCTGATTATGGGGGTGCTCTTCAAAATGGAAACATGTGCCCAATTAAAAAAGGAAAAAAGCTATTCCACGAAAGGCCCAATGTCCAATGGAATAGCTTCTGTCTAAAACTTGTGGAATGCATGCAATAAAAAAAGTGTAAAGACGTGTGTTTCGGCACACGTCTTTTTCCTGTTTTAAGTCTCGGCTGGATTATTGAACTGTATCTCTATATGTGTTATCCAGTCGTCAGATAGAACAGATTTACATGGCCCTAACCAAAAAAAGAATACAAATAGGCAAATGCTATCTAAACCTCCTCATGCTTCCCAAGAGGAAGTTATTTTGGAAAAGTTTTCATATGAACAGCTTTTAAAAATCTACGTGATATAGTTAATGTTTCAAAATTCAAAAAGTTTAAGCTATAATAAACAGAATATTATTTTAGGGAGACTAAATGCATGATGGAAGAAAACCTGACGTTCATTTTCCATCCTCTAGGAGACCAGGCAGTCGTCATAGAGCTTGGAAAAGATATCAATGAAGAAACACAGCGAAAGGTCCAGCTAGTTACCTCATTTCTAGATAGAAACTTGGAATCCTGGATGATTGAATACATACCCGCCTTCACGACTGTCACGGTGTTTTACGACCCGGTCGAGGTCATCTCTAAGTTTAGAGGCATATCCAAATTGCCATATGATATTGTCTGTATCCAGCTAAAGAAATTATTGGGCAAAATGCCTTCAACCGAAGAAACCATGCAGCGGACGGTCGAAATTCCGGTTTGCTATGGAGGGGAAATGGGCCCGGATCTCCCGTTTGTTGCAAAGCATAACGGTCTTTCCCAAGAAGAAGTAATCCACATACATTCCACTGGAGACTACACGGTTTTTATGATTGGCTTTGCTCCAGGCTTCCCGTTTATCGGAGGCATGTCGGAAAAAATAGCCACGCCACGCAGGGATAGTCCCAGATTAAAAATTCCTCCGAGAACCGTCGGAATTGCTGGCAAACAAACAGGGGTATATCCGATTGAAACGCCAGGCGGCTGGCAGTTGATCGGCCGGACGCCTGTAGAACTGTTTCGTCCGGAAGAAGAGCCGCCCACCCTCTTAAGAGCCGGCGATAAGATTAAATTTATTCCGATTAGCATTGAAGAATATAAAAGGCTTGGAGGAGATCGAACATGATCACTGTAGTAAAACCAGGCCTCCTTACAAGCGTTCAGGATATGGGCCGTTATGGATACCAAAAATACGGGGTGATAGCAAGCGGAGTGATGGACCAGATCGCTCACCGGGTTGCTAATATACTGGTAGGCAACGAGGAGAACGAACCTACTCTTGAAATAACCCTGCTCGGACCAGTATTACGATTTGAAAAGGATTGCTTGATTTCCATTTGTGGAGGAGACCTTTCCCCATCTATTAATCGTCTTCCCGTGAGGTCATGGCGAACTATTTTTGTAAAAAAAGACAGTGAACTTCGATTTGGGCCAGCGGTAGCTGGAACCAGAGTGTATCTTGCCGTGGCCGGAGGTATAGCCGTCCAGGAAGTCTTGAATAGTAAATCCACTTACTTAAGGGCGGGAATTGGGGGTTATGAAGGCCGTGCTTTAAAACCAGGAGACGTCATACGATTGGCCAAGCCAGGAGACCTTTCAACAACCATGATGGGAAACTTAGAGGATCTAACCGGGGATAAGCCTTTTGCGGAAATGGATTGGTCAATAACATCGAAATTAATTCCAATTCACCAAAAGGACATGCCAATTCGCGTCATGAAAGGCAAGCAATATCATCTCTTCGATGAGGAAAGCAAACGAAGAATTTTTAGTGACAGGTTTGAAGTTTCCCCTCAATCAGATCGAATGGGATATCGGCTGAAAGGCCCTCTCTTACGGCTTGAGGTTCCAGAGGAACTGATTTCAGAGGCCGTAAGTTTCGGGTCCATCCAGGTGCCTGCTGAAGGAAACCCGATTGTACTTCTGGCCGACCGGCAGACTACAGGTGGCTATCCGAAAATTGCACAGATTGCTTCAGTTGATTTACCCCTGATTGCCCAAGCAAAGCCTGGGGATTACATCACCTTTAAAAATGTGACACACGAAGAAGCCCAGCTTCTTTTCCTTGAAAGAGAGGAAAACCTAAAGCAGCTCAAAAATGGGATTATTTTAAAATTTAAATAGGAGGAAAAAGCAAATGCCAATTGTTGATATTAACTGTGACATGGGAGAAAGCTTTGGTACATATACACTCGGAAGGGATGCGGAAATCCTCGATTATGTAACGTCCGCCAACATCGCCTGCGGGTTTCATGCCGGCGACCCTGCAACGATGAGGAAAACTGTAAAACTAGCAATCGAGAAAAATGTAGGGATCGGCGTCCACCCTGGCCTTCCGGACCTTGCTGGATTCGGAAGAAGAGAAATGAACATCTCTCCTCAGGAAGCATACGACCTGGTAGTCTACCAAATCGGAGCTCTGAGTGCCTTTGTAAAAGCGGAAGGCGGCAAAGTTCAGCATGTTAAACCTCATGGTGCTTTGTTTAACATGGCTGCAAAAAATGCTGGACTTGCGGAGGCCATTGCTGAGGCGGTATACAAGGTCAATCCGGAGCTTGTCTTTTTCGGCCTTGCAGGTAGTGAACTGGTAAAAGCGGGTCAAAGACTGGGCCTTCGGAGTGCGAGTGAAGTTTTTTCCGATCGCACCTATCAGGAAGATGGTTCTTTGACATCAAGGCGTGAGCCCAATGCTTTAATCAAGGACCATGAAACTGCGGTTAGCCAGGTGATCCGAATGGTAAAGGAGGGCAAGGTGTCTTCACAGCAGGGCCACGATATTTCAATAAAGGCTGATACAGTTTGTATTCACGGCGACGGTGAAAGCGCCCTTGATTTTGCAAGGTATATCACCTCAGCATTAAAGCAAAATGGTATCACAATTGCTTCAATAGGCAGCTTTTTAAAATAATGAAAATTTGGCCTGCTAGTAGGCCAATAAAATTTAGGGGGTTCATATGCAAAAAAAATCAACTGCCAGTATTCTAATGGGTGCCGCGTTCCTAATGGCAACATCAGCAATCGGCCCGGGGTTCCTTACTCAGACAACCGTTTTTACACAGTCCCTTCTTGCCAGCTTCGGATTTGTCATTTTAATTTCCATTATTATTGATATTGGGGCCCAGATGAATATATGGAGGATTATAGCTATTTCAGAAAAACGCGCCCAGGATATTGCCAATGATGTTCTTCCCGGCCTTGGTTATTTCCTGGCGGCCCTTATCGTTGCCGGAGGACTTGCTTTTAACATTGGAAATATCGCCGGAGCGGGACTTGGTGTCAATGTTCTATTTGGCTGGTCAACAGAAATGGGAGCTCTTCTCAGCGGAATTATAGCGATTGGTATTTTCCTTGTACGTGAAGCCGGGAAAGCCATGGACCGTTTCGCCCAGATCATGGGATTTGTCATGATTGCCCTTACTGTTTATGTGATGTTTACAGCCCAGCCTCCTGTTGGGGAAGCTGTCGTAAAGACCTTTGTTCCTGATAAAATTGACCTTCTTGCCATTGTCACCCTAGTCGGCGGAACCGTGGGAGGATATATCACATTTGCCGGAGGGCACCGCTTGCTAGATGCCGGGATTAAAGGAAAAGAATCATTGCCAGAAGTGACCAAAAGTGCCGTAAGTGCTATAGGTATCGCTTCAATTATGAGGATTTTCCTGTTCCTCGCTGCGCTAGGAATAGTGGCACAGGGTCTTGCAATTGATCCAGCCAATCCCCCAGCCTCTGTGTTTAAACTGGCTGCCGGAAACGTCGGATACAAAATCTTCGGTGTCGTCATGTGGGCTGCTGCGGTTACCTCTGTTGTCGGTGCTGCCTATACGTCCGTATCGTTCATCCAGACATTAAGCAAGACGGTCGATAAGTATCATAAATGGACAATCGTCGCCTTTATTGCGATTTCCACCCTTGTTTTCGTGATTATTGGAAGACCTGTTAAAATTCTTGTACTCGTCGGATCCCTTAATGGTCTTATTTTACCTATTGCATTAGGTGTAATGCTGATCGCTGCCTACAGGCCAAAAATTGTTGGTGACTATAAACAACCTCTCTCGATGACGATTTTTGGGGTTGTCATCGTCATTGCAATGGCGATTATGGGTGGATATTCACTGGTTAACGGAATACCTCAGCTATTTAAATAAGTAGGAAACGAGGTTCTTTTATGGAAAGCACAATAGGAATGATGACTCCACAAGCTATACGTGAAAAAATCCGTGCACACGAGTGGATAAAACCTACTTCCGGTTTAGCACCCGGTTATATCCAGGCAAATCTGGCTGTGCTTCCAAAGGATTTAGCGTTTGAATTTCTTTTGTTTTGCCAAAGGAATCCAAAGCCTTGCCCAATCATTGATGTCACTATGCCAGGGTCCGGGGTCCCAGCCCTTTCAGCGCCTGATGCTGATTTAAGGACCGATATCCCGAAATACCGCGTCTACCGAAATGGGGTCTTTACCGAAGAATTATTAGACGTATCAGCACTATGGGATGATTCCATGGTTGGTTTTCTAATCGGCTGCAGCTTTACATTTGAAGAAGCCCTTTTAAGAAACGGAATCCCAATCCGCCATGTGGAAGAGGGACGGAATGTCCCCATGTACAAGACGAACATTCCAACAGTTAAAGCTGGCAGATTTGAAGGCCCTACCGTTGTCAGCATGCGACCAATGACAGAAAAGGATGCCATTCGGGCAATCCAGGTCACAAGCCGGTTCCCTTCTGTACATGGAGCCCCAATTCATATCGGCAATCCGGCTGCCATTGGGATTGAGGATATCGATTCTCCGGATTTCGGTGACAGCGTAACGATAAAGGATGGTGAGATTCCTGTCTTCTGGGCATGTGGTGTGACACCTCAGGCTGTTGCCATACATATGAAACCAGAGATTATGATTACACATGCCCCCGGTCATATGTTTGTGACTGATCTAAAAAATGAACAATTTAGTATATTTTAACCCTTGTAATATTTACATTCGATATAAACGGAGCTTTAATTGAGCAAAGAAAAAGACTCGCCGTTGATGTGGCGAGTCTTTTTCCCCTCAATCTATTGCTCTTATAATCGTTCCGAATCCGCTAACAATTATTAAGGTGTAAGGGGTGTATAGTCAACTCCCTTTGTATAGCGGTTGGATGCATTCCAAAGAAGGAATTCGTCGATTCCATTTTCATTCAAAGCACGGATTTGGGCTTCAACTTCGGCTTTCCCGTAAGTTTTATAGTTACCTTTTCCTAGATAGCTTGCGGTGAAATCCTGTATCCACGGCCTTGAGATTGGGCGTTTTTCCAATGCATCCAGTACCTTATTTTCATGCTTGGCGTACTCATTGATGATTTCATACGGCTGCAGGTCAGGCTTTTCAATCCCGAAATAGCTCGTCCAGTGGCTCGGATAAATCATGCTGGAGATGGCATCCACATTGGCAGAGATTTTGGAAAAGTTCTGCCCGATTCCCGGAGCCTCCGGAAGAGTGGCCGAGTAGCCGAAAATATCAACCGAGACATCTACATTGTAAGGCTCAAGTTCTTTCTTGGCATAGGCAACAAAATCAGTTACCGCATCAACTCTTTTTTGAACATTTTCTTTTTCCACTTTACTGTAATCTCCCTGTGAATACGTAAGCGTGCTATCCCTTGTTTCGAAACCTTCCGGGAAACGGACATAATCGAACTGGATGTCTTTGAAGCCCATTTTGGCTGCTTCCTTGGCAATTTCAACGTTATATTCCCATACTTCCTTCATAAACGGATTGACAAAGCTTTCGCCTCGCCCGTTTTTCCACACTTGACCATTTTCTGAAAAACTAAGGTCCGGCCTCTTGGTTGCAAGGTGGTTGTCCTTAAAGACCACCACGCGGGCGATCGGGTAAATCTTTTTTTCTTCCAAGGTTTTTAATAGTTTGCCAGGATCTTTTATGTAATTACGGCCAATCTCTTCAAATTTGGATCCTTTTTCGGGCTTATATTGCAGTAAACCAAAATCATCTTTGATATCGATGACCATACTGTTCAATTCCGTCGTTTCGACAAGCTTCAGAAGATCATCGAATCTTGAAACGCTCACAGTCGGCCCGGTCACATAGATTCCTTTTACCCCATCTTCCGGGTACTCAAAAGAAAATGGTGACTTAAAACCTTCAGGCTCAGGTTTTTCGGTTGAACCTTCAGGCTCAGGCTTTTCAGATGATTTACTATCAGGCTTGGGCTTTTCAGCAGGTTCTCCTTCTGGTTTTTCGGACTTACTTTCCGTTGGCGGTGGCTGGCCAGCACTTTTTTCCTGATTGCTGCATCCTATTAACAGGAAAGCAATCAATAAAATAATAAGAGTTTTGTAGTTCATTTCGTGATGTCTCCTCTAGTAAGTCTTTTATCTATAATAAAGACGAAACTCGATAATTTTTCGAATTTCGCTGAGAAATTTAAGAAATTTGGGTTTCCCCCTTTTCCAGTGGGTATGCAGATAGTAGAATCAGCATAATGGAGGAATCAGCATGAAATTATTTATTCCCGTTTTATTTGCCGCTACCATGCTTTTTGCATGCAGCGGAACGAAGCAAAGCAATGAATCTCGAGTCACAGAAACTATACCCCCAGCGGAAACGACGGAAACGGAAAAAGTAGAAAAACCTCAGGAAACAGATGAGCCTAATGAAAAGATCACTGAGGAAACTGCAGAAGAAACCCAGCCAGTCTACAAGCTGAATGAGGCCAATTGGGTCATCGAACGGCTGGATGGCTCAGAAGAAAAAAATGTCCTGCTCACAATCGACGATGCCCCAGACAAGCATTCGCTTGAAATGGCTGAGATTCTCAACAGGCTTGGCGTTAAGGCGATTTTTTTCGTGAATGGGCACTTTCTTGACACTCCCGAAGAAGAGGAAAGATTGAAAAAGATCCATGAAATGGGCTTTGCCATTGGCAACCATACATATTCGCACCCAACCTTGACAAATATTTCAGAAGAGGAACAGAAGCAGGAAATCGTCAGCCTGAATGAACGGGTAAAAGAAATTACCGGTGTTTCTCCTGCCTTTTTTAGGGCCCCATTCGGCATAAATACGGATTATTCCAAGGAGATTGCCGCTCAGGAAGGCATGCTGCTGATGAATTGGACATATGGCTATGACTGGGAGAAGCAATACAAGAACCCCGATTCCTTGGCTGAAATCATGGTCGGCAGCCCATTCCTCACAAACGGGGCAAACCTTTTGATGCATGACCGCGAGTGGACGAAGAATGCGCTTGAGGATATCGTCAAAGGGCTGCAGTCCAAAGGATATTCCATCGCTGACCCCGATTTAATTGAGGTCCCTAAAAAGGTAAAATAATAGAATAGCAAGCGAGGATTCTATATAGCTTCCAAGGTTAAAGAAAAGCCCTTCCTCAATATAGCAGGAAGGATCGGGAAATGTTATCCTATTTCTTGTTTTCTGTGATGATTATATTTCTTTTTGCCATTTCTTCGATGTATTCTTTTCCGGGCACGATCTGCTCCGGTGGGTGGACCCCTTTTTTGGCTATCGTTCCATTGCCAATCATTTGAGCTACAACGGAAACGGTGTTTGCGGTAGCCCGTGCCATCGCTGTTACATTATTTGTACGGTCTTTAAACGTCGTCATTTCATATTCGTACGACGTTTTCAGACCCTTTTTCTCTCCTGAGACGATGACGCGAAGCAATACTACATCATCTTTGTCCTTTAAGTCCACGATCGGGGCAAGAACCTTTAACAAGACATCTCTGGGCTTCACCTGCTGCCCTTTAATATCCACTTCATAATCTTTACGGGTAAGGTTAAGATCAACCAGCAATTTGAATTTTTCGGCATGGCCAGGGTAGCGGATCGTTTTATACTCCAATTCATCTAAATATGGGTATGAATGAGGTAATGTGGAGGTTCCACCCGACGTATGAAATGCTTCCAGCGGACCAAATTTTTCAAAGTAGATTTTTTCTATCTCTGAAAGTGATGGTACTTCTAACTTTACCCCATTTCGAATGATAAATGAAGGATCGGTATAATGATCGAGTAATCCTTCCATTGAAAAAACATGATTATATTCAAGCGGGGGTTCAGGCCTTGCAGGAATCCCCCCAACATACATCTTAATGGACTTCACATGATCGAGCTTGCTTGCACCGTAGCCGGCCAAAATATTTATCATACCTGGGGCAACACCCAAATCAGGGATAATCGTCGAATGACCTGCCACGGCTTCTTCATTCAACTCCAACACGCGATCCGTAATATTACCGATATGCCCGCCAAGGTCAACAGAACTTACCCCGGTTGCAATAGCCGCTTTCGCAACCGTCTCATTAAAGGTATAAAATAGCGCATTTACAACGACATCATATTGGCTAATAAAATATGCCAACTCGTCGTAGTTCCCAGCATCAACGGAAAACGCTTTTAATTTCGATGATTGAATTTGGTTGCAGACTTGTTGCGCTCGCCCTAAATCAATATCTGCCAATCCAACCGCCTCTACTCCACCACTTTGCACTAAATCACGGGCTGCTTCTTTCCCCATTAATCCAGACCCTAATACAGCAACTTTCATATTACACCTTCCTTTCAAAAAATTCGTATGGATTCCCCCAATACGAATGGAATGTCCATATTTATGGTTTTATAGTTTTCTTATTTATAAATATTGAAAATCCTCATTACTAAGTACACTTCAACCAAAAAAAGATGTAATCATCATTTACTGGAGTTAGGCTTCCGGTACATGAAAAACGGTACCAATACAGTTTTGGTTCCATTTCACACCTCTCTAGGAGCCAAAACGGTGCCATTCCAATCCCCACTTCCTTTACGCGTTGCAACAATTTTCTGTTGAAATAACGAAACTCAGGATTTGTCTTGACCCCTTTTATATCGTCCATGTTCAGCCAAAACAAAAACCTCCTTCGCTTATGCTGGGTTTTGCCCCAACATACGCAAAGGAGGTCACAAGTGTCGAAACGAAAAGACTGTTAACAAAATAATAAACAATTGTAATCCAATATCCCATCATTTGAAATATTATTATGGGATAATATTTATCTCTAGTTAAAAAGATGGCAACCCTTTCAGTTTCTGATTCACTCTATTAAAAACTGAGGATCAGCCAATAGTTGATTTTAATAGTTGATTTTTTATTATTCTAGGTGGTGCAAGTATGTTAGAAACACGAAAGAGAAAAAAGATAAGATGGATAAGAGTAACTACTGCCCTTCTTCTATTTAGTATTTTTTTTGTTGGTCTTTTTACTGTGTTTCAGTTTATAGAAGGAACGGTAAAAAAGGTTAATCAACCATTCAAAAAAGTTGAAGCAAAGCATTCGTTTCAAGGAGAGAAAATCAAAAAAGACGCGGTAAATGTTCTTTTGCTGGGAAGTGATTCCCGAGGTGAAAAACAAGCTAGGACGGATACCATAATGGTAGCTCACTATAATCCCGATACCCAACAAGCAAAACTTATTTCGCTAATGCGTGATATGTATGTAACCATACCTGAACATGGAGAGCATAAATTAAATGCTGCTTACGCAATTGGAGGACCTGAACTATTAAGGAAAACCATTCAATTAAATTTTGGAGTGGATATTCATCACTATGCGATTGTCGATTTTAAAGGATTCGAAAAAGCTGTTGACCTCCTCATTCCGGATGGAATTGAAGTAGACATCCCCTATGAAATGTCTGATGGAATCGGAATGACTTTAGAGGAAGGGAATCAACGACTTAATGGTAAAGAACTGTTAGGATATGTCCGTTTCCGCCAAGATCGGTTAAGTGACTTCGGCCGTGTGCAAAGACAGCAAGAAGTGGTCACAAAATTAAAGGATGAAGCAGTAAGCATTCAAAGTGTCGCAAAGCTTCCTGATCTATTAGACGTTTTACATACATACATAGATACAGACATTGACACTGCTACACTTTTGACGATTGGAAAAGACATGATGACGAATGAAAGTGGAAAAATACAAACACTCCGAATCCCGGAAGATGGCAGTTTTACAAATGAACGCCATGAAGGAATTGGAGAAGTCCTAGAAGTGGATTTGGAACAAAATAAAGCAGCTCTTAATAAATTTTTGGGAAAAGAAGAAAGTAATTCTTGATTATATTTTCGAAACCTCTAGCGACCACTTTTTGACGGCTATAAACCGCACAAGTCAAAGATGACTTGTGCGGTTTTTCAACGTAAGGATTTACTCGATTTATTGTCCAAAAAAATCCTTCATTTTATCGAAAAAGCCTTTCCGCTCATTCCTTGCCGTATTATAGGAGAGGCCGAAATTATAAATATACGCATCCCCGCTTTTCGCACGGTAAACATAGGACGGATCTTCCCTGAATCCTGGGATATCCCCTACTTCATTGTCGACTGCCTGCTGGTTGGCTGGCATCGTAAAAGGAAGTTTCCCAACAGGGTTAAATCTGCCGCGGATGACATCGATTAATGCTTCTGGCTTCGTTCCAAAAGTACCAATAAACGATGTGGCATTCGGCTCAACATTATTGAGCATCCATGGGCTTCTCAAGTTGATTGCGGTAATCGTTGGAACCCTCTTTTGTATTTGATTAATCCTGTCAATTTGGCTGACCTCAGTTTCAGGCCCGATTAACAGCTGAGGGAAACGTTTTAATATGTCTTGCTTCGGCATAATCCAGATAAGAGCATGGGTTGCGTTCTCCAGATTGTCTGTTAACGTAATACTCTTATCGTAGTTTTGGATTGTTTCTCTAAGCCTTTGTGTGGCGGCTCCATTCGTTCCTCCAGGAAACATTTCCACATAAAGCCTTATCCCTCTGATTTTTTCATCCGTTAACGGCAATAAATTGTTGTCATTCCTCATTAAGACAACGGACTTGCGATGCGCCAAATCAGCACGTTCTTGTGAAGTAGGGTCATTCGCAACGTTAAGGGCATTCTTCGGATCTACATAGGGATTTTCAAAAAGGCCCAGCTTCATCATTTCAGTCACCAAATAGGTTGCAGACCGGTTTACTCTATCTACACTTACCAAACCTTGGTTAACCGCCGTAATAATTGGAGTTGGATTTGCAACACCGGAGAAAATATTCGTTCCTGCGTTCAATGCTTTCGCAAACCGTTGTTCGATTGGCAAATCTAGAGCTCCCCATGCTCTCTCAACGACAGCACTTGTATCCGAGTTGACATAGCCGAGGAATCCCAGCTGGCCGCGAAGGTAGTCGGTAATAAAACTTCTGTTCAATGCGAAGCCAACTTCTTCAAACTGTTGTTGTGGACTAAAGTGTGGCAGGCCCTGCTCCGCACTTTTATTACTTGGATACGCGTAATAAGGCATGATTGACGTTGCATCGGCTTCAATCGCTGCCCGAAAAGGCGGAATATGGTACCTCACAAGACTGCCTTTTGTCGGATAAATATTATATTGGCCTTCTTCAAAATGGGGATCCTTCCCTTCTTCACGCGCTCCTCCGCCCGGAAAATGCCTAACAGTGGTGGATACACTGTTTTCATTAAGGATATCACCCTGATACCCTTTAACAATTCTAAAAATGATATCTGAAATAATTCTTGGATCTTCACCAAAGGTTTCATCAATCCTTGGCCATTCTGGATCGGTCGATACATCTGCTGAGTACCCATATAGTTTACGTATACCTGAAGCCCTGAATTCTCTTCCGGAAATTCTCGCAAATTCCGAAATCAGATTCAAATCGCGTGTAGCTGCCAGGCCCAAAGGATCCGGCCAGTAAGAAAATTGCCCAGCAGTCTCCAAATTTGGGACATTGGCCGGATGATTCCGAGGATTTGAAATAATCACGGCCGGAATTCCTAATCTTGTAGCCTCCGCCGCTTCCTGAATCTGATTATTGTAACCTGCAATCACATCCGCGCTCGGGAATTCACGGAAAATAAAATAACGGGTAGTCTGGTTAATCATCTTATTCGGGAGGACCAGCTTCCCTTCCTGGAACTTAGGAAACTCGGGAATTACCAGCAGACCCGCCTTCTCCTCTAATGTCATTTTAGAAATCAAGTCCCGCGCCCGTTCATCGTCGGAAAGCTGCCAGTTTTCATAAGGGTCTAGCTGTCCATTCCCGTTTAAATCCTTAAAGGTCTTTCCCTCAACCGTTAATGTTTTTTTAGCTCTAGCATCGATTACAGGCTGCGCCGTTTGTTGTCTTTTTTCCGCACCCACCTGCGGAACAAATAAAGAAAACGTTAAAAAAGCAACTAAAGAGGAAGAAATTATTTTCTTAAGTATTAAATCCATTACAAACACTTCCTTTTTTGAGAAATAGTATCCACCTTTTTTACTGTCTCTTTTAAGCAGATAATTCATCCCAAAAAAATAAAAAAATGTAAGTTTAGTGGATTTTTACTTTCAACCCCGTCCAAATAGAAAAGAAGCAAGGAAAATATCCTTGCTTCAACAAGATTTTTAAATTAGCTGCAAACCTTTTCAGCATTTACGCCCTAGCTTTTCTTATCCGTACAGCCAGTCAATCATATCAAAGTCCTTACTGAATGGCGTACAGGTCGAGTTTACTACCCTCTATTTCGCTTCCGGAAAAACGCTGGGATTTCAAGCGAGTCGTCTTGCTGGTGGGTAGCCTGTTCGTAATTCGCCGGCTCTTCGTAGACTGGCGGCTGGCTGTAGTTTTCGGATTGGCTATACCTACCAGACTGGCTGTAGCTTTGGTCTTGGCTGTAGTTGCCGGATTGTCTGTAGTTTTGTTCTTGGCCATAATATCCCGATTCTACAGGGGCTACTGTCTCTCGCTGTCTTAACTGAGCCTGGTATTGCTCACGGGAATTGGTAATCATGTCTCCAGTATGGCGTGATGTCTTTGACGGAGGAGCTTTCTCTTCAGCATGATCGAATCCGGTTGCAATCACGGTCACCATGATTTCTTTTTCCAGGTTTTCATTGATGACCGATCCAAAAATCATGTTAAGCTCTTCATCTGTTGCTGCCGCCACAATATCGGCCGCTTCCTGGACTTCAAATAAACTGAGGTTCATGCCGCCTGTGATGTTCATCAGTACTCCTTTCGCGCCATTGATGCTTGTTTCAAGGAGCGGCGAGGAGATGGCCTTTTTGGCAGCTTCTGCAGCACGGTTTTCGCCAGAAGCTACTCCAATGCCCATAAGCGCGGTTCCATTGTGGGACATGATCGTTTTCACGTCAGCAAAGTCCAGGTTAATCATGCCTGGCACGGCAATCAAGTCGGAAATGCCCTGGACCCCTTGCCTGAGGACATTGTCCGCCTCGCGGAAGGCTTCAATCATCGGCGTTCTCTTGTCGACAATTTCCAGCAATCGCTCGTTTGGAATAATGATTAAGGTATTAACAGCTTTCTTCATTTCTTCAATTCCGGCTGCTGCATTTTGTGCCCTCTTGCGGCCTTCAAAAGTGAACGGACGAGTCACTACTCCAATTGTAAGTGCGCCAAGTTCGCGCGCGATTTTGGCAATCTCCGGCGCAGCTCCGGTTCCGGTTCCGCCGCCCATTCCGGCTGTTACAAACACCATGTCCGCTCCTTGAAGGGCATCCTTGATCTGCTGCCTGCTTTCCTCGACAGCCTTTCTGCCGATTTCAGGATTGGCACCTGCCCCCAGCCCCTTGGTCAACGAACCGCCGATTTGCATCGTGACCTCCGCTTTTGACATGTTGAGAGCCTGGGCATCAGTGTTCACGGCAATGAACTCCACTCCCTGCACCCCATCCTCAATCATCCGGTTCACGGCATTATTTCCGCCGCCGCCAACCCCAATTACTTTTATACTGGCAAATTGATCGATATTGGTTTCAAATTCTAGCATATGTATAGTCCCCCTACTAAGCTTCAGTTATTGGCCTTATTTTTTCACTATACATATATAATTCGACACAGTCATGGAAACTTTGCCTATTCCTGCGATTTGTTAGAGAAATGTAATTTTACAGTAATAAAGTGTCATTATTCTTAGGGGTGATGCATTGGCGACTTGGCAGGAGTTTACAGATAACAGGAATCTGACGAGTTAACAATGGAGGCGTGTACAATACCCGGAACGTAACCTCATGTCTTTTGGGTAGGCTTTAGCGAAAACAGAAAAAAGCTCCCCTATTCTGGAGCGTCTTATACTGGTCGAAACTGAGCGATAAGGAAAGCTTCCAAGAATAAGCTAAGAATAAAAGGAACCGAAATCAACATTCCGACATTTCGTGGCAAGTTATGCGGAGTTACCGATTAAGGATTTTTTAATTCTATTTAACCAAAATTTAAGTTTCACTTTTTGCAAGGCCAAATTATTTTTAAGACTAGAGTTATAGCTCTCTTTGCCCAATCATACTAGTTTCGCGCTCATATGATATAGAACAACCCTGTTTGCTTTGGAGGTGATTGTCTTGTCAAAAGGTAAACGAGCCCTGCAATATACTGCCTTGGGAGATTCATTGACTGTAGGTGTCGGTTCTGCCCTTTTTCCGTATTCTTCATTTGTTCGGCGGTATAAAGCATTGTCGGAACACGCACTGAACCGCCGAATCGATGTCAATATTTTTGCAAAAACTGGAGCCACTTCAAGAGAAATATTGCAATTCTTCTCATGGCCCAAAGTAGCGGTTAATGTTGCCAGTGCCGATATCATTACAATTACTGCAGGTGGCAATGATTTGATAGATGCGGCTGAAGTCTTTTTAGCTACATTTGACACTCAGGTCTTAATAAAGGCACTTGACGAAAGCACTGCCAACATTGGCAAAATACTTGATAAGATTCACTCAGTAAAATTGCCAACAGACAATTTTTATATAATTAGGCTTGTAAATCTATACAATCCCTTCCCGAAGATTCCGGAAGCGGACAGATGGATCCAGGATTTCAACGCCCATCTTGAAACGATTTCGAAGAAGCCTCATATTGGGATTGTAGATGTCTATCATTCTTTTTCTGGCCGGCAAAACGAACTGCTTTCGCTTGATGGGGTCCACCCTAACCCAAATGGTTATCGTTTGATGGCTGAGGCTGCTTACCAATTGGGTTATGACCATTTATAAAAGCTTGTTCGAATATATTTAATAGTTCCGTTTTACAATATAAATGTATATCCCCTTTCCCTTTCCTTAGTTTAGCCATAAGAAAACCTCCTTTGATGTTGGGGTTTAACCCGATTCATGTACCCGAAAATACTGATAAATCAAGGTTTCTTGCTTTCTGATGATTCTCGCTGATTTGTAATTTTAAAAATTTGGGCACCAAGCATGGCACCAAAATATACAACAGGGAATGTAAAGATCTCATCCCCTGTTTCATTTCGAGCATAGATGATTATCCTATTTTTCTTTTACTCACTCCTACTTATTTTACTGTTTTAATTATTTCTTGCACCTACCAAGACCTTAATAGTTTTATAGGCAGCAATGGCTGTTACAAAGTTCTTTTAGAAGCTCATCTCAAATGATGATCAGCGACACTTACGATAGTTTCTGTGTATTACGGCTGGCACCAATAATTTTTAGTTCTTTACTCAGAATGTCTGCCAAACTAACGATACGCCAATATTAAATCAACTTCCCCTGGTATTGATTACCTTTTCTCTGGATAAAGCCGTTTTAAACGGTTCAATTAGTATAGGAACTATTTCAAAGGCATCGCCAACAATTCCATAATGACAGTTCTGAAAAGTGGGGCTTCTTTGTCCTTATTTATGGCAATGACCAAACCAGAATTTTTCATTCCAACAATATGTTGAATCGCACCGGAAATTCCAATCGTAAAATAAATTTTAGGCGTTACCGTCACACCGGTTTGCCCTACTTGATGGGCGTGGTCGATCCACCCCTCTTCCACCACATCCCTGCTGGCACCAACAGCTCCTCCAACAGTTTCCGCCAATTGGTGTATTAACTGAAATCCCTCGAAGCTCCCCAGTCCTTTTCCGCCTGCAACAATAATGTCCGCTTCGTCGATTCTTACTTTCTTTACGGTTTCTTTCATAGGTATTTTCTGAATATAATTTATAATTTAATGATTAAGAAAATAAGTTGCTAGCGCAGCAGCAAGCCCTGAGTTCTGGTTTAACCTGAATTTAACCAAAAAAGACTACCTCCTATTTTTAGGAAGTAGTCTTTACTTTAGAATAAGCTCCAGCGAGCCTTTCTCAAGTTAACAATTACATATAATCCAAATAAACTCCGTTTAACTTTACGCATGACTACGATAAACAGAAAGCAGCGGATTTTGCGCTGCTTTTTTATATTTTATTAACCCTCATTCTACTCCTGTATCTATTAAGTGTTGCCCCGATTTATTAATAATGGATGCGGTGCATTACCCCCTCATAAAAACCTACAAAATTGCTTGGAATGGTTCATTTCCGCGAGTAGTTTCAAATTCTTCCTTGATCTTTTCCAGTAATTCTTTCTTTGTTAAGATGTCATATCCTGTTGCTGCCAGTGTTTTTGCTCCTAGGATGAGTGTCTTCATTCCATCTTCACTTCCTGCAGCTTCTCTGAACTCCGTTGTATGAACCGGATAGGGGGCATTTGGAACTTTTATATAAGGGTGAATGGAAGGAACCTTATGACTTACATTCCCCATGTCATTTGAACCATGTTTTAATCCGGTTTTAATTTCTTCTTCTATCACACCTAGTTTTATTAAATTATCATTATATACATTTGAAAGTGTTTCATTCGTAATCAAATTCGCATAACTAAATTCGTGTCTCGATACTTCCAATCGGCATCCAGTTGCAAGAGCAGCTCCTTTTGCACAGTTTATGACTCTTTCAACTAATGGGACTAATGTTTCCATTTGTTTTGTACGTACATAAAATTGTGCTTGCGCCCGATCTACTATGATATTTGGAGCAACACCACCATGGCTTATAATACCGTGTATACGTGCGTCATCAGTTGTTTGTTGCCTAAGTGCATTGATGTTTGTAAATGTTTGTATCACGGCGTCCAAAGCATTCACTCCATCTTCAGGGTGTGAGGCAGCATGGGCAGATTTTCCATAAAAATCAAATTGAATAGCATCCATTGCTTTGGATGTTCCACTTCTTTCATGGTTTTGAGAAGGATGAGCCATAAGGGCTACATCTACTGTATCAAATAACCCTTGCTCGGCATATGTTACTTTTGCCCCGCTTGTTTCTTCAGCAGGTGTACCAAATACAATGACCTTCCCACCTGTTTCCTTAATCACTTTACTTAGGCTGATTCCTGCTGCAAGACTCATAACTCCTATCAAGTTATGCCCACATGCATGACCGATTTCAGGTAAAGCATCATACTCACAAAGATAGGCAACGGTTGGTCCTGGTAATTTTGAATCGTAGACACCTCTGAATCCAGTTTCTAGTCCGCCTGTCCCTAACTCCACTTCAAAATTGTGTTTTTTGAGTTCATTTGTTAGCCATTTACACGCTTTAAATTCTTTGTGGCCGAGCTCCGGATTTTCCCATATTTTTCGACTAAGACTTATAAATTCCTCTTTATTTTCTTCTATAAACGCAAAGATCAATTCTTTTGACATAACATGCACTCCCATTCTTATTCATCCTCTTTTCTCTGTATAAAGATGACATGCTACATAATGATCTGGTCTTGCTTCTTTCATAGCAGGCCTTGAAGTCCTGCAAATATCCATAACCTCAGGGCATCGGCTAGAAAATGCGCATCCTATCGGCGGATCAACGGGTGACGGGACATCCCCTTGCAATGAGATCCGTTCCCTCTTTTCTCTCGGGTTTGAAATGGGAATTGCCGATAATAGAGACTTTGTATATGGATGTAAGGGGTTTTCAAAAAGTGAGTTTGTTTCTGCCAACTCCGCCATTCTTCCCAAATACATCACCCCAACCCGGTCACAAAAGTGACGAACGACACTTAAGTCATGTGAAATAAATAAATAAGTGAGGTTTAAGGTTTCCTGTAAATCCATCATGAGATTTAAAATTTGGGATTGAATCGAAACATCCAGGGCAGAAACTGGCTCATCGGCAACTACTAGTTCCGGCTTCAAGATAAGCGCCCTTGCAATTCCAATACGCTGCCTCTGCCCGCCTGAAAATTCATGAGCGTATCGATGAATGTACTCCCGATTAAGTCCACATACATCCATAATTTCTATTATTTTATTTCTACGTTCCTCTTTGGATCCAATTTTATGGGCCTTTAAAGGTTCATCCAAAATTTCTGCCACTGTTAATCTTGGATTCAATGAATCATATGGATCCTGGAATACCATCTGAATATTTTTACGTAAATTTCTTAACTGTTTTTTCGGTAAAGAAGTTAATTCCGCGTTTTTAAAATAGATCTTCCCGGAAGTTGGCCTAATTAGTTGAAGGACAGCTCTGCTGGCAGTAGACTTTCCACAGCCTGATTCTCCAACTATGCCGAAGGATTCCCCTTTTTTGACTGTAAACGAAATGCCATCGACAGCCTTAACGTAATTTATTTTATTGTTGAAAACACCGCTTTTAATTGGGAAGTGTACCTTCATTTCTTCAATTTTCAAAAGGTCAACTGTCTCTGTCATATAAGAACTCCCCCTAGTTAACATTAAGCCAGCATCTGGATTTGTGATTTTCACCCACATCGATAAGTGGCGGATTGACTGTTAAACATTTTTCCATCACTACTCGACATCTGGAAGCAAACGGGCACCCTTCTTTCACTGACCCAGGAGTAGGCACCTGGCCTTTGATAGAAAAAAGCCGTGTGCTCTTTTCCTTTATATTTGGCGTAGAAGAAAGCAATCCTATCGTGTAAGGATGCTTTGGATCGTTAAAAAGCGAATCAACGTCAGATTCCTCCACAATTTCACCCGAATACATGACGATGACACGATCACACATTTCCGCAACGACTCCCAGGTCATGGGTGATGAACATAATAGAATTGTTTGTTTCTTCCTTAAGTTTTTTCATTAAGTCCAATATTTGTGCTTGTATGGTGACATCCAACGCAGTTGTTGGCTCGTCTGCAATAAGAAGTTTAGGCTTACATGCCAGTGCGATAGCGATCATGACACGCTGTCTCATTCCACCTGATAATTGGTAGGGGTAGCTTGAATAAATTTGTTCTGCCCTGGGGATGCCTACCATTGTTAACATCTCGATCGAACGCTGCTTTGCCAGCTTTTTTGAAATCGGTTCATGTATTAATAAAACCTCATCAATTTGTTTACCAATTGTAAAAACAGGATTCAAGCTCGTCATCGGCTCCTGAAAAATCATGGAAATTTGGTTACCGCGTATACCACGCATTTTTTCACCATCTAGTTTGAGAAGATCTTCTCCATTAAAAAGAATTTCTCCATTGCCCACTTGTACAGGAGGACTAGCAAGAAGCCTCATGATCGAAAGGGATGTCAAACTTTTACCACACCCGGATTCTCCAACTACACCAAGGGTTTCACCTTCAAAAACGTGGAAGGAGATGTTATTAACAACCGAAGTTGGCTGTTTGTCCTTCATGATATCAATTTGCAAGTCTTTCACTTCTAGTACTTTATTTTTCATGATGCTCCCCCTAATCCTTTAGCTTTGGATCCAAAGCATCCCGTAACCCATCACCAAGAATATTAAAGCTAAGTGCAGTAAGCACAATGGCAATCCCGGGAAAAAATGTTGGATGAAATACATTGATGCTGTTATCCTTTGCAGAACTCAGCATGGCTCCCCATTCAGGTGCAGTAATGTCGCCGCCAAGCCCAAGGAAGCTTAAGGATGCACCTATTAAAATGGCAATCCCTACACGCATGGTAAAGTAAACGAGAACAACAGATACTGTCCCCGGAAAAATATGCCGGAAAATGATAACCGAATCCTGTACACCTATAGACTGAGCGGCCTCAACATAGGTTTTTTCCTTTAATGCCAACGTGCTGCCCCGTACAATTCGAACAAATGTCGGAACTGTAAAAAATGCTACTGCAAATATGATATTTGTGATTCCCGGTCCTAATAGAGCAATTACTGCGATAGCCAAAAGAATCCCGGGAAACGCAAGTAAGATATCTGTAAATCTAGTAATCAATACATCGATCCACCGTCCATAATATCCAGCTAACAATCCCAAGAAGGTACCAATAACTGCCCCTATCGCAACAGAAACGAACCCTATTAACAATGTATCCGCTGTACCAACGAGAATCCGGCTGAAAATATCGCGATTCTGATGGTCTGTGCCGAACCAGTGTCTGGAGGATGGAGGTTGATGCTTTGATAAATTACTTAAACTAATCTGACTTTCCTCCGGTAAAATTTCGACGACTTGCTTTACTGAAAATCCTCCTCCAACCGAAACCGGAATAATCGTTGAAACAGAACCAATCGACACTCTGATGGCTCCCTCCCCTTCTTTAAGCGGGGTAACCAATCCATCCTTTGATACACTTACTATTTCTGGTTCAACTGATTCAAATAGTGAGCCAGCGTCATCTGTTTTTGCACTACTAGGTGCGGCATTGAATCCAGAAGAATCTGGTTTATCTTTTTTCTCTCCATCCTCTTTTTGCTGTATCATTTTAAACAAATCATTTTTAGATAATTCCTTTCCATTTGAAAGAAATCCAGATAATTCAATTTCTTTTGTATCCCCTAATTCAAGTACATTCTCAAAATTTCCAGCTTCAATCCTGGATAGGATCGGTTCATTCTTCTGCTTTCCAACATTAATTTGTATGACCGCAGAAACATCTCCATTCGATAGAACAACAGCTGTGGTTCCCTCTCCATTTGCACTTACTTGAATTTGTCCATTCCTCTCACGTGCAGTAGCAATACGGCGTTCCTCACTTTTTACTGTTAATTCAGGAAGGCTATTTCCAGCTACCATACTGCCATCGGACATTTTCGCTAGAATCGGTACTTGTATGGTTGAGGCTTCATCTATTTTTATTCCCTTTTCGGAATACTGTTCTAGAACTGGGCGATCGGGATCGTATGGCGCGAATAAAGGACCAAATAACCCAATCAAGACAATCAAAAACACCATATAGAATGAGATAACAACCATACGCTGTTTTAAGAGCTTATTTATAAATGTACGAAAAGGGGATATTGCCTTTTTACTTTGCTTTTCCATCGTTTCTGTCAGCCTCCCCTACTTTAACCGGATTTGCGGGTTCAATAAGCCATAGCTTAAATCAACAAGTAAATTAACAACAAGGAATTGTATCGAAAATAAAAAGATTAGAGCTTGTGTTACTGGATAATCCCGGGACAAAATGGAATCAATCAAATAAGAACCAAGACCAGGCCATGAAAAAACTTGCTCCACCACAACAGATCCACCCAGTAAAAATCCAAACTGTAAGCCAGTCATCGTCACAACAGGAATGAGTGCGTTGCGAAGCACATGAACCCATACAATGAAAGATTCTTTTTGCCCTTTTGCCCTGGCTGTACGTACAAAGTCCTCATTTAAAACTTCAAGCAAACTTGACCTGGTAAAACGCGCAATAATGGCTGCCACCCCAAATCCTAAAGTTATCGATGGCAGAATGAGATGGCCTATTGTCCCTGTTCCACTCGTAGGAAACCAGCCAAGCTGAACAGCAAATATCTGCATGAGCATGATCCCAAGCCAAAATTCCGGAACACTTATGGCCGTTACAGTGGAAATCATTCCAGCCCGATCAAGGAGTGAGTTCCTTTTCGTTGCAGAGATGATTCCTACAACGATTCCAATCACGATGGCCCAAATCATACTTACGAAAGTCAGGACCAGAGTATACCCAAAACGCCGCATAATTTCATCGGATACCCCTGTTTTTGTCCGGTAAGAGACCCCAAAATCACCATGAACGAGAATATCATTCATATATCGTCCATATTGTATGTACAAAGGATCATTTAGCCCCATCTTTTCCTTTAACGACTCATAGGCTGCCTGGCTAATTTCAGCACCATACATAATCCGGACTGGGTCTCCCGGGGACAAATGTACAAACAAGAAGGAGAGTATGGAAATAATAAATAGAATAGGAATCATACCTATAATTCTCCGAATGGTAAACGTCAACATTTTTCCCACCTGCTTTCCAATCCCGAAGGTTAATGTCCTATTTTAAACGGAACAGTCTATTAAAATAATGAATTTTTCCTAATATGTAATAGAAAAAACGGCTTTCTACTAAGAAATCAGTGAAAGCCGTCGTTTCCATCAAAACTTTCAACCTGTTAAGCACCAATTTATTTCTTTTCTGCTCCAGTTACCCGAACATCGTCCGAAGGTAGAATGGTTACATTATCCACGTTATTGCGTTTGGCAACCGCGTTTTCTGGCACATATAAGAAAATCCATGGTGCTTCTTTATAGACAATGCCTTGTATCTTTGCATAATTTTCTTGACGGCCATCTTCTGTAGGGGCCTGTAATGCTTTTTTCAGCAATTGATCAACTTCTTTATTTTGATAGAATCCAGAGTTATTATAGTTTGGCGGTACACGGTCTGAACCAAAGTTTGGCCGTAATCCCCAATCCGCTTCCCCAGTACTTGGAGACCATCTTCCAATCCAAAGATCGGTTCCCTGATTATTGTCAAGCTTATCAAATAATGTTCCGCTTTCAAATGCCTGAACTTCCACTTCAATACCTGCCGCTTTTAATTGAATGGCCACGTTTTCCGCTACAGCAATAAACTCAGTTTCCTTTCTTGTCCAAAGGGTAGCTTTAAATCCTTTTTCATATCCAGCCTCTGCCAGCAATTGCTTTGCCTTCTCAAGGTCATATTCATATGCTTCCTGTTTGGCATATCCAGCGACACCGGGTGCAATAGCAGAATCTGCCACAACTCCATAGCCATCATTGACTTGTGAGATTAGCTGATCCTTATTGACAGCGTAATTCAAGGCTTGTCTGACACGTACATCCTTGTACTTCTCATGCTTCAGGCTCATACCAACATAAAAAACATTTAAAGATGGTCCTGTGAAAACATCAATTCCTTCTGTATCCGACAATTCTTTTACATTTTGCGTTGGAAGCTTAGTAACCACATCTGCTTCACCTGTTTTTAACATGTTTACACGTGTATTTGCTTCGGTTACTGGTTTATAGACAATCCCGGAAAGTTTAGGTTTATTTTCCTTATCCCAATAGTTATTGGATGCTTTTAATTTCACATGAACGCCATCACGCCATTCGACGAATTGAAAGGGACCTGTTCCGACAGGATTACGATCTAAGTTATAGTTAGCATCTGCTTGTTTCTTTTTGATTTCTTCTGCCGATTTAAATGTAGCAGCAGTGTGTGCCATATAGGCAGCCATGGCAGAATTAGGTTCTTTTGATTTGATTGTTACCTTGTATTCGCTATCTACAACTACTTCGCTTATAAATTCGAAAAAGCCCGCTCTAGCAAGTCCATTTTTTTCGTTACGAACAAAATCAAGGTTCTCTTTTACAACTTCTGCATTAAATGGCGTTCCATCATGGAATGTGACACCTTCTTTTAATTCAAACGTAATGGCTGTGGCCTCTTCGTTGAAGGAATAGTTCCTGGCGAGTGCCGGTACTAACTTCATTTCTGTATCGAAAGTCAATAATCCCTCAAAAATAGGTTCCTGGACACTGCCTGAATTCCCATCGGTAGAGTTTTGCGGGTCTAATGAGGTAGGTTCTGCCTCCAGTACAACAACAAGTTCCTTATTCCTTTCTTTAGCTTGTTCCTCGGTTTTCTTTGGTTCATTCTGGTTTGAATTGGTTTGTGTGGAGTTATCCTTCGTACACCCAACCAAGACAGACATCGCAATCAGCAAAAGAAAAATCATCCTACTTAATTTTTTCTGTTTTAAAGCTTTCATTCTCATTCCCCCTAAACCGCAGTTTATTTTTCATTCTTTATTCAATAAAAGTTATATGCAAGAAGTGTGCCAAAATTTTTAACGACTAAAAACCCTATCATTTTAGTGTTTATTCCGCGGCATTGGTTCTATGTGGTTGTTTTATGGGCGTAAATGGACATAACCAATTTATTGAATTATAATGAATTATCTAATTTTTCAAGAAATGGTTAAACCAGAATAACACCAAAATAAACGGGGAGAAATGTACCATGATCAAATTGGATGACCTAGTACTCATTGCCGGTGCACAAGAAACAAGAATGACATTACATAAACAACTCGAGGAAATTTTAGGAGATTTTGTTAAAGTGAAAAGCTATTCTTTAGAGGAACAAATTCCTTTTATTGATAACCAGGTTGTTGTACTATCATCCTCTTTATTGGAAGACGAAGTATTTCGGCACATTGGTGAAAACTGCAAAAAAATTATCGCCAACCGTATGGTGAATTATCAAAATATCGATCGTCTATTAATGCTTCCTGAAGGAACCCAGGCTTTGTATATTACCGATTTTCCCCAGACCACAATGGATTCGATCGAATCCCTTAAACAACTTGGTATCGATCATATCGAAATACACCCCTACTATCCTGGAATAAAGGACTATTTTAGAACAGAAATTGCCATTAAGCCCAGAACAGCTCTGATTTTGCCCGATATGGTCAAGGAAGTGATTCATATTGGTCCCCGTCTAATCGACTTTACGACAATTTTATATATTTTAGATACACTTGGGCTCTCTAAAAGAATTGGCAGAAACGTATCCGAAAAATTCACTCATACCCTTCTGGGTTTAAGTAAAAGAATTGCAGAAGGTTATAATATGAATACGAAAAACCTAAACATGCTTCTTGATGGAATCCATGACAACGGGGGTATACTGGAGATTGATTACGAAGGAAAAATATCGGTATTCAATGAACAGCTGGAAAAAATCCTAAATATCCCCAGAGATCGTGCATTTGGAGAGAATATCCGGAATGTGTTAACCAATACCCAGCTGGTTAATTTTATATTTAATTCCTCTACAAGGGAAAAACGTTCTTTCTTTTTTTCAAATTCCGAAGTGTTGGTCCATCGTTTCCACTTTCTTTCTGCAAAATCGATTGTAGCCCTTTTTAAAAAAACGCATGACATTGTAAAAAGGGAAAGAACCACGTCCAGAGAGTTCATTCGGAAAGGTTACGTGGCGAAATATTCTTTTGATGACATCATAGGAACAAGCCCGGTACTCCAATCTACCATTCACACAGCGAAAAAATTGGCGAAATCAGATCTTACTATTTTAATAGAAGGAGAAAGCGGCACAGGAAAAGAGCTGTTTGCCAGTGCCATCCATAATGAATCCTTAAGAAGCAATGGCCCCTTCCTGGCTGTTAACTTTAGTGCGCTCTCTGAGGACCTGGTGGAAAGCGAGCTGTTTGGGTATGAAGGTGGATCCTTTACTGGCGCGAGACAGGAAGGAAAAGCAGGATTGTTTGAACAAGCGAATGGCGGAACAATTTTCCTTGATGAAATTGGAGATGTGAGCCTTAAGCTACAAGCGAGGCTCCTGCGTATTTTACAGGAAAAAGAGATTATGAGAGTTGGCGGAAGTAAAATTATCCCGGTGGATGTCCGTGTCATTGCGGCAACCAATAAAGACCTTTTAAGAATGATAGAATTAGGAACCTTCAGAGAAGATTTATACTACAGATTGAAGATTCTCTTCATCTATTTACCTGAGCTCAGAAACCGTAAACAGGACATTCCTGAATTAATCAATCACTTTATGAAACAGAGCAACAATAAAAATGTGCAAATTCAGGATGAGGTAGTTCAACGGCTGGTTCAACATCAATGGTATGGAAATATCCGGGAGTTAAAAAATACGATTGATTATATGATTACTGTCAGTGAAGATAATCAGATTGATACGAATAGCCTGCCTGTTCATAACTTCTTTCAAAAGGAACGGAAAAGCTTAACATCTTCACCGATGCCCCACAAGAAGGAAGAAGCTATCCTTTACATAAATGAAGAAGAGATAAAAACAATCTTGCAAGCTATTCATTTTATCATCCAGTCTGGAGAGCCAGCCGGACGAAAAAAAATCTCAGAAGAGACGCAGAACCATGGTCATTTTTTAACCGAACAACAAATTCGTCAACGTCTAGACATACTACAAAGTAAGGGATATATCTTAAAAAGCAAGGGCCGCGGCGGAACAAGGCTAACCGATAAAGGTTTCAAGTTTTTAGAAGAAAATAGGGTCTAGAAGTGTACAATGCTAATCATCTCTGTCTTGCCTTGGCTTACGTAATCCTCCGGCAGAATGCACCATTCTGGCACCTCTCAATAAAAAAAGACCGAGTTCTCGGTCTCGCTGTTCTATATATTATATAAAATGCCTTGAAATAATTATTTGGCGGGACTGTGTGGGAATCGAACCCACCTGACCTGGCACGCAGGTCACAAGCGGTTTTGAAGACCGTGGAGGACACCAGTACCCCATTCAGCCCCGTGAAAAAAGCGTAATATCAATTTTTTCAAGCGGTACTAACTCGGTTTATCGCGCAGTCCCACTTATATGTCAACGAATTTCATTATGGACTATCTCTGTATAATTTTCAAGTAAAAAAGACCACTGAAGTAAAGCAGCAACAGTAGTCTCATAGGAATCAGGACAGCGGTGGGGACTCCAAAAGAAGCCAATACATGGCCCTTAAACAGTGTTTACGTGTAAGGAATTTACTTTACACATCTTATCTTTTATGAAATCAATAAAAACAGATTTTGGTTTTCCTTTTAAATAGATTAAATCGATACTAATATCAATTTTTACTGGAGGAGTCATTTCGACTCGAACTAATTCGCCATTTTCCACTTCTTGTTTGACACAATGTTCAGGCAAAAAACTAATACCCATCCCCTTTAAGACTAAGTTTTTAGTCGTTTCCATATTATCTACTTCTAATGAAATATTGGGGGTTACATTGTTACTTGAAAAAAGTCGATTAATCATGAGCCAATCCATTGATCCATAATCAAAAAAGATAAGCGGTTGTTTACTCACATGTTCAATTGTTACTTTTTCTTCTTTTAAAAGAATGTGATTTCGGGGAACAAAAAGACCGATGGGATCGTTGTAAAGACGAATTGATTCTATTTGGGGATGTGTTTCTGTCCGTACAATGCCAAAGTCAACTTCCTTATTAATAACCTTCTGTAAGATGTCTTTCGAATGGCCTGTTACAATTTTTATTTTGACATCCTTAAATGTAGATTTGAAACCAGGTAAAATTTCAGGAAGAATATTATTCGATATTGATAGAGCACTCCCTATTACCAAGTCGTATGGGATCGCGACCTGTTGCAAACCATACCTTGCCTCTTGATATGATTGCAGGATTTTTTGTGCATGCGGGAAAAAATACTCTCCTTTTTCAGTCAAGGAAATCTTATTTCCGTTCCGATGAAAAAGCTTTATGTTAATTTCACGTTCGAGTGATTGAATCCGTGCTGTTACGGATGGTTGGGTTAAATAAAGAGCTTCAGCCGCTTTATTGAAACTTCCTAGTTGGCAAACGTAGATAAAAGCTTCAATATTTTCAATGTTCATATGTACATGCTCCTTACTTTAGCTCTAATATCATTACTATACCATGTACACTAGATGCATTTAAACCACCTTCATAAAGTAGGATGCGGCCCTCCTAACGCTCTCAACTCTAACATTATACCTCTATTAATTCTTTAACTGTTTCAGTCGCAATTTCAATCACTCTTTTTGCTAAAATTTCTGTTGGATCAATGATAGTCATTTGTTCGGATGACTTCAAAACAAGAGGAATTTCAGTGCAACCCGCTATAATGGCCTCAGCACCACTATCTCTCAGCTTATCGGCAGCTTTAGAAAGATGTAAAAATCCTGTATCTAAATTTCCGGCTTTTATCGCATAGATTCCTTCCATTACTTCTGTCTGCATTTGTACATCAGGCTCAATGACATGAATATCATAAGATATACAACTATGTTGATAAAGTTTTGTATTTATAGTTCCATCAGTAGCCAACAAACCAACTCTTCGCAACTTTTTTTCGTGTAAAAAGCGAGCTGTTTCTAAAGGCATATTTAGAATTGGGATACTAACAGAATTGCTTACAGCATTAAAGTAAAAGTGAGCCGTGTTGCAAGCCATGACCAGGAAATCCGCACCGGCTTTTTCTAGCAATCGTGCTGATTGGATCATAAAAGGAGTTGGATTTGTACCTTTTCCTAAAATAGCTGTTGTCCGATCCGGTATTTGTGAATAATTGTCCACGATAATATGTATATGATCTTGATCCTTCTTGGCAGGTGTATGAAAAATAATTTTATTCATTAAATCAACAGTTGCTAAAGGACCCATTCCCCCAATAATCCCAACCACTTTCTGCATATGACTTCACCACTCTAAATTATATTTTAGTATAAAGTTTGAAATCCTTTACTATATTATAATTTTTATACTAGGTGGCGAATTATAGAAATATTCTATACATTAATAGAAACTATATATCGATAACCTTTATTAATTATACGATTTTTTAAAATGCATTCCCCTCTATAGATATTGCGTATCCACAACTTAGTTTTGCTCCAAATGTCTAAGTCTTGTCATATTTTGATGATTAATCCTATAATAGAGGGAGATAAAGTAAAACTACTTACGCAACGGGGGCTTTTCTCTCCCGTTAAGTGTGGATAAATATGTTCTGTAGGTGAGGGGTATGGAAAACATTTGGGCCCAGTGGTTTATATTTCTCTGGGGGATTATGTTGATTGGGTTGTTTGCGATTGGCGGGTATTTCATGTTCCGTAAGTTTTTGAAAAAGTTGCCCAAGGAAGATGGGAAGTCCATCATGGATTGGGAAGAATACTATGTGAATGAGTCGCGCCACCTGTGGCCGGAGGATCAGAAGCATTTCCTCGAGGAGTTGGTGACCCCTGTTCCCGAGCTGTTCCGCGATGTAGCTAGGCATAAGATTGCCGGTAAGATTGGCGAATTGGCGTTGACTGAAAAGGTGAAGCGGATTGATCAGGACCTGGTAATCAGGGGTTATATCCTCGCGACTCCGAAGCGTGACCATAAGTTCCTAAGAAAGCATCTAAGAGAAAAGCAGATTGATATGACTCCGTATGAGCATTTGTTCTAACAAGCCGCCAGCTATGAGCGGCTTTTTTTATTGCCTAGAATTCTATCCATCCAGAAAAAAACAGCCGGCTCACTTTAAGCTGGCTGTTTAGTATTGTTCAGTTTGGTTTGTAGTTTTTTAAAATCCCTGTACATGGCAATCCGCCACGGGACAATCATCGAGAATGCCAGCAGGAAGAACATGCCTGACACTTCCCCAAAATCGATTGTTGTACTCAAAATTGCCTTTAAAACGGTCCTGACAACCAATAGCCCAATGAGGATAATGAAAAACGCTTTTGAACGCTTCAAATAAATGTCGTTTCCTTTAATTTCGAACGCCGATGTTTTGATCAATAGAATCGAGAACAGCATTCCGACAATGACCGCTTCGGCGATCTCAAGTGGAGTCAGCCTGAATTGCGGTACGATATACATTAGCGCCCCACTGCTCATGAATACTGGGGGCAGGATAATTTTCTTGATGGAAGCGGGCTTTTTGGCAGCCTTCATTCGGACGAACATCGCGAGCATTGCCATGCCAATCGCGCCGATTGAAGAAACGAGAACTAGATTCATGAGGTTTCATCCCATTCTTGTATGATTAACACTATTAGTATACTACAAAATTAAAGGGACTTCACACCCGCTACACGGAAGCTATGCTTTATATTACGACAGCTCTTTTTTTAAAAAAAGCGCCTTAAAATCCTGTAAATCCGCCAAACAGTTCAGTAAGGACGATAATGATTTGAGTCAGCCAGTCGAAGAACAGCATGATTCCCATTACAATCATGACATAGCCGCCAATCTTCATGATTTTCAAGGAGTTGCGTTTGATCCATGCCATGCGTCCGATGAAGAAGGACAGGATGAAGAACGGAATCGCAAATCCAAGTACATAGGCGATCATGAGCGGCATGCTCGAACTTGGATCCGTTGCTGCCATCGAAAGGACAGCGCCGAGGATTGGGCCTGTACATGGCGTCCATCCGGCAGCGAACGCCATCCCGATTAGGATGGATCCTGCATAGCCTGAAGGCCGGTTCTTAAATTGGAACTTCACATCTTTCATCAAAAATTCCGGTTTGAACACACCGACAATAACCAGCCCGAATAGAATCATGAAAATTGCGCCGATCCGGCGGATAAGTTCCTGATTTTGGAATAAGAACTCCCCGATAAAGGAAGTAGTAAAGCCCAGCATGATAAAGATGGACGAGAACCCAATCAGGAAGAAGATTGTATGAATAATGCTTCGCCTTTGCATCATTCCGTTTTCATCCTTCAGCTCGCTCACGGACATCCCGGTAATATAGGAAAGGAATGCTGGGTATAAAGGCAGGCAGCACGGCGAAATGAAGCTCAGGAAGCCAGCGCCGAGCGCAAGGAATAAGTTAACTTCTGTAGCCATCGATCCAACTCCTAAACATGTTGTTGCTTTCATTCTATCAAACCGTGTGGTAATAATGATACAAATTGGATTGAACGTTTTGTGTCAGGTATCCAATTTAATAATTGTTCCCACCGTAGTAATGTATTGGATATTTTTTTACAAAAATCTTTTGAATTTATTACCATAATGGGTTATACTAAGTCGAGAATCATACATTGTTAGATTTTGTCTAATAGGGACGCCTACATAACCGGAGAAACTCCAGAAAGGAATCGCAGCCGTGTTGAAACAGGACTTGCTCTCGCTGATTGAGCAAAAGAGGGCGGAATTGATTCAAGTCGCATGCATTAACGGCTTGAGTTCCTCCATTGCTATACGACACAGCCAAGAATTGGACCAGTTACTGAACCAGTATAACAATGACTTTCTAAAAAAAGTTCCGACCCATTCATAGAAACGGCCTGGCAAATTTGCCAGGCTGTTTCATTTTACCACAATACTATTCTTGTACCTAGGAACCTTGCCTGACCGCGTCCTCCACCCGATCGACCAATCCGTTTTGCAGGAGGTACATCTTGTGGTATAAGCCCTTCTGCGCAAGCAGTTCCTGATGGGTACCGCGCTCGACAATTTCGCCCTGGTGCAGGACGAGGATGAGGTCGGCGTCCTGGATGGTGGAAAGCCGGTGTGCAATCGCGATTGTCGTCCGCCCTTCCCGCATCTTTTCAAGAGCGGTCTGAATCGCTTCTTCTGTTTCCGTATCGATGTTCGCCGTTGCTTCGTCAAGGACGAGGATTTTCGGGTCGGTCGCGATGGTCCTTGCAAACGCGATCAGCTGCCTTTGTCCACTCGAGAATGCGGAACCCCGCTCGACGACTTTATGATCATATTTATCTTCAAGCTTTTCAATGAACGTATGCGCCTGGACGAACCTTGCTGCCTCGATTACCTTTTCATCTGGCATATCGTGGTTATGGAGGCGGATGTTATCTTTTACTGTCCCGTAAAACAGGAATGGATCCTGAAGGACAAGCCCCATTTTCTTGCGCAATTCATCTTTGGAATAATCGCGGGTGGACTTCCCATCGATCAGGATGTCTCCCCTTTCATACTCATAGAACCGCATCAGGAGGTTGATGATCGAGCTTTTCCCGCTTCCCGTATGGCCGACGAGCGCGACCGTTTCCCCAGGGTTGGCGGTGAATGAGATGTTCTTTAGCACATCCGTTTTCCCGTCATAGGAAAAGCTCAAGTTGCGTATTTCAATTTTCCCATTCTCGATTTCAAGCCCTGGTTTGTTTTCCTGTGCTGGTGCGTGGTCGCTTTCGTCAAGGAGCCTGAAAACCCTTGAACCGGCGACAATCGCCTGCTGGTACAACGAAAGCCTCATCATCATCTGATTGACAGGTTCAAAAAAACGATCCAAGTAACTGATGAACGCATACAAGACCCCAATTTCAACAGCAGTATCCATTGATGTGATGCCGAAATAGCTTAGGACCATAATTAGCGCCATGATGTAAATCAGGTCAATGGCTGGCCTTAAAAGCAGGCCATCCAGCTTGATGTTTTTCATCCCAGCCTGGAAATGCTTTTCGTTAATGTCGCCGAATTCCTTCCGAAGCCTCTTTTCCTGCCTGAAAACCTGGATGATTTGCATGCCCCCGAGTGATTCGGCAAGCTTTGCATTCAACTGGCTCAGGCGCTCGCGCATGTCCATGTAAAAACGGGAGCTGAATTTCCTGTACATCGTCATGACGCCGAGGATAACCGGCAGCAGGATTGTACAGAACAATGCGAGCTTCACATTCAAAAAGAACATCGCTACATAAATCCCGAGGAGGAAAACCCCGCTTTGGATGAATGTCGCAAGGACGGTAACGAACATATCCTTGATCGCCTCGGTATCGTTCGTCACCCTTGATACGATGCTTCCGGCAGGGGTTTTGTCAAAGTACCTCATGCCAAGCGCCTGGACTTTTGAAAAAACTTCAATCCGGAGCTGCTGGATGATTTTTAAGGCGATTTCCTGGAACTTCACGAGCTGGAAGAACAGCAGGAACACTTTCACTATTTGTATGCCCATATAGATTGACCCGAGTATAAGCATCGGCTTCACAGCCAAATTTCCCGGCGTCAAATAGTCATCAATGAAAATTTTCACAAGATATGGCCCGGCAATATCCCCTATTGTTGTCAGCAGAAGGAGCGTAAAGGCCACGATGATTAGTTTCTTATGCGGTTTTGTATAGGTGAGGAGCCTAAAGAGGATTTTCCTTTGCTCCTTTTCCGTCAAATGTGTGTCCACCTTAATGCCCCCCATGCTCAACGAGCTCTTCAAGCTGCTGGCGCAAATACATTTCCCTGTACCAACCGCCTTCTTCCATGAGCTCTTCGTGTGTGCCGCGCTCCGCAATCTTGCCGTCCTCGATGACAAGGATGAGATTGGCGTGCTGGATGGCGCTCAGCCTGTGGGAAGTGATGATCGTCGTCTTTCCTTCCCTCTCCTGCTTCAGGGCGGATAGGATCGCTTCTTCCGTCTTCGCGTCAACGGCGGACAGCGAGTCGTCTAGAATCAGAACTTCCGGGTTCATGAGTAGGGCTCGAGCGATCGAAATCCTCTGTTTCTGCCCGCCTGAGAGCGATACGCCACGCTCCCCGACGACAGTGTCATAGCCATCGGTGAATCCAAGTATATCGTCATGGATATTCGCAAGCTTCGCAGCCGCGATAATTTCATCCTCGGACGCATCCGCCTTGGTGAACGCAATGTTCTCCCCTACTGTCGCTGAAAACAGGAAGTGGTCCTGCGGCACATAGCCGATGGCCTGCCTTAATTTTTCAAGCTTATAGTCCGAGATGTTATGCCCGCCAAACAGGATTTCTCCTTTTTCAATGTCATACTCCCGGATTAAAAGCTTGAGCAGCGTTGTTTTTCCAGCGCCTGTTTTCCCGACAATTCCAAGCGTTTGCCCTTTTCCAATTTCGAAATTGATATTTTTTAAAAGAGGCGCGTTTTCACCTGGGAATGTAAATTCATCAATCGAGAATTCGATGCTCCCGGCAGGAACTTCGTCGATCGCGTTTTCTTTGTCCTGGATGTCCACGGGCTGGCGCAATAATAGTGATACACGGTCATAGGAAGCCCGGCCGCGTTCAACGATATTGAACAGCCACCCAAATGCGAGCATTGGCCAAATCAGGAGGCCAAGATACGTAGTGAAGGAAATCAGCTGCCCAATTGTCAGGTTATCATTGAGGACTTCCCTTGCTCCAAAGCCAATTGATAGGAAAAAGGAAATGCCGGCAATGATGGAAATCGTAGGGTCATAAAGGGAATCAATCTTCGCAACGACCATGTTTTTCTGGACGACATCCTCCGACTGGTTGCGGAAATCCTCAATGTCCTCTTCTTCCTGGCCGAACGTTTTGATTACCTTGATCCCGGTAATGCTCTCCTGCGTTTTGTCATTGAGCGATGAAAATGCTTCCTGCGCCTTGTGGAAGGAGCGGTGAAGCATCTTTCCGAACCAACTCGTTAGCAGCGCCATGAACGGCATCGGGATGAGTGCGATCAGCGTCAGTTTCCAGCTGATTGTAAATGCCATAGCCAGGATGACAAAGCCTCCGGTAGCCAGTGAATCGACCAGCGTCAACACTCCGGCGCCAGCAGTCTGCTGAATGGCAGAAAGGTCGTTTGTCGCATGCGCCATCAAGTCGCCAATTCGCCTGTTTTGGTAAAAGTTTGGCGACATATTGGTGAAGTGCTCGTAAAGATTGTTCCTGAGATTCCTCGTAAGTTTTACCGCAGAACCAAAGATCTTGATCCTCCAGAAATAGCGGAGGATATACATCGAAAGCCCCGCGCCTAGCAAAACCAGTACCCATTGAATCAATGACGTCGATGTCATCGACCCATCTTTTATCTGGTCGGCGACAATCCCAATGACCTTTGGTGGGATTAATTGAAGGAATGCAACTAATAAAAGCATAATGATTCCGGTTATGTATGCCTTTCTTTCTTGCCAAAAAAACCATTTTAAGTCAGCAAATATTTTCATTATTCCCCCCACTCTTTCTCTCTAGATTCCGTCTAGCGGGTGTTGGCGGAGACAATCCCAGCCATTTTACCCAATCACCGGAATTACTATTTTATCAAATTTTTTAAAAATAAGGAAGATTATTAAATCTTGAAGAACGCGCTGATGGCTGTAGTCTAGCTGATTGTAGGACGTGAAATTTTTTTAAAAACCACCAGGCTGATTTTCAAAACTGTTAATGAGAGTCAAAAAAAAAAGAAAGCAGAGAATGAATCGTAAATTTATCCTCTACTTAATGGTATTTTAAGGTTATTTACATTCTGAATCGAAATCTATTTTAAATGCAGTGAGTTCACCATTGGCATTGAATGTAAATTTGCCAATAGCATGTGTTAGGAAATTTGGAACATTACCTTGGGCTATTACCCTAAGGGTATCTATCGCGGTAAACTCAGATGGAAAGCCAGAAGATCCAGTGTTTTGTTCGGCATTTGATGTTGATACAAATTTATATTGGGCACCCGTCGTTAGACCTGTCCCCAAAAGGTTTTGAGTATTAACATGAAATTTAAAATGAACACCTCCTTTACCATCCACTGTTTGAGTAATTAATACATGAGTATTTCCTGTTAAAACTATAGTTTCATTGTTGCAAGGACTTGTAATTGTGCCACCCGCAGGCATAGTAAAATTAAGAACCTTTGCCATTGTTTTACCTCCCTTCGGTCATTAAATTATTGAAATACTTTCATAATTGAGTTTCGAATGTTCTAGTATAAATGTATTTTAATAACTTACATCCCTACTATAATCATTCCGATCCTCTCTTTAATAAATTCAAAAGTAATAAAAATGGTTTGGACAAGTACACAAAGACTAAAAAAATTAAGCAGATAATTCACATTTTTGAATGATACTAGCAAAAATACTTATTTAAGCTACCATCTTATAGAAGAAAGGGATAGTGGATGCGCAATCCTATTCGCGAACAAGAACTTCGTGTATAAGAGCCCCTCATCAAATGGAGTTACACTCCTTTAATTTTTTTTGTACAGTTTATGGTAAAATCATATTCGGGGGTGAAATTGTGAAAAAATTAAGTATATTGTCCACAACCTTGCTGGTTTTAGGACTATCATTATACGGAGTGAATTGGATAATTGATGGCTATTCGGAACTGGCAGCTCTTTTTGGTTTTATTTCTTTTTTAATTGGAATTGTACTAAGTTTTATAGCAATTGCTAAACGAGAAATAGGAGCCTTAAAATACATATCCCTTATTTCTTTCTTCGTTGTGATGTTTTTAATTACTTGGTTCGAACCATTGGAGATTCTTCGGATTTTTACTTGGTTAAAAAATATCTCTTAGAAGAATGGGAATCTCTTTACTATTGGGGTTCCCTTTAATTATTCAGGTATCAACGTTTCCATAAAATAAAAAAAGCGCCCAATTTATCATGAGCGCTTTGCGTGTTATTTGGTTTGCTGCTTGTTCATTGCTGCCATCATTTGGTTGATTTTCTTTTGGGACGGTTTCATGCCCATTTGCATCATCATGACTTTCAGCATTTGTTCGTTGATTGGCGGATTTTTTTTCAGATAATCCATCATGTACTTTCGTGTTATAAAAAATCCGATTGCGATGCCGGCTACGAGGGCCAGAACGGCAATAAGGATTACATAACCAGTACTTACCATGCTATTTCCTCCTTCATGTTGTCCTGCTAATACAGTGTAATTTACCAAGCGTAATTATACAATAGTTCGTGGCATTTAGACAAATTTTCTTTCCTTGATTGGTTTCAGCCATCCATATTTATCATTTTCCAAATCAATCGCCAGGAACGACGCCTCGCATTTACGGAGGACTTCAAAGAATGCTGTCTCCGCCTCGTACCCGCCTTCCGCCTCAATTAATATGAAGGTTTCCTTGACGGTGAGGTTCGCCCTGCTTGTCCGATTGTTCAGTTCAATTGTATAAAGGCCTTTTTCCACCTTCAGGCTATTCGTCTTTTCAAGCTGTTTGTGGAGCAGTTGGTGGATCCGCAGCACGGGCAGTTGTTTTGTGATGTAGCTGATTTGTTTGTCTGTAATTTGTTTCAGTTCACCGGCAGCCTGCCTATTTTCTTTAAATAAATGAAAAAATATGCGCTCTCTTCCGAAGTAATGGGAGGCAAACTCGTCTTCAATTAAATAGAGCTGGTACTTTCTCATTCCATTCTCTCCCTGCTTCAATCTCTTTCTCCTTGGACCGTGTAACGGAGGAAAAGCGAATTTTAATCATTTACGGTGGCTGGTTTGGCGGTATCCCCTTTTGTAATCACTTTTTGAAAAATAACCTACATAGAGCTTATTATTTCGATAATTGTGAAATTTTGCCTTGTCTTTTCATTATACTATTTTAAGGCTGGACTGTCACGGAATAGAGAGGTATTCCTTAACAAAGAATTTACAAAACGATTTTATGCAAAAGGCCGGGCAATTTTCTGCCCGGCCTTTTAAATAACATTATTATTTTATTTTTCAAGAAGGTCTTTTACTTTGGAAACAACATTTTCAACACTGAATCCATATTCTTTCATGACCAGTTCGCCCGGTGCCGACGCGCCAAATGTGTCGATTGCGAGCACTTCGCCTTCGTCACCTGTGTAGCGATGCCAGCCAAGGGATGAGCCCATTTCGATGCCAAGACGTTTCTTCACGGACTTCGGAATGACAGAGTCTTTGTATTCCTTCGATTGCTTTTCAAATCGATCCCATGATGGCATGCTCACGACGGATACCTCGATGCCTTCTTTCGCGAGTTCTTCCTGAGCTTTCACTGCAAGGCCAACTTCTGAGCCTGAAGCAAGGAGAAGCGCGTCAGGAGTTTCCTTGGAGGAAGGAGACACCACGTAAGCACCTTTCTTAACACCTTCATAGGCGTTTTTATCCGTACCTTTAAGGGTAGGCAGGTTTTGCCTAGTCAAGACAAGAGCAGTTGGTACATCTCTTGATTCTACAGCCAATTTCCATGCAGCCGAAGTTTCGTTTCCATCAGCCGGACGGATAACAGAAAGATTCGGCATTGCCCTTAATGCTGCGAGCTGCTCGACTGGTTCGTGGGTCGGTCCATCTTCCCCAACAGCAATGCTGTCATGAGTAAAGACATACGTAACCGGAAGTCCCATTAGAGCTGCCAGCCTGATTGCCGGGCGCAGGTAATCGGAGAATACAAAGAACGTACCAGCGAACACCTTCAAGCCACCGTGGAGAGCCATCCCGTTTAGCGCGGCACCCATCGCGAATTCCCTAACGCCGAACCAAATGTTGCGGCCTTCAAAGGAATTCGGAAGGAAATCTCCTCCATCCTTGATCAGGGTTTTGTTGGAACCAGCCAGGTCAGCGGAGCCGCCAAAGAATGATGGCAGGTTTTTGGCGATTGCATTGATCGCTTCACCGGATGAAGCCCTGCTCGCAAGGCTTTTGCCTTCGCTGTATACTGGAAGGTCCTTATCCCAGCCTTCTGGAAGTTCCCCTTTGAGCGCCTGTTCCAGCTGGTTACCCAGTTCAGGATGTTCTTTTTTGTATTGCTCGAACAAGCTATTCCATTCGGCTTCTTTTTCCGCGCCGTTTTCCTCGACAAGCTTGCGGAAGTTGGAATAAACTTCTTCAGGAACATGGAAATCTTCTTCGAACGTCCATTTGTAAGCTTCTTTTGTGAGCTTCAATTCATCCATTCCAAGCGGAGCGCCATGGACATCGGATTTACCGGAAAGATTCGGAGAACCGAACCCAATGACAGTTTTAACCTCAATCATAGTTGGGCGGTCCAAATCGCTTCTTGCTTCCTCAAGCGCCTTTGCAATCTCATCAAGGTCGTTTCCATCTTCGACTCTAATGTACTGCCAGCCGTAGGATAGGAAGCGATCTTTTACACTTTCAGAGAAAGACATGTGAAGGTCGCCATCGAGTGAGATGTCGTTGGAATCATAAAGAACCACAAGCCTTCCAAGCTTCAAGTGGCCCGCAAGCGAAGCAGCTTCTGCAGATACGCCTTCCATCAAGTCGCCGTCACCGCAAATGCTGTATGTAAAATGGTCTACGAGTTCGTAATTGTCTTTGTTGTAAGTAGCTGCCAAGTGGCGTTCTGCCATTGCCATTCCTACAGCCATTGCGATTCCTTGTCCCAGTGGGCCAGTTGTGGCCTCAACACCTTCAGTGTGGCCGTACTCAGGATGCCCAGGAGTTTTTGATCCCCATTGGCGGAATTGTTTAATGTCATCCATAGTCACATTGTAACCGGATAGGTGAAGCAGGCTGTACAATAGCATGGAGCCGTGTCCCGCGGATAGAACGAAACGGTCACGGTTAAGCCAGTTCGGATTTTTTGGATTATGGTTCATGAACCGGGTCCATAGTGTATAAGCCATAGGGGCTGCGCCCATTGGCATACCCGGGTGACCGGAATTTGCTTTCTCAATTGCATCAATTGATAAAGTCCTAATTGAGGTTACGGACAAAGCATCAATTTTGTCAAACATATATTACATCCTTTCGTCATCAAATTCCTACCTTCTTAATATTATAGCTCTCATGTGAATTATTCAACAAATCCCCTTTCATGAAGGCGCTGTCATTTTATTATTTTTGTTTTTCCAGAAAAAAAGCCAAAAAAACGCCAATATTATAGTTATTTTTGGCAAAAAAAACAGGCACCCCATTTTAGTGGAGATGCCTGTTGTTTTTTCTCGCTTTTATTTTCTCCGGAGTGACGTCGTTCCCTTCCGGATCAATGATGGTCGTGTTGGTCAATGTATCCAGCATGGAAGAACGGAAAACCTCGAGGTATTCCTTCCGTAACATGGTTTGCTCTTTGGCTTCTTCATCTGTCAATCCGACCGATTTCGATTTCCTGGCCAATTCGTTTATCCTGGCGATTTTTTCTTTTGAAAGCATGGCACTCCCTCTTTCGGTTAGACTACCATGCATCATACTAGAAAACGCCGCCCTTTACAAGGAAGAGGGCTTGTCAGATTCGATTGCTTCCCTATACCGCCGGTGCACCGTCGCCTTGGATACATCGTAACCGAACCCTCTAAGGGTCGCGGCGATTTCGGCAAAGGTGAGGCCATTGTCTTTTAGCCTGATAATTTCCTTAACTGGGACTTCGATTCGTTCACGGCCAGGGCTCTCATCCAGGTTTTTCAGGTTTTTCTGGGGCTTATAGCCTTTTTCAATCGCCCTTTTCATTCCGCGCTTTATTTTGATATTGTGCAACTTACGCTGATATTCCTCTACCATCGCAACAATATTAAGGATCATCGAATCAGATTCTGACAGCTGTAGTTCACCGTCATGCGCCACACTGTATAGCTTGATGCCATTTTTTGATAGTACATGAAGAATGGCTATTTTCGCATTTCCCCTGCCAAGCCTTGTTTCATCCTGAATAAGAACGGCATCAATTTCCCCATCCTTTATAAGGCTAAGCAGTTCGAGGAGCCCCTCCCTTTCAAGGGAATATCCGCTTGCCTGCTCCATGTAGACCGCTGCCTTTTCAAAACCGTGCCTTTCCGCAAGAGCAAGAAGTTCCTCCTCCTGCCTTGCAAGGGACGTTTCCTGGGCTTCCTTTTCTGTGCTGACTCGGCAATATATCGCTGCCCGGACGCCCTTGTTCCCCATATTTACTCATCCTTTCCAACACTTGCTAGCTGCTGCCCCTCGCTAATGGTGAGCTTTTTAATAGGGACAATGATTTTGTCCCCTGGATAAATCGTATCGCTCGCGAGTTCATTGTTTTTCTTTACCCAGTTTATAATATCAGACCGGTCCATCGAATGGCGTTCGGCAAGCTCCTCCGCAACCGCCCAAATGGAATCCCCTTCTTTTACTGTAATGGTCATGTATGTATCTTCAGTTGCAGGTTTGCTAAAGTACGATACCGCTCCCGCACATAGGCTGCTGAAAAAAATCAAAAGTACGACGTAAGAGTTATTTATTAAAAGTTTCTTCATTGGACGCACCCCTTAAGAATGTATGTTCGGTTTATTTGATTTGATTATAATCCGAACATCTGTTTGATGTCAATGAAAAAACTCGAACTTATGTTTGTATCTTTGTCCAACCCATGCTATAATTAGGTAACAATACCAGAAGAGGTGTTTCCATTTATGGCTAAAATATCGAAGAGGCAGCAGGAGATCCTTGATTATATTAAAAGCGAAGTAAAAAGAAAGGGTTATCCGCCGTCCGTCCGTGAAATCGGTGAAGCAGTGGGGCTTGCCTCAAGCTCGACCGTACACGGCCACCTGGAACGGCTGGAAATGAAGGGCCTCATTAGAAGGGACCCGACGAAACCAAGGGCAATTGAAATTCTTGAAGCGGATGAAGCATACATCCCGAAAGTCCGGGTCGTCAATGTTCCAGTCGTCGGGCGTGTTACTGCGGGTCAGCCTATCACCGCTGTTGAAAATGTCGAGGAGTATTTCCCACTTCCCGAAACAATGGTCCCTTCGGACGAGCAGGTTTTCATGCTTGAAATTATGGGGGAAAGTATGATTGAAGCTGGTATCCTTGATGGGGACTATGTCATTGTAAAGCAGCAGAAGACAGCAAATAATGGCGATATCGTTGTCGCAATGACAGAAGAGGACGAAGCTACGTGTAAAAGATTTTACAAAGAAAAAGACTATATCCGCCTCCAGCCGGAAAACCCCACCATGGAGCCTATCATCCTTAGGGAAGTATCCATTTTGGGAAAAGTTATCGGCGTATACCGGAGCATCCATTAAAAAACAGGCTATTGCGGATAGCCTGTTTTTCTTTGCTTCTATAGATTTATTGTTCCGTCTGGGCTTCTTCCCTTTGCTGTGCCCGCTCGTCATACCAAAGCTTCGCGTGGGTAAGGATTGAGAAAACCAGGAAGAAATTCATTGCCCAAACTCCGACAAATGGGCTTATGCCCCCAAACTCTATTGTTTTATACCCCTTTAAAATCATCACAAGATAGGATTCAATAAAAACTAATACGAACCCAGCCGCACCTGCAACCGCCATTCTGATCATGCTGATACCCCCTCAAAGTTCGGAAATTCAAAAGTTTGTCACTTTGTTTTTACAGCTTTGTGAACATAAACAACATACGAACATTTTTAACCTTGAATCTGTTATTTTAAAGATACAGAAAAACTTCAACAGCAATCGATTTCAAAAAAAGCCATCACAAGATTGCTTAGTCAAACATCGCAATGAACAGCAAGAACACAACGAGATTGAACAACCTAGACGCATTAGTGGGAAATAATCGCATCGTCATTGACAAGGGATCCAGCTAGATACATCTACGATTTGCATCAAGATACAAAATGGTCATCTTAGAAACTGCTATGATTCGCATCCAGAAACACAGCATCACAGCCTAGAAGCACCTAAGATTGGCACCAAGATACAAAACCTTACAGCTTAGAAACATCTACGATTTTCATCAAGATACAAAATGGTCATCTTAGAAACTGCTATGATTCGCATCCAGAAACACAGCATCACAGCCTAGAAGCACCTAAGATTGGCACCAAGATACAAAACCTTACAGCTTAGAAACATCTACGATTTTCATCTAGTTTTAGAATGGCCATCTTAGAAACAACTATGACCTGCATCCAGAAACACAAAATCACAGCCTAGAAGCACCTAAGATCGGCACCAAGATACAAAAACTTACAACTTAGAAACATCCACGATTTGCATCCAGATCCAAAATAGTCATCTTAGAAACAGCTATGATTCGCATCCAGAAACACAGCATCACAGCCTAGAAGCACCTAAGATCGGCACCAAGATACAAAAACTTACAACTTAGAAACATCCACGATTTGCATCCAGATCCAAAATAGTCATCTTAGAAACAGCTATGATTCGCATCCAGAAACACAGCATCACAGCCTAGAAGCACCTAAGATCGGCACCAAGATACAAAACCTTACAGCTTAGAAACATCAATGAAGGGCAACTAGAGACTCATTGATCAACAACGCACCCCAGAGGCACCAGGAAAAGGCATCTCTGAGACAGCACAGATAAGAACCACATCAGATCAGCTGGCATTTGCTTAACTGGCTGCCAGCTGAGCCCGATTACCCGCATTGAAAAATGCTGTATATATTCCAAAATGGCCGCTAACCCCCTTGGCGGCTATTTTTTGTGGTCTCTTTTTATTATATACCATCCCGGAATATAAAGTCATAAACAAAAGTCACAAAATTGTCATATTTTAATATTTTTTAAAATTACCGCTCAATTTCGTTTCGAACGTGAATCCCATGAAAAAAGCAGCCCACTTCAAGCGGGCTGCTGTTTCACATCCTATTAGTACATACTCATATACTGCTCGCGTTCCCAAGGATGTACCTGGGTGCGGAACATATCCCATTCGATTTCCTTCGCTTCAAGGAAGTGCTCAACGATATGCTCGCCAAGTGCGGACAGGATGACATCGTCTGTTTTCATCATATCAAGCGCTTGTGCAAGTGTAGCAGGAAGGTCGGCGATTCCTTCTTCGATGCGCTCTTCCTTTGTCATCACGTAAATGTTGCGGTCAACGGCTGCTGGTGGTGTCAGCTTGTTTTTGATACCGTCTAAGCCAGCCTTCAATAGGACAGCCATAGCCAAATATGGATTGGCTGCAGGGTCGACGCTGCGCACCTCAACGCGCGTGCTCATTCCACGTGAAGCAGGGATACGGATGAGCGGTGACCTGTTTTTCGCGGACCAGGCAACATAGCATGGCGCTTCATAGCCAGGTACCAGACGCTTATAAGAGTTGACAGTCGGGTTTGTGACTGCGGTGAAGTTTGTTGCGTGTTTCAGAATGCCGGCGATGAAATGGTACGCATTTTCGCTCAGGTCCAATTTGCTCCCTTTTTCATAAAACACGTTCTCATTTCCTTTGAAAAGGGACAGGTTGCAGTGCATACCGGAACCGCTCACGCCGAACAATGGCTTTGGCATGAATGTAGCATGCAGGCCATGCTTCCTGGCGATTGTTTTTACAACGAGCTTGAACGTTTGGATATTGTCGCACGCAGTGATGGCATCCGCGTATTTAAAATCGATTTCGTGTTGACCCGCCGCCGTTTCATGGTGGGAGGCTTCGATTTCAAAGCCCATTTCTTCAAGCTCAAGAACGATATCGCGTCGGCAGTTTTCACCAAGATCGGTCGGAGCGAGGTCAAAATAGCCGCCACTGTCATTCAGTTCAAGAGTGGGTTCGCCATTCTGGTCAAGCTTGAACAGGAAAAATTCCGGTTCCGGCCCGATGTTGAAGGTTGTGAAGCCAAGCTCTTCCATTTCTTTAAGAATTCGTTTCAAATTGTTTCGTGGGTCGCCGCCGAATGGCGTTCCATCCGCGTTATGGATGTCGCAAATGAGTCGTGCAACTTTCCCTTTCTCGGCTGTCCATGGGAAAATGACCCATGTATCAGGATCAGGGAAAAGATACATATCGGATTCCTCAATTCGGACGAAGCCTTCAATCGAGGATCCATCGAACATCATTTTATTGTCAAGCGCCTTTCCAAGCTGGGAAATTGGGATTTCCACGTTTTTGATTGTCCCGAGAATGTCCGTGAACTGCAGACGGACAAACTTTACGTTCTCCTCTTTTGCCATTTTTTCGATGTCTTCACGTGTGTACCTTGCCAAGTTGTTTCCTCCTTTATAATAGCAACGGATTAATTGAAAAATCGGGACATATCGCCTTGCCTTAAGGTCGAACGGTTGAACCGTCCGGCATGGAGCAATTCATTGCGAAGCAATTTCCTTAATTCAACTTCCGTCAATTCCTTTTTCGGCTTCTTTTCCTTTTCGGATTCGTGCTGCCTTTTCTCCTGGTTGACGAGGAACAACTCCCTAATTCCAGCCATATTGACGCCCCTGTCAATCAGATCCTTAATTTCAAGGAGCCTGTCAATATCGTTCAAACTGAACATTCGCCTATTCCCTTCAGTCCGCGCGGGAGAAATCAATTGGTGCTCTTCATAATAGCGGATTTGCCTAGCGGTCAAATCGGTCAGCTGCATCACAATTCCAATTGGAAACAGCGGCATGGAGCGGCGGATCTTGCTTCCCCCCATGATTTCTCCTCCTTATCGTGACTTACAAACTGAATTATATTCCAATGTAAAAAAACCTGTCAATACTATGTTAGGTTTCCTCACATGAAATTTTAAATACATTTTTCCCAGAGGCAGAAAACTCAGGAAACCATTGGTGGGGGTACGGCTTTTTCTTTTTCCTTTTTTGGGCTGAACATCCTAAAAGCCGAAGTAAGGTTGCCGAAAAAAAGAAAAATAGGCTAATATTGCCGAAGCCTTCACCAAGGCGCGGACATTCCTCATGCTCGCCAGGGCGGCTGCGCCTATCCGATTGTTTCAGCCACTACAGGGAAGCCTTTTTTGCCCAACGGCATTTTCAGTCCCTTTAGGCTTATTCCCTATTTTCTCGTTTTTAATAGTCCAAAGGGAAAAAAGATCATAAAAATAAATGCAGCCGCGGACAACCGTACCCATTTTGACAGCTGCCTTTATAAAAAATACAAAGAAGGCACCTGTTCGAAAAGTGCCTTCTTCTTTATACCAATCCTTCTTCAATCAGCCGGTCGAGCGCCAGGCAGATGGCGATTTTCACATGGGAATATGTAAGCCCTCCCTGCACATATGCGGCATAAGGCGGCCGTAAAGGCCCATCGGCGGTAAGCTCAATGCTTGCTCCCTGGATAAAGGTGCCCGCAGCCATGATGACGTCGTCTTCATATCCTGGCATGTAGGCGGGATATGGAGTAACGTATGAGTTGACCGGCGACGCAAACTGGATTGCCTGGCAGAAGGATACCATCTTTTGGCGGTCATTGAATTCAACCGCCTGGATAAGGTCTGTTCTTGGTGCATCCCATTTAGGAAACGACTTCATCCCGAACCGCTCAAGCATTGCCGCTGTAAAAACGGCCCCTTTCAGCGCCTGGCCCACAACATGGGGTGCCAGGAAAAATCCCTGGTACATTTCATGGAGGCTGTAAAGGGACGCGCCGGCTTCGGCTCCAATTCCGGGTGATGTCATCCGGTAGGAGCATGCGTCTACGTACTCCTGCTTTCCAACGATATAACCGCCCGTTTTGGCGATGCCGCCACCGGGGTTTTTAATTAAGGAACCAGCCATCAGATCCGCACCCGCATGGCACGGCTCCTCCAATTCCACGAATTCGCCATAACAGTTATCGACAAAAACGACAACGTCCGGCTTGATTTCTTTTACAAACCGGACCATTTCACCGATTTCCGCAACTGTAAAGGACGGCCTCGTTGCATAACCTTTGGAACGCTGGATGCCAATCATTTTCGTGTTCGGTTTGATAGCGGCAGAGACAGCGTTCCAATCGATGCCGCCTTCTTCCGTAAGCGCCACGCTATTATACGATATCCCGAATTCCTTAAGCGACCCATTTCCGGCCCCGCGGATTCCGACGATTTCCTCAAGCGTGTCGTACGGCTTCCCTGTTATGTAGAGTAGCTCGTCGCCCGGCCTTAATATTCCGAACAGGGCGATGGAAATGGCATGGGTGCCTGAAATGATTTGCGGGCGGACAAGCCCTGCTTCCGCTCCGAAAACATCTGCATAGATGCTGGCGAGCACGTCCCTACCCGTATCATCATAGCCATAGCCTGTGCTTGGGGTGAAGTGTGAGTCGCTCACCCTGTGCTTTTGAAAGCTTTGCAGTACCCTGAATTGATTTGCCTCAATAATTTCATCCATTGCCCTGTGTATAGGGGCAATTTGTTCCTCCACCTCCCGCGCAGCCTGGCTTAGGCGTTCTCCGTGCTTCAATTGCTTATACATGGTGCTTCTCCAATCTATTCCGTAAATTTTTGCAGCTGGACCTTTTCTACGAAGAGTCTTCGTCTTTTCCAGCTTATATTGTGAATTTTTGTAGCTGCCCAGCAACCTGATGGTCCCTTAACGTATAGCCTGTGCAGCGATAAACTTGGTCATTTTCCTGGAAAGAAAGCTCCCTTAGGATCGTTTCGTTTTTCAGCATGGACAAAAGCTTTCCTTCATTCGCCGGAACGATGACATTGTATGGCTCCATCATTGAGATGGCCATTTCTTCAATTTTCCTTTTAAGAGCGTCGCGGTCGTCTTTGTCAAAAGCAGAAATGAACGCTGTTGGCGTATCAGCTGTCGGAACGAAATCGGGATGCTGGATGTCCCGTTTGTTGTAGACCGTTAACTGCGGGATATCATTTACTTCAAGCTCCTCAAGCAGCCTGTTCACCGTCTTTTCATGGTGAAAATAATCCGGGTTCGACATGTCGACTACGTGAAGTATTAAATCCGCTTCCCTTACTTCCTCGAGCGTGGACCTGAAAGCCGCGATGAGCGAGGTCGGCAAGTCTTGGATGAATCCCACCGTATCGGTGATCAGGCAAATAAATCCGCTTGGTAAAATTATTTTCCGGGTCATCGGGTCGAGTGTGGCGAAGAGCTGATTTTCCTCATAAGAGTCCGCTTCTGAAAGCCTGTTGAACAACGTCGATTTCCCGGCATTCGTATAGCCGGCAATCGCGATTTGAAACGCTTTGTTCTTTTTCCGGCGTTCCCGGTACCTGTCCCTATGTTGGACGATGACGGCAAGCTGCTGCTTGATTTCATCAATCCTTCTCCGGATATGCCTCCGGTCCGATTCAAGCTTCGTTTCACCGGGACCCCTTGTGCCGATTCCGCCCCCAAGCCGGGAAAGCTCCGTCCCCTGACCGGCAAGCCTAGGCAGTATGTATTGAAGCTGGGCGAGTTCGACCTGCAGCTTCCCTTCCTTTGATCGGGCCCTTTGCGCGAAAATATCAAGGATTAATTGGGTTCTGTCTATGATTCTGGCATCAAGCTCCGATCCAAGGTTCCGTTTTTGGCTCGGAGACAATTCGTCATTAAAAATTACAATATCGGCCTCAAGCTGCCCGACAAGCGCCTTCAGCTCTTCTACCTTTCCTTTTCCAATATAAGTCGCGGGGTGAATCCGCTCACGCTTTTGGACAACAGAAATAAGTACTTCGCCTTTCGCTGTTTCTGTCAAAGAAACAAGTTCTTCCATTGAATACTGAAAGCGAAGGTCATCGTCTTCGGTCGTCTGGCAGCCGACTAGGATAGCTTTTTCTTTTTCCATCTTTACTTCCATGCGCCACACTTCCTTCACCATAATCTTGTTCCCATCATAACAAAACTTTAGCCATTTCTCTATGTTGGCTTAGTTTTTTGGGATGAATAAATAAGGATGCGGCAGATTCTGGTTTCAGTTGGAGAAAATGGGGGTGTGAGTGACTTCCTTTTTGAAATTTGGCCCAACAATGTCACTCATCCAGGATTGAGTGACATCCTTTTCGGATTTTGGCCGGACAAAGTCACTCATTTGCGTTTGAGTGACTTTCTTTTTGAATTATGGCCAAACAATGTCACTCATTTGCGTTTGAGTGACTTCCCTTTTGGATTTTAGCCAAACAATGTCACTCAACCGGGATTAAGTGACTTCCTTTTTGAATTTTAGCCAAACAATGTCACTCATTTCGGTTTGAGTGACTTCCTTTTTGAATTTTAGCCAAACAATGTCACTCATTTGCGTTTGAGTGACTTCCTTTTTGGATTTTAGCCAAACAATGTCACTCATTTGCGTTTGAGTGACTTCCTTTTTGAATTTTAGCCTAACAATGTCACTCATTTGTGTTTGAGTGACTTCCTTTTTGGATTCTAGCCTAACAATGTCACTCATTTGCGTTTGAGTGACTTCCTTTTTGGATTCTAGCCCAACAATGTCACTCATTTGTGTTTGAGTGACTTCCTTTACAGATTTTCACCCGACAATGTCACTTAACCGACTTTGATGGACATTCTCTCCGGATCTTATCAAAAGCCGGTCACTAATCATGCTATTGACTGGCCCCTTTCACAACTTTATCGATAGGTCTCCTTAACACAAAGAAAAAAGAGGCCGCGGCCTCTTTATTCTTTCACGTATTGCATTAATGTTTCTGGATCAAAGCCCAGTACCCAGTGGCCATTGACTTTTGTTTGCGGTACGCCCATCTGCCCTGTTTCGTTCACTAGTTTTTCCGCAGCGGTGCGGTCGTTCTGAACATTTACTTCACTATAGTCCAATCCTTGAGCCTCAAGGAAGTTTTTCATCATTGTGCAGTACGGTCAAGTGTTCGTTGTGTAAACAATAATTTCGTTCATTTCAATTGCCTCCTTATTAATTTCTACCTGTTTAGGTATTATTGCCCCAATCCTCTTTTCGTGCAATGAATCTGCTTGGCCTCGTTCTTTGCAAAAGAGGATACAATATTGTCATTCCCTGTTTGCACGGATTTAACCATGAAGCTTTTTTAACCCTTTGTGTTGTTTTCCAAATCCTTCATAAGGGAAGAAATTTCACAAAAAAAAAGACCCCGATTAGGGGCGTGTTAGCCATCTTCAAAAACGAGGTCGTTACTTCTGATTGTCATGAGGTCATGCCGGTCGTAGCTGTTTTGAATAAGTAGCCTCATTGCCTGGGCGCGGATTGATTTTTCAATGATGTTCCGGATGTATCTGCCATTCGAGAAGCTGTTTGGCGACAGGATTGATTTGATCCAAATGAGATGCTCCCGTAGTTTCTTTTCGGCCTCATGGCTAAGCGAATATTCCCTTTCCCTGACCATCCTGTCCGCAATGTCCATTAGTTGATCAATTTTATAATCGGGAAAATCAATCACAAGAGGAAACCGTGAATGGAGGCCAGGGTTAAGCGATAAGAAATAATCCATTTCCCTTGAATAGCCAGCGAGAATAAGGATGAATTCATGCTGCTTGTCTTCCATATGCTTGACGAGCGTGTCGATTGCTTCCTTGCCGAAATCCTTTTCCCCGCCCCTTCCGAGCGAGTAGGCTTCATCAATGAACAGGATGCCTCCCATTGCCTTTTTTACGAGATCGCGTGTTTTCTGTGCAGTGTGGCCGATGTACTCCCCGACCAAGTCCGCCCGTTCCGCCTCGATTAAATGCCCTTTTGAGAGGACATTCATTTTTAAAAAAAGCTTGCCAATCAGCCTGGCGACCGTCGTCTTCCCGGTTCCGGGATTCCCCTTAAACATCATATGCAATGCCTGTTTCTTCGCCTTCAGGCCAGCCTCTTCCCTTTTTTTATTTATATATATCCAGGCATAAATTTCTTTGATCGTTTTTTTCATTTCTTCCATTCCGACAAGAGAGCCGAGTTCTTCCTCGATTTCCTTCAATGCCGCGTGCTCTATTTTCTGTACCGCCTTGGGCAGAGAGGGTTCGTGCTCACGCAGAAGTGCCGGATTTCGTTTCTGGGTATTCAGGACAATGCTGATTTGGCCATTGTCTTTCATGCGCATCGGCTGGTCCAAAGCTTTCACCTCTCAGAATCCTTCTCTTTTGCGCGGGGTCCGGTTCCCGACCGGATAATTTATCCTTCATACTATCCTATTCGCCCATGGGGAAAACATTTCTTTTTTGCCAAAAACACCTTTTCGGAGGGGACATGGTTAATATATCCGCCATCCCCTCCCAAAAATGAAAAAAGGCCCGGTTTATTAAAACCGGACCTGTTTCATGTTAGTTTATTATTGCCCCTGGCCTTCAAGGTCGAGCTGGACATTGCGGGCTGGCGCGAACGTTGAGATGGCGTGCTTGTAGACAAGCTGTTGTTTTCCTTCAGATTCGAACAATACGGTGAAGTTATCAAATCCTTTGATTTGTCCCCTTAGCTGGAAACCGTTCAAAAGGAATACGGTAACGTTCGTGTTATCCTTGCGAAGCTGGTTCAAAAATTGGTCCTGGATATTGATGGCTGTTTTCATATAAAATCCTCCTCTATAGTCTCTACATTTTATGTATTCGATTTAAAGTTCAAGCTTTCCTTCCACATACTTGAATATTTCAGGAATTATTTTTGGGAAGGCATCTGTATCTGACATATCATACCATTCCACGTCCATCTTGTTTCGAAACCAGGTAAGCTGGCGTTTTGCATACCTTCTTGTATTTTGTTTCAGGGTATCGACTGATTCCTCCAAAGTGGAAGTTCCGTCGAAGTAGCTATAAAACTCCTTATACCCGATTGCCTGGATGGATTGGCAATCACGAAGGCCCATATCGTAAAATTTCTTTACCTCTTCGATGAGCCCTTCTTTTACCATATTGTCAACGCGACGATTAATCCTCTCGTACAGCATTTCCCGTTCCATCGTCAATCCGATGATAGCGGCGTTGTAGAGGAGTTCCGGCTTGGTCGATTTCTGGTTTTCGGAAAGGGGCATACCGGTTGATTTCACGATTTCGAGTGCCCTAATGACCCTTCTCACATTGTTCGGATGCAGCTGTTCCGCCGCTTCTGGATCCAGCTCCGCCAATTCCCGATGCACTGCCTCGTTTCCCTCTTCTTCGGCTTTCTTTTCCAGACTGGCACGAAATGCCTCGTCTGCCGGCGCTTCGGAAAATTGGTAGTCATAAAGCACGGACTGGATGTAAAGGCCTGTGCCGCCGACAATGATCGGGAGTTTTCCCTTGGATGTGATTTCGTCGATTTTTTCCCTGACAAGGCTCTTGAATTCGGCAACCGAAAAACTTTCTTCCGGGTTTTTAATATCAATGAGATGATGGGGAATGCCTTCCATTTCCTCTTCGGTTACTTTTGCCGTCCCAATATCCATGCCGCGGTAAATTTGCATTGAATCCCCGCTGATCACCTCGCCATTGAAGTGTTTCGCCATTTCAACTCCAAGCCTCGTTTTTCCCACTGCGGTCGGACCGACAATGACGACTAATTTTTGCAAGCTTTCCAAATTGCCTCACACTGCCCTCTCATACTGGATGATGCCCTTATTATACACAATGAAAGCGCAGGAACCAAACCGTAGCAAATCCCGTTCAAGTATCGACGTTCTTTTTCAATCTTATTCTAACTGAATTGGTTGCCTTGCATAAATTTACATGTTTCTTTACAGTTCGATAACAAATCCCTTACATCCTGCCGTCTACCCCCATAGCAATGGTAATCTAATAGAAGTCTATCTTGTGAGGGAGTTTTCACATGCTCCCATTAACTATGCAATTTTCAGGGCTATTCGTCCTGCCTTCCGAAATTTATGAATGGGGGATTTAGGAAACATGTTTACATCTGCTGAAATCGGGATTGATTTAGGTACCGCAAATATACTTGTTTACAGCAAACATAAAGGAATTGCCGTCAACGAACCTTCCGTTGTGGCCATTGATACGGAAACGAAAAACGTCCTTGCTGTCGGGAAGGAAGCGAAGGAAATGATCGGCAAGACGCCTGGTAAAATTGTCGCTATCAGGCCTCTCAAGGACGGAGTCATCGCCGATTACGACATGACCACGGAAATGCTCACCCATATAATGAAACTAGCCTCGAAAAAAATCGGACTGTCGATGAGGAAGCCGAATGTGGTCGTCTGCACGCCGTCCGGTTCGACCAGTGTTGAACGACGCGCCATCCACGATGCTGTTAGGAATGCTGGCGCCAAGAAAATCCAATTGATTGAAGAGCCTGTCGCCGCTGCAATTGGTGCCGGGATGCCGGTTGACGAGCCTGTCGCCAATGTGGTCGTCGATATCGGCGGCGGAACGACTGAAGTCGCCATCATTTCGTTTGGCGGCGTGGTTGCCTGCCATTCTATCCGCATTGCCGGCGACCGCCTAGACGACGACATCATCAAGCATGTCCGCAGTGAATACAACGTCCTGATTGGTGAACGAACAGCAGAAGCTATTAAAATGGAAATTGGCTATGCGCTTGTCGACCATCAAGAGCTTCATATGGAAATCCGCGGCCGCGACCTCGTAACGGGCCTGCCGAAAACAATTACTCTGTCATCCTATGAAATTAGGGATGCCATTAAGGAATCGCTCCTCCACATACTTGAAGCAATCCGAGCGACGCTTGAGGATTGCCCAGCTGAGCTCAGCGGCGACATCGTTGACCGCGGCGTTATTTTAACAGGAGGCGGCGCGATGATGAAAGGGATGGAAGAATGGCTTTCAACCGAAATATTCGTTCCTGTCCATGTCGCAGAAAACCCGCTTGAATCCGTCGCAATTGGGACAGGCAAAGCGCTCCAGTACATCGGAAAGCTGCAGACTGTCGCGAAATAATCTCTTTAAACGATAGATAACAAAAAGCACGCCTTTGATTTGGCGTGCTTTTTGTTTATGTATTCTTTCATTAAAAGATAAATTTTTCACAACCTAACAGCTTAAAAAATAAAAATAAAACAATATATTGTGCCAATCAACAACAATAAGATTGGTACAATACAAGCCTTTGAACTTTTGATATACTTCCATTCGATAAAAGAATCGAATCCATAAATGATTGCCAACAAGATTAGTAAAAACCTTTTAACGGCCATTTCATCCGATGTATCTACCACAAAAAGGAGAAGCAATAAACTTGTTATGACGAGTACAATTCTGCCCACAATGTGAACATACTTTCCATCCGTTTCTGAAATAAACCGCTCACCTGTTCCAACGATCAATCTCCTTAGGAAGTATTCAGATGCTGGAAGCAGCAATCCTAAAATTAGTAAGGGCAACATACATAATAACTCCCCTTCTTTTAAAAACTGTCTGTTTTTCATCAAGCTTTATTTCATCTTAACACAGGTCGTTCAATTTGGATTTAAATTCCATGCTAGCATGTAATTTCAGCAAAAATATCTTTAAAATAAAAAATGAGTGCCAAATGCGATACAATTTGGCACTCATCATTGGTTGCGGGAGAACGAAACTCTTTTTCTTTTTAAAAAATCCAGCTCTTTTAAGACTGTTTCCCTTGAAAAAATCTTGCTTTGGCAAGCCCGTTTCCAGAAAAACATCAAACTTTGTCCAGCCCGTTTTCCTTTATAATCTCTATGAAATGAGCAAGGATGCGGGCGGTTAGGCCCCAGATGATCCTGCCTTCATAATGGTAAAAATATTCCTCCATATGCCGGCCCCGCCAGTTATAGTTTTTACCCCCGGGAACCCAGTCGAACGGAAAATTCTCCTCAGGTTCCGGCTTAAAATGGATATGGTAAACTTCAGGCTTTGCCGACATGAAAAAACTGAGTGGAACCGTAAATACCTCGCCCACCTCGGCTTCATTCGGTTTGATTGCGTCCGCATCCCGAATGAAACCGGCAAACGGGTAGATAATCATGCCAAATGGGGAGATCAAGTAATCAAGCGGCTGAATTCCCGAAATGGAATCCCGCTTAATTCCAAGCTCTTCGACGGTTTCCCTGATGGCGGCTTCCTTTTCATCCGAATCCTCCGGGTCGACCCGCCCGCCAGGAAAACAAATTTCGCCAGGCTGTCTGCGGAGATTCATCGAGCGGACCTCGAACATGACCGAAACTCCATTTTCCGTCTCGATAAGAGGCAGAAGGACGGCGTATTTTGAATAATTTTCGCTCCCCAATATTTTCGGCGTATGCTTCTTTAATTTTTCTATTATCAAATCAGGAGTCACTTTTCATCATCCCCATTATTTATACCCTTTGTAGCTTCAGGTTGTACCTGTACACCTCTTCATCCGAAGACAGCTTGAATCCAAGCCCCGGATTGAAATCGAGTGTGATTCGTTTGTACAGATGCTTTTGGCTTTCTTTCGAAACAAGGACCGGAATGCCCTCTACCTCAAAAAGATCGTCATCTTCATTCTTTTTATCGATTTTCAGGGAGTACTCCGCATAGATGGAACAGCTTCCGATAAAAACTGCCTCTATCCGGATTCCTTCCCCGTCCTGAAGACTGGCATTTTTCAATTCTTCAAGTGCTGCGGGTTTTATGATAATCTCCATTATTACCATCCTTTTTAAAAATTGCTCTTCGCTTGGTTTATTTATTTTTCGTAAAAAATTCAAAAGGTGCCGCATGGCAGCACCCTGTTGTCCGTCTGGTGTATTTAGCTTACACTTTGGAAAGCGGTCCGATTCACTCGGTTATTCGGCCACCGATTCAAGCGTGACCTCGATGTTTCCGCGGGTTGCCTTCGAATACGGACAGAAATGATGGGCTTTTTCGACAAGGTCCTCAAGCTTTTCCTGCTCAATTCCTTTTCCTTTTACTTGGAGAGTGACAGAGAGCTTGAAGCCATCATCCTGTTCGTCTTTCAATAAGCTTACATTCGCGGTTACCTCGGAGTCAAACTTTATGCGCTCCTTCTTTGCCATCAGCTGCAGCGCTCCGTCAAAGCAGGCTGAGTAACCCGATGCGAAAAACTCCTCGGGATTTACCGCGTCAGGAAGTTGTTTCGCCCTGTCGGTACCTGGCATTGCCAAATCCATGTCGATTTTTCCATCGGAAGAACGGACATGGCCTTCCCTTCCTCCAGATGCTGTAGCAGTTGAAGTAAGAATTTTTTCACTCATGATTCCATCCCCTTTAACAGTTAGTCTCTTTCCCTTTTCCACTGCCCGGGCAACCATAAACCCGTCCGTGGCGGAATGCAGTTGACAAGCTTTGCATAATGCATAAGTGTTATAAATTTGTCACTATCATCTATCCACCACGCCCCCGGACATTGTAGAATGAAGGGACAGGTTGCTTTCGAAAGCGGAAACTTTAAGCAAACCATAGAAGGACGCACAAGGGGAGAAATTAGTTGCAGCTTAATTCCATTACAATCGATACGAACAAGACCATCATTACTTTGAGCAATACTGGTGAAACAATTGATAATACCCGTTTTGAACCGGGCAAGGAATATGTCGTTACCATACAACTGACAAAAGTTAAATAAACATAAATAAAAAACATCCCCTGCTACGAAAACGACAGGGGATGTTTTTATTTTATGCAAATGCTCCTTCCAAGAAGGTTTCAGCAAAGTAAGTCCATTACATAACCCGCTTGAACATCTTCTCCATTTCATACGAAGTAAAATGGACGATAATCGGGCGGCCGTGCGGACATGTGAAGGGGTCCGAAGCGCGGCGAAGATCATCAAGAAGCGCCTGGATTTCGTCATTCCGCAAATGGCGGTTTGCTTTGATGGAGCCTTTGCAGCTCATCATGATGGCCGCTTCCTCGCGAAGTTTTTTAATATCAACCTTCTTCATGGAGAGCAATTGTTCAATCATTTCCTCAATGACTTCCTTTTCCTCGCCCTGAGGAAGCCATTGCGGGTGGGACCGGACGATGAAACTATTCGGACCGAACTCCTCAAGGAAGACGCCGACCTTTTCAAGTTCTTCCTTGTATTCATTGATTTTCACACATTCGTCGGTGGAATACTCAAAGGTCAGCGGGACAAGCATATCCTGCAGCTCGCTTTCCACCTGCCCGACCTTTTCGCGGAAAAATTCGTATTTCAGCCGTTCTTGGGCCGCATGCTGGTCGATAATGTATAGGCCGTTCTCATTCTGCGCCAGAATATACGTGCCGTGCATCTGGCCGATCGGATACATACGGGGCACACGTTCAGGAGCCGCCTCGGTAAATTGGGGCATATCGCCAGAACCGAGTCTGGGTTCTCCTTCCATAGTCATCGGCTGCGGGCTCTCATCTTCGGCTTTCGGCAGGAACATTTCCTTCACCTGATCCGGCAAACTCGACCAGGACGTTTCCTGCCCCGCAGTCCTCCGGGATGGGTACGAAGTGGAAGATTGTGCCTGTGATGTTGGCCTTCCAATGCCCGTGCCGGATTGGTACACAGCTCCGCCCTGAAAATTAGAAGGTACTTGTCCCACTGCCCTGGTTGGTAATCCAGTTCCTGAAGGCGCATGGCCGCCAAAACTGTGAAACGTAGAGGTTGGGGGTTGTTGCGGGCCATTATCAAGTTCCAAGAAGGTTTGTTCGGATTTTGGTTTTTCAGTTCGTTCGGGTTTGAACCCGGACGGGATGAGCTGCTTTTGTTTAAAGGCGGCCGAAATCGACGACTCGACGAGTTCAAACAATTCGGCTTCCTTGCTAATCCGTACTTCCATTTTCGAAGGATGGACGTTCACATCGACGAGTATCGGGTCCATTTCAACGTTCAGTAGCACGATCGGATAACGGCCAATCGGGAGGAGTGTGTGGTACCCCTCCATGACCGCCTTCGCGAGCCCGTAGTTCCGGATGAACCGGCCGTTGATCATCGTCGAAATGTAATTTCGCGACGCCCTCGTCACCTCAGGTAGGGACGCATAGCCACTAATCTTGTAATCGAGTGATTTTCCTTCAATCGGCACGAGCATTTTCGCGATTCCCATTCCGTAAATCGCAGCAAGCACCTGGCGGACATCGCCATTTCCGTTCGTATGGAGAAGTTTTTTCCCATTATGGACGAGCCGGAACGAAACTTCGGGATGGGACAACGCAAGCCTGTTGACTAAGTCCGTGATGTTTCCAAGTTCCGTATGGATTGTCTTTACATATTTCAGGCGGGCCGGCGTGTTGAAAAACAGATCCGTGACCGTAATATCCGTTCCCCGCCTGCTCGGCGCCTTTTCAAACGCGGTTTCGCGCCCTCCTTCGATCACAATCCTCGTCCCGGCTGAATCCCCTGTCGATGTTTTCATTTCAAGCCTAGAAACAGAAGCGATACTCGGAAGCGCCTCACCGCGGAAACCAAGCGTCCGAATCCGGAACAAATCCGCTTCATCCTTGATCTTACTAGTCGCATGGCGATGAAAGGCCTTTGCCACATCGTCCTCGGAGATGCCCTCCCCGTTATCGGTAATCCGGATTTTCGCAAGGCCGGCTTCTTCAACTTCTATTTCAATGATGGTGCTTCCCGCGTCAAGGGCATTTTCGGCCAGCTCCTTGACAACGGATGCCGGGCGTTCGACAACCTCACCCGCCGCTATTTTATTCGATAACGCGTCATCAAGCTGAATGATTTTGCCCACGGACACACCTCCTGTTTATTACTGCCGTGACAGACAAGCCGAACTGTGAAAAAGGTTCTTCGCTTTCCGCCTGCCACCCCTCCAACTAATTTCTTATCTTCCTTTGCAGCTCATAAAGGACGTTCATCGCCTGAAGTGGCGTTAAATTCAAAATATCCAAATCGCGGATTTTTTCAACTATCTTCTTTTCCTTAGCCCCAAGCTCAGCCTTTTTCGGCTGGGTCGGCTCGTCAAAAAACGAAAGCTGTGCCTGCTGTGAACCTTGTGGCGCGGCCCCCGCCGCAGTTTCCGTCCCGTCCGGCAGCACAGGAATTGGCTTTTCAGGCTTCACCATTTGCTCCTGTTCAAGCGAAGTTAAGATTTCATTCGCCCTTGAAATGAGTTCCTTCGGTAGGCCGGCGAGCTCGGCGACATGGATGCCATAGCTTTTATCAGCCGGGCCTTCCTTAATTTTATGAAGGAAAACAACCCTGCCATGGTGCTCGATCGCGCTGACATGTACGTTATGCAGCCTTTCAAGCTCTTCTTCAAGCACAGTGAGTTCATGATAATGCGTTGAAAAGAGCGTTTTTGCGCCAATCCGGTTATGGACATGCTCAATGATCGCCTGTGCGAGCGCCATCCCGTCATATGTGGACGTTCCGCGGCCGATTTCATCGAACAAAATCAGGCTGTCCTGGGTGGCGTTCGCAATCGCGTTTTTCGCCTCAAGCATCTCGACCATGAATGTGCTCTGCCCGGAAACAAGGTCGTCCGCCGCGCCAATTCGCGTGAACACCTGGTCAAAAATCGGCAGGACCGCTTTTGTGGCCGGGACATAACAGCCAATCTGCGCGAGGATCGCCGTCAATGCGACCTGGCGCATGTACGTACTTTTACCAGACATATTCGGCCCGGTAATCAGGAGGATTTCCCGTTCGCCGGACATCCTGCAGTCGTTCGGCACGTATTCCTGTGAATCTAGCACCTTCTCGACAACCGGATGCCTGCCCTCTTCAATCAGAATTTCCCGGCTATCCGAGAACTCAGGCTTGACGTACTTCCTCGCCTCGCTAACTTCGGCAAAACTTTGCAGTACATCAATTTCGCTGACCGTTTTTGCCAAAGCCTGGAGCCTTGGGATATGCTCCTTCACCTGGTCACGGATTTCACAGAAGAGCTCGTACTCAAGCTCGCCGCATTTCTCCTCCGCCTCAAGGATGAGCGCTTCCTTTTCTTTTAACGCCGGGGTGATGAACCGTTCTGCATTCGTGAGCGTCTGTTTCCGCTCATACTGGCCTTCCTCAAGAAGATGCAGGTTTGCCCTTGTCACCTCGATGTAATAGCCGAACACGCGGTTGTAGCCGACCTTGAGCGATTTGATGCCCGTCTTTTCCCGCTCGTCGCGCTCAAGCTGGGCAATCCATGTCTTACCGTTCCTGCTCGCATCACGGTACTGGTCTAGCTGCGCGTTAAACCCGTCCTTGATGATATTCCCTTCCTTAATTGATAGAGGCGGATTTTCGACAATAGATTGCTCAAGCAGGTCGACCACCTCCTCACAGTGGTCAAGGCTCTCGGCGAGTTCACCGGCCTCCTCCCCTGGGATCCGGTTCAGAATTTCATGTAAATGAGGAATTTGCTGAAGTGAACGCAACAGCTGTTTCAAGTCGCGGGCATTCACATTCCCGAACGCGACCCTTCCTGCAAGCCTTTCAAGGTCATACACTTCCTTCAGGCGCTCCTGCAATTCCTTCCGTTCAAAATAGGCGCTGATGAATTGGCCCGTCAGTGCAAGCCGCCGTTCAATCTCCACACTGTCAATCCGCGGCCTGTCGACCCATTGCTTCAGCATCCGGCCTCCCATCGCTGTCTTCGTCTCATCCAGAAGCCAGAGCAACGAGCCCTTTTTCCCTTTCGTGCGAATCGTTTCCGTCAGTTCAAGATTGTGTTTCGAATAATAATCAATTTTCATGAACTGGTGGACTTGGTACGTCGTCACAGGCTGCAGGTGGTCGAGGCTCCGCTTCTGGGTGCGCTCTAAATAGTTGAACAGCCTCGCCACAGTAACCCGGAACTTTTCCTGGTTCAAATCCTTCGTTAATTCTTGAAAAGAATCCGCCACATCCGTCTGTTCTTCGTACGAAATCGCCAGGACATTCCGCTCCCGCATTTTCCTTTGAAGCCCTTCATCGAGTTTTGCGGAAAGAACCACCTCTTTCGCCCCGAGAACAGAAACTTCGTTTAGGACCTCTTCTTCCTTTGCGGGCAGAAGCGTGACCTTATTTTCACCCGTAGACAAATCCGTGTAGGCAAATCCGTACGTACCATCCTCGAATCGCGTGACCGTCGCAAGGTAGTTGTTTTCTTTGTCCTGCAGGCTCCGGCCTTCCATGACCGTCCCAGGGGTAATCAGTTGGATCACCTCCCGGCGGACGACACCCTTCGCCTGCTTGGGATCCTCGGTTTGCTCGGCGATTGCCACTTTATGCCCCTTTTCAATCAACCGCTCTATGTACCCTTGCGCGGAATGATAAGGCACGCCGCACATAGGAATCCGCTCTTCCGTCCCGCCTTCCCTGCTTGTCAACGTAATTTCAAGCTCCTGGGAAGCCTTCAGTGCATCCTCGAAAAACATTTCGTAAAAATCACCAAGCCGGAAAAATAAAAAGGCATCCTGGTACTCTGCCTTGATTTTTAAATATTGCTGTATCATTGGCGTGTAAGCTGCCATCGTATCCTCCAAAATTCGCATTCTAGTATGGGGCTATCCCCATTCGTGTTCCTTCGACAGTTAATTATAACATATTTTGCTCTGCCGACAGGAAACGGAACCGTAATTTTAGACGTGATGGTACGCAAAAAAAAGCCGCAGCTGTACCTCGCGGATCCTCCTTAAAGCCCAGTCTTTTAAACCTTGGGAAAATTCCTATATGAAATGGAAAATTGTTTAAAATTCCAGCAAACCGGGAAACAAGTGGTTAAAGCGATACTTCCTTCTTAGACGTTTCATCCCGAGCCATTAGGCCTGTTTTTTAAAAAAGCGGGATTAAACAACTCACAGCGGATGTACATATCATGGCTGATTATTAGGAGGGTAGGCAGGTATGAAGTATTCTGATGTAAAAGTAATCTATTTGCTCGAAAATCGTTTTGTGCCCGGGAAACCGGCAAGACCGGTCCTTTACTATCCAGGCGCACTGAAAGACGCAACACGCGGCGACGAACAACGGCTCATGGACAAATGGAGGAACGGCATCTCCGGATACTATCGCAACCACCGCTCCAGCCATGAAGTCCTCGGCGTTATCCAGGGAAGCGCAGCCCTCGAAATTGGCAGTGAGCGCAAAGTCCAGCTTGAAGTGAAACCCGGCGACTTAATCGTATTCCCGACAGGCACTGAAAAAAGGCCTGTGTCGGTAAGCCCCGACTTCAAAGCAACTGGTTTCAATTCGGACGAACACAGCGACGACGACGTCTTCTATTCCGAAATTCCGCTATACCACAACCAGGAAGCACACTATTACCAACTTTCCTTTAACTTTTAAAAATCCCTCTAAATAGCAAAAGCAGCCCGCCACACTGGCAGCTGCTTTTTTGGTTATTAATCCGAAAAATACTCCTCGAACTTTTCCTTATCCGTTAGCTTCTTGTTTTCATAGTATGGATTGTCCTCCGTCGGGCTGTCCGGGTCCAAATTCGTCTTAATGACTAGCATCGGTCCCTTCGCCCCTTTGGCGATCACCCTGTCATCGAGCTCCTTAAAATCCGGCATCCGCTCGCTCCCCGGCTTATGTGGTTCGGTCATCAGCGCACCTCCTTCTCCTATCTTTCCATGAAGCAGCGCGTTTATGTATTTAATTGTTAGTCTTTGACTATTTTGTGAAACAATGAGCATAAACAGGAAATTCTCTTCTGGCCAGTATACAATTAAAGAAAAAGGGACTGGAGCTGAGCCCGATGTCACTTTTAGCGAAATGGCTGGAAAGCCTCTCCGGAGTAATCGAACTAACGTCTTCATGCCTCCGCGCCGTAAGCCCAAAAAGCAGCTGCGCAAAATGCATATCAAGCTGTCCCGAACAAGCCATTTCCATTTCGGAAGCTGGCGCAGCCATCGATCCCGCTTTATGCACAACCTGCGGAGAGTGCATCCCGGCATGCCCTGTCCAGGCCATCCATGGCCGCTCCCCCGAACGCCACGTTATCGGTAATGTCCTAATGCTTGAAGAAGGCCCGCCCCCCATGGCCGAAGAGCTTCTGTATTTTTATAAAAAAGGGGCCAACACACTCTATTTCGGCACGGAAAATCCCGGTTACCCGGATGCACTGAAGATTGCGGACTCCCTGCTAGGAGGCATCGGCCTGCCTCCTTTCACCATCGTTCAGTCACAACCCGATATCGGGAGGGACGTTACGAGAGGGGCTGTTTCCGGAAGGGATGTTTCAAGGATGGAAGCTTCTAGGCACGATGTTACAGGACGAGGTGTTTCAAGGAGGCGATTTTTCCATCATGCATTACAGGAGAGCACGAAAGCCGCGGCAAAAACGCTCACTCCTGCCAAATGGCGCTTTAATCATTCCGATTTTCGAATGGTGGGGATGTTCCCGGGAATTTCTCTTTATGATGTTGAGTTGGATCAAAGCAGATGCACACTTTGCCAAGCCTGCTTCAAGCTATGCAAACAGCACGTTTTTACTATAAAAGATAATACTCTTGAAATTCACCACGGCTATTGCAACGGCTGCGGCCTGTGCACCGATGTATGCGGCTTTGGCGCGGTTAGTATCCGCCTGAAAGCACACCGGGCTTTACAGGAGGAACTCCCCCTCACCCAAGGAGTATGCGGCGAGTGTGGAACCGTCTATCAAAGCTGGACACACAATAATACGGTGGATTCAACCTGCATGGCCTGTGAAAACAGGAAAGCGCTCGGCTACCTGAACCCTTACTGCTAAAGTTAATGCTAAAGACCGATTCAACATGGTTTCGCCGTTGAATCGGTCTTTAATTACCTTGCAATACGGATGCGTCGGTTCCAGAAACCATACTAGGCGCAAAGAGCCGCAAAAAGAAGAAAACTAGGAAGAAACCCTCCTAGTTTACGATTATTCTTCCTCCGAGCCGACAAGGAAATCTGGATTGATTTCTTCAAACTCCCCGTCATCCAGGCCAAGATCCCATTCATCATCGCCGCCGCCGGAGCCATCTGGGTTGATTGCTACGCAGACTTTCGTTTCACCAATTACCTCGACAGTGAACTCCCTTTCCACGTGGACGATGATTTTGTTTCCGCTCGGCGAGATGACTGCTTCGCAGCAGTTTGGCTGCTGAAGGACTTTTGCAATGATGCCGTCGTCATCCTGGCAGTCTTTATCGCGGTATTTCAGCTTGATGACATCCGTATAGCGAACTCGTTCGGTGACAACCTCTGTCTTTGTATTGTCATTGAACGAGTGCCAAAGGTTGATGTCATAGGAGCCATGGATTTCAACCGTTTTGCCGACTTTTTTCGCTTCGTATTTATGGTTGATAATCCAGCAGCCAAGTATGCTGGATGGATTGTGGGCCGGACAGATCGTGTGCTGGGACTGCGTAAACTTGTGCCCCTTTGCGACGACTGCTTTTGTAATTATCTCTCTATAATCTCCCATTCGAGCAAACCCTCCTCATTCAGTATCACTTCATCCTATGCGTTCGTACAGACTTGGGTGCACTTAATTTACATTGCATCGGATAAATGTATAGGCATGCTTCATTATATGCGCCCTGATTTGATAAGTTCCTATCGAATGGGTTGCTGAGGGTTATTGGCGGAAAAATAACCTGGCTTTCATTAACATGGGGCTTTCTTGGAGTGAAAACACAAATGGTTTTGGCGCTTAGTTCTTTAAATGACAACGAATAGGGATTTTGGCTCCGGGTTGTCACGAATCAGGCTTAGCGTGACAACCAAACACGATTTTGGCGCCCGGTTGTCACGAATTAGACGTTTGCCTGACAACCAAACACGATTTTGGCTCCCGGTTGTCACGAATCAGAGGTTTGCCTGACAACCAAACACGATTTTGGCTCCCGGTTGTCACGATTCACAGGTTTGCCTGACAACCAAACCGGAGTTTGCCGCCCGGTTGTCACGAATCACAGGTTTGCCTGACAACCAAACACGATTTGGGCGCACGGTTGTCACGAATCAGAGGTTTGCCTGACAACCAAACAAGATTTCGACGCCTGGTTGTCACGAATTAGACGTTTGCCTGACAACCAAACACGATTTTGGCTCCCGGTTGTCACGAATCAGAGGTTTGCCTGACAACCAAACACGATTTTGGCTCCCGGTTGTCACGATTCACAGGTTTGCCTGACAACCAAACCGGAGTTTGCCGCCCGGTTGTCACGAATCACAGGTTTGCCTGACAACCAAACACGATTTGGGCGCACGGTTGTCACGAATCAGAGGTTTGCCTGACAACCAAACAAGATTTCGACGCCTGGTTGTCACGAATTAGACGTTTGCCTGACAACCAAACACGATTTTGGCTCCCGGTTGTCACGAATCAGGGGTTTGCCTGACAACCAAACACGATTTTGGCTCCCGGTTGTCACGATTCACAGGTTTGCCTGACAACCAAACCGGAGTTTAGCTCCCGGTTGTCACGAATCACGGCTTTGCGTGACAACCAAACCGGAGTTTGGCTCCCGGTTGTCACGAATCAGGGCTTTACCTGACAAGAAAACCGGATATTCGCTCGGGTGGAGCAGTAACAACCTAGGGTTTTGACCTTCTAATATCACGTTTCCTTAAACAAAAAGGCAGGCCCAAAAATTGAGCCTGCCTGTATGCATCAAACTATTAATGGTCGTGGTCGCAGCCAGCACCGCTATTAACAGCCGCGCCAGTTTCGCCGCGGAGAACATCCCCGCCTGTTGATTCGATTACAAGATCTGTTACCTTATTTGAAATTGTTGACGCAATCATTTGAAGAAGATCATTGACTTCAACTTGGGATTGCTTGAAATCCTGTACGACAGGAATCTCGTCCAATTCTTGTTCGATTGAAGCGATTTTCTCTTCTACTTTTTTAAGCGCTTCAGGCTTTCCGTAATGCTGGAGATTGACTGCCTGCTTTTGAAGTCCCTTAATGTCCGCGATTAGGGTGCGAACCTTAGGATTTGCATGGATTTGGGCCTCCGCTTTTTTAAAGAAATCCACTTCTTCCGTATCAGCAATCATGTTCGCAAGGTCTTTCGCGCGTGCAATGATATCCTCTTTAGAATACTTCGCCATTTAATTCACCTCTGCCAATGATACAGCCTCTTCAGCTGATTCTTCCACCATTTCGCCGTTCAATGACCATGTTTTTGTCTCGTTGATTTTCACCTTGACGATTTTACCAATTGCCGTTTTTGGCCCTTTGAAGTTTACGAGCTTGTTCTTGTCTGTGTAACCGGCGAGAATATCCGGATTGTTTTTGCTTTCCCCTTCAACAAGAACCTCGACAATTTGATTTTCGTACGTTTTCATTGCTTTGGCCGAAAGCTCATTTACAAGGTTGTTCAAACGCTGAAGCCGGGCTTTCTTTACATCCAACGGAACATTGTCCTGCATTTTTGCCGCAGGGGTTCCTTCACGAGGTGAGTAAATGAATGTGTATGCCAACTCATAGCCGACTTCCTCGTATAGAGTCATTGTCTCTTCGAATTGCTCATCCGTTTCATTTGGATAGCCGACGATGATGTCAGTTGTCAGGGCGACGTTCGGAATTGCAGCCTTGATTTTTCGAACAAGCTCAAGGTATTCTTCCCGTGTATATTTCCGGCCCATAATTTTCAGTACTTCCGTTGACCCTGACTGGACAGGAAGATGGATATGCGGCATCAGGTTCCCGCCCTTGGCAAGCACTTCAATGAGGCGGTCGTCAAAATCCCAAGGATGGCTCGTTGTAAAACGGACACGAGGGATGCCGATTTTACGGATATCATCCAAAAGGTCGCCAAGCCCATATTGTATATCTTCTATATCTTTTCCATAAGAGTTCACGTTCTGGCCGAGCAACGTAACTTCCTGGTAGCCTTCAGCAGCCAGTTGGCGGACTTCTTTAATTATATCTTCAGGCCTGCGGCTCCGTTCTTTTCCACGAGTGAATGGAACAATACAATACGTACAGAACTTATCACAGCCGTACATGATATTGACCCATGCCTTAATGTTTCCGCGGCGAACTTTAGGGAGGTTTTCGATAACGTCCCCTTCCTTGGACCATACTTCCACTACCATTTCCTTCGACATATACGCATCGTTCAGGATGTTTGGCAGCCTATGGATGTTATGGGTTCCGAAAATCATATCGACATGCTGGTAGGTCTTCAGAATTTTGTTGACGACGGATTCTTCCTGGGACATACAGCCGCAGACTCCAAGGAGCAAGTCAGGACGCTCCTTTTTCAGGCCCTTCAAGTGTCCGAGTTCACCGAAAACTTTGTTTTCCGCATTTTCACGGATGGCACAAGTGTTTAACAAGATGACATCTGCATCGTCGGTCTTATCGGTTGGTTCATAGCCAAGCGCCATGAAAATACCGGCCATTACCTCAGTATCATGCTCATTCATCTGGCAGCCGTAAGTACGGATATAAAACTTCCTGCCTTCGCCCATCCCCCGGAATTCCTCGGAAATGGAAAAATCATCATGGTACTTAACTTCTTCCTTGCCGCGCTTTCTCGCGTCCTTAAGGGAAGGCGGCACAAACACGGTTTCGAAATACTTGCTGTAATCCTTCGCGGATTTTTTGTCCGTTGAATTATCAGCTTTTGCCTGGCTGGATTCTAAACGCTGATTTTCGTTCATTGTCCTGCTCCTTTCCTGCTGGTTTTCTATTAGAAATATACACTTTTTATATAAATCTGCACATTACTATAGTATAAAGGGTTGGGAGAGCGAAAACAATAGAAACTTCCCCGACGGGCATTGTCGTTCTACCTTAACACGATAAACAAAACTGCCTATAAACAAGCTTCCCAGGTTACCATGATAAAACGCTGACACAGCCCCTCTTAATATGAAAATACCGCTCTATTCCCTCCCTGGCTTAACAATAGTACGGGGAATTGTCCCTACCTGGTAAAAAAGCCCGCTGCCCAGTCAAAAAGAAAACACCCCGGCAGAATAGGCGGGGTGTTCGAGAATTCCAAAGGTTGTATTACATGAACTCAGCGACAAGCTTGTCAAAATGAGCCTGATCAAGGTTCAGGTCGGCAGTAGCAAGCGGAGTTTCGGAATAGCCAGTAACCAACTCCTGATACGATTTACGCTCTGTGTTTTGGTAAATAAGGCCTGTTACCAACCCGTTATGCTTCATCAGTGTCTGCATCGCGGCCTCGCGGTTATGAGGGTCATAGCCTTCAATATCGCTTAGCTTCGTCAGGTTTTCCTTGAACCAGTCGTATGTGTTTACTTTGTTGTACGTAACACATGGGCTGAAAACGTTAATCAGGGAAAATCCTTTATGATTGATGCCTGCTTCGATCAATGCGGTAAGGTCTTTCAAGTCAGTTGAAAAGCTTTGGGCAACGAAGGTCGCACCAGCTGTCAAGGCCATTTCCATTGGTGAGATAGCCTGTTCGATCGAACCCATTGGAGTCGACTTTGTTTTGAAGCCAGCTGCGGACCTTGGGGAAGTTTGCCCCTTAGTCAATCCGTAAATCTGGTTGTCCATGACAATATAGGTAATGTCGATATTACGGCGAATCGCATGGATCGTGTGTCCCATCCCGATAGCGAAACCATCGCCGTCCCCGCCGGAAGCAAGGACTGTCAAATCACGGTTTGCCATTTTAACGCCCTGGGCGATTGGAAGCGAACGGCCATGGATACCATGGAAACCATAGGAATTTATATAACCGGAGATACGGCCGGAGCAGCCGATCCCTGAAATGACGGCAAGTTGTTCCGGCTCAAGGCCAACGTTTGCTGCTGCGCGCTGGATAGCAGCCTGCACGGAAAAGTCCCCGCATCCTGGGCACCAGTTCGGTTTTACATTGTTGCGGAATTCCTTAAATGTTGCCATTTAGAACAACTCCTTGCTTTTTGTGTAAATTTCATTAGGAAGGAATGGGTTGCCATCATATTTTAAGAGATTGTACATTTTTTCGGCATGGCCCACATTCATCTTCATAATATTAGCCAACTGTCCGGTTGCATTGTTTTCAACAACCATGACCCGTTTAGCAGAGCGCATAAGCGGCAGCATTTCATCAGTTGGGAATGGGTGGATCAGGCGGATATGCGCATGGTTCACTTTATGGCCATCCGCTTCGAGGCGTCCAATCGCCTCTTCAATCGCGCCTCTTGTCGAGTTGAAACCGACGATCAGCAAATCTGCTTCTTCATGCGGTGCATACGTATGAACAGGTGTGTTGACACGGATGTTCTTGATTTTTCTGAAGCGTTTGTCCATTTGCGCAATCCGATTCGCTGCAGATTCGGACGGTTTGCCTGTCTCATCGTGTTCAACGCCAGTCACGTGATGGATTCCGTTTTTCATTCCAGGAATAACCCTTGGAGATACGCCGTCTTCTGTAACTTCATAACGCTTGAAGTACCCTTTGTTATCGTTTTCAGGAATTTCACTGGTTACTAGCTTACCGCGGCGAATTTCCACTTTGCTGAAATCAAGCGGCTCCACTGTCTGCTTCCCTAGTGAAAGCTGAAGGTCAGAAAGGACGATGACCGGGCACTGGTATTCTTCCGCAAGGTTCAACGCCTCAGCGGTATCATAGAATGCTTCTTGTACTGTGCTTGGCGCAAGTACGATTTTTGGAATTTCTCCATGGGTTCCGTAAATCATTTGCATCAGGTCGGATTGCTCTTGCTTTGTCGGAAGGCCAGTTGACGGGCCCCCACGCTGTGTATCGACAATGACGATCGGCGTTTCGGTTATACCCGCAAGGCCGATTGCCTCCATTTTTAGCGAAAGCCCTGGTCCAGCGGATGCTGTAATCGCGCGGACTCCGGCATAGTTTGCACCGATTGCCATCGTAGCCGCGGCAATTTCATCTTCCGTCTGGATAACTGTTCCGCCTAGCGGAGGCAGTTTTTTGATCAAGTATTCCATGATTTCGGATGCTGGCGTAATTGGATATGCAGCCATAAAACGGCAACCGCCTGCAAGTGCGCCCAATGCAATCGCGTCGTTTCCAATCATGAACAGCCTCTTCTTTCCATCGGCTTTCCCAAGCTGCATCGTGCGGACGCCAGCAAGCTGTTCATTCGTGAAATCATATCCAGCTTTAATCGCTTCCATGTTCTTCGCGACAACCTGGTCACCCTTGCGGCCAAAGATTTCGCGAACAACCTCTTCAAATACTAAAATATCAAGATCCAAAACCGCTGTAGTAGCACCAATCGCCACCATGTTTTTCATTAGCGACGTGCCAAGTTCAGTAGCAATATCCGTGAATGGAACCGCATACATTGCAGCCTGAGTATCTTCAGGCTTTTTAGGGCTGAACTTCGCATCGGCAAGAATAACACCCTTGCCATGCAATTCCTTGTAGTTCAAGTCGATTGTTTCCTGGTCAAAAGCTACCAAAATATCAAGGTCATCTGAAATCGACCGGACTTGAGTTGTACTAACACGGATTTTGTTGTTTGTGTGACCACCCTTGATTCGTGAAGAAAAGTGGCGGTACCCGTACAAATAGTAACCAAGACGATTCAATGCGATAGAAAAAATTTCTCCCGTACTTTCAATACCTTCCCCTTGTTGCCCTCCAACTTTCCAAGAAAGTTGATTGATCATGCTTTACACCCCTTTGGATATGTAAAAAAATTATAGTAGTGACCTTCAACTAAAGTGTAGCACTTTTCCAAATAAACCACTATAAATACGCTTGAAACTTAAGGATAGCAAGTACTTTAGGAATCTATCTGGAGGGGTACTAAACGCTATCAATTCTAGACCTATGCTCAAAAAAAAGCAACCCTTTGTAAAGTTTTTCATGTCGAATATTTTTTTATATTTCAAAAGTTTGTCGAATTTAATTCAAGACACATCCAAGACAGAGGAATTTCGGATAATAGTTTAAAAAAAAGCTTTACTTCGGGAGCCGTTTCTCCATGTTTTTAAAAAGGAAGTTTTCAACCTGTCGTTCGGAATAATGTTTTTGTAGTTCATTTACTAGATTGGAATACTCATAAGCCGAAGAAAGCCGATCCACCGTTTTTTCAATGCCGTCGAAATCGGAACCAAAGCCTACATGGTCCTCGGCGCCAAGAGAACAAACATGATCGAGATGGCGTAGTATGTCGCCTATTCCTGCGTCCCCCGACTCATTCAGGAAATAGGGGACAAAGGTAAGCCCCATTACGCTGTCCCTGCGGATTAAGGCGCGGATTTGGTCATCCTTCAAATTCCTTGGGTGCCGGCAAAGCGTGTGGCTGTTTGAATGGGATGCCATTGGGTAATCGGCGAGCTCGATTACATCCCAAAATCCTCTTTCGGATAAATGCGATACATCGCACCACGTTTTCGTTTCATTCAGCAACTCGACAACTTCCTTCCCGAACGTTGTCAAACCCCTCCCCTGCGGCTCCTTTGCTCCGTCAGCGACCGCGTTCGCCCAGTTCCATGTAAGTCCGACCGACGATACTCCATAGCCGAGGAGCGTTTTCAGTTTTTCAATGTCACTCCCAATGCAGTCACAGCCCTCAAGGGTCAGCATCGCTCCCATTTCGTTTTCCTTTAATCGGGCAATGTCTTCCCGTGTCTTTACGTGGACAATTCCTTCGTTCTCTCCGACGATCTTTTGATGAAAAATGGTTGCCATCTCTTCCGCGGCATCGAACAATCGATTCTTCTCAAGCTCGGAAGGAACGTAAATCGCAAAGCATTGGAGCTTCACACCCGATTTCTGCATTCCATAAAAATTGGCCTGGAGGCTCGGTGAATCCTTAAAATTGATTGTTTTGTCCTCAAAAAGCTTTAACAGGACGTCGCAGTGCGCGTCAAAAATTTTCATGCTTGCCATCTCCTCGTTTCAGGTTCAATCCCACTTTCTATTATGGCATGAAAAAACCTGCCTGGTAAAACCAAACAGGTTTTTGCGGTAATTTTGTTTTTCCCCAATGAAGTGAATCGTCATCCGGCCCGGAAGGCCACCTTTTCTTTTTTGGCCTACCGTGGTTCCACAATCAATTTAATGGCTGTTCGTTCTTCCCCATCAATGAGGATATCCGTAAATGCAGGGATGCAAATCAAATCCACTCCGCTAGGTGCCACGAACCCTCTTGCAATCGCTACTGCTTTTACAGCCTGGTTCAATGCACCTGCACCAATCGCCTGGATTTCCGCTCCGCCTCTTTCTCGCAGGACCCCGGCAAGCGCACCAGCTACAGAATTAGGATTAGATTTTGCTGAAACTTTTAATATTTCCATTCCTAGCTCCTCCTCATATAATCCCGATCCCGCATGAGCAGCTCATGGACAAATCAGGTATATATCATTCCATTCATACTATATTCATAGCCAATGGGACATATTCCGTACTGGAGGATATTTCGCTCACCCTTCTTGTCCTTCGCCAATCCTGAAGCTAGTGGCCAATGGTGTTAAGAGTAAAAAGGATGGTCACTGTTGATAAGGACCCTCTCAATTTTCTTTGCCTTTCCTGTTTTCCGGTCGAGTTCGATGGAAACGGCGGATAATTGGAACCGCCCTTCTGTTGGCACCTCGAACCTGACAGGCATGGATGTTAGGAACCGCTTCAACACTGCATCCCTCTCAACGCCCAAAATACCGTCATACGGCCCAGTCATCCCCACATCCGTTATAAAACCCGTCCCTCCCGGCAAAATGCGGTTGTCGGCCGTTTGAACATGTGTATGCGTACCGACCACTGCCGATACACGTCCGTCAAGATACCAGCCCATCGCCTGTTTTTCGCTTGTTGCTTCGGCATGGAAATCAACGAATATGAACGGGGTCCTTTTCCCCGCTTCGGCCACCAGTTCGTCCGCTTTCCTGAAAGGGCAGTCGATTGCCGGCAAGAACGTTCGGCCCTGCAAATTAATGATAGCAACCTCCAGCTCATTAATTTTCACATAGGCTATTCCTTTTCCCGGAGTTCCTTCTGGAAAATTTGCGGGCCTGACCATATTTTTTGCCCGGTCAATAAATTCGAGGATTTCCCGGTTGTCCCACGCATGGTTCCCAAGTGTAACCGCCTGAGCGCCAGACTCAAGGAATCCTTTGTATATCTTTTCCGTAATCCCCTTGCCTCCCGCGGCGTTTTCCCCGTTTATTACCGTTAGATGAGGCCTGTATTTTTCTTTAAGCTTCGGCAGGTATTCCTTTACCATGTCCCGGCCCGGGGATCCTACCACATCACCAATAAATAATATATTCATGTTAATCTCCAATGCTAATTTTTGACTTTTTCCTCATTGTATCACATAACCGTACCTCTTATCCCACTCTTACGGGACTCATCTCGCTCCTAAAACCGACTCTTTGTCCCGATTTCCTGTTTGTCAGAAATCATGTCGCCGTTAAAAATGAAAGACAGCGGCATGACTGCCGCTGTCCATTTTTTACTTAGCATATTCCACTGCCCGGGTTTCACGGATGACCGTTACTTTAATATGTCCCGGATAATCAAGCTCTTCTTCGATCCGTTTGCGGATATCCCTTGCCAGCCTGTGGGCTGCCAAGTCATCGATCGCCTCTGGTTTAACCATGATTCTTACTTCACGCCCTGCCTGAATGGCGAATGATTTTTCGACCCCATCATAGGATTCGGAAATCTCCTCCAATTTTTCCAGGCGGCGGATGTAATTTTCAAGCGTTTCACTCCGTGCGCCAGGGCGTGCGGCTGACAATGCATCAGCTGCTGCTACCAGGACGGCGATAACGGAAGTAGGCTCCTTATCTCCATGGTGGGAAGCAATGCTATTGATGACAACCGGGTGTTCCTTGTACTTCGTAGCAAGTTCCACACCGATTTCAACATGGCTTCCTTCCACTTCATGGTCGATTGCCTTTCCGATATCATGCAACAGTCCCGCGCGGCGAGCCAATGTCTCGTCTTCCCCAAGTTCAGCGGCCAGCAGGCCAGAAAGGTGGGCCACTTCCATTGAGTGTTTGAGCACGTTCTGTCCGTAGCTCGTACGGAACTTCAGTCGTCCGAGAATCTTGATCAAGTCAGGATGCAATCCATGGACTCCGACCTCGAACGTCGTCTGCTCGCCGATTTCACGGATGTGCTCATCGACTTCACGGCGTGCCTTATCAACCATTTCTTCAATACGCGCCGGGTGAATCCGTCCATCCTGCACGAGCTTATCAAGCGCTAGGCGGGCAGTTTCGCGGCGGATTGGGTCAAACCCGGATAAGATAACCGCTTCTGGGGTATCATCGATAATTAAATCGATACCTGTCAATGTTTCAAGGGTGCGGATATTCCGTCCCTCACGGCCAATGATACGGCCTTTCATCTCATCATTCGGAAGGTTGACAACTGATACAGTGGTTTCTGCCACATGGTCGGCCGCGCAACGCTGGATTGCGAGGGAAAGGACTTCCTTTGCCCGCTTATCAGCTTCCTCTTTCGCGCGGTTCTCTGTTTCCTTGATCATCATGGCCATGTCATGGGCAAGTTCTTTCTCTGTCTGGTCCAGAATAATCGCTTTAGCTTCTTCCCTGGTCAAGCCTGAAATCCTCTCAAGCTCAACCTGTTGGGCCCGTACCATCTCGTCCACTTTGCTTTCCATCTGTTCAATATGCTGTTGTCTTTGGTTAAGAGAATCATCCTTCTTCTCTAAAAGAATTTCACGCTTGTTGAGCGTTTCATCCTTCCGGTCCAAATTTTCTTCTCTTTGCAGTAAACGGTTTTCTTGTTTTTGCAGTTCGTTTCTTCGTTCGCGAATCTCACGTTCAGCTTCTGTCCGAAGCTTGTGAATTTCATCCTTCGCTTCAAGCAATGCTTCCTTCTTGGAGGCTTCCGCATCACGCTTCGCATCTTCAAGAATCAGGGCTGCTTCGCTTTTTGCTCCAGCTACTTGTTTTTCCGCAAAGGATTTACGAATAAAATAGCCAACAACCGCACCGACGAATAGGCCAAGCAAAATGGAGATGATGATAGTAATTGGATCCATCGTTACACCTCCTCTTGCTATGAACTTTTGTTACATTTTCAAGTGTCGGCATGTACATTGTCAATCAACATACAGCAAGCACCAAGGCTTTTTAACATGTAAAATTACCAAAAATGTAAAATATACAATGTTAATTGTATAGCTGTCAATATTTATTGTCAAGGGTTTGTCCTTTCACCCATTTCAATAATCTGGAATATACAGGGCAAGGAACAAAATGCGCAGGCGCCTTGGTCAGCCCCGACCAGCATAAGACGGGGCCCGCAGGACACTGAATGGCATCCCTGAATTCGCCCACGCACGAAGGAAATGCGAGCATTTCCGAGGACGGGCCTGCCCTCCGGAGGGAACCGGCTTATGACCTCGAGGGGCTAGGCGCTCCTCGGAAAAGAAAAACACTTTTCCTTCGTGCGATGCTATGCTGCCATAGCTTTCCTTGTGGAGCTGGATTACGATAATTTATTTCGAGTTTTTCTCAATATTCAATTGTATAATCTACTAAGAAGACAAAAAAGCAAAGCCGCTATGGCTTTGCTTTTGAGCGTTAATCAATCAGTTCAAACTGTTCTGGATCGTCATCCTCTTCCGTGACGGTCTTTTCGCCGTCCAGGCCATAATGGTCGCGGATTTTCTGCTGAATCTCACGAAGGACAGAAGGGTTTTCCTTTAAGAAAATTTTCGCATTTTCCCGACCTTGTCCAACTCGCTCTTCATTATAGGAATACCAGGAGCCGCTCTTTTGGACAATGTCCAGTTCGGAGCCAATGTCAATGACCTCGCCTTCCTTGGAGATTCCTTCACCGTACATAATATCGACTTCCGCTGTCCTGAACGGAGGCGCGACTTTATTTTTGACAACCTTGATTTTTGTTTTGTTTCCAACCATATCAGTGCCCTGCTTCAATGTCTCGGCACGGCGTACCTCGAGGCGGATCGTAGAATAGAACTTCAGCGCGCGGCCGCCGGGAGTTGTTTCAGGGTTTCCGAACATGACGCCGACTTTTTCACGGATCTGGTTGATGAAAATGGCGATCGTCTTCGATTTATTGATTGCCCCGGATAGTTTGCGGAGTGCTTGGGACATAAGGCGGGCCTGCAAACCGACGTGTGAGTCTCCCATTTCCCCTTCAATCTCAGCTTTTGGAACCAATGCAGCAACGGAGTCGATGACAACGATGTCCACCGCGCCGCTTCGGACGAGGGCCTCAGCAATTTCAAGAGCCTGTTCTCCGGTATCCGGCTGGGAAAGAAGAAGCTCATCAATGTTGACTCCAAGCTTTTGCGCATATGCCGGATCAAGAGCATGCTCGGCATCGATGAAAGCAGCCTGGCCGCCAGCAGCCTGGACTTCAGCGATTGCATGAAGCGCCACTGTCGTTTTACCCGAGCTTTCCGGTCCATAAATTTCGATAATACGTCCCCTTGGATATCCTCCTACCCCAAGGGCTGCATCAAGTGCAAGCGAGCCGCTAGGGATTGTGGAAATCCTTGTCTCCGTCTTTTCACCGAGCTTCATAATTGAACCTTTGCCGAATTGTTTTTCTATTTGCTTTAGGGCCATTTCTAAGGCAGCCTGACGATCACTCACTGTGTTTCCTCCTTCAAAATCATATATATAAAAGCATAAGCGATTGACTCTAATCTAGCAAATTGCTTCTATAAATAATATACAATTTTCCATTGCGTTTGTCCAGTAAAAATACGAACATTTATTCGATTTTTTTCAGAAGGCAACTGGCTCCAAAATAACTGAATCTCCTAGGAAAACGAGGATTTTAACCGATATCGCCACCATTGTTCAGCTGTTTTACACCATTATCTGAAAATTCATCTTCCTATAGAAATGGAAAAAGAAGCCCCATTAGGCTTCTCACCCTTCGTTCAGATGCTTCAGCAAAAAATGGCAGCCGTACTTAACGGTCCGGATTCGGTTGGCTCGCCTTCCTCCACCTAGATTCAGCTTCTCCACATGGGCTGGCTTCCCGTTCATGCTGATGCCGATATAAACAGTTCCGACCGGCTTCCCTTCAAGTTCATCCGGTCCGGCGACACCGGTGAAACTGATCCCAATATCGGCATTCATCAGGCCGGCGACGTTTTCGGCAAGCTCCGCCGCGCATTTTGCGCTGACAACCCCTTCCTTTTCGATCGTTTCATTTTTGACATGAAGGATTCCTGCCTTCACTTCATTCGTGTAGCAAACGACGCCACCCTTAAGGCTTGAACCGGCACCGGGTATGCTTGTGAATTCCTCCTGGAACATCCCGCCGGTCAGGCTTTCGGCGCAGGAGATCGTCAGTCCTGTTTCCTTCAATTTTTTGGCCAGTTCATTCATCAGGGAAGTATCGTCATACCCATAAAAATAATCGCCAACCCTGTCCAGGATTTTCTTTTCCGTCTCATCAAGCAATTCAATGGCACTTCCCAAAATCGAATGCTTGGCGGTAAGGCGGAGAGTGACCTCCCCTTCCGAAGCGAGCGGGGCGATAGTGGGGTTTGATTGGCTGTCAATCAAATCTTCAATTTCATTCTCAAGCATCGCTTCCCCGATTCCGAAGAAACGGAGTACCCTGGAGACAATTTGCTCCTGGGAGGATTGCCTGCTGGTCAATGCCTTGATGCCGTACGTGAGGAACATCGGCTCCATTTCGCTCGGCGGCCCGGGAAGCAGCATATAAAGCTTTTCCCCTTTCTTAAGGACCATCCCCGGCGCCATCCCGTAATCATTCGGCAATACCTGGGAACCTTTTAAAACAAGCGCCTGTTTCCGGTTGTTCTCAGACATCACCCGGTTGGTCCGCTTGAAAAAAAGCTCGATCGATTCCATTGCCACCTCATCCATTTCAAGTCCTACTCCTAAATGGGAGGCAATCGTCTCTTTCGTCAAATCGTCTTTCGTTGGGCCAAGACCGCCAGTAATGATCACCAGGTCGGAGCGGCTTTCGGCGATTTCGAGCGCCTGTTTCAGACGGCCTGGATTATCCCCCACAACTGTATGGAAGTACACATTGATACCGATCAGCGCGAGCTGCCCGGAAAGGAAGCGAGCGTTTGTATTCGTAATTTGTCCGAGCAAAAGCTCGGAACCGACTGCAATAATTTCAGCATTCACCCATCGATCACACCTTCAACTATAAAAGCATTTATTTGGAGTTTTTAAAGACATGCATATTTTTCGCAAAATAATCCCACCCGGACCAAAGGGTGAAAAACAATGCTACCCAAAGGGCGATATCATCGAACGGGATGGATATCATTTCAAAAATAATGTTGTGGAGCAGCAAGGCCGAAATCGCCACAATCTGCGCCCATGTCTTAATTTTGCCAAGCATATTGGCCGCAACGACTTCCCCGCCCTCTACGAGGAGGAGACGCAATCCGGTTACGGCGAATTCCCTGCTGATAATCAGGATGACAATCCACGATGGCGCGAATTGCAGTTCAACAAGCACGATCAACGCCGCGGAAACAAGCAGCTTGTCGGCAAGCGGGTCAAGGAATTTCCCCATATTTGTGACAAGCTTGTATTTCCGGGCATAGAAGCCGTCAACCCAGTCCGTCGCTGCGGCAACGATGAACAGCAGCGCACCAACCAGGTGGGTGACGGGCATTGTCGCTCCGAGAAGGCTGACCGTTCCCCAATCAAACGGGGCGAGTACAATAATCATAAATAAAGGGATTAGGAAAATTCTCGAGATGGTTATCTTATTAGGTACATTCATTTGCTTTCCTCCAAGGTTATTGATTAAGGCGAGAAAAAATAGCCATCATACAGGATGACTATTCGCTCCCTTTGTTATAGCGGATCGTAATATCCTGCCGGACCCTATCTGTTGGCGGCACAGCATATTCCAGCTTCTGCCCATTCACAAAGATATCCGTATCAACAGTATTCCCGACGACTAATACCGCTTCCGCTTCATTGGAAAAATCAACTGTTTTTTCGCTTTCCGGTTTGCCAACAGCCAATATTCCCTGGAAGAAAGTCTTGCCACTGCCATTTTTTATACTTACCCAGGTTTCACCTTTGGAAACTACCTTCAGCTCAAATTTTTCCGCGTTATTCAAATCATAGGACGTATTACGCCCTTCGGTTTTCACCACTGCTATTTCCTGTGCAGGGGTCTCGGGCTCGTCGGGTTCTTCTTCTTGCTGGCTTTCTTCTTCGCCCTCATCTTTGCCTGCATCCGGCTGGTCGTCCTGTTCATCTTCTTTTTCATTTGTATCAGGCCCGACAATTGAGGCTGGGGCCTTGGTATCGCCATCGGCCGAGCTGGAATCATTCCCGGCGTTTTGTTGTTGGACGAAGTAATAAATCAGCGCGAACACTCCCAATACAACCACCCATACCAATATTTTCGGAAGGATCTCAAAAATTCTGGAACCGCCATCGGTTAGCCCTTTCCTTGATTTCACACGTGAAAGCTGCTCGGGGAGATCCTGTTGGTATGGGGAAGGGATGTCCCCCTTGTATGTATCGAAAATTTCGTCCGCATTCAGGCCGATTGCTTCACAGTATTGCTTGATAAATGCGCGGACGTAGAAGTCGCCGGGCATGCTGGAATAGTTCCCTTCCTCTATGCCGGCAAGATATCTTTTCTGTATCTTGGTTGCTGCCTGGAGGTCATCAAGGCTCAGGCCCTTCGCAAGCCGTTCCTCCTTCAATCGGTTTCCCAATTCAGTCAATTCAAACACCTTCCAACCTTATTAAAAATTGAATTCTCCAAAATCGGATGCAAACGGTTCGTTTTCCTTATCGACCACATCATAAGTAATTTCTTCGTCAGCATCATTACGGAGTTCAATGATATAGTCAAAATCCTCCATAGTATATTCCGAATTCCGAATAAAAATATCCGGATGCTCGATTACCTTGACAGCGGGCAGGCGCATGATTTCTCGGACAAGCTGCCAGTGTTTTTCGTTTGCCCTTTTGGCCGAAACAATCCCATCGATGATATAGATATTGTTTTCGCCGTATTCGTCTACAAGCAGCTGGCTCCTGATTGTTTGTTTTAAAAGGGTTGAAGATAAAAAGAGCCACCTTTTATTGGCGCAAACACTTGCAGCGACAATCGATTCCGTCTTTCCAACCCGGGGCATTCCCCTAATCCCTATTAATTTGTGGCCTTCCTGCTTGTATAATTCGGCCATGAAATCAACGAGGACACCAAGCTCATTCCTTATAAACCGGAACGTTTTTTTGTCATCGGCGTCGCGCTGGATGTAACGTCCATGCCTGACAGCAAGCCGGTCCCTTAGCTTCGGTTCACGGATTTTGATTACCTTTATTGTATCCATTGTGTGCAAAATCGACTCAAGGCGCTCAATCAAGTCATCGTTTTCGGCGCGGATAAGCAAGCCGCGCCTGCCCTGGTCGACTCCATTGATCGTTACAATATTGATGGAGAGCATGCCAAGAAGAGATGAGATATCGCCCAGCAAGCCAGGCCGGTTTTGTTTGATTTCGTATTCCACGTACCATTCTTTCATTGCCATAGTTACCTCCTGGCCGAGCTTCTGACAAATTTCATCATATTATCTAAACCTATATTATATGATTTTGTTAGAAGATGAAAGGAAAAACAATATGCAACGATGTTTCCACCATTCTTCCCGGAAAAAGCAAAAAAGAGAGGGTGTCCTCTCTTTTAGCGGGTACCGTTATTTTGGACAAGCTTGACCATCATGTTGGCAATGGCTTGCTGCTCATCCTTGTCAGCTACAGACCAAAGATCGGCAAGGATCCTTTCCTGCTCGTTTTTCGGTTCAACCTGATTTGCGAGATAATCGCCAATCTGATAGGCCAAATCCGAAACAACCTCTTTGCTGACACCCTCGTTCTGGGCTTGGTGAAGCCTGTCTGCGAGGAAGTCTTCCCACTGTTTCCAGTTATCAAGTACAGACATCATATTCCCTCCTGTTTTCATAATACAAGGTTAGTTTTCCGGAGGGAGGACGAAAATATACCTGAATTTTTCAAGGCTACATCACGTATACCATCCGCCATTGACGGACAGAATGTGCCCCGTAATATAAGATGCCTCACCTGAAAGCAGGAAGGCCACTGCATTGGCGATTTCTTCAGGCCGGCCAAGCCTGCCCATCGGGATGTCCCCTGTCAGCGCCTCCACTTCCTCCGGGGCAAACCCCGAAAGCATTGCAGTTTCCACGGCACCTGGCGCAATCGCATTCACCCTGATCCCGCTCGGTGCAAGCTCTTTTCCCAATGCTTTAACGAACGAAATTTGCGCGCCTTTCGCAGCGGAATAAACCGTTTCACATGCTGCCCCTGTTTGTCCCCAAATGGATGAAATAAAGACGATTCCGCCCGTTTTCTTTTTTAAAAGTGCCGGAATTAACGCTTTTGTCAACAGGATTGGATTTAGGACATGGATATTGAAAAGGCTGGCCACCTCTTCATCCTCCATGTCCTGGAATAACCCATATGCGGCTGTTCCGCCGCAATGCACAATCGCATTAACCCCAACTAAGCTCGGGAGCAATTCCTTGTATCCCCCCTGCTTTGAAAAATCAGCCCGTACAGGCACGTATTCCCCTCCATGCACTGAAAGCTTGGCTGACAGGCGGTCGACCGCTTCCTTATTCAAATTGTAATGTAGATATAAATTATAGCCACGTGCGGCAAGTTCAGCTGCGATTGCCTGGCCGATTCCACCGCTCGCACCTGTGATCAATGCGAATTCCCGCATTTCTCCAACCCCAATCCAGTTAACCTTATTTCTCTAAAAAAGCGCCAGAATCGGCGCTTTTCGTGATTTTAAAACTTGTGAGGCTAATCGTGCTTTTCCTGACTAAAGGGAGGATAAGTCCCTGTGCCAAGCAGCCGATTTCACTGCTTACCCTGCCTGAGTGCTTCCGCCAGGCAATACCTGGCATACTGAAAAACGGTCCTCCGAAAAAAGGTCTCTTGCTACGTTTCGGATGTCATCGACCGTGATTTTCTCCAACTCCGGCACGACAGAGAACAGGTCCATTTCATTAAAAGCATACCGGGTGAATTGGTTGGCGATGAATTCAGGCGAATTGACCGCCCTCAGGAACGAACCAATCCTTTTCCGTTTTGCCCGCTCAAGCTGCTCCTCGGATATGTTGCCATCCTTTGTTTGCTCAAGGATTACCCTCAATGCGTCAGCCAGCCCATCAGGGTTTGCCGTATCGCCGCCAATCATCGCGAACCCGAATCCCTGCTCCTGAGTATAATCGAACGAGAACGTTTCATCAATGAGCCCGTCATCATAAAGGCGGATATAGTTTTCGGAACTTTTTCCGAAAAGGATATCTAGCAGCAAATTAACCGACAATTCCTGTACAAGCATTTCCCTACCCTTTGTATCAGCATGCGCGGCCTTAAGCCCGACAAGGCATTTTGGCGTCTGGACGTTCATTTTCAACACTTGCTTCGCCTTCGCGACTCCTGCCTGCTCCGTTTCAAACTTTCTTTCTACAGGAGGACGGTCGGTAAATTGTTTCCGGGCCTGGTTCTCCCTCACCTGGGCCATCATCTTTTCCGGTGAAACCGGACCGACAATGAACAGCAGCATGTTCGCCGGATGGTAGAAAGTGTAGTAGCATTCATACAGCATATCTTTATCAATTTTCGCGATAGATTCAACCGTTCCCGCGATATCGATTTTAACAGGATGTGCATGGTACATGTTTTCAATAAGGCCGAAATAGAGGCGCCAGTCCGGATTGTCATCGTACATCGTGATTTCCTGGCCGATGATCCCCTTTTCCTTTTCAACCGTCTTTTCGGAAAAATACGGATCCTGGACGAAATCAATGAGCGTTTCCAGGTTTTCTTCCACTCTGGACGTACTTGAAAAAAGGTAGGCGGTCCTTGTAAAGGAAGTAAACGCGTTCGCGGACGCCCCCTGTTTGCTGAACTGCTGGAACACATCGCCGTCTTCCTTTTCAAACAGCTTATGCTCGAGGAAGTGGGCAATCCCATCCGGAACCTTGACGAATTCGTCCTTGCCATGGGGCTTGAATGTGTTGTCGATCGAACCGTATTTAGTCGTAAATGTGGCATATGTTTTGTTGAACCCTTGTTTCGGGAGGATATACACATCGAGCCCATTCGGCATTTTTTCGTAATAAAGTTCTTCGTTTAATTGGCCGAACTGGATTTTATCCATTATTGGCATCCTCCTTTCCAGTTAAAAAATAAATCGTATCAAGTTCGATTTTCTCACCGACTGCAACAATATCGTCGCGGGTCGCTTCCTGCATGCCCTTGATCCAACTGTCAAAAGGAATGCTTTTTCCGGCAGCAACATTGTGGTAAAGAACTTCGACGATGCCCCTGTTCGTATCAATTGTTTCAAGAAGCTGGTTCACGATAACCGCCTTTGTTTGTTCAAGCTCATCATCCGTGAAATCGCCTTTTTTCATCGCTTCCATCTGTTCCTTGATGATCCCGACGGCCTGGTCGAAATTTTTCAGGTCGATTCCCGACATGACGAGCATCAGGCCTTTATGGCTCTCAAGCCTGCTTGCGGCGTAATAAGCGAGGCTTGCCTTCTCGCGAACATTAATAAATAATTTCGAATGGGAAAAGCCTCCGAAGATTCCGTTGAAAACCTGAAGCGCATGATAATCCGGATCTCCATAGAGGATACTTGTCCTGTAACCGATGTTCAGCTTGCCCTGCTTCACATCCTGCGCTTCCTTAATCACTTTTGGCTCCCCATTTCTCGAAAGAGGCGCGTTTGCCGGTGTTTTTGCTTCATTCTTTTCAAAGTGGAAAAGTTCTCCGGCTATGCCTTTCACCGTTTCATCCTCGACATCACCGACAATGTATATGTCCATTTCATCCTCGGAAAGGGCTGTTCGGTAATAGTCATACAGGCGTTCAGGGGTAATCGCGTCGATATCCTCAATTCGTCCGTTCACGTTCAGCGCATAAGGTTCCCCTTTGAACATTTCCTCGATCAACCGGAAGCTTGAATAACGCATTTTGTCATCAAACGTTGACTGGATTCTTTGTTTCAGCGTCCGCTTTTCCTTTTCGACTGTCGCACGGTGAAATCCTTCCCCTTCAAGAAGCGGGTTAAGGATGATTTCCCTCAGTAGCTCCATTCCTTTTCTTAATAGCGGAGCCTGGTCCGAAAGAAATTTTTCATTCGCAATTTCCATGAAAACCGTAATGATATGCGAGTTTCCCTTTTTAGCAAGGTCCACACTTAAGACCGCTCCATAAAGGTCATCGAGATACGACCTGAGCAAAGTGGTCGTGGGGTATGCGGCCGAGCTGCTTTGCAGGACATGCGGAAGAAGGGCCCTTAGTGTGGCCGTTTCCTCACTTAAGGGCGCTTTCATTTTTAAAACAATCGCATTCGTTTTATACTTTTCCGTCTTTGTTACATGAAGGGTATATCCCTGCATGGAAAACGTTTGTTCAGGCAATAAGCTCATGTTTTAGGCCTCCTTTGGTAAAAGCAATAGGCAATAATATCCATATTTCTGCCATATTATTTTCCCCATGCCATTTACATTCTATTCTAACTATAATTTGTCAGGACTCGTTTTTACAACTTTACAGCTTATGTTCACGAGTATTAAAAAAGCCTCCCGGGTGGCCAGGAGGCTTAACTAATTCAGATTAAAACTGTTTTCACGCATTTAAAACTGTTCTGCAAAAGATTAGCGTTTCGCCGAGTCGAATGGTTCGCCGACCGCTTTTGGCGCCTGGGATGATTTGGAGAATGCGACCAGGGCAATCAACGTAACGACGTAAGGGAAAATCTTCAGGATGATTGGCGGAATGACGGCCAGTTCCGGAATAACCTGCGAAACGTTGGCAATCGTGCTCGCGAATCCAAAGAAGAATGTCGCGGCCAATACTCCCAGTGGCCTCCACTGGCCAAAAATCAGGGAAGCAAGAGCAAGGAATCCAAGCCCGGATACTGTACCGGTGAATTCGCCGGCATACGTAAGGATGATAATCGCTCCGCCCAATCCGGCAAAAGCTCCGGAAATCAGCACTCCCGCATACCTGATCCTCAACACATTAATCCCCGCCGCCTCCGCAGCCTGCGGGAATTCACCGCAAGACCGTAAACGGAGGCCGAATTTCGTTTTATACAAAATAAATGCGCTTGCAAAAAGAATGGCAAGTATAAACCATGTCGTAGGGTAGGTTTTTGTAAAGAACAAGTCGCCTATGACAGGGATTTTCGAAAGTAAGGGAACCGATTTAGGAGTAAATCCGCTCACCCCAATATTTCCGCTCCCGGTGATGTTTCTCGCAAGGAAAATCGTCAGTGCTGCGGCAATTAAATTGATTGCCGTACCGCTGATAATTTGGTTCGCGCTCAAATTAATGCTCGCAAAGGCGTGGAGGGTGGCAAACAAGACGCCGGCCGTCATCGCCGCGAAAAGCCCTGCCCACAGAACCATCGTATCACTTTTCCACACGTCGCCCAGGAAGTGGACTGTCAGCGCGCTTGCGAATGCGCCAATGATCATCAAGCCCTCCAACCCAATATTGACGACACCACTTCTTTCACTAAAAAGGCCGCCCAATGCAGTAATCAGAAGAGGAATTGTAAAAGCAATCGCATAAGGAAATATTTGCTCTATGATGGTCCACATATTATGCTTCCCCCTTCTTTGCCGCCGGCACATCATTTACATTGCCTTCGGAACCGCGCTTCCAAAATTTATTGACAAGGCGGTGAATCAGGACGCTAGTGGCCGCGAAATAAATGATGATGGCAATGATTGTGTTCGCCAGTTCAGGCGGGATTTCCGTCATGGCATTCATAAAGCCTGTACCGGAATAAAGAATCCCAAACAGGATGGCTGCGAATAACACGCCAAACGGCGTATTGTTCCCAAGCAGCGCAACCGCGATTCCGTCGTAGCCCTGGAATGGCAGGATTCCAATTTGGATGCTCGTGGCATTGCCTGTGTACATCGCGACCCCGCCAAGGCCAGCAAGCGCCCCTGAGATAACCATTGAAAGGATAATATTCCTGTTTACCCGCATTCCCGCGTATTCCGCCGCATGCCGGTTAAATCCTACCGCTTTTAACTCAAACCCAAGCGTTGTTTTGTTAATAATGAAAGCGATAATGATGACACTGATAATGCCAAGGAATATTCCAAGGTTGATATAGGAACCATCGAACATATCCGTCAAAAACTGCACTTTCAAAGTAGCTTTTTCCGGTAATTTCTTCGATTCGGTTTCAAGGAATTCGCCTTTAAAATAGCCCGGTACAACATAATAAACGGTCCAATAAGCAATCCAGTTCATCATGATTGTGGAGACAACTTCATGGACGTTGAATTTCGCTTTCAGCAATCCAGGAAGAAACGCCCACAATGCGCCGCCCAGGATGCCAGCCGCGATCATTGCCAGCAGAAGGACCGGCCGTGAAAAATCATAAGTCAGGCCGACCGCGGAGGCGCATAGGCCGCCAATTAGCATCTGGCCCGAAGCACCAATATTGAAAAGGCCTGTCCTGAATGCAAATGCTACTGAAAGACCAGTAAAAATAAGCGGTGTGGCGGTGGCAAGCGTGTCACCGATACGCTTGATGGTCATAAATGCTCCCTGCATTAAATACATATATCCCTCAAGAGGGTTGCTGCCAATTAAGAGCATCAATATTCCGCCAGCAATGAGGCCGAGGATAATCGCAATTAAAGATACAATGGCATTTCTCATACGTTTCTCTCCTTGTTTACCCCAGCCATCATGAGCCCTACTTCGTTTTCATTCGTTTCGGATGCATTCACGACGCCGATTAACTCCCCATTGTTTATGGCGGCTATCCGGTCTGAGAGCTGGAGGACTTCATCAAGCTCGAGGGAAACGAGTAATACGGCATTCCCCTTATCCCGATGCTCAATAAGCCGTTTATGGATATATTCAATTGAACCGACGTCGAGCCCCCTTGTGGGCTGTACAGCAATCAATAGCTTCGGATCAAGTTCGATTTCCCTTCCGATAATCGCTTTTTGCTGATTTCCACCTGATAGTGTGCGGGCTATCGACGCTGCACCTTTTCCGGAACGGACATCGAAATTTTCGAGGATATTATTCGCATATTTTTTCATTTCCGGTTCATTCAATAAACCGTATTTTGCAAAAGGCTTCTTATTGAAAACTTCCAAAACCATATTGGACTCGAGGGAGTAGTCAAGCACGAGGCCGCGTTTCTGCCTGTCTTCCGGAATATGCCCGATCCCTTTTTCGATTCTATCCCTAATGGGAAGGGCAATAATTTCCTCACCATTTAATTGGACTGATCCTGAATCTGCTTTCCTGAGTCCCGTAATGGCCTCAACAAGCTCGGTTTGGCCGTTCCCATCAACCCCTGCTATCCCGACGATTTCCCCGGCGCGTACTTCAAGGGAGAAGTTTTTCAGCGCAAGGACTTTTCTGTTATTTTTTACGGAAAGAGAATCTATCTTCAATACGACATCACCTGGCGTACTTTCTTTCTTATCCACTTTAAATGATACATGGCGCCCGACCATCATTTCTGCAAGTTGTTCTGTGCTAGTCTCGGCTACTTCCACAGTACCAATCGATTTCCCTCTTCGAATTACCGTGCATCGATCCGCAACGGCTTTAATTTCTTTAAGTTTATGGGTGATGATAATGATCGATTTGCCCTCATTAATCAGATTGCGCATAATTTTCATCAGTTCATCGATTTCACTTGGAGTCAATACTGCTGTCGGTTCATCAAAAATCAGGACTTCCGCTTCCCTGTAAAGCATTTTAAGAATTTCGACCCTTTGCTGCATTCCAACAGAGATGTCTTCAATTTTTGCATGGGGATCCACATTAAGGCCGTATGATTTTGATAATTCTTCAATTCTTCTAGCCGCACTGTCAATATCAATGACCAAACCTTTTATCGGCTCGCTCCCGAGAATGATATTTTCGGTGACTGTAAAATTTTCCACCAGCTTAAAATGCTGATGCACCATCCCGATTCCAAGCCTTGTCGCGACATTTGGGTTTGTGATGCGAACTTCTTCGCCACGAACTTTGATTACTCCCTTTTCCGGCTGGTACATCCCAAACAGGACGCCCATCAGGGTTGATTTTCCCGCGCCATTTTCACCGAGGAGAGCGTGTATTTCCCCCTTTTTTAAAGATAGGGAGATATTATCGTTGGCAACAATACCCGGGAATTCCTTCCGGATATTGAGCATTTCAACTACATAATTCATCGTTACACTCACCTTTGCCATTTACTGTTTCCTTAATGTTAAAAGGAAAAACCCGTTTTCCGAATCAAAAACCGTCCCCGGGTCTGGTAGTTTGCAAGAGTCCTATATTTCAAGTCCAATATACAAAAGAGACGGGAAAAGAACCGTCTCATTTTGTATACACGTTTTTTACTTGAACAGATCGCCTTGTTCACTCTTTACTTCAATTTCTCCACTCTTAACTTTTTCGTAAACCTCTTTAACTTTGCTGGATGTATCATCGCTCAAGTTAGGGTTTTCAGCAGGAATGCCGACGCCATCATTTTTAGCATCAAACATGAGGGTCTTGCCGCCCTGGAATTTGCCGTCAAGTTCGTCCTTAATCATGTCAAATGCCGATTGGTCAATATTCTTCACGGCAGAAGTAAGGATAACTGACTTGTCCCCATCATATTTACCGTCTTCGTACTGGTCTACGTCAACTCCGACGATCCATACATTTTTACCGTCTTTAACACGGTTGATTGCTTCCTTGATCGCACCAACGCCAACACCGCCTGCAGCTGCGTGAATGACATTAACTCCGCGGTCGAACATGGAGGCTGCAATCTGGCCGCCTGCAGCAACGTTGTCAAATGAGCCTTGATAAATGAAGTTTTCTTTCTTCATGCCAATCTTGGTTTCGAAGTTTTCATTGGCGTATTTAATTCCCTGCTGGAAGCCCCAGTTGAATTTTTGAACTGGAGGGATTTCCATGCCGCCGATGAACCCTGCTTCGCCTTCTTTCAGTTCAAGGGCAGTAGCTACCCCTGCCAAGAAGCCTGCTTGGTGTTCTGCAAAGAAAATAGAAACGGTGTTTTCCTTCACAACTGGATTAAAATCGCCATTGTGAGGATTTCCATCGATAATGACAAATTTTGCATCAGTATAGTTGTCCTGTGCCTTGAACACAGCTGTTTCGAACTTAAAACCAGGTGTTACGATGAATTTGTAGCCCGCATCGTAAAGGTTGCCAATTTCTTTCAGGTAATCAGCTTCAGTAGTACCGGATGGCTTAAGATATTTAGTCTTAACGCCAAGCTCACCTTCTGCTTTTTTAATACCTTCCCAAGTACCCTGGTTGAACGATTTATCATCGATTGTACCCGCGTCAGTGACCATACCTACTTTAAGGTCATTCTTCTTTTGGTCGTCTCCACCTTTACTAGAAGAAGCATCTTCTTTACCGCCACATGCTGACAAAAGCATCCCCGCAGACAAAAGCAGCGACATGAACAAACCTAATTTGCGCTTTTTCAAGGCATTGTCCCCCTAAAAATTGTTGTTTGATTTAGTAGAAATGTTTTTTCGCAGCAGGAAACTCCAGCAAGGCTATACCCTCTTTCTAAGAACCTTGAAGCTGAATTTATCCGCTTTGAAATAGTTTACCGAGTAAAGGATTGGTTCGTCGTCTTCATCGAAGTGCATTTGCTTTAGCACTAATAAAGCGGTTTCCGGATCGCATTCGAGGATAGGCGAAATTTTATCGTGATAGCCAAGTGGTTCAATTTGGGCTACCGCGTATGTAATTCTCCGCCCCGTCTGGTTTTCCAAAATGGAAAGGAGCGATTCTTCCTGATGGGATAAAGCCTCTGGCAGTATGCGTACAGGCATCTTGTCTATGCAATAGACAACGGGCTCCCCATTGGCGGTCCTTACCCTTTCGGTCACAGCGATTGATTCATCCTCGTCCAGCGAGAACCGGCGAATGTCCTCCTCTGCCGGCAATTGTGTTGATGAACTCAGAAAAATGGTGCCCGGCTTCATGCCTGCCTGTAAAATCATGCTCGTCACACTGCTAAGCTGCTCGATTCCGGAAGTAAACAAAGGCTTTGCGTTAACAAATGTACCGACCCCATGCCGGCGAATGATAACGTTTTCTTCTTCGAGTATACGAAGCGCTTCCCGAAGAGTCGCCCTGCTCACCCCAAGTTGTTTTGCAAGATCGAATTCTGAAGGAAGTTTCTCTCTTTCTTTATAAACGCCCTCTTCAATATTTTGCTTCAACCGATCGATCACCTGCAAATACAAATGACGGTTATCCGACTTAATAGACATGTGCATCCTCCAGGCTTTGCTGAGACATCAGACATCTGATGTTTAATCATTCCTACTAATCGACAATACTATAACATTTTTCCAGTCATAAATAAATAGAATAAAGATTTTTTTGGAAAACAAAAATCGTCGAATTTCGTAAATTTTTGTTGACATTTTAGCTTTTTTTGTAGTTAACATTATGGGTTAACAACATAAAAAGGATTGATTAAACAGCCAGACAACCCATTAAAACACCCCGCTTTCCAATTCGGCTATATCCTGCTGAAAGGATATAGTATGTCATATTGATTAAAAATATCCTTTATGGCATTCATGTAAACTTGTTTTTCAAGGGTGAGTTTCCTGTCCTGTGGGGAGCTAAGAAATGCTTTTTTGATTGGGAGTTCCGTGACATTTAACCTGAATTTCTGCTCTTGAATGTCATGCATCCGTGCTTTGCCTTACATTTAAACTAGTGTTCTGCTCTGGAATTTTACCGATGAATTTTGCCCTCGTACAAAAGGACGCAAAAAAAAGAAGCCGGCATTGCCAGCTTCCTGAATCGAATTCCTATTAATGATTAATGGCCTGCTTCTTCCGGCTGCTTCGAAACAAGCACCGCCCTCGGTTTGCTTCCCTCGTACGGGCCGACAACACCGCGCGCTTCCATTTCGTCAATCAGCCTCGCCGCCCTTGTATAGCCAATCCTGAACCTTCGCTGCAGCATGGAAACGGATGCCGTCTGCATCTCGACAATCAGGTCGACCGCTTCCTCATAAAGCTCGTCATCGACTTCGCCTTCCACTTCCTGGACATCGTCAGGAATCATTTCTTCCTGGTACTGGGCCTTTTGCTGGGAGATGACAAATTCAACCGTATCTTCGACTTCATCGTCCGATAAAAATGCACCCTGTACCCTTATTGGCTTTGTGGCGCCGACAGGGAGGAACAGCATGTCGCCACGGCCTAGCAACTTTTCGGCTCCGCCCATATCAAGGATAGTCCGTGAATCGGTCTGCGACGATACCGCGAAGGCAATTCTCGATGGAATATTTGCCTTGATTACCCCGGTAATGACATCCACGGAAGGACGCTGGGTGGCGATAATTAAATGGATACCCGCGGCCCTGGCCATTTGTGCAAGCCTTGTAATTGAATCTTCAACATCCGAAGATGCGACCATCATCAAATCCGCAAGCTCGTCAACAATGACGACGATATATGGGAGCAGGGGTTGCTTATCCTCTTCCTCCGCGTTATGCCGTCTGATATGTTCATTGTATCCTTCAATATTCCTTGTTCCTGTAAATGAAAAAAGCTCATAACGCCTTTCCATCTCATTGACGACCTTTTTCAGCGCCTGGGATGCTTTTTTCGCATCGGTCACAACAGGCGCGAGCAAATGGGGAATACCGTTATACACATTGAGCTCGACCATCTTTGGATCGATCATCATCATCTTTACTTCATGGGGCTTTGCCCTCATCAAAATGCTCGTAATAATGCCGTTGATGCACACACTTTTCCCGCTTCCAGTCGCCCCAGCGACCAAAAGGTGCGGCATCTTGTTCAATTCAGCGAGAACCGCTTCTCCTGTAATATCACGGCCAAGCCCGATCAAAAGCTTTGAATCCGGGCGGTCGTTTTGAGTCGCCTCCAGTACCTCCCGTAAAGAAACCATTGCTACCTCGGAATTGGGAACCTCTATCCCAATTGCCGACTTTCCAGGGATCGGCGCTTCAATCCTGATATCTTTGGCGGCAAGCGCCAAAGCGAGGTCATCATTCAGGCTGACAATTTTGCTTACCTTTACACCGACATCCGGATGGACCTCGTATTTTGTTACGGCCGGTCCAAGGTGCACCTGGGTTACCCTCGCCTTTACTCCGAAGCTGTGGAACGTTCGTTCAAGTTTCGCGGCATTGGCGTGGATTAATTCATATTCCCCACTTTGGTCCGCTTTTTTTGGAGCTTTCAATAATGATATAGGCGGCAGCTCATACGATGTATTTTCAAGTTCGACAAAGGTGATTGGGGGAGCGATTTCCTCTTCCTCCACCTCTTTTTCCGCTGGTTCAGGCTGGCGTTTTTTAGTGCGTTCCTGCGCGCCGCCACTTCCATATGCCTTGTCAATAAAACTTGAAATGATAGGTTCCGTTACCGATTGCTCTTCCATTATCCCAGCCACGGACCCATCGATGATCTCGGTTGGGGCAGCCGCCGGTTTTTCCGCAGGCTTTTTTTCCTTTCCGGTCTTTTCCCGTTTCTGCTTTTCTTTCTGTTTTTTCCTTTTTTCCTTCCATTCTGACAAATCAGCTTTAAACGCCTCAAGCTGGCTTCTGTAGCCTGAACCAATTAAAGAGAAAATTTTACCAAGTGCTTCACCGAACGTCTTACCGGTAAGCAGGATTAGGCCGCTCGCAATCAATAGCCCAGCAATGATTTTTGTGCCTGTCGTCGCAAACAGGTAATGGAACATCGCATACAGGACTGCGCCAACCATACCGCCTCCAAGGTCCCCGGAAGACGGCTTACCCTTTACCTCATCCCAAAAAAATCCCCAAGTGTTGGCTATCACACTTGGATTCTCAATCTGTCCATTCTTTACCAGTGTGGAGAATAGGGTAATATGGCTTAGGATCAGCAAAGCCGCCAATATAAGGTAAGCCCCTGTGAGCCTTGAATGGAAAAGAAAAGGAAATTCCCGCTTCCACATCATAATGATGCTTAACACGAACATCCCTAATAGCCCTGCCATTGCCCATTCCCCGAGCCAAAGCCGGAAAAACAGGGTAACCCCATTTCCCACAGCCCCTAGCTCAGCCATTGAAATAATGGATAGGGCGAGCATAATAAGGCCAGCCAGTTCGAATTTAAGTGTTGTTTTTAATTGATTATCCCTGTTTCGGGTTTGCCTGCGTTTTTTCTTGGCCATTCCGATCACCTTTATGTATAAGTCTGCAGCAAGGGACCGCCAAATAGAACAAGCAGCCATCCGGCTGCTTCATTCAGTATGGCAGTTCCACCTTTTGGATATGAATCCAAAAATGCCATTTTAATAAACCGTAACACGATTATAACATAAAGGGCGGCTGGATTGGACAAGACCTTCAAGCTACATTGAAATTTTCGAACCCGGCTGCCATCTTGAGTCCATGAAATGGGCGGGATCGGTGCTCAGCAGCCTGACGATCTGGAAGGAGTCCCCCGAAGGTTCTACCTCCATAGCAACGCCTTCCCTAAAGATGATTTTTCTTCCTGTCAGCACCGCTTCCTGCTCTTGTTGAAATATAAGCTCTTGGGGCATCATTGTATAAAGGATCATTGAATCAGCCCTTCTTTCTCCGCTTTCCGCATGTCAATCATTTCATTCAGTTTCTTCATTGCCGGGCCAAGACCGCCCACTTCATCAATGAGACCATACGCGACCGCATCGACCCCAATTACATTCGTCCCGATATCACGAGTCAAGTTTCCTTTTGCAAACATCAATTCTTTAAACGTTTCCTCCGGGATATTGGAATGGGTTGTCACAAATCTGACGACCCGCTCCTGCATTTTATCAAGGTATTCAAAGGTTTGTGGAACGCCGATGACTAGCCCTGTCAGCCGGATTGGATGAATCGTCATTGTGGCTGTTTCTGCAATGAAGCTGTAGTCGCAAGAAACGGCAATTGGAACCCCGATCGAATGCCCTCCCCCGAGGACAATGGATACGGTAGGCTTTGAAAGCGATCCTAGCATTTCGGAAATGGCAAGGCCAGCTTCCACATCCCCGCCGACCGTATTAAGGATAACAAGCAGCCCTTCAATTTTAGGGTTTTGCTCAATCGCAACAAGCTGTGGAATAATGTGTTCATATTTCGTCGTTTTATTTTGCGGCGGCAAGGTAAGATGCCCTTCAATTTGCCCAACGATCGTCATGCAGTGAATCCGCGAATCATTTGAGAGTTGTGGTACATTGGTTGCCCCAAGCTGTTGGATTTTCTCAATCAGCGCTGAGCTTGGCTTCTCTTCGGTTTCCGGGCTAGGCGCCTCCCCCTTGTCGCCCATCCGCCCTGACGGAAGTAAGTGGTCCATTTAAACTGTCTCCCTTCGGTTCATATAGGGTTAGTATTGAACCGCCTTGGCAAAATCATGCCTTTTACTGTTAATAACGGTAAGATTCCCGCAGCCCACTGAATGTTTTTTTTACACAAATGGGGGACTATAAAGGGCCGCAGGATTTTCCGAAAAAAAAGCACCGGCATTGCCGGCGCTTTGAATTAGGCTTCCATAATGATCGGGAGGATCATCGGGCGCCTTTTTGTTCTTTCGAATAAATATTTGTTCAGGTCATCCCTGATTTCCTGTTTTAGGCTGGTCCAATCAAAGAAATCGCGTGAAATGTTTTTCTCGACGATATCCTTGACCAGCTTGCCGGAGTCCTCCATCAGCTTTTCTGATTCCCTGACATAGACGAAGCCCCGTGAAATTATCTCAGGCCCAGCAAGGATTTTCCTTTCTTTCCTTGAAAGCGTGACGACTACAATTAATGTGCCATCCTGGGAGAGGAGCCTGCGGTCACGGAGGACAATATTGCCGACATCACCGACGCCAATCCCATCGATCAGGATGTTCCCAGATGGAACCTTGCCGCCCGGCACGAACTTCCCTTCCTTGATTTCGACTACTTCACCGTTATCGGGAATGTAAATTTGTTCCCAGGAAAGTCCGCATTCCTTGGCGATTTTTTCATGTGCCTTCAGCATCCGGTATTCCCCGTGTACCGGAATGAACAGCCGCGGCTTCATCAAATTGATCATAAATTTCAATTCTTCCTGGCTGCCATGGCTTGAAACATGGATCATTTTTTTGTTTGAAACGACATTCGCACCCGCGCGCAACAACATATCCACCGTTTTTGCCAGGAAAAGCTCGCTTCCCCTGAGCGTAGAGGCGGCGATCATGACAGTGTCGCCTTCCTTAATGTTGACAAGCCTATGAGACTTGCGCGCCATTTTTTGCAGCCCTTCAATTGGTTCTCCCTGGGATCCTGTCATGAGGATGACGATTTCCCTGTCTGGAAGGTTCCCAATTTCGGCAGCCGGGACAATAAGCCCTTCCGCAATATCAAGATAACCTAGTTCAACGGCGATGTGGTAAATCCGTTCAAGGCTCTTTCCGACAACAGCGACCTTCCTCCCTGTTTCATGCGCGGCATCAAAGATATGCTGGATGCGGTTGATATCCGAAGCGAAGCACGCCGCGATAATCCTCCCAGGAGCGCTATAGAAGGTGTCGCACATTTCCCTTGCGACAATCGCTTCGGAAGTTGTATAGCCGGGCTTTTCCGCCTCCGTGCTGTCCGAAAGAAGGCACAGCACCCCTTTTTCGCCAATCGCGGCCATTTTACCGATTTCGGGCTTGTACAACTCCGTCGCGCCCTGGTCGAACTTAAAGTCGCCTGTATAGACGATTGCCCCTTCGGACGTGTTAATGCAAATCCCAACCGAGCCAGGGATGCTATGGTTTGTTTTGAAAAATGAGACGGTTACGTTCCCAATCTCAACGATTGAATCCGAGTTGATTTCGATAAAATCCGTTTTACCCTTGAATTCCTGTTCCTTCAGCTTCGCCCAGGCGAGTGCCAGCGTCAGCTCCGTCCCGTAAACAGGAACCTTAAGTTGCCTCAGGATGTAGGATAAGGCACCAATATGGTCCTCATGGCCATGGGAAAGAAAAACCGCCTTGACCCTTTCCTTGTTTTCGAGCAGGTAGGTAATATCGGGAATGACAACATCAATGCCAAGCATTTCATCCTCGGGGAACATTAAGCCGGCATCGATGACGAAGATATCCCTGTCCACCTCGCACAGGAACATGTTCTTCCCGATTTCTCCTACGCCGCCAAGAGCGACGATCCTGATATTCTTATTTTTTTTCTTTGCCAATTTCTGTTTCCTCCTATGGTGATTTAGGCCGATCGAGATCAGTTACAATCATTATACTTGAATGCGGAAAATCTTTACAACCTTATTCCCCTCCCGCGCGCCAAAAGTGCACGCATGGAAAAAGGCAGCGGGCAAAAATCGCGCCCTGCTGCCTTAAAAATCACTTCATTTTCCCATGAAGGGACGAAAATACATTTTAAGATGGCTGATGGATTCCCAATACGGCAGACAATGTCGCACGTTCTTCAGCGGTTAAAGGAACGAGCGGAAGCCTTACCGATCCTACGTCCAGCCCTTTCAGCTGCAGGGCGGTTTTTACCGGAGCGGGGCTTGGTGCCGCGAATAACCCCTGCATGACCGGAAGAAGCTGCTGATGCAGACGGGCCGCTTTGTCAGTATCTTTTACAAAAAATGCCTGGACCATTTCTTGCATTTCATTGCCGATAATATGGGAAGCCACCGATACGACACCAAACCCGCCAATGGAAAGGACAGGCAAAGTAATGCCGTCGTCTCCACTGTAGAGGATGAAATCTTCAGGTGTATTTGCGATGATTTTTGTCATGGCATTCAGGTCGCCGCTGGCTTCCTTCACTGCTACGATATTTGGAATCTCGGATAGGCGGATGATCGTTTCCGGTGAGATATTGACGACAGCCCTGCCCGGAATGTTATAGACCATTACCGGCAGGGTTGTGCTTTCCGCCACCGCCTTGAAATGCTGGTAAAGGCCTTCCTGGTTTGGCTTGTTGTAATAAGGGGCGACCACCATGACAGCATCGACGCCAAGCTGTTCCGCTTTTTTTGTCATTTCAATTGATTCATACGTATTGTTGCTGCCCGTTCCCGCAATGACAGGGATCCTTCCGGCGACTGTTTTGACAGCATGGCTGAACAACGCAAGCTTTTCTTCTTTTGACAATGTTGGGGATTCGCCGGTGGTACCCGCAATGACAAGGGAATCAGTCCCATTTTCGATTAAATGGTTGATTAACTGTGTTGTTTTTGAAAAATCGATATGTCCTTTGTGATCAAAAGGAGTTACCATCGCTGTAGAAACTCTTCCAAAATGAATCATTGTCCTCTTCACCCGTCCTTTGTTTGGTTTGGGCAGGCAAGGCACCTGCCGGCTAATTATGTTCATGTATGTTTACAATCCTTGCAGCCCTTCAATAGTCGGCGGGCTCATTTTCAAGTTGGAATGCGTCGTGAAGGGCATTGACCGCCTTTACGAGGTCGTCCTGTTCTACAAGGACCCAAATGGTTGTATGGCTATCTGCTGACTGGAGAATACGGATGCCCTGGCCGGCAAGCGCTGTTACAATCCTTGCAGTAACCCCCGGAACCCCGGCCATCCCCGCGCCGACAACCGAAACTTTCGCGCAGTTCCTTTCCACAACCGGCTCATGGCCAATCCCATTCAGGACAGAAATCGCCCTGTCAGCGGAATCTTCCGATACTGTGTATACTACCCCGTTTGGAGAAATATTGATAAAATCGACAGAAATTTTCTCATTCGCCATTGCCTTGAAGACTTCGGATTGCAGGTTGTATTGGCCTTCTTTTGCAAACACCTTAATCTGTGTCACATTAGGCACATGGGCAATCCCGGTAACCGGCCGTTCCTTAATATCACTGCCGGCGCTCGTTCTTGCCTGGCTTGTTACGAGTGTACCCGGACCATCCGAATAGGTGGACCGGATGCGCATCGGCACTTTTGCCTGCATTGCGATTTCAACCGCCCGTGGATGGATGACTTTTGCGCCCTGATAAGCCAGATTGCATACTTCTGTGTAGGTGACGACTGGCAATGGCCGAGCATTTTCGGCGATTCGCGGATCGGCCGTCATGATTCCTTCAACATCCGTAAAGATATCAATCCACTCGGCGCCAAGTGCTGCGCCGATTGCCGCGGCAGTTGTGTCGCTTCCTCCCCTGCCAATGGTCGTTACGTCCCCGTTTTGGGCTATACCCTGGAAACCCGCGACAACGACAACATCCGCTTCATTCAATTCTTCAAGCAGCCGCTCGCATTTCATTTCGATGATTTTGGCATTCGTATGGTCATCATTTGTCCGGAAACCAGCCTGTGCTCCATTCAGGGCGGCAGCATTAATACCCGATTCAAGAAGAAGCGATGTAAACACTACGCTGGAGATGATTTCACCGCAGGACATGAGCATATCAATTTCACGCCTGCTGATTTTCCCGATGCTTCCTTCCACTAGGGATAAAAGCGTGTCTGTAGCGTACGGGTCTCCCTTGCGCCCCATGGCCGAAACAACGACGACGACCTTATACCCCTCTGAAAGGGCCTTTTCTATATGGCTTTTGGCATTTTGCCTGCTTTCTTCATTCCTGACGGATGTTCCGCCAAACTTCTGGACAATTAGTTTCATTCAAGCACCCCAAAACTGCTATGTTGTTTTTTACTTTTGTCCAACAACGCCGAGGCGGACAAGGCTTTCCGCGATTTGGACGGAGTTCCAGGCCGCGCCTTTCAGGAGATTGTCTGAAACGACCCACATATGGAAGCCCTTCGTGTTATCCAGATCCCTTCTCACCCTGCCGACAAATACATCCTGTTTCCCTACGCAATCAGCCGGCATAGGATAAACCTGGTTTACGGGATCATCCTGAAGGACAACACCTGGCGCTTCTTTTAAAAGCTCCCTAATATCGTCTGCGCTAACGCCGTCGGATTCAATTTCAAAGTAAAGAGATTCCGAATGGCCTGTCTCGACTGGGAGCCTGACACATGTAGCAGCTACCTGAAGGCTCTGGTCGTGCATGATTTTTTTCGTTTCATTGATCATTTTGAGTTCTTCTAATGTAAAGCCGCTATCATCAAACATATCGATCTGCGGAATTGCATTGAAGGCAATTTGATAATGCCTGTCTGCACTTTTAACCGGAAGTACTTTTGGTTCATATTCCTCACCGGCAAGGATGGCCCGGGTCTCCTCTTTCAATTCCTCAATCGCCGCGGCTCCCGCGCCGGATACAGCCTGATACGTAGAGACAATGATTTTTTTCAGGCCGAATTTCTTTCGAATCGGTTCAAGCGCAACAACCATCTGTATTGTTGAACAGTTCGGATTAGCTATAATTCCTTTATGTGTATGGACATCTTCTTCATTTACTTCGGGAACAACAAGCGGCACTTCCTGGTCCATCCGGAACGCGCTCGTATTGTCGATGACAATGGCCCCACGCTTTGCCGCTTCGGGCGCAAGCTCCTTCGAAACACTGCCGCCCGCGCTGAATAACGCGATATCTATGCCTTCGAAGCTTTCTGGCCTAGCTTCCTCGACCACATATTCCTTCCCATTTACCGTTACAATCTTCCCTGCCGACCGGGATGAGGAAAGCAGGACTAGCTTTTCAATCGGAAAGTTCCTTGTCACAAGTGTTTCAATCATTTGCTGGCCAACAGCGCCAGTTGCACCTACTACAGCCACATTCAATCCAGTTTGACGATCCATTTTCTGTTAACCCCTTCCGTCCAAAAAGCCTCAAATTGATTATTTAAGTGAATGCTATCCTATGATGGAGCCTCCCTTTAAAGAAGATCCATATGTATGAAAGGTATCAGCGGGCTTAGCCCGCCGATAAACTTTCCTACATTTTATCACATTCCCCCGACAATGAAATAATCAATTGCATGGCTGGCTCGAATTGGTTAGTCTTTATCCAGGTATCTCTCCACAAGAACAGGCTGCAATTGGACACCTTCAAGGGCGGATTCCACCGTTTCTTTTAAAAGTCCCATCCTTGCAACCATCGAATTCGGTTTTTTTACCGGGTCGTCCTGCCCGAACGGAATGAAAAAAATATTCTTCGACGACATAAGCCTCATTAGGTTAACACCGTTCAACCCAAGCGCGTCATTCGTTGATATTCCCAGGACGACCGGCTTCTGGTTCCGGAGTGTCGCCTTCGCGGCCATCAATACAGGGGAGTCATTGATCGCATTCGCGAACTTGCTCATCGACGCTCCCGTCAACGGGGCGATGACCATGCAATCCAGGGGTTCCTTCGGGCCGAGCGGTTCGGCTTTAACGATTGAATCTATCGCTGTTTTCCCGGTCAGCTGTTCGATCCTCTCAATCCAATCCTCTCCCTTGCCGAATCTTGTCTCGGTATTCTTTACCGTAAACGTGACAACAGGAACAACCTCCGCGCCGGCGTTAACCAGTTTCTCAATTTCCGGGTAGACGGCATCATATGTGCAATGAGAGCCTGTTAGGCCGAAACCGATTCGTTTCCCTTTAAGATTCATGTCACTTTCCCCTTTCGATTTTTAAAATCCGATTGAAGCAATTGCGTCAGGACGTTCGCCAAAATTTGGCCTGCTGTCTTCGGGGCCACAATTCCAGGCAGCCCCGGCGCAAGAAGTGCCTTAATGCCTCGTTTTTCGGCATAACGGAAATCCGTTCCTCCCGGCTTGGAGGCAAGGTCGATGATCAGCGTATGCGCCGCCATTTTCGAGATGACCGAGGCGGTGACGATTTGGTGCGGTACCGTATTGATGACGATATCCACATCCCTAAGTTCTTTTTCTATATCCGAAAGATGGAAAGGCTCAAGTGCCATTTCCGTAACCCGTGCAAGATGTTCGCTTTTCCTTGCTCCTACTTTCACCTTGGCTCCGAGCGCGGAAAACGCTCTTGCCACACTCATACCGGTCCTTCCGAGACCGAGAACAGCCACTCTCGATCCATGGATTGTGATATCGGTATGCTGGATCGCCATCATGATCGTTCCCTCGACGGTAGGAATCGAGTTGTAAATCGCCACATCATCTCGTTCAAATAGCTGAACAAGCCGCCTTTTGGATTGCTTTGTAATACCAGTCAAATATGGGTTCGTTATTCCGGTATAAACCGTGCATGATTCAGGCGTTTTTGCCAGACTTGCTTCTGTTAAAATAACCTGTTCATTTGAAAAAATCGTTTCAACCTGGCCCTCCAGGCTCGTTCCCGAAACCGGGAGAATTAGCGCATCCATTTCAGATAAGTCCGCTTCGGCGAGTTTTTCCTTTTGCGCACCTGTAAAGGCATGATCCAGTTGCTCGAAACCAATCAGCGATAGTCTTGCATCGAGTTCGGTCAGCTTCCTGATGATTTCGAGCTGCCGGGCATCTCCGCCAATGATGGCTATCTGCATACCTGTCAGCATGAACCCTTCACCTTCTTTATAAGAATCATTCGTTGCCCTGGTCTCCAGGCTACTTATCAGTTTATGAAGGGAAGCGGATTTCTGTGAAAAACAAAGGGGAATGCTGGCTTGTTCAGCTCCAGCTCTTATTTAAAAAAATTGCCATTGGCTAATATGGAGTTTAGCGTTTACATGGACCTGCAACCGACTAAGCGTTTTTATCAAATGAAGCCATGAAAAAATAACCCGGCTGCATTTCAACCGGGTTTGGTTAACATAATGTTATTATTGTTTTTATTTTTGGGATGGGAACATCCAGTCTATTTAGCTGTAAATCATTTTATAAATCTCGTGATTCACCTATTGAAGTTACTCGTCGGCTTCTCCCGGGAAATCAATGATAATCATGTCGGCACCGATTTTTTTGATGTGCTTCCATTGAACCCGGATTTCTTCCCCTTGCTTGCGGAGTCCAAACCATTTAAGGGACGGGATTAGCAATGCCTGGATTTGGCCTGTCTGTTCATTTATCTCAAGATCGGTTTGTCCCAGGACCCCAAGCCGCTCAGCCCGCTTCACATCCACAATTTCCTTTCCGCTTAGCTCGCTTAGCCTCAATTCAATCGCCCCCCTGCTATTCTTTTACTAGTGTATAGCGTAAAGGCGGAAAATAGACTAGCTGAAAATGGGTAACCGCTCTCCCTGGGTGAGGAGTGGATTTAATGACTGGCAGCTGTGTTTCCGTTCTATATCCAAATATGAGGCTTCTTTGGACAAATGTCCTTGGTTTTTTGCATTCTCTGTCCAAACACGAGACATCTTTGGACTCATGTCCCGGAATTTTTGCAATCTCTGTCCAAACATGAGGCTTCTTTGGACAGTGGCCCCCGAATTTTTGCATTCTCTGTCCAAACATGAGGCTTCTTTGGACAGTGGCCCCCGAATTTTTGCAATCTCTGTCCAAACATGAGGCTTCTTTGGACAGTGGCCCCCGAATTTTTGCATTCTCTGTCCAAACATGAGGCTTCTTTGGACAGTGGCCCCCGAATTTTTGCAATCTCTGTCCAAACATGAGGCTTCTTTGGACAGTGGCCCCCGAATTTTTGCATTCTCTGTCCAAACATGAGGCTTCTTTGGACAGTGGCCCCCGAATTTTTGCAATCTCTGTCCAAACATGAGGCTTCTTTGGACAGTGGCCCCCGAATTTTTGCATTCTCTGTCCAAACATGAGGCTTCTTTGGACAGTGGCCCCCGAATTTTTGCAATCTCTGTCCAAACATGAGGCTTCTTTGGACAGTGGCCCCCGAATTTTTGCATTCTCTGTCCAAACATGAGGCTTCTTTGGACAGTGGCCCCCGAATTTTTGCAATCTCTGTCCAAACATGAGGCTTCTTTGGACAGTGGCCCCCGAATTTTTGCATTCTCTGTCCAAACATGAGGCTTCTTTGGACAGTGGCCCCCGAATTTTTGCAATCTCTGTCCAAACATGAGGCTTCTTTGGACAGTGGCCCCCGAATTTTTGCATTCTCTGTCCAAACATGAGGCTTCTTTGGACAGTGGCCCCCGAATTTTTGCAATCTCTGTCCAAACATGAGGCTTCTTTGGACAGTGGCCCCCGAATTTTTGCATTCTCTGTCCAAACATGAGGCTTCTTTGGACAGTGGCCCCCGAATTTTTGCATTCTCTGTCCAACTCCCCACAATACAAAAAGCCATTGCATGAGCAATGGCCGTAAAAAATCAATTATTTCAATTTAGCTGGAAGTTCCCCGTCCGGGCTGATCAAAGCGATTGAGAAGTGGTTTGTGAAAATCGAGTTTGCTAGACGGTCCACGCCCTGTTTCGATACATTGTCGATCAGCTCAACGATTTCATCCAATGAACGGTGATGTTTTAACAGCAATTCGTTTTTCCCGTTCCGGCTCATCCTGCTATTCGTGCTCTCAAGGCTTAACATCAGGCTTCCCTTGAGCTGTTCTTTGCTGTTTGTCAGCTCTTTTTCGGTAATTCCGTCACGCTTCAGCGTATCGAGCGTCTCCTGGATTGTTTCATACAGCAAATTGAGCTGGTTGGCTCCAGTTCCGCCATAAATCGTGACAATCCCGCTGTCCTGATAGGCTGAATGATATGAAAAGACCGAATACGCAAGGCCGCGCTGTTCACGGACATCCTGGAATAGTCGGCTGCTCATGCTTCCGCCAAGGACATTGTTTAACACAATAAGGCTGTAAATATCATCATGGCCAACTTTCAGCCCTTCAAAGCCGATGCAAAGGTGGGCTTGTTCCGTTTCTTTTTTCCTGGAAAGCCTGTTTGCATGAAAATCTGGTTTGTTTTCGCGGATCGTAGGATTGCCGCCTTCGTACGAGCCGAAATGTTTTTCCACCTTCGATATAAATGTGTCAGAAATATTCCCGGCGATCGAGATGACGACATTATCGGGTGTATAATAGTTGTGTATATATTCCTTAAGCTTTTCACCTGTAAAGGTTTCAAGCGTCGATTCCGTTCCAAGGATTGGATAGCCGAGCGGATGGTTTTCATAGACCGCCTTGCTTAAAAGGTCATGGACGATGTCATCCGGCGTGTCATCGTACATTTTGATTTCTTCCAATACTACATTCTTTTCTTTCTTGAGCTCTTCACTGTCAAACGTTGAATTGAAAAACATATCAGAAAGGATTTCAAGCGCGAAATCGGCATGCGCATCAAGCACTTTTGCATAATAGCAGGTGTATTCTTTCGAAGTAAAGGCATTTACCTGGCCGCCGATGCTGTCGAATGATTCTGCGATTTCCCGGGCTGTACGCGTTTTTGTCCCTTTGAAGAACATGTGCTCCAAAAAGTGTGAAATTCCGTTGTTCTCAGGCATTTCATTTCTGGAGCCTGTGCCGATCCAGACTCCGATGGCAACGGACCTGACCGTTGGAATCGTTTCCAGCACAACCCGTACACCATTTTGACAAGTATATTTCTTAATCATCGAATTCCTCCTGTTCTTGGACAACTGCTGCGGCTAGCTCTGAAATCATTTTACATGTTTGGGGCGAATTCTCCAAATTTTAACGGCGATTTCGCAAGCTATTCTAATACTTCTACCCTGCTTTCCGATAGCATATCGGAAACTGTGCCGATTTTCAGTTTTTTTCCTTTTATTGATAAAATTAGACGTTCGAGTGCGAGTGCCGTCGGTTCAGTTGGATGCATAAGGATGATCGAGCCGTTTGAAACTTTCGATGAAACCCTGTTAATGATTGTTTCCGGTTTCGGCTTCTGCCAATCGATCGTATCGACCGTCCACATAATGGTCCGCATCCCCGCTTCTGCGGCAATCACGGCTGTTTCGGGACCCATACTGCCTGCTGGCGGGGCGAACCATCTACATTTGCTGCCGGTTGTCGCTTCTATGACCTCATTCGTTCTCGCTAGCTCGTCGAGAGCCTTCTCTCTGGATATTCGTTTCATATCCGCGTGCGAATAAGAATGGTTGCCGATTTCATGCCCGGCGGAGGCAATCATTTTCGCCAGCTCTGGATTCTTTTTTACCCAATTTCCTTCAAGAAAAAAACTGGCGGACACATTGTGCCTCTTCATGACGGCCAGCATATCAGGCAGGTACTCGTTCCCCCAAGCGACATTGACAGCAAACGAAACCATCGGCTTTGACGGGCTTCCCCTGAAAGTCGGGGCAGGCGGCAATTGGCCAAGATGGACCTTTGGCTTGACTTCCTTATAAACGAGCTTCTTGGGGTCGTATTTCCCCAAAGCCTTCATTTTCCGGTACGAAGCGGGAATGTCGACCTCCAGCCCATTATACCCCGGCATCGCTTTCCAAACTTTATCGATCCGGGCATCTTCAGGCTGGATTCCTTTATTCTTAGCCTCTGCTAAAATTCTCTCATACAAAGGATCACTCTGCTTTGAAACGGCCTGTGCACCGGTTTTAAGCGATTGTATGTATGTCCCGACCAAAGGGCTGTTAACAAATGATAATGAAAGAAAACATGCCACAAGAAATAATCCTAACCGTTTTGCCATTTTTGCTCCCTCCTCCATACAAAAGTATGTTGGCGAAGCATTTGATAGAACAAGCCTCCCCACGGCGAGGCATCAGCATGTCGATGGGGTTATCGGGAGGGAAAACTGGCAGCCGGTATTATTTTAAATGAGAAAAGCCAGGGATGTCCCCTGGCTTCGTTTTCCCATCCATATTTAAGGCAATCAACCCAGCCGCGGAATAATCAGGATGCATTACTTATTTTGTTGATCCGCTTTTTCACGCTGTTCTTTCAGGACGGCTTTCCTTGATAGGTTCACCCTGCCCTGGCGGTCGATTTCAGTTACCTTCACTAGCATCTCATCGCCAATTTTGACGACGTCCTCGACTTTTCCGATCCTTTCTTCAGCAAGCTCGGAAATGTGGACAAGGCCGTCTTTGCCGGCAAATATTTCAACGAAGCAGCCAAACTTCTCAATCCGCTTCACTTTTCCGAGATAATATTCCCCGACCACTACTTCACGGACGATATCTTCAATGATTTTCTTCGCTTTCTGGTTCATTTCTTCATTAGTGGAAGCAATGAATACAGTTCCGTCCTGCTCAATGTCGATTTTTACGCCAGTTTCTTCAATGATTTTATTGATCTGCTTGCCGCTAGGCCCAATGACATCCCTGATTTTGTCCGGATTGATGGTCATTGTCAAAATCTTAGGCGCATACGGCGACAGCTGCTCCCTTGGCTCGGAAATGGTCGCAAGCATCGATTCTAGGATCTGCATCCTTCCTTTTTGCGCCTGTTCCAAAGCTTCCTGGAGAATTTCGCGAGAAAGGCCTTCGATCTTGATGTCCATTTGAAGAGCCGTAACCCCTTTTGACGTGCCGGCAACCTTAAAGTCCATATCGCCAAGGTGGTCTTCCATTCCCTGGATATCGGTCAAAACTGTATAATTTTCACCTGATTTTACAAGGCCCATTGCAATCCCCGCAACTGGTGCCTTAATTGGCACACCTGCATCCATCATCGCCAGTGTGCTTGCGCAGATGCTCGCCTGCGATGTCGAACCATTCGATTCTAATACCTCGGATACGAGTCGGATCGTGTATGGGAAATCCTTTTCAGATGGAATGACAGGCTCAAGCGCTCTTTCGCCTAAAGCACCATGGCCAATTTCCCTTCGGCCAGGGCCTCTGATTGGCCCGGTTTCCCCAACTGAGAAGAGAGGGAAGTTGTAATGGTGCATGAACCGTTTTTCTTCTTCAAGGCCGAGACCATCAAGAATCTGGACATCTCCCATCGCACCAAGCGTACAAACGCTAAGAGCCTGGGTTTGTCCGCGGGTAAACAGACCAGAGCCATGGGTACGCGGCAAAATGCCAACCTGGGAAGACAACGGGCGGATCTCATCCACGCCGCGGCCGTCCGGACGTACCTTTTCTTCAGTAATCAAGCGGCGCACTTCATCCTTGACGAGCTTGTCCAGGATTTGCTTTACCTGCTTGATGTCTTCGTCCGTTGCTTCCTGCTCTACATATTTCGCAAGAACCTGGTCCTTCACTTCTTTGATGGCCGCTTCACGTGCATGCTTTTCCTGGACCTGGATCGCACTTAGCATATCTTTTTCACATAGTTCAAGAACTTCAGCTTTCAAGTCCTGGTCAACCTGATACAGGGAAATTTCGCGTTTTTCCTTGCCGACCGCCTTTACGATCTCATCCTGGAATTCTATAAGGCGCTTGATTTCTTCATGGCCGAACATAATGGCCTCAAGCATGACTTCCTCCGGAACCTCCAAGGCGCCTGCTTCGACCATGTTGATTGCATCCCTTGTTCCGGCTACAGCTAAATGAATATCACTCTTTTCGCCTTGCTCAACCGTTGGGTTGATGACAAACTTGCCATCTACCCGGCCCACGATAACCCCTGCGATTGGGCCTTCAAACGGAATGTCTGAAACGCACAAAGCGAGGGATGAACCAAACATCGCGGCCATATCGGATGGGCAATCCTGGTCTACACTCATGACAATGCTAATAACCTGGACATCATTCCTGAAGCCCTCTGCAAACAAAGGGCGGATCGGGCGGTCAATCAGACGGCTGGCGAGAATAGCCTTTTCACTTGGACGACCTTCGCGTTTGATAAATCCGCCAGGGATTTTTCCAACCGCGTAAAGGCGCTCCTCGTAGTTTACTGTAAGCGGGAAAAAGTCTAAGTTTTTTGGTTCCTTTGAAGCTGTTGCCGTGCTTAGGACGGCTGTATCTCCATAACGGACAAGGGCGGCGCCATTCGCCTGCTTTGCAAGCTGGCCAACCTCAACAGTTAGCTTTCTTCCTGCCCAGTCAATGGAAAACTCTTGTTTCGGTGATTCCATATAGTTATTACCCCTCTTTCCGGCTCATTCGCTTTTGAATATGCCATCAGCACTATTACATTTATTTAATAACAAATCAATGTTAGTATGCTCAAATTTCAGCTGGCTTAAAATATGTATGAATATTGCCACTCTATTTTTACCTAACAAAAAAGCGGGAAAATTCCCGCTTCTTTTGACTATCGACGTAAGCCAAGCTTATTGATTAACTCACGGTAGCGTTGAACGTCCTTGTTGCGAAGGTAAGTCAAAAGGTTACGGCGCTTACCAACCATTTTCAAAAGACCGCGGCGTGAATGGTGGTCTTTCTTGTGAGTGCGCAAATGATCGTTCAGATTGTTAATCGATTCTGTAAGGACAGCGATTTGGACCTCTGCGGATCCAGTATCGTTTTCATGAGTTTTGAACTCATTAATCAGCTCGTTTTTGCGTTCTTGCGTGATTGCCATCCTGTTCACCTCCTAAAATTTCAATCCCCGTTTACTGAGCAAGCGTCGGTGATTTCGACTTGCCAAGCAAAGGTTCTTTTTAATACGTTTATAAGAATACAACGTTTTGGCCCAAAAAGCAAGCATGAACCTTGAATGGAAAGGATTTATTCGTCTTTAATGCCGAAATAATCCATTGCATTCTGCTTGTCTTTCGAAATTTGGGCCACGAGGGCTTCGATGCCTGAAAACTTTTGTTCTTTCCGGAGATACTTGTGCCACTCCACAATCACAGTTTTACCATAGACAACTTCTGAAAAATTGAATATATGGACTTCCACGGAAGGCTTGCCTTCCATATCTTTATTGAATGTCGGCTTGAACCCGCTATTGCAAACACCAAAGTGCCATTCCCCGCCAATATTGATTCGGACCGCGTATACACCCGGAGGAGGAATGATATAGCCTTTTTCCGTCTGGACATTGGCAGTCGGAAACCCTATTGTCCTTCCCCGCTTGTCTCCATGGATGACCACACCTGGTGTCGTGTAATTCCTTCCGAGCAGATCGGCGGCTTCATCCGTCCGCCCTTCGGAAAGCAGCTTCCTGATGCGGGTAGAGCCGATTTTCTCTCCTCCATCACTTAGCTTCCCGACGGTTGTGTGCGTAAATTCCCCTCTTGAATGGAAGGGCAGTGTTTCCATCGTCCCTTTTCCCATCCGTCCGTACGTGTAATCAAAGCCGGCTGAAACATGGACAATATTCAGTCCGATGATATATTGGTCCACAAATTCCTGCGGAGTGAGGTTGGCAAATTCAGGCGTGAAGTCCACGATGTATAAAATATCCACACCCTGGTCTCCGATACGACGAATTTTTTCATTAAGGGGGGTGATATGTTCGATATCCTGCCCGACCTTTCCAAGCACAGCCTTCGGGTGGGGATGGAAAGTCATCACAGCCGTTTTTATCCCCTTTTGTACTGCATACTCCCTAGCATAAGCGATGACGCGTTGGTGCCCGCGATGGACACCATCGAAATACCCAAGCGCAACAGCGGCCATAGGTACCGCATGCCGGTCCAGCTTATGGGGGAATCCGAGATTTATTACTTCCACTATTGGTTCACCTTTCTCGTAAAGCTGCATCTTCGCAGGACTTTCAATGAAGCCGTTGAAGCATACTCTTTAAAGTTCCCTGTCATTTCGAAGCACTTTAACTGGCTTCATGATCCCGGGTTTGTCGGGATGGCGGCTGTAAATGGCCAGAGCCTTGCCGTCCCGGCTTTCCATAACGATAGGGCCGTCCACATCCATGATTTGCTCAGGGATTGGCAGGCGTATACCGTTCTTCACTTTCTCTGCTAATGTATCACTTATCCTGTATTTCGGCAAATGAGAAAGCGCGCTTTCAAGCGGCCGGAGAGCTTTATCGATTTCCCCCTTCTCCATCATTTCCGCAATGTCGGAAAAAGTAAGGCAATCTTCAAGCGAAAAGGATGCGGAACGGGTCCTGACAAGCGAGGACATATGGGCTGGATAGCCGAGGCGCTCGCCAATCATGACGGCAAGGGTTCTGATGTAGGTTCCCTTGCTGCATTCAGCCCTAAATCGAAAGCTGATTTTCTCACCGGCGAATTCTGTCCGGCTGTCCAATAATTCAAGTGAGTATATCTTTACCTTCCTGGCAGGCCTTTCAATTTCCTGGCCATTCCGCGCGTATTCATATAATCTTTTCCCGTTTACCTTAACCGCCGAATACATCGGCGGCACCTGGACGATTTCCCCTGTCAATGATTCGAGGACCGAGAGAATTTCCTCCCTCGAAATCGCACGGCCAACTTGAATTTCCTCGACGATGGCTCCCGACGCATCTTCCGTTTCTGTTGAAACGCCAAGTGTCACTTCGCCCTCATACGCTTTTCCCGCATCTGTTATGTATTCGGCAACCTTGGTCGCCCTTCCTACGCAAATCGGCAAAACTCCTGTAACGTCAGGGTCGAGTGTGCCTGTGTGTCCGACCTTTTTTGTTTTTAAAATTTTTCTCAGCTTAAATACGCAGTCATGAGAAGTTAGCCCGGCAGGTTTAAAAAGCGGTATAATCCCTTCCATCGCCACTGCTCCCTTCAGTTTATCTTCAGTCAGAAAAAAGATGGATAGACATACGTCTACCCATCGTGCCTACTCCTCATCGGTTTGGCCACTTTGCTTTTCTTCATTGTGGATTTTCGTGAGTAGTGTTTCAATCCTGTTCCCATAGTCAATCGACTCATCGAATTCAAATACGATTTCCGGGGTTTTCCTCAGGCGGATTCGGTTGCCGATTTCGGAACGGATGAATCCTTTTGCCTTGGCTAGCCCCTTCAACGTATTTTCCCGTTGTTCCTCATCACCGAGAACAGAAATGTATACCGTTGCCTGCTGAAGGTCGCCCGTTACATGCACATCTGTCACGGTTACGAATCCAATTCGCGGATCCTTGATTTTCCGGCCGATGATTTCGCTCAGCTCTTTTTTCATTTGTTCTCCAACACGGTTTGCTCTATGGCTCATGTCAGTCACCTCTTATTTTAAAGCCACTCTATATCGGTGAGGGTTCTCTCTATTTCTGGAAAGGAATCAATCAGCTTGATAGCATTCTGGATTTCCCTTTCAGCCGGGACCTTTGAGGAGGCGATGGCAGCGACTGCTATCGCGGTCCTTTGCCATGCATCCTGATAGTCCACTTCCGAGACGGAAACATTGTATTTTTGCCTGATGCGGGTAAGAATCCTCTGGAGGACCGCACGTTTCTCTTTAAGGGAACCGGCATCATAAATCATGCACTCGCATCTGGCAATGCCTACAATCATTTCCTTTCCACTTCCTCCATGATAAACGCTTCAATGACATCTCCTTCTTTGACGTCATTGTAGTTCTTGATTGTGATTCCACATTCATAACCTTGTGCGACTTCTTTCGCATCGTCCTTGAAACGCTTCAAAGCGTCAATTGTTCCTTCAAAAATGACGATGCCGTCACGAATGACACGGACACCGCTATCTCGGGTAATCTTGCCATCTGTTACATATGAACCGGCAATTGTCCCAATTTTGGATACTTTGAATGTCTGGCGCACTTCAGCCTGCCCGATAACTTTCTCCTGGAATTCAGGATCAAGCATACCCTTCATGGCTGCTTCAATCTCTTCAATTACTTTGTAAATAATCCTGTGCAGGCGCATATCCACTTTTTCAGCCTCTGCCGCACGTTTAGCATTCGCATCAGGACGGACATTAAATCCAATGACGATAGCATTTGAAGCAGCCGCTAGGGTGATGTCAGATTCATTAATAGCACCGACTCCAGTATGGATGATTCGGATATTGATTCCAGGAACTTCAATTTTCATAAGTGATCCAGCCATTGCTTCGGCAGAACCTTGAGCATCAGCTTTTATAATGATGTTTAAGTCTTTCATTTCCCCTAGTTTTAACTGTTCAAACAGGTTATCCAGGCTTACACGGGATTTTTCACCTCGGGATGCAACCAATGCCTGTGAGGCACGCGATTCCCCGACCTGCCTTGCAGTTTTCTCATCTTCAAAGACAACAAAACGGTCCCCAGCTTGTGGCACATCACTCAGGCCTGTGATTTCAACCGGGGTGGATGGGCCGGCTTCTTTAACACGGCGCCCTTTGTCATTTACCATAGCGCGTACGCGTCCGAACGTATCTCCGACAACAATCGGGTCGCCGACTTTTAGCGTTCCGTTCTGTACAAGCAATGTCGCAACGGAGCCTCGGCCTTTATCAAGCTGGGCCTCGATGACAGTTCCTACTGCTTTTCGGTTCGGATTCGCTTTATATTCTTCCACTTCACCTACGAGAAGGATCATTTCAAGGAGATTATCGATACCCTCCCCGGTCTTCGCTGAAAGGGGAACAAAAATCGTATCTCCGCCCCATGCTTCCGGTACAAGCCCGTGCTCCGTCAATTCCTGCATGACCCTGTCAGGATTGGCGGTCGGTTTATCCATTTTGTTGATTGCGACAATAATCGGAACTTCCGCTGCCTTCGCATGGTTGATTGCCTCGACAGTCTGCGGCATTACGCCATCGTCGGCTGCGACAACAAGGATGGTGATATCCGTGATTTTCGCGCCACGCGCACGCATAGTGGTGAAAGCAGCGTGTCCAGGGGTATCAAGGAAAGTGATCCTTTTGCCGTTTTCTTCTACCTGGTATGCGCCGATATGCTGAGTAATTCCGCCAGCCTCGCCAGCAGTTACCTTCGTATTGCGGATTGAATCAAGTAAGGTAGTCTTTCCGTGGTCGACGTGGCCCATGATGGTAACAACAGACGGACGTTCTTCAAGATCGCCGGATTCATCTTCCGTGAAATAAACCTCAAGATCGGTTGTGTCGATTTTGATTTCTTCTTCCACTTCGACTCCGTACTCGCTTGCAATCAGTTCAATCGCGTCTTTGTCAAGCTCCTGGTTGATCGTCGCCATTACACCGAGAAGGAACAATTTCTTGATAATCTCGGACGGCTCTCTATATAGCTTTTTTGCGAGTTCCGCAACCGTCAGGGATTCCGTGAAAGTAATCTTTTCAGGAAGCTCCCTTTCTTTTTTCACAACTGGAGCCTGCTGTTGCTGTTGAGGCTTCTTGCCAGGCTTATTCCTGTTTTGGCCTTGGTTATGGTTAGGCCTATTAGAAGGTTTCCCTTTATTGAACGCTTTATTTTCTTTTGACCTGAAATCATTTTCCGTTTTTTTACTTTCGCCCGGCTTTTGGCCTGCTGGCTTTCCAGTAGGCCTTTGCTGGCTGCCTGATCCCGCCTGCTGTGGACGGCCTTGCTGTCCACCCTGCGGACGGGTTGATTGGCTGCCTTGCGGACGGCCATCACGGTTCCCCTGAGGGCGTGTTCCCTGGCTTCCTTGTGGTCTGCCATCACGGTTCCCCTGAGGGCGTGTTCCCTGGCTTCCTTGTGGTCTGCCATCACGGTTCCCCTGAGGGCGTGTTCCCTGGCTTCCTTGTGGTCTGCCATCACGGTTCCCCTGAGGGCGTGTTCCCTGGCTTCCTTGTGGTCTGCCATCACGGTTCCCCTGAGGGCGTGTTCCCTGGCTTCCTTGTGGTCTGCCATCACGGTTCCCCTGAGGGCGTGTTCCCTGGCTTCCTTGTGGTCTGCCATCACGGTTCCCCTGAGGGCGTGTTCCCTGGCTTCCTTGTGGTCTGCCATCACGGTTCCCCTGAGGGCGTGTTCCCTGGCTTCCTTGTGGTCTGCCATCACGGTTCCCCTGAGGGCGTGTTCCCTGGCTTCCTTGTGGTCTGCCATCACGGTTCCCCTGAGGGCGTGTTCCCTGGCTTCCTTGTGGTCTGCCATCACGGTTCCCCTGAGGGCGTGTTCCCTGGCTTCCTTGTGGTCTGCCATCACGGTTCCCCTGAGGGCGTGTTCCCTGGCTTCCTTGTGGTCTGCCATCACGGTTCCCCTGAGGGCGTGTTCCCTGGCCGCCTTGAGGACGGGATTGCTGGCTGCCCTGTGGACGGCCTTCGCGGTTTCCTTGTGGACGCTGACCTTGGCTCCCTTGTGGACGGCCTTCGCGGTTCCCCTGAGGGCGTGTTCCCTGGCCGCCTTGAGGACGGGATTGCTGGCTGCCCTGTGGACGGCCTTCTTGGTTTCCTTGTGGGCGGCCTTCCCTGTTTCCTTGTGGACGCGCCTGCTGATTTCCCTGTGGCCGGTTGTCCCGGCTTCCTTGCTGTTGGCGGCCGGATTGGTCGCCCTGTGGCCGTTGCTGCTGCTCCTTGGCATCCTTTTTATTGTAGATGGCTTCCAATTTATTGAAAGCATCTTTTTCAATGGTCGCCATATGATTAGAGACTTCAACATTCATATCTTTCAATTTCGCGATTATATCCTTACTTGAAACATTGTATTTTTTTGCGTATTCATATACACGTGTCTTACTCATTCTTTCACCCCCGCTAGTATTAATCGAGCAGTGTCATCAATTTCGCGGCAAAACCATCGTCCAGTACAGCCACAACTACACGCGTATCTTTTCCAATTGCAGAACCGAGGTCGAACCGGTTGTCTACAGTCTTGCATGGGACACGATAGGAATTGCACTTATCAGTGATTTTTTTAGCCGTATTGGCAGATGCATCCGCGGATAATAGGACCAGCTTTGCTTTTCCGTTCCTAATTTCCTTTAGGGAAAGCTCTTCTCCCGAAATGACTTTTCTTGCCCGATTTGCCAAGCCAAGCAATGACATCCATTGATTCGATTTCATCAGGATTGCCGTTTCTCCTTTTCCATGAGCTCAAGGAGCTCGTCATATATCGCAGGATCTATGTCAGTTTGCAAATGGTTTGATAGTACGTTCTTCTTCTTTGCCAACAGGACGGCTTCACGATCCAGAGTAAGGTACGCGCCACGGCCTGACTTCTTACCCGTCAAATCGATTGAAACCTCTCCTTCTTTAGAGCGAACGATGCGAACAAGTTCTTTTTTGGGCCTCATTTCCCCTGTTGCGACACATTTGCGCATCGGAACCTTTTTCATTTTGTTCACGCCATTTCCCTCCGCTCTTTAATCCGTTTCTTCCTCAAAGTCATAATCGTCTTCCTCGTAAAACTCTTCCTCTTCGTCAAAGAGCCTGATTGTTTCCTCACGTGGGAAGATGCCCAATTCACGAGCTTCGGTTTCTGCCTTAATATCAATCTTCCACCCGGTAAGTTTTGCTGCTAGGCGGGCGTTCTGGCCTCTTTTGCCGATGGCCAGGGATAATTGATAGTCTGGAACAATCACCGTTGTCGCTTTATCGGCCTCATTGACAATGACATCCAGGACTTTGGACGGGCTCAGCGCGTTTGCAACGAACACCACTGGGTCATCCGACCATTTAACAATGTCGATTTTTTCTCCCTTCAGCTCATTCACAACTGCCTGTACGCGTGTTCCTTTAGGGCCCACGCATGAGCCGACAGGATCTACTTCCGGGTTTTCGGAATGGACGGAGATTTTCGACCTGTCACCTGCTTCGCGCGCGACAGACTTAATTTCAACGGTCCCATCATAAATTTCTGGAACTTCGATTTCAAATAGCCTTTTTAGAAGGCCGGGATGGGTTCTTGAAACAAATATCTGCGGCCCCTTTGTTGTTTTCTCGACTTTTGTAAGAAAAACTTTAATCCTGTCGTGTGGCTTGTAATGTTCATTTGGCATCTGCTCATTGACTGGAAGCAGCGCCTCAATTTTTCCAAGGCTGACATAAATGAATTTGGAATCGATCCGCTGGACAATCCCGGTCATGATGTCTTCTTCGCGATCGATGAACTCCGAATAGATGATTCCGCGTTCAGCTTCACGGACACGCTGGGTTACTACCTGTTTTGCGGTCTGGGCGGCGATCCTGCCAAAGTCCTTTGGAGTGACTTCCATTTCAACGATATCTTCGACCTGGTAGTTCGGGTTGATTTTCCTTGCCTCGTCGATTGAAATTTCCAAACGCGGATCAAAAACTTCGTCAACAACTTCCTTCCTGGCGAACACGCGCATTAGCCCGTTCTCCATGTTAATATCGATCCTTACATTTTGCGCCTGGTTGAAGTTGCGGCGATATGCCGAAACAAGGGCCGCTTCAATCGCTTCTATTAATACATCCCTGGAAATTCCCTTGTCTCTTTCCAGAATAGTTAGAGCATCCAAAAGTTCGCTGCTCATGAGTCCTTATCCCCCTTTAGCCTTTTTTAATGACATGGCAAACCGTTGGGCGGGATGCCTACACTTTAGGCCATCCGCCCAACCTGTTGCTTTATGGCTGTCCAATCAGCCGAACGTTACCGCCAGCCTAGCGCTCGCCACTTTCTCAAATGGAATTTCAACTGTTTTTTTGCGTGTTTTCACTTTGATTTCAAGTTTGACCGTTTGTCCGTCATATTCGAGAAGAGTGCCCTCAAACGACTTTTCTCCGTCGATTGGCTCATAGGTTTTGATAAAAACATTTTTGCCGATCGAATTGATGAAATCCTTTTCCTTTTTCAGCGGCCTTTCCGCACCGGGGGAGGATACCTCCAGGAAGTAATTGTGCGGAATCGGATCGAGTTCATCAAGCTTTTCGCTTAACCGTTCGCTTACCGTGCCGCATTCCTCGATATCGACGCCATTTTCCTTATCAATGTAAAGCCGTAAAAACCAATCCCGGCCTTCTTTAACGTATTCGACATCGACCAGTTCAAGGCCCAGATCATTTACAATCGGAGTGGCCAATTCTTCCACCACTTCAGTTACCTTGCTCATCGCTAACCTCCTTTACAGCTTCTCGCCCATATTGTGCGCTTTTTGCGGTGACAATTATCATTTACCCGGCAAAATGCCTTAGACAACAACGAAAGAGTGGGTTTCCCCACTCTTCCGGACATTTTGCTTAGTATTTCCAATAAGACTATACCATACACATTGCCGTATTGCAAATTAACGGCCTTATGTCCGCTTTTAGAAGAGCGACAATTGGTTTTGTTCAGGGAGGGCATCCAGGCACCCTTGTTTCTCAAGGTATTCGAGGATTGTTTTCGAAACCTTTCCTCGCTGCTGAAGGTCTTCCTTCGACAGGAATTCCCCGTCTTCCCTTGCTCTTACGATGTTTACCGCCGCGTTTGTCCCAAGGCCGGGAATAGAGTTGAATGGCGGTATAAGAGTATTGCCTTCAATAATGAATTCAGCCGCGGCTGATTTGTACAAATCTATTTTCTGGAAAGAGAAACCGCGTTCGCACATTTCAAGCGCAAGCTCCAGCACTGTCAGGAGGTTCTTTTCCTTCGGCGAGGCGTCTAGGCCCTTTAAGTTGATTTCTTCAATCTTCGCCCTGATTGCTTCCGAGCCCCGCGCCATCGCTTCTATGTCAAAATCCTCCGCCCTTACCGTGAAGTATGCAGCGTAATAAAGGAGCGGCAGGTGGACTTTGAAGTAAGCGATTCTTACAGCCATCAGTACGTAAGCTGCCGCGTGGGCCTTCGGGAACATGTACTTAATCTTTTTGCATGAATCGATGTACCATTCTGGCACCTCGTTCTTCCTCATTTCCGCTTCCATTTCATCCGTCAGGCCCTTGCCTTTACGGACCGACTCCATGATTTTGAAAGCGAAGGCGGGATCAAGCCCCTGGTAAATCAAGTAAACCATGATATCGTCACGGCATCCGATTACTTCGCTAAGGGTGCAGATTTTGTTATGGATCAATTCCTGCGCATTTCCTAGCCATACATCCGTGCCGTGTGACAGGCCGGAAATTTGGACAAGTTCGGAGAATGTCGTCGGCTTGGTGTCCTCAAGCATCTGGCGGACGAACCTCGTTCCGAATTCCGGAATGCCGAGTGTGCCTGTTTTGCACATTATCTGCTCTTCCGTAACGCCAAGCGATTCTGTTCCGCTAAAAATCTTCATGACTTCGGGGTCGTCCGTCGGAATCGTTTTTGGGTCAATCCCGCTTAAGTCCTGGAGCATCCGGATGACGGTCGGATCATCGTGCCCTAGAATATCAAGCTTTAGCAGGTTGTCATGGATGGAATGGAAGTCAAAGTGGGTTGTCTTCCATTCCGAAGTGGCCGAATCGGCTGGGAATTGAATTGGTGAAAAATCGTATATGTCCATGTAATCAGGTACAACGATAATCCCGCCAGGATGCTGCCCTGTCGTCCGTTTAACCCCGGTGCAACCAGAAGCGAGCCTGTCGATTTCCGCGCCTCTCAGGTGAAGATTGTTTTCCTGCTGATACGCTTTAACGTATCCAAACGCAGTTTTGTCCGCGACCGTTCCGATTGTACCCGCACGGTAAACATTGTCTTCCCCGAACAGTACTTTTGTATAGTTGTGTGCCCTTGGCTGGTATTCTCCTGAAAAGTTCAAATCGATATCGGGAACCTTGTCGCCTTTAAAGCCAAGGAACGTTTCGAACGGGATGTCATGTCCATCCTTACGGTATTTCGCCCCGCATTGCGGGCAGTTTTTATCAGGAAGGTCGAAGCCTGAACCGACCGAACCATCATTGAAAAATTCGGAATGCTTGCATTTCGGGCAAACATAATGCGGCGGCAGCGGATTGACCTCTGTAATCTCGGTCATTGTCGCGACGAATGATGAGCCGACCGACCCCCGCGATCCAACGAGGTAGCCATCATCGAGAGATTTTTTAACCAGCTTGTGCGAAATGAGGTAAATGACCGCGAATCCGTGGCCAATGATACTCTTCAACTCTTTTTCAAGCCTGGCTTCAACAATTTCCGGTAGAGGGTCACCATAAATTCTTCGGGCCATCGCATAGCTCATTTCCCTCATCTCATCATCGGCGCCTTCAATTTTAGGGGTGTATAGGTCATCCTTAATTGGTTTGATTGTGTCAATCATATCCACGATTTCATTCGGATTTTGGACAACGATTTTCTTTGCCTTTTCAAGGCCAAGGAAGCTGAATTCCCTCAGCATCTCGTCGGTGGTCCTAAAATGGACATCCGGAAGCTTGTGGCGGTTCAGCGGATTGGCGCCACCCTGTGAGTTTATCAGGATTTTGCGGTAGATTTTGTCGTTTTCATTCAAGTAATGGACATTCCCGGTAGCGGCGACAGGGATGCCAAGTTTTTCGCCAACCTTCACAATATTGCCGATGATTTCCTCAAGCGCCTTTTCGTTTCTGACAAGCTCCATTTCAATCAAATGCGCGTAAACGGGTTTCGGCATCACTTCAAGGTAGTCGTAAAATCCCGCCAGCTCTTCCGCTTCTTCCGGCGACTTTTGCATCATGGTTTCAAAAACTTCTCCGCGGTCACAGCCAGAGCCGACCAAAATCCCTTCCCGGTATTTTTGGAGGACCGATCTTGGAATTCTTGGAACTCTATAAAAATAGTTGATATGCGAGATCGAAATGAGCTTGAACAGATTTTTCAAGCCAGTTTCATTTTGCGCGAGCAGTGTGCAGTGATAAGGGCGGGCCCTCTGAAAAGCATTCCCTTTCCCCATGTTTTCATTGAACTGGTCGTGGTATTCGATACCTTTTTCAAGCGAATCCTTAAGCATTTTCATAAGCAGATAGCCTGTCGCTTCAGCATCGTAAATAGCCCGGTGGTGCTGGGTCAGTTCAATATCGAATTTCTTGGCCAATGTATTCAGCCGGTGGTTTTTCATTTCGGGATATAGGAATCTTGCAAGTTCAAGTGTGTCGATAACTGGGTTTTTTGCCTTTTCGTAACCCAATTTTTTATATCCCGCATTAATGAAGCCCATGTCAAAGGAGGCATTATGGGCGACAAAGATATCATCACCCGACCATTCCTTGAACCGTTCGAGCACCTCGCCGACTTCAGGAGCGTTTTGCACCATATCATCGGTGATTCCTGTGAGGTTGATTGTTGTCGCCGATAGGCGGTGATGCGGATTGGCAAACGACTCGAACCGGTCAATGATTTCACCGTCTCTTATTTTAACAGCCGCAAGTTCGATGATTGTGTCGTAGAATGCCGATAATCCTGTCGTTTCAACGTCAAAGACAACATAGGTTGCCTCCGTAAGGGGACGGTGCGCATCATTATAGGCAATCGGGACGCCGTCATCAACCAGGTTTGCTTCAATCCCATACAGGATTTTAATATCGTTTTTCTTCCCCGCGGAAAATGCTTCTGGGAACGATTGGGCAACCGCATGGTCTGTAATCGCGATAGCCTTGTGGCCCCATTTCTTCGCCTGTGCGACCAATGCTCCGACCGGAGTGACCGCGTCCATCTGGCTCATTGGGGTATGAAGATGCAACTCTACCCTTTTTTCACCTTCAGGAGCGGCGTCTTTCCTGCTCACTGGCTTAATTTCATTAATATCGTTGCCAATCATGACAAGATCCCGGACGAACGTGTCGTTTTGGATGCTCCCTCGGACCCTGGCCCACATTCCTTTTTTCACCCGCTGGAAGAGTGCTGCGTCTTCCTTGTCGCGTGAAAACATCTTCACCATGATCGAGCTCGTATAATCGGTTATTTTAAATGTCAGCAAAGTCCTTCCGCTTCTCAAGTCCCTTGTTTCCGCGTCAAAAATGTAGCCTTCTACCGCGATTCTCCGCTCTTCATCGACAATATCGATAAGCTTTCTGAACTCGGCATCGTCCTTGATCGTCAGGCCAATAACAAGCGGACCCTCATCCGCCTGGGAACCATTCTGGTCTTTCTCGGATTCACGCTTCTGCAATTCCGCGACCGCGAGCAGAGCCCGTTCCTGGTCTTCTTTTAACTTGGCCTCCATGAACTGCCGGTACTCCTCGTTCTTTTCTTCGGAAATCATTTCCGTATCAATGGAGAGTAAGGGGAATCCATAGGTTTGGTAGATGGAAGAAATGATCGAACCATATTTACTCTTGATGGCTCCCCCTTCTGCACTATTCCTGACAGAAAGGATAAGCCTTGACCCGTGGACTTTGGGGATTTGTTCATGCATGAGCTTTAGGAGCGGTGGTGCGATGCCGTCAATTTCCTGGATGCATTTTTGCCAGTAGCCATGAATGAGCTCCTCTGAAAAAGACTGATCGGCAACCTTTAATTCAAATGTAACCCCTTTTGCCAATTCCGAAAATTTCTGTTTCAGCCTTGCTTCGAGCATGCTGTATACATTGCAGGGAAGAATTTTTTCAAGTGATAGCAGAAAATGCATTGTTCTCGACTTTCTGCCAATTTGCACCTTCTCTATCATTCCTTTTTGAAAAAATGGAACAAGGGCGTCATCTGTCATTTCCAGCTGTTGAAGCAATAGCAGCAGCCGTTCCATCCTGTCATCCAAATGGGTATTCATTAAACACTCTCCCCATCTCTGTCATTCTATTATCAAAAATTAATTATACCACAGAAGCCGCCGACATTCGGGGTGAAACTACAAAAAATATGCCCGCGGCCAAGCCAAAATCGATAACTGTATTGGCCCAAAGTTTCAGCCCAAGCCCGAAAAAAGGCCGGGTGCCATCCTATCGGCACCCGGCTCGTATTAGCTTACCAACATAGAGTTAATCATTTCTTCCAGCTTATCTGTTTGGACCTCGAAGACCTCGCCAGTTTTCCTGGACTTGACCTCCACAATCCCTTCAGCAGCCTTTTTGCCTACCGTAATCCGGACAGGGAGGCCAATCAAATCGGAGTCCGCAAACTTGACTCCCGCGCGTTCCTGCCTGTCATCATATAAGACTTCGAATTTTTTCCCAAGTGATTCGTAGAGTGCTTCGGACAGGCTGGACTGGGCTTCATCTTTCGTTTTGACCGCAATAAGATGAACCTGGTACGGCGCGACAGCTTCCGGCCAGATAAGCCCTTTCTCATCATTGAATTGCTCCGCAATCGCCGACAATGTCCTGGATACGCCAATTCCGTAGCAGCCCATAATCATTGGCTGGGATTTGCCAGTCTCATCAAGGTAAAAGGCCTCCATCGCTTCGCTGTATCGTGTGCCAAGCTTGAACACATGTCCGACCTCAATGCCTTTCGCAAACTGGATGGTCCCTTGTCCATCCGGCGAAGGATCCCCTTCCTTAATGAAACGCACATCCGCATACCGGCTCGCTTCAAAGTCCCGCCCAGGGTTCACGTTCACATAGTGGTAATCCTCTTCGTTTGCCCCGCAGACTCCATTGACAATCGACTCGACCGCAAAGTCTGCCACAATCTCAACATCCTTTACCCCGATTGGGCCGACTGAACCAACTTCACAGCCAAGGATGCTCTTCGTTTCCGATGCTTCAGCAAGCTCAACCGTCGAAGCTTCAAACAGATTTTTCAGTTTAATATCATTGACTTCATGGTCTCCCCTGACCAAAACTAGGACCGGCCGGCCGTCAATCTTGAATAAAAGCGACTTGATGCACTGTGTTTCATCTACTTGAAGGTAACTGGATACCTCAGCAATCGTTTTTTTGTTCTCGGTTCTAACTTTTTCCAGTCCGCGAGGCGCCTCTTGACTTTTCACATATGAAGCCGCTACCGGAGCCATTTCAATGTTGGCTGCATAGGAAGAAGTGTCTGAGTAGGCGATTGTATCCTCGCCGATATCGGAAAGAACCATGAATTCATGTGTATCTTTCCCGCCCATTGCCCCGGAATCCGCGATGACGGCGCGGTAGTTCAAACCGCAGCGGGCAAAGATGTTCGAATACGCAGTAAAAATTCGCTCATATACTTCATCAAGGCTTTCCTTCGATGAATGGAAGGAATAGGCGTCCTTCATAATAAACTCCCTTCCGCGCAAAAGGCCGAAACGAGGGCGCTTTTCATCGCGGAATTTCGTCTGGATTTGATAGAGCGTCAATGGGAGCCTCTTGTACGACTTCACTTCGTCACGGACAAGGCTTGTAATGACTTCCTCATGGGTTGGTCCTAAAGCGAATTCTCGCTCATGGCGATCCTTCATCCTCATCAGTTCAGGCCCATACGAGTACCACCTGCCAGACTCCTGCCAAAGTTCGGCCAGCTGCAATGCCGGCATGAGCAGCTCAACCGCGCCCGCCTTGTCCATTTCCTCCCTGACAATCGTTTCAATCTTTACCAAAACCCTCTTTGCAAGTGGCAGGTAGCTGTATACCCCACTGGCGTTTTGCCGAATGAAACCGGCCCTCAATAATAGCTGATGGCTCTTAACATCCGCATCAGCCGGAACTTCCCTTAATGTAGGAATCAAGGTCATACTTTGTCTCACTATGTCCGCCTCCAACAATCTGCTTTTTTCCGCCTTCACCCTTGAAGGCATATGTATGCCGGCCAGGATTTCCCGGGCCGGCTTTGATTTTTTTTACAAAAAGAACCTTTGGATGTCATGCCATGTTACGACCAGCATCAACAGCATCAGCAGGGCGAATCCGATAAAGTGGACAAGGCCCTCTTTTTGCCTGTCGACCGGTTTGCCCCTAATCGCTTCGACAGCGAAGAAAAGGAGCCGCCCACCGTCAAGGGCAGGGATTGGAAGCAGGTTCATGATACCAAGGTTTACGCTTAGCATTGCAGTCCATTTCATTAGGACAAAGATCCCTGATTTCACCACCGTATCTGTTGTCGCGTAAATCCCGACCGGCCCGCTTAGCATGTCGATGGCGAATTGGCCCGTCACGAGAAGGCCAAGCATCTCGAAAATTTTCTTGGACCAGTAGACAGTTTCACTAAACCCGTAAGATACAGCCAGCATAGGTGATTTTTCAACAGGGCTGTATACCCCGATAATCCCTATTTTCTCCTTTTCGATTTCCTGGGCTTTCGGTGTAACAGGAATCGCAAGTTCCTTCCCGTCGCGTTCTACAACAAAATCAAGCTCGTTATTTGGATTTTTCCTAATGATTTCTACAACGTCCTTCCAGCTCGATATTTCCGAGCCGCTAATGCTTTGGACAACATCGCCCTCCTTCAGCCCCGCTTCCATTGCGGCGCCGCCATCGGCAAGCTTGCCTAGTCTCGGGTCATCTGAAGGAACCCCTTGGATAAAAGCAAGCGTCAGAAAAATAAGGAAGGCAAGGATGAAGTTCATCATCGGTCCCGCAAAAATTGCCATCGCCCTTTGGCCTAGTGTCTTGGAGGCAAATTGGCGGTTGTACGGCGCAATCTGTGTTTCAACACCGTTTTCAACCGTTACTGCTTCAGGATGTACCGCGAACGTTTGGAGTGTTTCTTCGGCGTCATCAGGATAGCCCTTCAACACCAGTTCCCTTTCCAGGTCAGCCTGCTCGACTTCGATTATCCTGGCGTCCGGGAACTTGTCCTTGTTGTTCAGGATAATCTTGCTTACCTTTCCGTCCTGGCCAACAAGAAGCCCTACCCTGTATCCTGGTTTAATTTCAACAGCTTCGGGGTCATCGCCGGCCATCCTGACATATCCGCCGATTGGCAGAAGGCGAATTGTATACAGCGTTTCTCCCCTTTTATACGTAAACACCTTTGGGCCCATGCCAATGGCAAATTCCCTGCAGAGTATCCCGGCTCTTTTTGCAAAAACAAAGTGTCCCAATTCGTGGAAGAATACGATCGCCCCGAATATGACAATAAACGCTATGACTGTATTCAATAAAAAAACCACCTTTTAAAAGAGTTCCATGTACGTCTGAACTACGGTATTGCCTGGCTTCCCAAATTGCGAACCCTGACACATGAAATCGGAAATCAATTACTTCCTTCTATCAAGGAGCGAATGAATTAATTTCCTTGCATCCCTGTCGGCTTGAAGGATTTCTTCGAGCCCCGGATTCTCAATCCGTTCATGAGTATGAAGCGCCGTTTCAATCAAATCCTCGATTTCAAGAAAGCGGATGTGCCCTTCCAGGAATGCAGCAACGGCCGCTTCATTTGCGGCGTTCAGGACGGTTGGCATAGAACCGCCTGCTTTCCCCGCTTCGTAAGCGAAACGCAGGCAGCGGAACCGTTCAAAGTCCATCTCCCGGAAATGCAGCTTTCCTATTTCCGCGAGGTTTAGCCGTTTTGCCGAAGAAAGCGGAAGCCTGTCTGGATATGTTAGGGCGTATTGGATAGGAACCCTCATATCCGGACTGCCTAGCTGGGCAATAATACTTGAATCATGGAACTCTACCATCGAATGGATGATGCTCTCCCGATGAAGAAGAACATCAATCTGTTCGTATGGTAAGCTAAACAGCCAATGGGCTTCAATGACTTCAAGCCCTTTATTCATCATCGTTGCAGAATCAATTGTAATCTTAGCCCCCATTGACCAGTTAGGGTGGTTCAGGGCATCCTCTACGGAAACGTCCTTCAGTTCCTCCCTGCTCCGGTCCCTGAAGCTTCCCCCGGATGCCGTAATGATCAGGCGTTCGATGTTTTTTGCTTTTTCTCCTTGCAGCGCTTGAAAGATGGCGGAGTGCTCGCTATCGACCGGAAGAAGGGCTACCCTTTGTTTTTTCGCCGCATCCATTACAAGATGGCCAGCCGTAACGAGTGTTTCCTTGTTTGCTAGTGCGATTGTTTTGCCGCATGCAATTGCTTCGAGCGTTGGTTTCAGCCCTACGCTGCCAACAACGGCGTTGACGACTACATCCGACTTTTCAAAGGTTGCAACACCTGAAAGGCCCTCGCCGCCGTATGAAAAATCAGTTCCCAGAAATTCTGTTTCAAGCTTTAAGGCATCTTCCTTCTCCTGAACGGAAACATACTCCGGTTTGAATTCGGTAATGATTTTTCTAGCGAGCCCGATATTCCGTCCTGCTGAAAATGCGGCCAGCCTGAAGCTTTCAGGATGTTCCCTGATGATGTCAAGAGTTTGGATGCCGATTGAGCCAGTGGCGCCCATCAAACTAATATATTTCATGATTTCCTCTCCTAAAAAAACTGCCCCTGTTACGATGTTGAGCCATTAGCCTTCCTTTATTCAGATTAGCTGGAATAAATGAATTAACGGCCATACGAATAACAAACTGTCGAATCTGTCAAGGATGCCGCCATGCCCCGGAAGGATTTTTCCGGAATCCTTAACATTGTATTTACGTTTGAATGCGGATTCGGCCAGGTCCCCAAGCTGTCCAAAAACAGAAAGGAGCGCCGTTATCACAAGCAATTTCAAAGGTGACGCATCAATGTCACTAAATAACAAGAAGGCCAGTGCGACAAGAAGCGCGCATACTACCCCGCCAATTGCTCCCTCAACCGTCTTGTTCGGACTGATTTCAGGCCACAGTTTCCGTTTTCCAAAAGCGCGTCCGATAAAATACGCGCCCGAATCGGTCGCCCACATAATAAACAGGGAGTAAAAAAGCCAGATTAGGCCGCCTGCTTCCCTGGTTTCCATAAAAAAATAAAAACCCGCCCCAACGTAGACCACCGCCATCACCATAAATGACGAATCGTCAAATGTGAATCGGTTCTTAGTTGCGACTGTATAGGAAAGAAGCAGCAAAACAGCCAGGATGGCGATTTCGTGCTTTTCCATTCCGGTACCGGATAAAAAACCCATATAATCTTTGGGAAGAATCAATAGCCACATTGTCAAAAGCGACACGATCCCTGGAAACGAAACGAGCTTTATATTTTTCATTTTTGCGAGTTCATACAGGCCGACACTGGCAAGAAGATATGCCAGAAGGACAATGGGCAAGCCCCCGACGATTACAATCGGCAAAAAAAGGGCCGCTGCTATGACTGCAGTTATAATTCGTTGCTTCATTTAATCTCAGGCAATCAGCCCTCCAAAAATAGCGCGCTTGGCTGGCGATTTGCCTTTCCTCCTTCTCGATATAAATGGCGAATTGGCGGTGTTGCATCAGTAAAGCATTTAAGTGTGCAATTCACTCTGAGCTTTTTAAGAGCCTTGAAGCCCGCCGAATCTTCGCTGCCGGTTCTGGTAAGCCTCGACTGCCTCAAGGAAATCTTCCTCGCCAAAATCCGGCCAAAGTACATCCGTAAACCAAAATTCGGTATACGCTAGCTGCCAGAGCATGAAATTGCTAAGACGGATTTCTCCACTCGTACGGATCAACAAGTCCGGGTCAGCCATCTTTGAAGTCATCAAGTAAGAGGAAAAGGCCTCTTCGTCCAAGCTGTTTGCATTTAGTATACCACTCTGGCAGTCTTTTAAGACATGTTTCACAGCATCGATAATCTCAGCCCTGCTGCCGTAATTAAGGGCAAAATTGAGGACGAGGCCCGTATTCTCCTTCGTATCCTCAATGGCCCGGTTAATCGCCTTCAAGGTGTGCGGTGGCAGTTTTTCCTTGTAACCGATCATTTGAACGCGGACATTCTCTTTTACAAGCTCCGGAAGAAACGAGCCGAGAAACTCCTCAGGCAACTGCATGAGATAATCGACTTCATTTTTTGGCCTTTTCCAATTTTCAGTCGAAAAAGCGTATAAAGTCAAGGCTCCGATGCCAAGTTCATTGGCAAGCCTCGTAATTCTCCTGACAACTTTCATTCCTTCATGGTGCCCTGCTACCCTCGGCATCGCTCTTTTTTTGGCCCAGCGGCCGTTCCCGTCCATAATAATCGCAATGTGGGCAGGCACTCCGGTGCTTTTAACGAAGTCTATCCTGTCTCGGAGAGTGGAAGGGGCATTTTGGGACTTCCAAATTTTAAGTTTGTTTAACATGTTCTTGCTCCTCCAGTTCAATCAATCTTCCCTCCGATAAAGGGATGAATACTTTGTTTGTAGGCTTCACTACCCGGGCAAGGCCCCTTCGCATTTCGTTTTTGTCCAGCTGCGGGGCCTGGGGGCTCGAGGTCGCTTCGGCCCTTCTGATGAAGCCAAAAACCGGCTTCCTCTTCCGGCCCTCCAGCGCTTGTCGCCCCCGGGCAAGGCCCCTTCGCATTTCTATGTATATGCCTATGTTTTTTTGACATGCTTTTATCATACCAAAAAAGAAAGAAGATATCTCTTTTAAAAAGCATTCTGGCGCCAATTTTCTTAGAAAAGCACAAGCGCCCGTTTAGCGCCGTATGGACANCGGAGAGTGGAAGGGGCATTTTGGGACTTCCAAATTTTAAGTTTGTTTAACATGTTCTTGCTCCTCCAGTTCAATCAATCTTCCCTCCGATAAAGGGATGAATACTTTGTTTGTAGGCTTCACTACCCGGGCAAGGCCCCTTCGCATTTCGTTTTTGTCCAGCTGCGGGGCCTGGGGGCTCGAGGTCGCTTCGGCCCTTCTGATGAAGCCAAAAACCGGCTTCCTCTTCCGGCCCTCCAGCGCTTGTCGCCCCCGGGCAAGGCCCCTTCGCATTTCTATGTATATGCCTATGTTTTTTTGACATGCTTTTATCATACCAAAAAAGAAAGAAGATATCTCTTTTAAAAAGCATTCTGGCGCCAATTTTCTTAGAAAAGCACAAGCGCCCGTTTAGCGCCGTATGGACAGGAGGGCCCCGATGTTGACTTATCGTAGCGAGGGGACCGAAGTACACTAGGCGCTGGGCGCTCCTCGAAAAAGAAAGCACTTTTCCTTCGTGCGATGCCATGCTGCCGAAGGGTTCCTTGTGGAGCTAGACATTAAATAGCCCTTAAAGCGGAAAAAACCCCATTAAGGGGCTTTTTACCTGATGAGATTTCTTGGGATGCTACACTTCCAAGATTTCCTTTTCTTTGTCCTTTGTAATCTGATCGATTTTGTTAATGTGCTCATCCGTGATTTTCTGGATATCATCGGAATAACCGCGAAGGTCATCTTCCGTGATTTCACCGTTCTTTTCGAGTTTCTTTAAATCATCATTTGAATCACGGCGGATATTACGGATGGCAATCTTCGCATCTTCGGATTCCTTTTTGACAACTTTGACGAGCTCTTTGCGACGTTCCTCCGTCAATTGCGGAATCGCGATGCGGATGAGCGAGCCGTCGTTTGTTGGATTCAGGCCAAGGTCCGATTTCAGGATAGCCTTCTCAATGTCGTTCAGGATGCTTTTATCATATGGTTGGATGACAAGTAGCCTTGCTTCTGGCGTACTGATTCCAGCAAGCTGGTTTACTGGGGTTGGAGCGCCATAATAGTCGACTGTGATCCGGTCAAGGAGCGAAGCGCTAGCCCTTCCCGCCCTGATTGTTGCTAGCTCCCGGGTGTATGCTTGAATTGCTTTGGCCATTTTTTCCTTTGTGTTGCTAATGACTTGTTTCGGCATTATTATTTCCCCCTAACAATAGTTCCGATTTTTTCACCCATTACTACACGCTTAATATTGCCTTTTTCCATAATGGAAAAAACAATTAACGGGATGTCATTGTCCATGCATAACGATGATGCGGTCGAATCCATGACAGCCAGCCCTTCCTTCAATACATCCAGATAGGATAGCTCTTCGTATTTCTTCGCATTTTTATCGTGGCGCGGATCTGCGGAGTATACCCCGTCTACGTTGTTTTTGGCCATCAAAATGACCTCCGCCTCTATTTCGGCTGCCCGAAGCGCGGCTGTGGTATCTGTCGAGAAATAAGGATTGCCTGTTCCGGCTGCAAAAATGACGACGCGTGTTTTTTCAAGATGGCGAATCGCACGGCGGCGGATATAAGGTTCGGCAACTTGGCGCATTTCAATCGATGTCTGTACGCGGGTTTCTATTCCGAGCTGCTCGAGGCTGTCCTGAAGGGCCAATGAGTTCATTACAGTGGCAAGCATCCCCATATAATCGGCAGTGGCACGGTCCATGCCCATTTCTTCACCGATTTTCCCCCGCCAAATGTTTCCTCCCCCGACGACGACTGCTACCTCGACGCCCAGTTCGGCAACTTCCTTTACCTGTTCGGCTATGGATTTGATGAATGCAGGGTTGATTCCGAAGCCAGCATCACCGGCAAGGGCCTCTCCACTTAATTTTAATACAACACGTTTATATTTGGGATTGCTCATAAAAACCTCCTATGTAATCTGAGGCCATCGCATGCCTAGTCAGAAGAAATCCGGATCTCCGTCTACGAAGGCGGATGTCCGTAATGAGTTTTTTCTTAAAAAATAGGGAACACCGCGTGTTCCCTATCCCTTTTGAAACGATTTTCAAATGGCGAACTAACGCCTTCTAAATGAATTGCCTATTTTTTATTTACCTGGCTCATTACTTCTTCAGCAAAGTTGTCTTCGCGCTTTTCAATTCCTTCGCCTACTCCATAACGGACGAATTCGCGTACTGTCGCACCTTTTGACTCAACGTATTGGCGAACTTTTTGGTCAGGGTTTTTAACGAAAGTTTGGTCAAGGAGGCAAACATCCTCAAAGTATTTTCCAAGGCGGCCTTCAACCATTTTTGCAACAATGTTTTCAGGCTTGCCTTCATTTAGGGCCTGCTGAGTAAGAACCTGGCGCTCACGCTCGATTTCTTCAGCGGATACCTCATCACGGGAAACATATTTAGGGTTAAGGGCAGCGATGTGCATGGAAACATCCTTCGCAACACTTTCATCCGTTGTTCCTTCAAGGACAGATAGAACCGCGATGCGGCCGCCCATATGAAGGTATGCACCGAACGCATCATTGTCAGATTTAGTTTTGATTTCAAAGCGGCGAAGGGAAAGCTTTTCACCGATTTTTGCGATTGCAGCATTAATGTGCTCTTCGACCGTTGCACCATTGTCCATTTTTTGGCCTACTGTTTCCTCGATGGAAGCAGGCTTGTTCTTAAGAAGATGGTCAGCAAGCTCCTGAACAAGAGTCTGGAAGCCTTCGTTTTTAGCAACGAAGTCTGTTTCGGAGTTTACTTCCAGGATAACAGCGTCGTTTCCTTCAACCTTGATTGCAGCAAGGCCTTCAGCCGCGATGCGGTCGCCCTTCTTCGCAGCTTTCGCAATCCCTTTTTCGCGAAGGTAATCGATTGCTTTTTCCATATCACCGTCAGTTTCTTGAAGGGCCTTTTTGCAGTCAAGCATGCCTGCACCTGTTTTTTCACGAAGTTCTTTAACCATTTGGGCAGTAATTGCCATATGAAATTCCTCCTTTTAATCTATGTACATTGGTTCGTTAATCTTTCTGCAGTACCCGTGCATTTCACTACTGTATTATCATAGCCAGCCTGGGGTATTGTAAACCTTCTGCAGCTTTTAATTCTTTGCTTTTACTTTAAAAAAAGGTGATAAAGGGTGTTCCCTCTTATCACCTTTTTATTTACCGTAGATGAACGAATCTTTGCTTATTCGGCAGGGACAGCTGTTTCTTCACCTTGTTTTGCTTCAAGGATCGCATCAGCCATTTTGCCAGTCAAAAGCTTGACAGCACGGATAGCGTCATCGTTCGCAGGGATGACAACATCGATTTCATCCGGATCGCAGTTTGTATCAACGATACCAACGATAGGGATGTTCAATTTGCGTGCTTCAGCAACAGCGATGCGCTCTTTGCGAGGGTCGATGATGAACAAAGCATCTGGAAGAGTCTTCATATCTTTAATACCGCCAAGGAACTTTTCAAGGCGCTCTTGTTCTTTCTTAAGCTGAACGACTTCTTTCTTTGGAAGTACTTCGAAAGTGCCGTCTTCTGCCATTCTTTCGATATCTTTTAGGCGTGAGATACGCTTTTGGATTGTTTCGAAGTTTGTAAGTGTTCCGCCCAACCAGCGTTGGTTGACATAGTACATGCCGGAACGTTCTGCTTCTTCTTTAACAGAATCCTGAGCTTGTTTCTTAGTACCAACAAACAGCATTGTGCCGCCTTGGCCAGCAAGCTCCTTTACAAAATTGTATGCTTCTTCAACCTTTTTAACTGTCTTTTGAAGGTCGATGATGTAGATGCCGTTCCTCTCAGTGAAGATATACTTCTTCATCTTAGGGTTCCAGCGGCGAGTCTGGTGGCCGAAGTGTACACCAGCTTCAAGCAGTTGCTTCATAGAAATGACTGACATGTGTTTTCCTCCTAAATGGTTTTGTTTTCCTCCGCCCGTATCGGCTTCAGCGGGAACTGGCTTGCCAGCACCGCCCGCGTGAATCAACAGGCGTGTGTGATTAACACCATGTAGTAATATAGCACAAGACGAATCGACAATCAAGAATTTCATTGAAAAACCCGAAGTTTTCTGATAAAAAAAACACATGCCTGCCGGTGAAAGCCCGGCAGGCATTGATTCATTAATTTGAACGAAGCTTATCCAATTCAACAAGGAACTTATCATTAAGGACTTTAATGTATGTTCCTTTCATGCCAAGTGAACGTGATTCGATAACGCCCGCGCTCTCGAGTTTCCTTAGCGCATTGACGATAACGGAACGGGTAATGCCCACACGGTCAGCGATTTTTGAAGCGACCAACAGGCCTTCATTGCCATTAAGCTCTTCAAAAATATGCTCGATCGCTTCAAGCTCGCTGTAGGAAAGGGAGCTGATCGCCATTTGGACAACCGCTTTGCTCCTAGCTTCCTCTTCAATTTCCTCGGCTTTTTCACGAAGGATTTCCATACCGACTACTGTTGCACCGTATTCGGCAAGAATCAGGTCATCATCATGGAATTTTTCATGGAGCCTTGCAAGAATCAGCGTCCCAAGGCGTTCGCCTCCACCTATAATAGGCACGATTGTTGTAAGCCCTTCACGGAACAAATCCTTGTTCTCAACAGGGAAGGCGGTGTATTCACTATCCACATCAAGGTTCGGGGATGTTTCATGGATATCGAAAAGGCCTTTCGTATATTCCTCAGGGAACTGGCGGTCTTCAAGCATTTTCTTCATCCGCTCGTTTTCAATCTGCTGGTTAATCGCAAAGCCTAGCAGCTTTCCTCTGCGGCTGACAACAAAAATGTTGGCCTCGATAATTTCGCTTAACGTTTCGGACATTTCCTTGAAATTCACCGGTTTACCCGCTGCTTTTTGCAAAAGCGCGTTTATCTTTCTCGTTTTTGTTAATAAATCCATTTTTCTATTCCTCCTATTTGCTACATCCATTGCTAAATATAAAACTGCTTCTATTGGAATGTCTATCTCTGAATTTACCCTTTGGAGACCGTACCAAAACGGCATCCTAGAGGATGAACTGGCTTAAATCCTTATTTCTAGATATTGCACCGAGTTTTTCCTCCACGTATTGTGGAGTGATGACAATCTTCTCAAGGTTGATATCTGGCGCTTCAAAGGACAAATCTTCAAGGAGCTTTTCAAGGATTGTATGAAGCCTTCTCGCACCAATATTGTCCGTATTTTGGTTCACTTCGAAAGCGACTTCGGCAATTCTCTGAATAGCATCGTCAGAAAATTCAATTTCTATACCTTCTGTCTGCAATAAAGCTACGTATTGTTTAATCAATGCATTGTCAGGTTCTACAAGGATTCGGTGAAAGTCATCCACCGTCAATTTGCCGAGTTCAACCCGAATCGGGAATCTTCCCTGCAATTCAGGAATAAGGTCGGACGGCTTAGCCATGTGGAACGCGCCAGCGGCGATAAAAAGAACATGGTCTGTTTTCACCGGGCCATATTTCGTCACCACCGTAGAGCCTTCAACGATCGGAAGGATGTCTCTTTGGACTCCCTCTCGGGAAACATCCGCGGAAGCTCCCCCCGAGCTTTTACTTGCGATTTTGTCGATTTCATCGATAAAAATAATCCCTGTCTGCTCCGCCCGGAAGACTGCGTCCTGTGTTACCTCATCCATATCGATCAGCTTTGCGGCTTCCTCGTTTGTTAAAACAGCCCTTGCCTCCCTGACGGTAAGCTTCCTTTTCTTTCTCTTTTTGGGCAACAGGCTGCTGAACGCATCCTGCATGTTCATGCCCATCTGCTCCATGCCTGAACCTTGAAGCATATCAAACATTGACGGCGCCTGTTCTTCCACTTCCACGGTAACAATTTCATTTTCCAACTCGCCCTTTTCGAGCCTTTCTTTTATTACGGCGCGTTTTTGCTGGGCGGAATAATCTTCAGTTGATTCCGTTTCCTGTTCCGGCTGGGCGTTGGCACCCCCAAAAAGCATTTCAAGGGGATTCTTGTAGCTGGCCTGTTTTTTCGCGGAAGGTACCAAAAGGTCGATCAGACGGCGGTTTGCGTTTTCCTCCGCCCTGCCTTTCACCTTTTGCATCTTTTCGGCTTTGACTAGCCTGACTGCGGTTTCGACAAGGTCTCGTACCATCGACTCGACGTCTCGGCCGACATATCCGACTTCCGTGAACTTTGTTGCCTCGACTTTTATGAAAGGGGCCCCGGTCAACTTGGCGATCCTTCTTGCGATTTCTGTTTTTCCTACCCCTGTCGGTCCAATCATCAGGATGTTTTTCGGAATGATTTCGTCACGGATGCTTTCATCGAGCATTTCCCGGCGATATCTGTTCCTAAGCGCCACCGCCACCGCTTTTTTGGCGTCCTTTTGGCCAATTATGTACTGGTCAAGTTTTTCGACGATCTGGCGGGGGGTTAAACTAGCTGCCTTTGACATATTCGCATTCTCCTTCCGGTTACAGCTCTTCGACTATGATATTCGTGTTTGTGTAAACGCAGATATCAGCTGCTACTTCCAATGAAGCCTTTGCGATTTCCCGGGCCGTTAAATGGTCCCCGGCGAAATTTTTCAACGAACGGCCGGCAGCCAGGGCATAATTGCCGCCCGAACCAATGGCCAGAATGCCATCATCCGGTTCGATGACTTCGCCAGTTCCGCTTACAAGAAGGAGAAAATCCTCGTTCATAACGATCAGCATCGCTTCAAGCCTTCTTAATACCTTGTCGCTCCGCCATTCCTTTGCAAGCTCCACGGCCGCCCGCTGCAAATTGCCGTTGTATTCCTCAAGCTTTGATTCAAACAGCTCGAACAGTGTAAAGGCATCCGCCACGGAACCCGCAAAGCCTGCCAGTACCTTTCCATTAAATATCTTCCTTACCTTTTTGGCTGTGTGTTTCATCACAACCGCATTCCCGAATGTCACCTGGCCGTCACCAGCCATGGCGCATTTTCCCTTGTGCCTGATTGCAAAAATCGTAGTCGCATGGAATTGGGACATGGTGCACCCCCTTAATGATTTGAGCATTGTTCGGCTATTACGCCCTTGGATGATGGGCCATATATGTTTTTTTCAGCTTTTCGTTCGTGACATGCGTATAGATTTGAGTCGAGGACAAGAATGAATGCCCAAGAAGTTCCTGTACCGTCCTCAAATCGGCGCCGTTGTTTAGAAGATGGGTGGCAAACGTATGCCTAAGTTTGTGTGGATGGATTTTTCCTGTAAGGGACGATTTTTCAATCATGCTATCCAATATTGTGCTTACTCCCCGTGTTGTAAGCGGACCACCCCTGTGATTGAGAAAGAGGGCATCCTGGTTCGGTTTTCCCTCAAGCAATTTTTTTCTTCCATCTCCGATATACGTTTTCAGAGCCTCGGCAGCCTTCGCTCCAAAAGGGACATATCTTTCCTTGCTGCCTTTTCCCATAACAAGGACGGTTGAAAGGAAAAAATCGAGATCCTTAACGGAAATATTGCAGCACTCGCTCACACGGATCCCGGTCGCATACAGAAGCTCCAGCAAAGCCAAATTCCGTTGACCGAGAGGGGTATCCGCCGGGCACGCTTCGAATAGGATATTGAGCTCATCTTCATAGAAAAATTCGGGAAGCCTTTTTTCTCCCTTTGGCAAAATGACAACAGCAAAGGGATTCTCTTCCACAATATTTTCCCTTAACAGGAACTTATAAAAGCTGCGCAGGCTTGAAATTTTCCTCGAAATGGTTTTCCTTGCCTGCTTTTGGCCAAAAAGTTTCGTAAGAAAAAGCCTGGCATCGTGGTATTGGACGTCTTTTACGTCGACAATGCCCTGTTCAGCCATCAGGGCAAAAAATTCATTAATTGCATGATGATAATGGTCAATTGTATATTGTGATGAATTTTTTTCAATTTGTAAATATTCAAGAAATAACTTTAAACAAACGTTCACATTTCCCATTTAGACCACCTCGCACAGCCTTTTAAATAGTAACATACACAAAATGCACATGCAAGGAACTTTACAAATTTTTCACAAATTTCTGAATTGTTTCAATTGCTCGATTAGCATATTGAAGATACCGTTCCTGTTTCCCTTTAATCCTTACCGGCAGCTCAGGGAACAGGCCAAAATTTACGTTCATCGGCTGGAAGTTATCCGGGTTGGCATTTGTAATGTAGTGGGCCATGCTCCCCATTGCTGTTTCAACCGGGAATTGCACGGGATCCTGTCCAAGCGCGAGCCTGGCAGCATTGATCCCGGAAATCAGGCCGCTAGCCGCCGATTCCACATATCCTTCCACACCGGTCATTTGCCCAGCGAAAAACAAATCCTTCCTTGCTCGGAACTGATAAGTAGGGTTAAGAACTTTCGGAGAATTAATGAAGGTATTCCTGTGCATGACGCCGTAACGGACAATTTCAGCATTTTCAAGGCCAGGAATCAGCTGGATTACCTCTTTTTGTGGACCCCATTTCAAATGTGTCTGAAATCCGACAATGTTATACAGTGTGCCGGCCGCATCATCCTGGCGAAGCTGGACAACGGCGAATGGCCGCTTTCCTGTTTTCGGATCTTCAAGCCCCACCGGTTTCATCGGGCCGAAGAGCATCGTTTTCTTTCCCCTTGAAGCCATAACTTCGATTGGCATGCATCCTTCAAAGAAAACTTCCTTTTCGAATTCCTTAAGGGGAACCGTTTCGGCAGACACCAGGGCGTCATAAAACCGGTTGAATTCCTCTTCGGTCATCGGGCAATTTAGATAGGCCGCTTCCCCTTTGTCATAGCGGGACTTCAAGTAAACTTTATCCATATTTATGCTATCTTTCTCAATGATAGGCGCGGCGGCATCATAAAAATACAAATACTCCTCGCCAGTCAACTCTTTCAGGCGGGCGGAAAGGGACGGGCTTGTCAGAGGCCCTGTTGCGATGACGGTAATTCCTTCCGGTATTTCGTCTACCTCTTCATTGATGACAGTAATGTTCTCATGATTCCTGACAAGATTCGTGACCCTACCGGCAAACTCATGCCTGTCCACTGCCAGAGCTCCCCCGGCGGGAACAGAGCATTGGTCCGCGGATGAGATAATGACGGAATCTAGCGTCCTCATTTCTTCCTTCAATACACCGACAGCATTTGTCAGCGCGTTCGCTCTTAGTGAATTACTGCACACAAGTTCCGCGAACTTATCTGTGTGGTGGGCGGGTGTCTGCCTTACCGGCCTCATTTCATACAGCCGTACCTTCACTCCGCGCTGGGCAATTTGCCATGCAGCCTCGCTTCCGGCAAGGCCAGCCCCCACCACATTTACTATTTTCTCGCTCATATTCCAACCTCCAGGATTGTTCAATTCAACTACTTCCACTAATAGCAGATGGTCTATCCACATTCATCTCCATCTTGCGTTTAACAATACGTACAGGCAAGCAAAAAGTTTCAGCTAATTGCCATCATGCAATTAGATCCTGTTTCTCCGCCCAAAGGAAAGGAGCGGGCATTTCAGCCCACTCCTAGCTTTGCTGCTCTTCCTTGTAATCACAATTGGAGCATTGTACCTGAACGCCTTTTTTCAGCTTCTTCTCGATCAGGACATGGTCGCACTTAGGGCAATTCCTCGGAAGCGGCTTATCCCAGGAAAGGAAGTCGCATTCCGGGAAACGGTCGCATCCAAAGAAAATCCGCCTTTTCTTGCTTTTCCGCTCAATGACCTGGCCTTTTTCGCATTTCGGGCATGTGACACCAATTTCCTTGACAATCGCCTTTGTATTCCGGCAGTCCGGGAAATTGCTGCAGGCCATAAACTTGCCAAATCGGCCCATTTTAAAGACCATAGGGCTGCCGCAGTTTTCGCAATCTTCGCCGGCAGGTTCATCCTTGATTTCTACTTCCTGCATTTCCTTCTCGGCTACTTCAAGCCTTTTCTCGAATCCTTCATAGAATTCGCCTATAATCTTTACCCAAGCAACTTTGCCGTCTTCAACATCATCAAGATCCTGTTCCATTTTCGCGGTGAACTCGACATCGAGAATCTCCGGGAAAAATTCCAGCGTCAGTTCATTTACAATTTCCCCAAGCTCCGTTGGGATAAACCGCTTATTATCAAGCGCAACATAACCGCGTTTTTGGATCGTGTCGAGCGTCGGGGCGTATGTTGACGGACGTCCTATCCCCAGTTCCTCCAGCGTCTTAACAAGCCGGGCTTCCGTATACCTTGGCGGCGGCTGAGTGAAGTGCTGCTTTGGTTCGATGCCGGTATTGCTGACCTCATCGCCTTCCTTTAAATCAGGAAGCATGCGGTCCGTTTCCTCCACCTGATCATCCGTACCTTCAACATACAGCTTCATAAAGCCTGGGAAGCGGATTTTTGAGCCTGTGGCGCGGAAGGTTACATTCCCATTTACAAGGTCGACACTCATCGTATCCATAACGGCCTGGGCCATCTGGCTTGCGATGAAACGATCCCAAATCAGCTTGTACAGCCTTAATTGGTCCCTTGAGAGGAATTCCTTGAGTGACCCCGGATCGCGGAATGAGCTTGTAGGGCGAACCGCTTCGTGGGCATCCTGAGCGTTTGTCTGCTTCTTCTCTTTTCCAGCTTCCTCTTTCAAGAAGTTTTCTCCGAACACCGAAGAGATATAATCCTTCGCTTCGGTCTGGGCAACTTCGGAAATTCTGGTCGAATCCGTTCTCATATAGGTAATGAGACCAACCGTACCCTCTTTTCCGAGGTCGATTCCTTCATACAGCTGCTGGGCGAGCATCATTGTTTTTTTTGCGCGGAAATTTAACTTCCTTGCAGCTTCCTGTTGGAGGGAAGATGTTGTAAACGGTGGTGCAGGATTCCTCCGCCGTTCCTTTTTTGTTACGGAGACGACGGTAAACCGGTCGCCGTTCATCCCAGCCAGTGCTTCTTTTACATCCTGCTCGGAATGGAGTTCCCTCTTTTGGCGGTCAACGCCGTAAAAGGACGCTTCAAATGCATCCTTTCCTTTTGTAAACGTTCCGCCAATTGTCCAGTATTCTTCCGGTACGAATGCCTGGATTTCTTTTTCACGGTCAATGATCAACCTGACAGCGACTGACTGGACCCTTCCTGCGGAAAGCCCTTTTTTAACTTTTTTCCATAGCAAAGGGCTGATATTGTAGCCGACAAGCCTGTCGAGTATCCTTCTAGCCTGCTGGGCATCAACGAGATTCATGTTGATTGCCCTTGGATGCTTAAAAGATTCCTTGATTGCATCCTTGGTAATTTCATTGAAAACAACTCTGCACTGCGAATTTGAATCAACGTCTAGGGTATTGGCCAGATGCCAGGCAATCGCTTCCCCTTCCCTGTCGGGGTCAGCCGCGAGATAAACTTTCTTCGCTTTCTTTGCGGCGGCCTTTAATTCTTTCAGGACCGGGCCTTTGCCACGGATGGTGATATATTTAGGATCAAAATCATTTTCTATATCAACGCCCATTTGGCTTTTCGGCAAATCGCGTACATGGCCCATGGACGCTTTTACTTTATATTTTTTTCCAAGATATCGCTCGATGGTTTTCGCCTTTGCCGGCGATTCTACGATGACAAGAAATTCTGCCATTCAATCATCCTCCTTGCGAGGGATTATTCTAATACCTGTTGCAAAATGTATACCAGTTTACTGATAATTTCAACCTTTTTCGTAAAATTTACGTAAATATTTCCAATTGGCGTGAACAAAACCATGAATGAATCGTCCATTTGGAGTTCATTGGTCTCCAGCCACTTACATTACCCCCGGATTCAGCGAATGTCAATAGCGGAGCTCCTCTAAAATATCCTCGGCTTTTATGACAAGTTTCGCACCCTGCTGGATTAATTCGTTTGTACCGGCTGAAAAAGGGCTAAAAATATTTCCTGGGAGCGAAAACACATCCCGGCCTTCATGGACTGCGTAATTCGCGGTTATGAGGGAGCCGCTCTTATTTTTTGCCTCTACAATGAATGTTCCCCGCGAAAGCCCGCTGATAATCCTATTTCTCATCGGAAAATGCCAGCGTGCTGGTTTTGTGCCGGGAGGATGCTCAGATAAAACGAGTTGGCTTTTCATCATTTCAAATGCCAGCTTTCTGTTTTCCTCAGGGTATACATGATAAAGGCCGCCGGCGATTACTGCAATTGTTTTGCCTCCATTGCGGATCGCGCATTCATGGGCAACCGTATCAACTCCCTTGGCAAGGCCGCTGACAATGATAGTCCCTTTTTCAATTAATTCCGGGAACATAAGCCTGATCGCATTCTTTCCGTAATCGGAAACCTGGCGGGATCCCACTACTGCTAGCTTTGGCGTAGCGTTGAGCAGCGAAAGGTCCCCAATTGCAAAAAGGGCCCATGGAGGCTGATAGATTTGTTTTAAGAGGGATGGATAACAGGGATCGAGAATGGTAATGATGGAGATGTTCCTTGCTTTATACTGTTGGAGAAGGCTCGGGAGGGTTTCATCTTTGTGGTCGGCTTGAGTCAAATCAGCTGTGGCAGAATCCTTCAAAGGGGGCAAAAACTTGAGTGCGGGCAGGCTTGCAATCGGCTCAGGCAGCGGCTCCGCCTTCAGAATGCGTCCAACGGAGTTCCATGTCGCATCAGGCCGGTGAAGAAGCCTGATGAGTTTGCTTCTAATCCTTTCCATTTGAAAAACCTCCATGGTATGATTTATTTTTAAAAAAGTGCAGATTTTTGGAGCGCAGAAATTACGAGGGTGGAGCAAATCGTTTCAACGGATGAAAATAAGGCATCAAAGGATGCGGGAATAAGCCCTCCTAATCGAAGGGCTTTTTTCCGCTATTCATCCATTAATGAGTTTTGCACTTTTCGTAAAGGCCTTTTTCCTTCAATACCTCAATCAGCGTTTCGCCCATAACGGAAGGAGTGTCAGCCACCTTGATGCCGCATTCGTTCATTACGCGGATTTTTTCATCTGCTGTTCCTTTTCCGCCGGAAATGATTGCGCCCGCATGGCCCATCCTCTTTCCAGGAGGTGCTGTCCGTCCGCCGATGAAGCCAACGACTGGTTTGGTCATGTTCGCTTTTACCCACTCGGCTGCTTCCTCTTCGGCAGTCCCGCCGATTTCGCCAATCATGATGACTGCGTAGGTTTCAGGGTCTTCATTGAAGGCTTTTAGGACATCGATGAAGTTCGTTCCATTGACAGGGTCGCCGCCGATTCCTACAGCGGTTGTCTGGCCGATTCCAGCCTGTGTCAGCTGGTGGACTGCTTCGTACGTAAGGGTTCCGGAACGGGAAACAACGCCTACATGGCCTTTTTTATGGATATAGCCAGGCATGATGCCGATTTTGCATTCATCAGCTGTTATGACGCCAGGGCAGTTTGGCCCGACAAGCCGGGTTTTCTTCCCTTCCATATAGCGCTTTACTTTTACCATATCAAGGACCGGAATATGCTCTGTGATACAGATTGCAATATCAAGCTCGGCATCGACAGCTTCAATAATCGCATCCGCTGCGAAAGGGGCCGGAACGTAGATGACGGAAGCGTTTGCACCAGTTGCATCCACAGCTTCTTTAACTGTATTGAAAACAGGTACGCCTTCCACTTCCTGCCCGCCCTTACCCGGAGATGTTCCGCCGACAATTTTCGTGCCGTATTCCAGCATTTGCTTCGTATGGAAAAGTGCCGTTGATCCAGTGATTCCCTGGACGATGACCTTTGTGTCTTTATTGATAAAAACGCTCACAACGATTTCCCCCTTTTATTTCACCAACGAAACGATTTTCTTCGCACCGTCAGCCATGGATTCAGCCGCAACGATGTTCAGACCGGATTCGTTCAGGATTTGCTTGCCAAGTTCAACGTTCGTCCCTTCAAGGCGGACAACAAGCGGAACTTCAAGCCCTACCTGTTTCGCAGCCTCGACGACCCCCGTCGCAATGACATCGCACTTCATGATTCCGCCGAAAATGTTGACGAAAATTCCCTTTACTTTCGGGTCGGAAAGGATGATTTTGAATGCCTCGGTAACCTTTTCGGCTGTGGCACCGCCGCCAACATCAAGGAAGTTCGCCGGGTCGCCGCCGTAATGCTTGACAATGTCCATCGTCGCCATTGCCAGGCCGGCTCCGTTTACCATACAGCCAATGTTCCCATCAAGGGCGATATAGCTCAGGTCGTATTTCGATGCTTCAATCTCCTTTGGATCCTCTTCTTCAAGATCGCGGTATTCAAGAATATCCTTTTGGCGATATAGGGCATTGGAATCAAAGTTCAGTTTTGCGTCAAGCGCCAGAACTTTTCCATCCCCGGTTACTACAAGAGGGTTGATTTCTGCAATGGAGCAGTCTTTCTCAATGTAAGCATTGTAGAGGCTGGTCATGAATTTGACTGCCTGGCCGACAAGTTCCTTCGGTATATTGATGTTAAAGGCAAGACGTCGCGCCTGGAACGGCTGAAGGCCGATAACAGGGTCGATTTCTTCTTTGAAAATCTTTTCAGGTGTCTTTTCAGCAACCTCTTCGATTTCCGTACCGCCCTCCTCGGAACCCATCAGGACGACACGGGACGTAGCCCGATCAAGAACGAGGCCGATGTAATATTCCTTTTTAATATCACAGCCTTCTTCAATTAAAAGGCGTTTAACCTCTTTCCCTTCAGGGCCTGTTTGATGAGTTACCAGCGTTTTACCAAGAATTTCACTCGCATATGTACGCACTTCATCAAGATTTTTGGCAACTTTAACACCGCCGGCTTTTCCCCTTCCACCAGCATGGATTTGCGCTTTTACGACACAAACCTTTGTTCCAAGCTCACGAGCGGCTTCTACCGCTTCTTCAACCGTGAACGCCACTTTTCCATTAGGGACCGCTACTCCGTATTTCTTGAGTATTTCTTTCCCCTGATACTCGTGGATATTCATTTCCCATCCTCCTAACAACCTGTCGAAAATTGCACTGCGCTTTCATTTTATATAAAGCCTCGTGGCTTGTCCACACTTTAGGCAAAACATTCCTCTCATATGAGAGTTCTCTTCATTGCTTTGTCATTTTTGAGAGTTGCGCATTCCAATCAATTTTCAGGAAGGTTCCAGGTATCGTCAGCCATCTTTACCGGAGCGAACGATTTTCTGTGGTAAGGAGTTATCCCATATTTTTTAATCGCTTCCATATGCTCTCTAGTGCCATAGCCCATATTTTTTTCAAATCCGTAAACGGGATATTGTTGGGCGATTTTTTTCATGAACCTGTCCCGTTCATTTTTAGCCAAAATGGAAGCCGCCGCAATCGATATGCTTTTTGCATCCCCTTTGATGATAGCCTCAGAAGGAAAAGGCAAATCAAGTTTGACGGCATCGGCAAGGACATAGTCAGGCAGTGGCGACAGGCCGGCGATTGCAGCCTTCATCGCTTTAATTGACGCTTGGTAAATGTTCAGTTCATCGATTTCCTCCGCTCCGACCAGGCAGGTGCTGAATGCGATGGCATCACGTTTAATGATTTGCTCATATTCTTCCCGTTTTTTGGGTAGGAGCTTTTTTGAGTCGTCAAGTCCAGGAAGAAAAAAATCTTCCGGAAGGATGACGGCGGCCGCGGCGACAGGCCCCGCCAGAGGCCCCCTTCCCGCTTCATCAGTTCCTGCAATCCATTTAAAACCTTGCTCCCGCGCTCTCATCTCAAAAGCCGTCATTTCGAAAAATTTGGCCTTCATTTTCCCTTCGTCCAGCTTTGCCTTGTTCCATTTCCTCAGGAGTTCTGCGACACCTTTTCGGCCATCCATACCCAATTCCCGTAAAAATGGATCTCGTTCATCTGTAATTGAAGAGAGCCTTACTTCAATTTCCCTGATACTTAATTTAGTCATTTGGTTACTGCCCCTATGTATTGATTTAATGAAAGAAGGCCCCCGACATGAGAGCCTATTCCGTTCCATTTTCACTTTTTTCAAGAACCTCTTCCGGCCATTCAAAGGTAAGCGGCCCGAACTTTTCCATCCTGATTTCCCGGACGACCAGTTCGGCGACTTTGTCATAATCAATCGTCCCTCCGCTGCCAAGTGCCCCCCTAAGTTTGCCGATATGTTCAAAAAGCTCTACCGGGTCTTCCGGAACATCATCTAAATGATACCTCTCTGTCAGCCGGCTATGATACTTCTTGTCCAGAAACCTCAGTCCATAAAGGGCTAACTCCTGCAAATTAAGGAGGGTATCCTTGATTGCTCCGGTAAGTGCAAGCTTTTTCCCTACCTCTTGATCTTCAAACTTCGGCCAAAGGATGCCTGGGGTATCAAGGAGTTCAAGCTCTTTGCCGACCTTGATCCATTGCTGTGCCTTTGTCACGCCAGGAGTATTCCCTGTTTTAGCGATGTTTCTTTTGGCAAGCCTGTTAATCAGCGTCGATTTGCCTGCGTTCGGGATACCGACGATCATTGCCCGGATTGCCCGCGGCTTGACGCCTTTCGCCCTCAGTCGGTCGAATTTTTCCTTAAGTATTTCATGCGAAGCGGCGGTTATTTCCTTCATTCCTTCGCCAGCCTGCGCATTGATTGCCAAGGCCTTTATTCCTTTCTCCGCAAAATAGCGGATCCAGGCCTTAGTGGCTTCCTTATCGGCCATGTCCGCTTTGTTCAGCAGGACAAGCCTCGGTTTGTGCTGGATGATTTCATCGATCATCGGATTCCTTGATGAATAAGGGATCCTGGCATCAATAAGTTCAAAAATGATATCGACGAGTTTTAGTTTTTCGGTTACTTCCCTGCGCGCCTTTGCCATGTGGCCAGGAAACCATTGGATGGTCAATGCGGCCACCTCCTGTAACATTTAGTAGAAAGTTACTCTTCCAATTTTACTATGCGCATATCCTCGACAGGCCAGTACACAACACTTGTTTTTCCAAGCACTTTTTCCATAGGGATGGTGCCAATGTGGCGGCTGTCCTTGGAATACCTGCGATTGTCCCCCATAACAAACAGTTCGCCCTCTGGGACGGTCTTCTCGCCGATTTTTTCTTCAAGTGTGAACGGGTCGGTCAGCGGTCCGTCCACGACCATTTTCTTGTAAGCATCCAAATACGGCTCTTCGTATGCTTTTCCATTTACATAAAGGGTATCGTCCTTATATTCAATATGGTCCCCAGGGAGGCCGATTACACGCTTAATATAATCTTTTTGCTCCGGCGCATGGAAAACAATGATGTCGAACCGTTTTGGCTCCCCTATTCGGTAACTTAATTTATTGACAATCATCCTATCCTGGTGCTTCAGGGTCGGCATCATCGATTGCCCGTCAACGACAATCGGTGCAAAAAGGAAATAGCGGATGACCGCGGCAAGCGCAACAGCGACAAGCAGCGCTTTGGTCCATTCCCATACTTCATTTTTCTTTTTCGTCATAATGTGTTTCCCACCCATTTCCCTTAAAGTTGATTCCATACTCTATTTTACATAACCCGACCCGCTTAAACACAAATGGAAAGTATTTTTAAGGAGCCAATTTGATGATTGTTAAAAAAAATGAAACATTTGGGTAGTGGCTAGTGTATTTTTAAAAAAGGGCTGTATTCAAGCCTCGGCTAAACAAATGAAGCGCCATCGCGGGGCACCGGCCGATAATGGCTGGGAGACCTGGCGAAGGCGCTTCCTTGTTTTCTTGTCTGGCTCAAGCGTAATGAACGCTTGTTGCGTGTAATTATCGAATTTCTTTGATACGGGCTTTTTTCCCGCGAAGTTTGCGCAGGTAGTAAAGCTTCGCACGGCGGACTTTACCGCGGCGGATTACTTCCAATTTCGCAATTTTCGGTGTGTGGACAGGGAAAGTACGCTCTACGCCTACTCCATAGGAAATTTTACGGACAGTAAAAGTTTCGCTGATTCCACCACCACGACGCTTAATCACAACACCTTCGAACAACTGGATACGCTCGCGTGTGCCCTCGACAACCTTAACGTGTACACGTACAGTGTCACCAGGACGGAACGCAGGAAGATCCGTGCGAAGCTGTGCTTTTGTGATTTCATTGATTAATTGTTGCATCGTATTCAACTCCTCCCACAGATGCTCTTGCAATCCATTTCCCTATGCAGCGGAACATCGTTTTCAAGGGCTTTACCGGAAACCGGTTCAAGCCACAAGATGTATCTTACCATAAACAGCGGTATGGTGCAATAACTACCGCTCTTCTTTTTTGATCTCCTCAAGCCATTTTCTTTGGGCGGGTTCAAGTTCGATGGCTTCGAATAAATCCGGACGGCGGTTCCACGTTCTCCGCAGCGATTCCTTCGTCCGCCATTCTTCGATCAGCTTATGGTTGCCCGAGATAAGCACATCCGGGACCTTATGTCCGCGAAAATCGGCTGGACGCGTGTAATGGGGATGCTCCAGGAGCCCCGTGCTGAATGAATCCTTCCGATGGGACTCCTCGTTTCCAAGTACCTCTGGGAGTAGCCGTACGACACTGTCGATTACGACCATCGCCCCGAGCTCCCCGCCAGTCAAAATAAAATCGCCAATCGATAGTTCATCCGTCACCAGATGCTCCCGTATTCTTTCGTCAAAGCCCTCATAATGGCCGCATATAAAAATCAAATGCTCTTCCTCGGCAAGCTCCTCTGCTTTCCGCTGGGAATGGCGTTCTCCCTGTGGGCACAAGAGGATTACTCTGGGCTTCGCGGCTGTGCCGTCCGACAATGCCTGGACGGCGTCGAAAATCGGCTGCGGCTTCAACACCATGCCAGCCCCGCCCCCATACGGGTAATCGTCCACTGTTTTATGCTTATTTTCCGCATATTCGCGGAAATTTACGACATTGTAGTCGACAGCCCCTTTTTCTGCCGCTTTTTTCAAAATCGAGCTGCCGAATACCCCATCGAACATTTCCGGGAATAACGTTAACACATCGATTTTCATCATGACAGGAGGCCTTCCATCGGGTCGATGATAACCATCTTTTCTTTTACATCCACTTTGAGGACGACATGCGCGATATAGGGGATCAAATGCTCCTTGCCGCCCTTCCCTTTTACGACCCATACATCGTTGGCGCCAGGGGTAAGGATTTCGGTTATCTTCCCGATTTCCTCTCCTTCTGTTGTGAATACCTTGCAGCCAATGATTTCGTGAAAATAATATTCATCTTCCTCCAGGTCGCCAAGCTGTGATTCATGCACTTTAAGTATCCCATCCCGAAACTTTTCAACATCGTTTATATTCCCGTAGCCTTCGAACTGGAGTAAATCGAAGTTTTTGTGCTGTCTGTGTGCTATCACCGTCAGTTCCACCGGCTCTTTTTCCTTAGGAAGGAACAGGTGGAGCTTGCTTCCGGGCTTGTACCTTTCGTCGGCAAAGTCGGTTCTCGAAATGACCCTGACCTCGCCCCGAATACCATGGGTATTGACAATTTTCCCGACATTGAACCATTTATCCATCTGCATCACCTCTTGCGTATCTCTTCAATAATCCCATCGCGAATGATAATTTCCTCCTGGCTATCCTCCCAGGGATCTCCAGGCTTAATGTCGATGATTGCCTGTACTTCGGATTCTTTTAATTCGCTCCCTAATGGTAGCATATGCAACTGTCCGATTTGAAACTCAAGCTGCTCCATCCTTTCCTTGCGGGAGAGGATTTCCTTTTCAAAATGCCTTTTGATTTCAGTGGGTGGAAGCTTGCCGGCTTTCTCGAGCTTTTTCTGTTCGAATTTCAGCTGGCCGCATTCTTTCTCAAGCTGCGCTTTCATATGCAGATAAGCATCAAGCAGTTTTCGGCGGCTCGTTTCTGTAAGGACTTGCTTTACTGCGACAGTGCGGAGAATTTTCATACAAAAACCTCCCATATGTATAAATACCAAAAAAGGAGGGAATTCTCCCTCCTTTTAATGGTTATTCACCTATTTCTAAAAACAGTTTTTTCTGCTCCGATGCACCGGCCGCATAGACGACGGTGCGGATTGCTTTCGCAACGCGCCCCTGCTTTCCAATTACTTTTCCCATGTCGCTCTTGTTGACAGAAAGGTGATAGGTTACGCGCTGATCTTCTTCCATAACGTTCACACGAACATCCTCTGGAAAATCAACAAGGGGCTTTACAATCGTTTCGATCAACTGTTTCATAGCGGACCGCCGTTATTATTTGCCAAGCTTGGCATTGTGGAATTTCTCCATGATGCCTGCCTGGGAGAATAGGTTGCGGACTGTGTCGGATGGCTTCGCGCCATTTTGAAGCCACTTAAGAACCAATTCTTCATTGATGTCGACAACCGCAGGCGCTGCAACAGGATTGTAAGTGCCTACTGATTCAATGAAACGTCCATCACGTGGTGAACGGGAATCTGCTACAACGATACGATAGAAAGGAGATTTTTTTGCTCCCATACGCTTTAAACGAATTTTTACTGCCATTTTAACTTGCACCTCCGAATAGTTTCACACAAGATAGTATAATACCAATTGTTAAATAGTTTGTAAAGTCTTTTTTCTTAACACCTAAAAATAGGTAAATAATTCCTTAGAATGGATTGAACGGAAGCCTGAATCCGCCCTTCTTTTTCCCTTTTTGCTGCATGCCGGCCATTTGCTTCATCATTTTTTTCATATCCTCGAACTGTTTCAGGAGCCTGTTCACCTCGGGAACGGTCCTTCCGCTTCCTTTGGCGATCCTTTGTTTGCGCTTCGAGTTGATGATTTCCGGGTTCGTCTTTTCCTTTGGCGTCATCGAGCGGATGATCGCTTCCACATGGGCAATCTGTTTCTCATCGATGGAAACATTATTCAATCCCTTGATTTTGTTCGCGCCCGGAAGCATTTTCAATATATCCTCGAGCGGTCCCATTTTTCTTACTTGGGCAAGCTGGTCAAGGAAGTCGTCAAGCGTAAAGGAAGCTGTCCGCATTTTTTGCTCAAGTTCCTTCGCCTTTTCCTCATCGACATTGGCTTGGGCTTTCTCAATCAAGGTCATGACATCGCCCATCCCAAGAATCCGGGAGGCCATCCTTTCAGGATGGAACGCTTCAAGCGCATCTAACTTTTCACCAAGGCCGACAAATTTGATCGGCGTGTTCGTCACAGAGCGGATGGATAGCGCCGCGCCGCCCCTTGTATCGCCGTCAAGCTTCGTCAATACAACGCCGGTAAGGCCAAGCTGTTCATTAAAGCTTTGGGCCACATTTACTGCGTCCTGCCCGGTCATCGCATCGACGACGAGGAAGATTTCATTTGGCTTGGCAAGCTCCTTGATGTCCTTCAATTCATCCATGAGCGTTTCATCGACATGAAGCCGCCCAGCGGTATCAATCAGAACATAATCATGATGGTCTTCCCGGGCCTTCGCGATTGCCTGTTTCGCAATTTCAACCGGGCTTACCTGGTCGCCAAGCGAAAAAACAGGCATGTCGAGCTGTTTGCCGAGCGTTTGCAGCTGTTTGATGGCTGCCGGGCGGTAAATGTCTGCCGCAACGAGCAGCGGTTTCCGGTTGTATTTCTTGCGCAACAGGTTTGCGAGCTTCCCGGTCGTCGTCGTTTTACCGGCACCCTGGAGCCCAACCATCATGATGACGGTCGGCGGCCGGTTCGCGACGGCGATCCTGCTCTGTTCCCCGCCCATCAGCTCGGTCAGTTCTTCTTTAACGACCTTGATGACCTGCTGGCCTGGCGTCAGGCTTTTTAAAACTTCCTGGCCGACTGCCCGCTCGCTGACCTTTTTGACGAACTCCTTGACTACTTTAAAGTTTACGTCTGCTTCAAGCAGCGCCAGCCTGACTTCCCTCATCATCTCCTTGACGTCCGCTTCATTTACTTTCCCCTTGCCGCGGATTCTTTGGAGAGTATTTTGCAGTCGGTCGGCCAATCCTTCAAATGCCATAGTGCCGCCTCCTAATCTAATTTCTCAAGTTCGGCCACCGCATCAAGCAGAGCCTGCTTAGGGAGTGGTTCGGAATTGATCAATTCTTTCATTTTCCCTAAAATGGTGCTGCGTTCCTGGAACTTTTGCAGCAAAAGCAGTTTTTCTTCATATTCCTCGAGCATTGCTTCAGTGCGTTTAATATTATCATAAACGGCCTGGCGGCTCACATCATACTCTTCGGCAATCTCCCCGAGCGAATAATCGTCCAGGTAATAGAGAGACATATAGCTTTGCTGTTTTTCCGTCAACAACGAATGGTAGAAATCATAAAGATAATTCATTCGCGTTGTTTTCTCAAGCATGCTATCCCTCCTTGTTAAGTGAAAAACCTTTACATCGTTAAGTTTACAGCCCTTGCACGGCTATGTCAAGGTCATGGGCGGTTACGGTGTAAAACAAAAACACCGCGTTTTCAGCGGTGTTCTTAGCTATCTGCGCCTCTTTTTCGCTTCAAGGAGGCGTTTCATCCTGTCTTCCGCCCCTAAAGCAGTTGAGTCCCGCGGAGCCGGCTTCTCTTTTGAGTCCCTGCGTGAAGTTTTCGTTTGGGCAGGGGGTGTTTCCGTTTTATGAAAAATTGGCTCATCCCTTTCCTGAACGGCCGCGACAGGCTTTTTCAGATTTGCTTTATTCCCGGTACGTTCCTTCGCTTTCGCAAGCCTTCCGAAAACAGCAGTACCCTCATCGTCTCCTGTACCAGTTGAAACCTTGCGTTTCGGAAGCAACCTCCCAAGCGCCGCCATTCCAAACCTTCGAAGAATGATTTCCGCTACAAGCAGCAGAAAAGCAGCGAGAAGCAAATACTCGCTAACAGGCTGTTTTGTAAACGGCTTCGGTGCCAACGGCCTGAATGCCTCCTTAGGAGAGGTAAGCTCCCTTCCCCCGCTTAAGGAAACAAGTTCATTCAAAAACTCTTTATTCGTTCCCTTTAGCAAAAACTCTTCCGAATAAGGAACGGAGAATCCGGTACGGTAAACAGAGGATACACCCTCTTTGTCCTTTTTTCTTATGGAAAGGTAGTACATATCCGGCCGGCCCGGGATAATAAGCTCATACTTCCCGGGAGAAATAAGCTTCGTGTTCGCATCGACAGCTTCTCCCTCCTGTGTCAGGACAGTCGCTTCAATCGGAATGGGGTCGGCGTTCTCGCTGCTCAACGATAGGACCGCCTCCCCTTTATCCTTATCCACTGACACCGAGTAAGGCTCGCTATCATATTTCGGGAGCGACTCGGTAACAACCTGGTTAAGGAAACCCGGCCAGCCTGGCCACCTTGCCCAATCCCCGGACCATTTTGCTGAAAGGCCTGACGTGAACGCGAGGGTTGTTCCAAGCCCATATTGCCACTGGGCAAGGACAGGATCGTCTTTTTTGCTTAAGACGGGAACGCGTGCCCTCGGCTTCGGGGTAACGGCAATATACGCATTCATTTGCGGGACGCCTTTTTCAAAAAGCGCTATCCACTCGGGGTATGCCTCGATTACCGGATAAAAGGGGACGTCCTCGATGTAAGTCCTTGATGTCATGACGGTTTCACGTGATAGCACGCTCGGAATGACCGAAGCATCGGATACATCGTAAAACCGGCCGCTCCCCATCTTCGCCAATTCTTCAAGGAGCCGCCTGTCGGCGTCACTTCCAAGGGCTACCGTTGAAAGGGTGATGTTCCGTTTTTTCCCTTCCTCTATCAATGCGGCGTAATCCCCGTTCGTCGCCGATTGGCCATCCGTCAGCAAAATAATATGCTTCCGCTGAAGTTTTAAATCACGAAGTTCCCCGTAAGCCTTTTCCAGGGCCGGATAAATATTCGTGCCTCCGCCTATGGCAACTGAACGGATTTTTTCAATGGCTTCCTGCTTGTTTTTTAGCGGAGCAGTCTCAACAACCACCCACGGTCGATCATCGAAAGCGATGAACCCGAGGGTATCATCCTCCCGCAGCAGTTCAGCCGACCTTGCCGCCGCCTCTTTTGCAAGTGAAAACTTTGCTCCTTCCATGCTTCCGGACCGATCAATGACAATAACTAGGCCGAGCGAAGGCATTTCTTTCTTGCCTTTTATATCCATATCGACGGGCAGGAGCTTTTCAATCGGCGTTTTGAAATATCCACCCAACCCGAAGCTATCCTCTCCGCCTGTCATAACAAAGCCGGTCCCAAATTCCCTGACCGCTTTTTCAATCAGGTCCATCTGGTCCTCGGACACCCTGTGGCCGGGAACATTTTCAAAAACAATCGATTGGTAGTGGAGATACCCGCCTAGCGCTGTTGGGAGCCTTTCCGGGACTATGGCATCGACAGCCAGCCCGGAGCCCCGCAAAATCGCAGGCAGACTTCCCCCAGGCGTGCCTTCAACAACAAGCACTTTGGGCACACCTTTTATATCCGTAACTGCAAATAGCGAATTGTTTTCAATATGCGCATCGTTTGAATTGATTAATTCAGCCTTGTAAACCGCGAGGCCAGTGTCCGAGGGAAGGTGGGTGAATGTAAAGGCATTTTGCCCTTCCTTTAACTTTACTCCTTTCTTTAAAATCTCCTTGTTGTTAACAGTAAGCCTCAATACTGCATCCATTTCTGCATTGCTTGAAATAGCAACGGAAACCGATGTTTTTTCCCCTTCATAGAGTGTTGGCGGAACAGAAAAAGAAGCTACGGCGGCATCGCTTTCTTCCGCCTGCCTGAGGGCAACGTAATCCAATTCAATCTTCCTGCTCTTTAACATCCGGGCCGCTGAAGCCGCCTCGCCCGCGGTATTGTTTCCATCGGAAAGAAGGACAATCCTCCCTGCCTGGGTTCCAGGAATGAGCGAGGAAGCAAACCTTAGTCCGGAGCCGATGTCTGTTTCCGTTTTATCAAGATCCCCGTTAAACTGGGTAGGTATTTCCCCTCCAGCGGACAACGACGATTCGGATAGCGGATCTTTCGCGAAAGAAGTAATGGCGAATTGCATGCCTTGCTCTTTATTAAAAACTGCCTCATGAATCCAGTCAAGCGCTCCATCACCCGCGGCCTCGACACTTTTCGACCTGTCCACAAGAAAAATGACCGTTTCCGTTTTGGCCGGGAAGACAATCTGCGGAACCGCCAGGGCAAGGATGATGATTAAGAAAACAACAGCGCGGAGCGAGCCGATGAGTTTTTGTTCCAACGTGCCTGCCCGCCTGAAAAATCTGTACATGAGAAAAGCCGCTGGAAGCACGAGGGCAAACATAAGGGGATATTTAACGTCCAAGCCCACGCCTGTATACCTCCCATTCCATCAGCAAGGCGAAAAAGGCGAGAATGCCGAGCGCCAGCCAGGCTGTTTCATTTTCCCGGAAGACCTTTTGCCCCTTTTGAAGTGTCTTTTTATTCAGGATAAAAGAATCCGAGTGTGGAGCTATCTTTTCCCTGTCGTCCAGCATTACGGAAAAATAGTGAATCTTGTTGCCGGAGAATGCCTCGTATACGCCAGGTTTGAAAGGTGCCTTGAAATTTTCCGACGTTAAGTCGTACTCGGCCAGGTTTTTTCCATCCCGGCCAAATATGGCCAGTTTGCTTTCCGGTGTATCCAAGCTAAGCCATTTCTCTTCTCCGGGCTGAAAGTACCCAAGAAACGTGGATTGCTGCGAAAGCCATTGGTAGCTGTTATACAGGAAGATCGGAAAGCCTGGATGAAGCGGCCAATCCGAGTCTTCTATTGCAAAATTCACCGCGATGGCCGGCTGGCCTTTTCTGTATCCTGTTTGAATCAAAGCCCGGCCTCCGGATTCCGCAATCGTTTTAAAAGAGTCGTTATAAGGATCGGCTGCAAATTTTACAAAGGTTTTGCTGATTTCAGTGAATTGCAGTACAGGGGATTCAACAGCCGTTATTTTTTCCTTCAATTCCAACCGTTGCCCCTTCTCCTTATTGATTATTAGGGCCGGAAGAGCGGGCAAGTTATCTGGCTCCTTCCCCTCAACCAGGAGGATTCCTTCCTCAATGGAAGCGACTGCGCTTTTATCCGGCTGGATGATTTCTAACCCAATAGACTTTAACCCTTTCAGCAAAAAGGGATTTACACTCCCAATTGCATAAATGGGCGGATTGGCCGGTGCGAGAACAGCTGCGGCTTCATTGTCCGCTTCATAGCCGTCCTCCGCGATTGCCTCGGCAAGATAATATGGCAGCTCTGGTAAATCAGGGATATCAATGATTTCCTGGCTTTTAGCGCTAATTTTCACGACCTTTTCAAACAGAACGTCTTTTTCTCCCTTCACCCTGAAGAGGGCTTCGCGTTCTTCACTTCCCTGGTTCTCAATCAACGCCACAGCGGCAATCTCATTGCCCACCCTAGCAGCGCCAAAAGAGAGAAGCGACAGATTCTGAATCGCCGCGCCGCTATTATGAACCCGGATAAACTCGTTTCCTGCGAACGCCTCTATATCGTCCTTAAGGGCGGCATCCGAGAAAATATGTATCTCGCTTCCTTCTTTAGAAGACAATGAGACAGCTAACTTAACCGCTTCAATAATATTGTCATGTTCAAATGTGAGAGAAAGGGACTGAATTGCATCCAACGCGGCCTTTTTTCCTGTTTCCCTGTTCAGGATTACTTCTGGCCTTTGCCCCGCGGTGATAAGCGTGACCTCCCTGTCCCCGCCTTTTTCCAAAAGCTCTATCATTTTCTTTTTCGCAAGGGAGGCCCTTGATTCATCTCCCGCTGCCGCAGACATGGACGAAGAGGGATCGAAAATGAACACCAAATGGTTTTCGGCCACCCCTCCGCTGTGCCAGCCCGGTTTCACAAGAGCGAACATCAAAAGGGCGAGCGCAATGACCTGAAGCCATAAAAGCAGGCTGTTTTGGAGTTTCTTTAGCCACGGGGATGCCTGCCATTCATTCATCGCCTCGGCCCAGAGCATGTTGGAAGGATTGATGACAGACTTATACTGTTTCCGGAAAAAATATAGAAGAATGACAAATCCAATCAAGCCTGCCAGAGTGAAATAGGCGGGGTTGGCGAAGTGCATTCAGGTCACCTCATTCCAGCACTTTTTTTGCCGTGCATATGTGAAAAATGAACTCATGAAAATCATCCAGGTCGGTTACGAACAAATACGTAATCCCGTATTTTTTACACAGCTGTTCAAGCGAGGCGTTGTGGGCATCCAGTCTTCTTTGGTACATTTTTACCACACCTTCCCTCATGCTCACATCGACCGCTGTTCCGGTTTCGCTGTCGATGAGCCGCAAATCGCCCGAAGCCGTCGGATTTTGCTCCTCCCCGGCCAAAACTTGGATGAACTTTACCTCGATTTTCGATGACGCAAGCTTTCTGAACAGCTTGTCAAATTCCCCGGGGTTTTCGAGTCCATCGGTTATTATGATTGCTGCCTGGGTTCTTTTCAGCCCTTCGAGGAGAGCATTTTCCGTGAACGCTCCGGCCGTCGGCGTATCGTCTGTTGCAAGGATGCTAGTAAAGACGCTTTTGGCGTAGACCGCTCCTTTTCTAGTGATTCTTCCTTCCGTTGAAGCGGATGCGGGAATGAAGGACAAACGGTCTTCCCCTATCAAGCCTATATAGGCCAAAGCAGCTGCAATTTCCTTCGCCCTGTTCCATTTTGTTTCGATCATTCGCATTGAAGGTGAAACGTCAAGAATAACAGCCGCATGAATTTCCTGTTCATCTAGAAATCTTTTAATATAATGCTTACCTGTCCTGCCATATAGATTCCAGTCAATCAGGCGGAGGTCATCCCCAGGCTGGTAGGCCCGGAAATCTGAAAACTCAAGGGATTGGCCTGGCCGTCCCGAACGGCGCCCTCCTTTATGAACAGCCCTTCTTCGGGTCCTGACCGAGAGCCTCCTCCTTTGAAGCCTGGCTAGCAGACTGCCATAACCGGCACTCATTTGGCAGCGGCCGCCTTTGAGCAACTCTCCAGGATTTCAAGGACCACTTCATCCGTAGCCAGCCCTCGAGCTTCACCTTCAAAGTTCAAAAGCAGCCTGTGGCGAAGCGCCGGGAGGGCTGCATTCTTCAAATCCCCGGTCGATACATGATACCTGCCGGAACACAAAGCTCTTGCTTTGGCCAGCATCAAAAGGCTCTGCAGCCCCCTCGGTCCAATCCCGTACTGGATGTACTTGTTGACGGATTCCGGTGACCCCTCACTTCCGGGATGAGAGCAGGTAACGATAGCGACCGCAAAATCAAGGATTTCTTCGGAGACCAGGATTTCCTTCGAGAGTTGCTGGAGCCGGATGACGTCATCCGCGGAAACGACCCTTCTTACAATTGAGGTTTCCGTCCCTGTCGTTCTTCGGGCAATATCCTTCAACTCCTCCCGTGAAGGATAGCCGACGAGGATTTTGCAAATGAACCGGTCCATTTGAGCCTCGGGCAACGGGTAGGTACCCTCCATGTCAATTGGATTCTGGGTGGCCAGGACGAAAAACGGCTTTGCCATCATTTTCGTGCTACCCATCACGGTAACAGTCCTTTCCGCCATCGCTTCAAGCAAGGCGCTCTGTGTTTTTGGGGTTGCCCTGTTGATTTCATCTGCGAGGACAATATTGGCAAAAATCGGCCCTTCATGGAAAATGAATGCCTGCCTGCCGTTATCGCCCGGCTGGAGGAGCATCGTTCCGGTTATATCGGACGGCATCAAGTCCGGGGTAAATTGAATCCGACTAAAGGAAAGGTCCATACAGTCCGCAATCGTCCGGATCAGCATTGTTTTTCCCAGTCCCGGAAGCCCTTCAAGAAGGCTGTGCCCGCCGGACAGGATGCTCCATAGGAGCTGTTCGACAACTTCGTCCTGCCCGACAATGATCCTTTTGATCTCCTCTCTGGCAGACTGAAGTTTTTCGGCAGCGCTCCTGAATTCATTTTCCTTATCTTTTATAGCATCCATGGAATCACTCCTTCTCGGGATCCAAATCAGAAAAGTAATTTTTAACGATATTTTCAAGGCCGCCCGGCAGCTTGACCCTGTCGAGGCTGTTGCGGTAGGCTGCGGCGTACTCACCATAAACCTCCTCATAAGGACGGATCGTCCCGCGCTGGACGGGTCCGTCGCTTTCGAATTGGGATGAGCCTCCTTCACCAAGCTTCCCGAAATCCGCTTCGACCGTTGTGTTCCCGCCAATTTTCTCTGGGACAGTCAGGAACTCCTGCGCTCCCTGCCCTAATCCAGCCCCTTTGCCAGCATTGCCGCCTTGACCAGTGCCGTTACCGGTACCGCTTCCATTCCCTTGTCCAGGGGAGCTGCCGGATCCGCTACCTTGCCCGGCGCCGTTCCCAACCCCCGTTCCTGACCCATTTCCGTTGCCATTTTCCGGTCCGTTTCCGGGAGTTGAACCGGTATTAGGGCTACTACCAGACTGGTTGCCGGTCGCACCGTTGTTTACCGGGTCGTTTTTCCCCTGGCTGCCCGTTGATGGCGTCTGGCCATCAGGCGAAACGTTTTGAGTTCCCATCGCGAATCCGTCTGTTGAAAGACCGTTTGCAGCCATCTCGCTTTGCATTTTTTGGCCTTGTTTTGTTAATGTATCTTGAACAGAGGCCAATACTTTCGTATCGTTTTCAGCCTGGAATGTTTCCTCAAGCTTTTTCCGGAGCTTGGCGAGTTGTTCCTCTGAAAGAGCGCTATCCGCCCCGGCAAGCTTTTTCAGCGCGGCCGATTGGGCAGGCGTTCGTTGTTCACCGTTTTTCGAAAGCCGGCGAATTTCTTCCAAAGCCTTTTCAACATCCTTTTCAGCTATGGAAGAAGCAAGGTTTTCAAGCCCAGCCTCTTTCAACTCATTTATAAGAGATTCGAGCTCTGAGGTTTTCTCTCTTTCCTTCAATTCTTTCAGGGCGAGCTCTTTTCTTTTTCGGTCGATTGCTTTCAAAGCCTCTTCTGGGCTCCGGGCTTTTTCGAGTTCCTTCATCAATTCTTCAAGCTCTTTTTGTGCGAGTGGATCTTTCTCTTTTTTCATTTTCTCGGCCACAGCTTCTTCCGCTTTTTTAATGGCGGCAAGCTCGGTTTGCCTTTTTTCGGCCAGTTCGATCTTCTTATTCGGAAATTGTCCCAGTGACACGGCCGCCGCGGCAAGAAGAAGGCCGGCTGCGAACCATTTTGTGATTGGGTATTTCTTTTTCCGGGAAAGGACGCGATCCTGTTCCCTTTTCATGTAAGTAATTGCTTCCGCTAAGAGCAGCTTTTCGATGGCTCCTTCCCTACCATGAAAGGAATGGGCGGAAAGGACCCTGTCTTCAGGAACATAGCTGTTGTAAAGCGCGGCTGCTTCCTTCCAACCCGGAAAATGCCTAACTGAAACTAGAAACACAGAAAGAAAGGCCAGCACAGAACAAACTATGGCTGCCGCAACATAGTACGGAAAAACAACCATCCTCGCCAGAAGCAGCACAGCCACATAGCCAGCCCCGGCGGACGCCAGCCCGTATTGCACCGCGGTAAACACCCGGGCCAGCCTCAGTTGCCGCCTTACCGGAGACAAAAGCTTGAGAAACTGCCTTTTATCATCCATTTCCGCCACTCCTTTTAACGTTTTGTTCCTGCTTTTGGACGAAGTTTACGGATACTAATAAAAATTGCCGCCCCAAAAAGGAGCGTGTAGGAAATCAGCTGCGCGGCCCATAACGGGAACTTAATCCCCGTCTGTCTGCCGAGGTCCTCTAGCGCGCCAGGCTCGAATATGCCGAGCAAAATGGCGAAGGGATTGAGCATTGCGAAGAAGTATGGTACTGGATTGGCCCCCTGGACTCCATTGCCGAACTGCAATGACACGACCATCAGAAAAGCCGTTCCAGCCGTAAAAAACAGAGCCGTCCCATACGTTGAGATCATTGAAACAATTGTCTTCCGAATCAATGTGGAATAAAGCACGCCAAAACTTCCAAATACGAAGATAATAAACATATAGTATCCGAGCACGGTCAGGAGCTGAAGCGGCGAGATGCCCCCAAACAGGAAAACGATGCTATAGATTGGCAAGCTTGCAAAAATCATCAGCATCAAAAAGGAAACGGAGGATACAAGTTTGCCGATGATGATGGCTCCTGAACTTTGGGTTGTCGTTAGCAGGATATTTAGCGTTTGTTTCTCCCTTTCCCCGCTGATGACGCCGGCGGTCAGCCCCGGAGTTATGAAAAGGACTAGCCCAAGCTGGATGAAGGAAAGAATCATGAACATCATCCTACTCGTATCAGGCCTTACAAACGCGCTCCCCATCGATTGGGAATTTAGAAAGATAAAACCGGCGACGAAGATAGAAACTGCCAGTAAATAAAACATGAGCCCGAGAAAACTTTTAAAGGAGCGGAACCTTAGCTTATATTCCTTAATAAGGACTGGATTTAAAAATAGCCTCATGACAGTTCCACCCCTTTCGTAATTTCCATGAATACATCTTCGAGATTGGACTCAGCCTCAGAAAAGCTGATGATTTTTATTTCCGCGGCGATTGCCTTTTTTAAAAGAAGGAATTGGTCTTCGTCTGTACCGCTGAAAACAAACTGTACCCTATCCCCTTCTGCGTTCTTTTCAAGGCGGCTGACTAGATGATGATCTTCAAAAAATGACGCGGCCCCGTCCAGGTCGCCCCCGATTTTTACGGTGATCAGTTTCTCGCCCTGCAGGTGCCTTTGGATTTCAGCCACTGAACCTTGGGCGACGAGCCTGCCTTGGTCAATGATCCCAATGGTGTCGCACATTTCCGATAGCTCAGGCAGTATATGGGATGAAATTAAAATTGTTTTCCCCATATTCTTCAATTCTTTCAGGATTTCCCGCATTTCAACCCTCGCCCGCGGATCGAGCCCGGATGCAGGCTCATCCAGGATGAGCACTTCGGGATCATGGATGAGCGATCTTGCAAGGCAAAGCCTCTGTTTCATTCCCCTCGAAAGAACATCGACATACGAGTCCGCCTTATGGGACAGGTTGACCAGATCAAGAAGCTGCGGAATTAGCTTTGTCCTTTCCGAAGCCGGGATTCCATAGCTTGCTCCGTAAAAATCAAGATACTCGATGGCCTTCAGTTGATCATAGACCCCGAAGAAATCCGGCATATACCCTATTTGTCTCCTGACCAAAGCGGGTTCCTTGCCAATGTTACAACCATTTATATAGGCTGTTCCGGAAGTCGGCGCCAAAAGTGTCGCCAAAATTGAGAAAGTTGTAGATTTGCCCGCGCCGTTTGCCCCGACGAAGCCAAACACGGTCCCTTTTTCTATATTCAGCGTAAGGGAGTCAAGGGCGGTAAACCTGCCATACTTTTTTGTTAATTCCATTATCTCGATCATTTTCCCGCTACCCCCTTGATTGTGACCGATGGCAAACGTACGTTCGGGTCGCCTTGCCCTGTTTTGTCAAGCCGTATCGTGATTTCACCGTTTGCGGATACAAATCTCTCCGGCCCGTCCGTAATGCTGGTCACCGGACTTTCCAGACTCATGAATTCGCCGCTCTTTACATCTTTAATCGAATAAACGGCCTGGCCAGTCTGTAGCATGATTGAAATTTCCTCAAACTTTTCTGTTCCCGTTGATAGCTGTGGGGGCAGATGAAGAGTGTACTCATATATGCCATATTCCAGGTATGCCTCTTTACCTCCAGGCGGAAAGTCGATGTTCCCGCCTTTGATTGGAATCAGATCGAACGAAAGGGAATCCTCGTTAACCGTGAATGCCCCGTTAACTTCCCCTGCAATTTCCACATCCTGATAGATGAGCGAAATGCTGGTCGTTTTTTCTTTTTTATTTACAAGGTCGGCATGCAATACCTGGTCCTTAGTCATGCCATAAACAATTGGCTTGTTTTGGGCCCTGGATTGATTGTATAGGAAGCTGATCCCTTCATTCTCAAGCCTGCTTTTTTTCATTTTTTCTATTTCCGCGCCATAAAAGCCGGGACCTTGGGATCCATATCCACCGAAACTTGGCGCTAATAAGTACTTTTGGTTTAGTTCGTGGTCCACGTTAAGCACCGATTCTTTTTTCATAGGGCCAAGCTCGACTTTTTTCATACCAGACCAAAAATATACATTTTCAAAATCAAAGGGAAAGTGGTTTTCAATGGTTCCTGTAATTTTCCCGCCGGAATAATGGAAATCTGTTTCGAATCCGCCAGCTTTTTCGATCGAGGCACTCCCGTACAATGTCCTTGTTGACCAATATTCAACATTCCGGAACGTGGCGGAATCCTCTTTCCTCCCTTTTTCAATAACCGCAAAGCGCTGCGGGGCTGGAGAGGGACCGAAAGAAGACCCGGGGATCCCGTTGAACTCTCCGCCCTTAAAAGAAAACGTATAATCTCCACCGGTATTCGATAAAAGTGAAACAGCTTCAATGCCGTTCATTCGGCCTCCAAAAGCTTTATACACTCCCATTTGGCTAACCTGGGGGCTTGCAATCCGGTCCTTCGCGCCAATGGCAAAGATTGCAGCTGAGCATACAAGAGCTATGGAAGGGACAATCCACCAGGCATGTTCCCTTCGATCAATCCTTTTTAAAATAAAATAAAGCGCTGGCCCGGCAAGCAACACATAAAATACCAGCATCAAGACAATCTGGCCGGTTGAAAAGTGGACCGAGGGAAAATACTCATTTACATCGGCGACATTTGAAAAGTAGCTATCATAAGGGTTGAAATATCCTGATACGTTTCCAGCTTTTAAAGGGCGCGCCTTCACCAGGATGGAGGAAAACCATTCGCCGTAGCCTTTCCAGGATGAAAAGGGTTCCTCGCCGGGAGAAAATGCGGTTTGCCAAATCTCCCCATTCCCGACTCCCCTTTTGGCGACAATAGGCGTTTCTCCGGATTTCAGGATCACTTCCGCTCCCTTCGCTGAAGATGCTCCGAAGTAAACGGGCACGGATTTGAATTCATTCCCCGGATTGATGGAGCTTTCCAGGCCGGTAAGGTCGGCCCTTGATTCGATACGAGTTTCCATTGGAAGTTCGCTGTAAAGCTTGCCATATGCCTGGACCACATTCGGCCCTCCGCCAGCAATCAAGACTCCCCCACTTTTCACCCAGGCAAGCAGCGCTTCTTGCTGGTCTGGTTTCAGGCTTGTAACAGGAAAACCATCGAGCAGGATGTAATCAAAATAATCAAGCCCGGACTGTTCGTCTGGAATGTTGGAACCCTCAAGGACAACAGTCTCAATTTTGCTGTCCGCTGGCAACGGCCTCAGCTCCTTCAGCCGATCGGGCTCCTCGCTCAGGATGCCAAGCGTTTTCCATGATTGGTCGGTGTATTTTATAGCCAGTGTCTTTGAGCCTTGGAATTCTACTTCCTTGCCGTTTTTCCAGCTGCCTTCGTACAGGAAAATATTCTTGCCAGTAGGATTGGTATACTGGCCTTCATCGGTAATGCCGGGAAAGGAAACACTGTATGTTTTTTTGCTCCCCTTTGGTACATCGATATGGATTGCCCTTGAGCCGGATGAACTGTATGTAGGATAAAAGTTGATAAGCAGGTCACCTTTAAAATCGTTACCGCTGTTTTCGACAGTGACCGAAACTGGAAAGCCCCTGCCTGTTTTTACATAGCCATTAAAACCTGCCTTTGTTGAAATCTTAAGCCCGTCCACGGCTGCCGAAGCAGGGAAGGGGATAAAAGAAAATAAAAGAAAAAATATCAAAAATAGAACCAATTTTCTGTTTTTTAGAGCCAAAATGATTCCCCCTAATGATTGCTTACTAGATTAGACGTATGTTCTTTCCTTTTTGCTCCACTTTTTAGCAACTAACTTAGTGTAATTTTACACTTCAGGTTAATAAAGTGCAATCACAAAAAAACAGTACCGCCATTTTTTGCGATACTGTTCGTTTGTTGATTATTCAGTTTTGTCAACCTGGTCTGCAAACAGGCCGTACACATATTTTTCGGGGTCGAATTCCTGAAGGTCATCCATCTTTTCCCCGAGGCCGACAAATTTCACAGGGATGTTCAATTCATTCCGGATGGCAAGGACAATGCCTCCCTTTGCAGTTCCGTCCAGTTTCGAAAGGACGATGCCGGTTACATCCGTCGCTTCCTTGAATGTTTTTGCCTGGATAAGCGCGTTTTGCCCTGTCGTTGCATCAAGTACAAGCAGCACTTCGTGGGGAGCGCCGGGGATTTCCCTTTCGATGACCCTTTTCACCTTTTCAAGCTCTTTCATTAAATTAACTTTATTCTGTAGCCGCCCGGCCGTGTCACAAAGAAGGATATCCGCTTTCCTCGACTTCGCAGCCTGGATCGCATCGAACATGACAGCTGCCGGATCTGAACCCTCCGCCTGCTTAATGACAGTGGCCCCTACACGGTCGCCCCATACTTCAAGCTGGTCGATTGCCCCTGCGCGGAATGTATCGCCCGCCGCCATCAGAACAGTTTTTCCTTCTGAAATGAATTTATGGGCAAGCTTTCCAATTGTCGTGGTCTTGCCAACGCCGTTGACTCCTACAAAAAGGATTACAGTAAGTGCGTTTTCTTGGATATTCAATCTGGAGGATTCGTTTCCTCCGGCATTGTAAATATCAACGAGCTTCTCGGATATAACGTTCTGGACTTCTGCTGGGTCACTAATATTCCGGCGCTTTACCTCGTATTTCAACTGATCGATCAATTCCATTACAGTGTCAAAGCCGACATCCGCCTGGATTAGGATTTCTTCAAGTTCTTCAAAAAAGTCCTCGTCCACTTTGCGGTATCTGGCGACAAGGTCATTCACTTTTCCGGAAAAGCTATTTCTCGTTTTCGAAAGCCCTTCCCTGAATTTGTCGGTTACACTGTCGGTTTGCTTTGTAAAGGTTTCTTTTAATTTTTTGAAAAAACTCATTTCAACACGTCCTTGTTTTATGTTTCAACCAGCTCTTTCGAATCCTCCAGCCTTACAGAAACAAGCTTGGAAACCCCTGATTCCTGCATAGTGACCCCATAAAGGACATCGGCTTCCTCCATCGTTCCTTTCCTGTGGGTGATGACGATGAACTGGGTGCCTGCGCTATAGCGCTTCAAATATTGGCTAAAGCGGTACACATTCGCCTCATCAAGCGCTGCTTCCACCTCATCCAGGATACAGAATGGTACCGGGCGGACTTTGAGGATTGAAAACAGCAGGGCGATGGCTGTCAACGCCCTTTCACCCCCGGATAGGAGGCCAAGGTTTTGAAGCTTTTTCCCTGGAGGCTGAGCGACAATATCAACACCTGTATGCAAGAGATCATCCGGATTCGTAAGCCGCAAATCCGCGCGTCCCCCTCCGAACAACGCCTTAAAGACAGGCTCGAAATGCATGCGGATAGCGGAGAATGTCTCTTCGAATCTTTTTATCATCTCTTCATCCATTTCACTGATTACAAGATGGAGTGTATCCTTCGCTTCCTGCAGGTCATTTTTTTGCTCCAGCAAAAATTCATAACGCTCAGATACACGCTCATACTCCTCGATGGCACCCAGATTAACCGTCCCAAGCTCCTCGATGCCCCGCTTAATGAGTTTTACCTTCCTTCTGGCTTCATCAGGCGGAAGGAGGAGTGGGTGGTTTTCCTTCGCCCCTTCAAACGTAAGCAAATACTCTTCCCGAAGATGGGTAAGTTTATTTTCAAGTTCAACGTCGAGCCTGTTCAGCTTAACTTCCTCATCACGCAGTGCTTCCGCCATCCCTTTATGCAGCCTTCTAAGCTCTTTCGCCTCAGCTTCGGACTGTTCAAGTTCCGTTGAAAGTTGTAGCCTTTCCTGCCTGCGTTCGGAAATCAGCTTAAGCGTGTTTTCCTTGTCCTTTTGTTTCTCCGCCGCGGCGGCAAGAAGATGGCCTTCGCCTGACAGACTGCCATCCATTTCGGAAACAAGAAGGCCGAGGTCTTCCATTTGTACTTTCAGCTTATTTGAAACGCCGTCAAGTTCTTCCGCCACACGGTTAACTTGTTCCATGGCATAAAGATATTGTTCGTTTTTGGCGGCAAATTCAACTTTAAGGCTGTTGATCTCTTCAGAAACCGCTTCTTTGGATGTGAGGGCCTTTGCTTTTTGTTCAGACAGCCTGGCGATTTCCGCGTCAAGCAATTGAATTTTCTCCCTTGCGCTATCAAGCGCGCTTTCAAGCTCGTTTTTCCTTGACAGCAGCCTTTCCCTGTCCTCGTTGATTTGGGCTTTTTCCATATCATAAATGGAAAGGCGGTCGCTAATATTTTTCAATTCTAGCTCGGCTTCCCTTAGCGCGCCTTTCAGACGCTGCTCCTCCAGGCGTTTTTCTTCGCCCCTTTTCCTTAACTCTTCAAGGAGACCTTCCGTTTCCTTAACGGTTGTTTTCAGGACTTTAACTTCTTGTTCAAGCTGGGACGTTTTTTCTTCCATATCGCCAAGCTTCGCCTTTAATTCATCAAGTTCTGCTTTCCTGCTCAAAAGGCCTGTTGCGTTTTGCTTCGCAGCCCCGCCTGTCATCGATCCTCCGGCGTTAACAACATCGCCCTCAAGGGTAACAACCCTCATCCTGTACTGAAGGGAGCGGGCAATTTCGTTCGCGCCTTTTAGGTCGCTGGCAATCAATACATTGCCCAAAAGGTTTTCAATGACATTCCTGTATTTATCTTCGAATTCGACAAGGCCGGATGCGGTTCCGATAAACGATGGATGCTGTCTGGCCAAATCAAGCTGGGACTGTGCCGGGAATTTGCTTTTTATAACACTTAGCGGAAGGAATGTTGCCCGGCCAGAGGAGTTCCTTTTTAAAAATTGGATTGCCTCCCTGGCGCTCTGTTCCGTATCGACAATTATATGCTGAAGGGCCCCGCCGAGAGCGGTTTCGATTGCTGCCTGATATTCTTTTGGAACATTGACGACCTCCGCCACAGCGCCTTCGATTCCGCTTAGCTTTGTCCCCCGCGCCTTTAAAACTTCCTTAACCCCCTGGAAAAAGCCGTTGTAGCCTTCCTCCATTTCCTCAAGCATCTCTTTCCTCGACTTCGCCTGTTGGAGGAACTGGTATGCCTGATACAGCATTTTTTCCTGCTTCTGATAATTGGCTGAAACCGTTTCAAGGTGCCGTTTGTTTTTTAAAAACTCTTGTACCTGGTATTCCAGGTCCTTTGCCACGGACTCGAGTTCCATGGTGATTTCTTCGACCTTTTGGGCAGCATTCGCACGTTGTTCGAGGAACCGCCCATTCTCTTCGTCAAGCCTTGCGCTTTTCCTGTCATGCTGTTCAAGCTGCTGAAGGACGAGCTTTGTTTCGTTCCGTGCTCCCGCCTGCGCGTTCAGCTCTTCAATGTATTCACTTTTTAGTGACTCGATTTTATCATCGGCGTTCTCGCTAAAAAGAACAAGTTCACCCTGCTTCGCTTTAAGTTTCTCCTGTAGACGGGATGCCTCGTTGCCGAGCATTTTGGCGGAAGCCAAAAGCTTTTCCCGCTCTCCCTCAAGCGCTGCTTTTTTATCGGAAAGTTCTTTAATGCTTTCTTCTAGCTGCTTTTTGTTTTGCGCGGCGTTCTTTTTTCGTTCCTTCAGGACTTCCTTCCTGCCCTCAAGCTTCTCAAGCTCCTCGCTCGCATGGAGGAGGACTGTTTGCAGATCGCTGACCGACTCATCCACCGCGGCAATCCTATCACGCGCCTGCTCAATCTCCGCTTCCTTTTTCTGAAGGGAGGCGGACAATTTAACTTCCTCCGCCTTATGTACATCGAAAAGACGGGAAAGCTCTTCCCACTTTCCATGCAGTTCCTCTATTTCAAATACGGTAAGTGCGACCTCAATTTTCTCAAGCTCTTCCTTTTTTTCCTGGTAGTCACGGGCGATCGATGCCTGGATTTTAAGTGGTTCAACCTGGCTTTCCAATTCATGAAGAATGTCCGTAACCCTGTTCAAATTGTCCTGGGTTTCAGCCAGCTTGCTTTCAGCTTTTTTCTTTCGTTGCTTATATTTTAGGACGCCGGCAGCTTCCTCGAAAATGGTTCGGCGTTCCTCCGCCTTGCTGTTTAGAATTTCTTCGACTTTTCCCTGGCTTATAATCGAAAATGCTTCGCGGCCGAGGCCCGAATCCATGAAAAGATCGACGATATCCTTTAGCCTGCATGGCTGCTTGTTGATGAGAAACTCACTCTCACCCGACCTGAACACCCGCCTTGTTACACTTACCTCATTATATTCAAGCGCAAGGCGCTGATCCTCGTTATCAAGGGTTAGCGTGACCTCAGCGAAATTCAGAGGCTTACGGGAATCGCTACCCGCGAAAATAATGTCCTCCATTTTTGTGCCTCGAAGGGATTTTGCCGATTGCTCGCCAAGTACCCACCTAATCGCATCGATAACATTGCTCTTTCCACTTCCATTTGGCCCTACTACGGCCGTTACACCGGGAACGAAATCGACGCCAATCCGTTCGGCAAAGGACTTGAAACCTACAACATCAAGCCGTTTTAAATACACTGCCTACTTCCTCCTCTTGCTATTGCCGGTTTTCTCCATCCTCTTCCAGCTGTCCACCGGTTTGCCTTAGACGTGAAAGCGCCATTTGCGCGGCCAGCTGTTCCGCCTCTTTCTTTGAGCGGCCCGTGCCCACTCCCAGCTCCTCCCCGTTAAGGGAAACACGGGACACAAATTCCCTGTTGTGTGCAGGCCCCTTTTCCTGGAGCACCTTGTACTCTACCGTTCCGGCACCGTCACGCTGCACATGTTCCTGCAGCTGGCTTTTAAAGTCCATGACGTGGGAAAACACACCGGAATTTATTTTTGGAAAAATTGTTTTTTCAAGGAAACCGACTACGGCGTCCAAACCTTTGTCAAGATACAATGCGCCGATAAATGCCTCAAACACATCCGCGAGCAATGCGGGACGGGTTCGGCCACCAGTCATTTCCTCGCCTTTTCCTAGTAATATCAGCTTGCCGAATGAAAGTTCATTTGCAAAAGACACCAAGGATGGCTCACAGACAATCGCCGCGCGGAGCTTTGTCAGCTCCCCCTCGCTCATCATTGGATATTTTTTAAAAAGGAACTTTGATACGGTCAATTCAAGTACAGCATCACCAAGGAATTCAAGCCTTTCATTGTCCTCAAAAAGCTTCCTGCGATGCTCATTAACATAGGATGAATGGGTAAAGGCTTGCTTCAGCAGCTTTTCATCCGTAAATAGAATGCCAATCCTAGATTGGAATTCTTTAAAAAGATTATCTTTTGCGCGAGTTCCCACAGTATCTTTTTCCTTATTGTTTTTGCGCATATGTCTCCACCTTGCTTCATCATTCTTAGGGATGCCAATCTTTTCTGAAAAACCTTGGGTAGTTCTATAATACAGAAGAAAGCTCCGTTTGAAAACGGAGCCCGAGAAAACTGCGATTATTTTTTGCTATTTATGTAATTAACAGCATCTCCTACTGTGCTGATTTTCTCAGCATCATCGTCAGAAATCTCCATATCGAACTCATCTTCCAATTCCATAACAAGTTCAACTACATCAAGGGAATCTGCGCCAAGATCATCTTTAAAGGAAGCTTCAAGTGTTACTTGGGATTCGTCAACACCGAGGCGGTCCACAATGATCTTTGTCACGCGTTCTAATACTTCTGCCATGCTTGTCACCTCCCCTCAAGCTATTATAGAGTATTTCAAAAAAGGGGTAAAGCGAAACTTCCGTTAGCGGGCGGGGTTCCCGCTAATGGTTAGTTGAGCCAATCGGACCTTTAGGGGCAGTTGATTCCCAGCAGGGAATCTTACTGCCCGTTAAGGTGGGGCAAAGCGAAACCGGGATGAAATTTCACCGGGGAAACTTTACTCAATTCCAGGCCGTTTTACATGACCATGCCGCCATCAATATGGAGCGTCTGTCCGGTCATATAGGAAGAATCCTCGGAGGCGAGGAACACTACCGCCTTGGCAATATCAGAAGGCTCACCGAAGCGGGCCAGCGGGATTTGCTTTAGCATTTCCGCCTTGACGTCCTCTGTAAGTTTGTCGGTCATGTCCGTCGTAATGAATCCCGGGGCAATTGCGTTTACATTAATGTTGCGCGAAGACAGTTCTTTTGCAGCAGTCTTTGTCAGGCCAATCACTCCTGCTTTTGCAGCCACATAATTAGCTTGCCCAGGATTTCCGCTTACCCCTACTATTGATGCGATATTGATGATGCGGCCGCTGCGCTGCTTCATCATCTGGCGGGTTACGGCTTTCGTGCAAAGGAAAACGCCTTTAAGGTTAATATTGATAACATCATCCCATTCGGATTCCTTCATTCTCATCAGAAGGTTGTCCCTTGTAATGCCTGCGTTGTTGACGAGGATATCCAGTGAGCCAAAACGGTCGATCGTTTCTTTAACCATGGCCGCCACGGCGTCCGGGTTGGACACATCGCCCTGGATGGCAAAGGCTTCCCGTCCCATCGCTTTGATTTCCTCCGCAGCCTCATTCGCTCTTGCTTCGCTGCCGGCGAAGTTGATGGCAACATTCGCACCTTGCCTTGCTAGCTCAAGGGCGATTTCCCTGCCTATACCCCTTGACGCGCCGGTAACAAGCGCGGTTTTTCCTTCAAGCTTCATTGTTTTTCCTCCTTAAGGGCGGCGATGGTCGCCATGCAGCTCTGTTCATCGGAAACAGAATAGATTTTTACATCACGGCTAATTTTTTTCACAAGTCCGCCGAGCACCTTCCCAGGGCCGAATTCGATGAATGTATCGACGCCAAGCTCTATCATTTTCCGGACAGAATCTTCCCACAATACAGGAGAATAAAGCTGCTTGACCAAATTCGACTTGATTGTATCCGCGCCTTCCATTGGCATCGCATCGGCATTTGCGATAACCGGTACGGATGCATCCCGGATTTGCGCGCCGTTAAGTACATCGTTCAGTTTTTGCGCGGCGGGTTCCATTAGGCTTGAATGGAACGGGCCGCTTACATCCAGCTGGATGACCCTTTTTGCTCCTGCTTCCTTCGCTTTTTCGCCCGCCAGCCTAACGCCTTCCACAGTGCCGGAAATGACAATTTGTCCAGGGCAATTAATATTCGCGAGTTGGACCGGATAACCATTGGCAGTTACTGCAGCGGCCGCATCTGCCAGAATGCCCCGCTCAAGGCCCAGTATAGCGGCCATTGTTCCTATACCATCGGGAACGGCTTCCTCCATGAACTCTCCCCGTTTCCTTACGATGCTGACCCCTTCTTCAAAAGTAAGGGCGCCTGCCGCGACAAGGGCGGAATATTCACCGAGGCTGTGCCCAGCGGCATAATCGGCCTTAATTCCTGATTCCTTGAATAAATCAAGGAGCGCTGTGCTGATTGTCAGCAAAGCGGGTTGGGCGTTGACCGTTTTTGTCAACGTTTCCTGCGGGCCTTCAAACATGATTTCAGACAAACCATAACCCAAAAGTTCATCCGCTTTTACAAATAATGCCTTGCTTCTTTCATGATTCCCGGCAAGCTCTTTACCCATCCCAACTGTTTGGGATCCCTGCCCCGGAAAGATAAATGCGATTTTTCCCATTGAAGCACCTCTTACATTAAGATTCGTTTTTGTCCGGTTTTGCCCTTTCCGCCGATTGTTTGATCAGTCCGGTTACATCGTTTGCAACCATTTCCCTTGTTTGGCGGATCGCGCTGAAAATTGCTTGCGCATTGGAAGATCCGTGCGCCTTAATAACCGGAGCTTTTAGTCCGAATAAAGCCGCGCCGCCATATTCGGAGTAATCCATCTGGTCTTTCAATGCCTTCAAGTCGGGTTTCAGGACTGCCGCTGCAAGCTTGCTTTTCAGGCTTGACGTAAGCGCCCCTTTTAGCATTTTAAAAACGGACATTGCCGTTCCTTCCACCGATTTCAATACCATGTTCCCGGTAAACCCGTCCGTGACGACTACATCGGCCACTCCGTTCAGCAAGTCCCTCGCTTCTACATTTCCGACAAAGTTCATGTCCGATTCCTTTAAGAGGGAAAAGGCTTCCTTTGTCAGGTCTGTCCCTTTCTTTTCCTCCGTGCCGATATTAAGGAGCCCAATCCTCGGTTTTGTCATTCCGCGGACCTTCTCGGAATAGACGGAGCCCATTAATGCAAATTGGTATAAATGCTCCGGCTTTGCGTCCACATTCGCTCCTACATCGAGAAGCAGGAATCCTTCCCCGCCAATCGTGGGGAGAGTCGGCGCAAGGGCTGGCCTGTCAATTCCTTCAATCCGTCCGACCACAAACAGCCCGGACGCCATCAGCGCCCCAGTATTCCCCGCGGAAATACAGGCGTCCGCATTACCTTCCGAAACCTGCCTTGCCGCAAGGACCATGGAAGCATTCTTTTTTCGCCTTACAGCCCTTACAGGCTCATCCGTTCCAAGGATAACTTCATCGGTATGTAGAATCGAAATCCTGTCATGTCCGGTGAATGTTTCCCTGATTTTCGCCTCATCACCGACAAGAAGGATTTTAATGTCTTTAAATGTGTCGGCGGCTTTAATCGCACCAAGGACGATTTCCTTTGGAGCGTGGTCACCGCCCATTGCGTCAATTGCCAGCCTCATCCGTATTGCCACCTCTGTTTTTATTTGAGCGGAACATTTCAAATTCCCCGATGAAAACGGGCTCGTTGTTCACAAAACTTGTCACTTCTACAAATGTCCTGCCATGCTCGTTGTCAATCCTGGTTACCTTTGCCTTGGAGATAACCCTCTCGCCTTCACGCACGGACCTTTTAAACTGCAAGGCGGATTTAGCGGTCAATGCGAGTTCATCGTTAATGACCGCAACCGCAAGAGAATTTGCCTGTGCGAACAAGTGATGACCCCTCGCAATCCTGTTCCGTTTGAACACATGCTCTTTTTTTATATCCAAAATGGAGATTGCGCTCTGGTCGAGCTCTATATCGATAATATCCCCTATAACTTCATCTATCGGCAAGGATCGTACTTCATCCTCGAACTTTTTTTCAGCAACGTTCTTAATTCGCTCCCGAAGTTCTGGTATGGACAGTTCAAGCCGATCAAGCCGGATTGTCTGGACACTGACCGAGAACAACTCTGCCAAATCCTCATCGGTTATAAAGGGATTTTCCTTTATCGTCAATACTAGCTCCCGCTGCCGTTCTTTTTTGTTACGCTTCATCGCATCCACCGCCATTTGCTCTTATGACTAGGTACTAATAGTAGTATAAAAGTAAGAAATCCAGATTGCAAGAGTAATTATCGTGTTTGCCCTCGCATCAATCAAGCTTCTCCCCTTTAAGCAACCCAGCTTCGATTAATCCTTCCCTAAGGTTTGCGTACTCGGGTGATTCCCAAAATGCCCTTGATTGGACGAGCTTTGCCGCATCTTCCCTTGCTGTTTCAAGAGCCCGGTAATCATGGACCATATCGGCTACTTTGAACTCTGGAATCCCGCTCTGCTTCTTCCCGAAAAAGTCCCCTGGTCCCCTTAATTCGAGATCCTTTTCACTGACAACAAATCCGTCGTTGGTTTCCGTCATGATTTTCATCCGCTCCTTGCCTACCTCCGACTTCGGTTCGGCAAGTAGAATGCAGTAGGATTGGTCGCTGCCCCTGCCGACCCTGCCCCTTAGCTGATGAAGCTGCGCAAGCCCAAAGCGCTCCGCGTCATAAATGACCATCACTGTGGCATTTGGGACATTCACGCCAACCTCGACGACAGTGGTAGAAACAAGAACCTGGATTTCGTTCGCGGCAAACGAACGCATGACTTCCTCTTTTTCCGAAGAATGGAGGCGGCCATGCATGAGCCCTGCCTTGAAACGGTCCTGGAAGAAGTGAACGAGGGAAGCGTGGACATCTATCGCGTTCTGGACATCAAGCTTATCCGATTCCTCGATCAGCGGGCAGATGACATATGCCTGCCGTCCCTTCCTCAATTCTTTTTCCATAAAAGCCAGCACCCTGTCCAGCATGTCCTGCCGGGCCCAATACGTTTCAATTGTTTTTCTCCCTGCTGGCATTTCATCAATAATGGAAACATCCATTTCTCCAAAAACAGTGATGGCAAGGGTTCTTGGAATCGGGGTTGCCGTCATGAAAAGGACATCCGGGTTTTCCCCCTTTTCCCTCAGGACACGTCGTTGCTCCACACCAAACCGATGCTGCTCATCCGTTATGACAAAACCAAGCCGGTGAAAAGCGACTTCCTCCTGGATAAGGGCATGCGTCCCGATCAGGATATCTATCTCGCCCGCGGCGAGGTCCGCCAAAATTTCTTTGCGCGCCTTCCCCTTTATCGAGCTCGTCAGCAATTCGCAGCGGACTCCGTACGGATCGAACAATTCTTTCAGTGAAGCAGCATGCTGTTCCGCCAGTATTTCGGTCGGTACCATCAGCGCGCCCTGCCTTCCCCCTGTAACCGTCGCGTATAGCCCGATTGCGGCAACGACCGTTTTCCCTGAACCGACATCCCCCTGCAGCAGGCGGTTCATTCTGTACGGCGATTTCAGGTCAGAAAGAATTTCGTTCACAACCCTTTTTTGCGCACCGGTCAGCGGAAAGGGGAGGGCTTCGATGAACGCTTTCAGCTTTGCAAGGTCATATTGTTGGACTATCCCAGGGGATTGCTCTCTTTCAAGCTTCCTGAGCGCCTGCATTTTCAATTGAAAGGCAAGGAACTCTTCGTAAACAAAACGCCTTCTCGCCTTCTTCACATCTTCGGGTGTATCAGGGAAGTGCATGATCTTCAATGCCTCTCCCCGATTGGGAAGCCTGTATTTAGCAATAAGCCCCTGGGGAAGCGTTTCTTCAAGCTCATTCCCATACAGTTCGAAAGCCTGGGCGATGTATTTCCGCATGTTTTTCATCGTTAGGCTGCCCCGCAATGTATAGACGGGTTCGAACATTTTTCCGGCTCTGTTTTCACCAAAATGCATTTCGGAAACAGTAATCGCCATCCTGTGTTGGTCCCATTTACCCGTAACTGTTACTGTTTCACTTATTTTTATTTTGCTTCTTAAATATGGCTGATTGAAGATGATTGCCTGGACAAGATACCGCCCGACTAGCAAGCGAACCGTCATCCGCGATTTGTTTTTTCCAAAACGGGCAAGGGAAGGCTCACTATGAACCTTCCCCTCCACGGTTATTCTCTCCTCATGCTTCACATCAGCGAGGTCGCGCAGCCTGTAATCTTCGTAGCGGTACGGGAAATGTTCGAGCAAATCCTTGATCGTAACAATATTCATGTCAGCTAGAAGCTCCGCTGTTTCATCGCCAATTCCTTTTAAGATTTTTACTGATTGCATGAGATTTGTATTCACTGTTTTGTAAGCGGGATTCCAAAGATTTTCGCTTCCAGCTCCCTGCCGGTTGGAGTCGCCGCCAAACCTCCCTGTGCTGTTTCTTTAAGTGCGGTTGGCATAGATTGGCCAATCTTAAACATTGCGTCAATTACCTCGTCGCACGGAATCCTGCTTTTAATCCCGGCGAGCGCCATATCAGCCGCAACCATCGCGTTAGCCGCGCCCATTGCATTACGTTTTACACAGGGTACTTCAACAAGGCCCGCAACAGGGTCGCAAACAAGCCCTAGCATGTTTTTCAACGTAATGGCCATTGCTTCTGCACACTGCTCCGGGGTTCCTCCCGCAAGCTCGACTAGTGCCGCGGCCGCCATCCCAGCAGCGGAACCTACTTCGGCCTGGCAGCCTCCAGCAGCGCCCGAAATGGACGCATTGTTCGCGACAACGAAACCAAACGCTCCTGAAGTGAACAAAAAGGAAACCATTTGTTCACGTGTTGGATTCAGCTTGTTTTTCACGGCAAACAACGTTCCGGGAACAACACCCGCGGAACCGGCAGTCGGTGTCGCGCAAATAGTGCCCATGGCCGCATTTACTTCATTCGTGGCGACCGCCTTGCTTACAGCGTCAAGCAATGTTTCGCCCGATAAAAAATTGCCTTTTTTTATATATTCCTGCATAAGGACCGCGTCTCCGCCGGTAAGTCCTGAATGGGATTTGACCCCCTGGATGCCACGCTCGACGGCCTGCTCCATAACCCGGAGGTTACGGTCCATCATCGCAATGACTTCTTCCCTTGACCGCCCTGTTACTTCGACTTCCTGTTCTATCATGATTTCCGATATTTTCACATTCCTGCTGGTTGCCAATTCGACCAGCTCTGCCACATTGCGGAACATCCGCCATCCCCCCTTTTTATCTAATCGACAATTTTTGTTACTTTCAGGATATTCGGAAGCTTTTCAATTTCATCAAGGATATGATGCCCAATATTATGGTCAACCTCAATTGTCATTAGTGCCATCTTACCCTTTTCTTTCCTGGAAACCTCCATATGCCCGATGTTAATCTGATGGCTGGCCAGGACATTGGCAACATTGGCTATCGCGCCGAATCTATCATTATGGACAACGAGAATGGCCGGGTGATGCCCTGAAAGCTTCAATTCGAAGCCGTTCAGTTCGGTAATCTCAATTTTTCCTCCACCGATTGAAATGCCGACAAGTTCAAGCTCTCCCTTGTCGTCACCGATAATGATCCTTGCTGTGTTTGGGTGATCAGTTATCGCGTCTTCCTCTATGAATCTCAGTTTGATTCCCTTTTCCTCCGCAAGGTCTATCGCCTGGATAATCCTCGGATCATCGGTATCAAAATCTAGCAAACCGCCTATTAGCGCTACATCGGTACCATGGCCGCGGTATGTTTTTGCAAAAGAGCCATAGAGTGAAATATTCACCCATTTCGGCTCCCTGCCAAACAGGTTCCTGGCAACTCGGCCAATCCTTGCCGCGCCAGCTGTATGTGAACTTGATGGCCCTATCATGACCGGGCCGATGATATCAAATACACTTTTATATTTCATAATCCATTCCCCTTTATCAGCTCGGGCCGAACCCGTTGTATTTTAGAAAGCCGTGTTGTATCCCCTTGGCGGGCTACAGTGAAAATGTCCCTTCGCTTTTAAGCACCTAGTTGAACCAATCGGGGTTCATACTCCGCCTTACTCCCCGCCTTGGCTATAATCCAGCGGAATCAGCGGAAGACCGCCGCCGATGGAAGGTTCACTTTACCCCACTCTTAAGGGACAGTAAGCCCCTTGGGCAACTGTCCCTAAAGGTCCGATTGGTTCACCTAACCATCAGCGGAAACCCACCGCTGATGGAAGGTTCACTTTATTTTAACGAATTGTTTTGTATTTTGACAAATTCTTTTCATTGTGGCCGAACTGGAAAATAAAGAAAAGGCATTCGCCTGTATTGGCAGAATGCCTTTTTCGTTAAGTCGGCTATTCGATTGCAAAAATGAAAGGATACAGCGGCTGCTCGCCATTATGGATTTCAATTTCGACATCCCCGAAATTGTCCTCGACAAACGAAGCGATTGCTGCGGTTTCTTCTTCAATAACGTCCTCGCCTTGAAGGATAGTCAGGATTTCTGATTCATCATCAAGCATTTTTGCAAGCAGCTCCTGGGCCGCCGCGACTTTTTCTTTACTTTTTACAATTATTTTCCCTTCGTTGATGCCCATGAAGTCGCCTTTTTCGATATCGAGCCCGTCAATGTACGTATCCCGGACGGCAAAGGTAATCTGGCCGGTCTTAACATGCCGCATCGCCTCGGACATCGCAGCCTCGTTTGTATCCAGATCGGCTCCAGGATTAAACGCGAGCAAAGCTGAAAGTCCTTGTGGCACAGTCTTTGACTGGATGACAACTGCCTTTGAACCTGTTACTTCCGCGGCCTGCTGGGCTGCCATAATGATATTTTTATTGTTAGGAAGGATGAATACCTTATCCGCATTGACTTCCTCAATCGCCTTTACAATATCCTCGGTGCTCGGATTCATCGTCTGGCCGCCTTCAATGACGGAATGGGCACCGATGCTCCTGAATAATTCGGCAATGCCGGATCCCATGGATACGGTAACGACCCCATATTCCCGGCGCTCTTTTGGCGCGTTCGCGGTAACAAGCGGCGTATGTGTTTCACCAATAATATTAGAATGCTGTTGGCGCATGTTTTCTATTTTGATATTGATTAGGCTCCCGTAACGCTGTCCATAGCTCAGAACTGTACCGGGCTGCTCGGAATGGATATGTACCTTTACCACATCTTCATCGGCAATGACTAGGAGCGAATCGCCATATTGGCTGAGGTCACGGCGGAATGCATCTTCTTTAAACGGTTTGGCTGCCAGCTTGTCCGCCTCGAATTTCACCATAAATTCAGTGCAATACCCGAATTCGATGTCCTCAGTGTTCATATGGGACTGGACGCTCCTATGGTGCTCGGCATTGACGAGTTCGTTCATCGATGGCATCGATTCAGGTGAATCAGGGAGTTTCTCTCCTTTAAGCTCGGCAAGGAATCCCTCATAGACAAAAACAAGGCCCTGGCCGCCGCTGTCCACCACCCCTACTTCCTTCAGGACAGGAAGTAGGTCAGGCGTCCTCTTCAGGGATGCTTTTGATTCCGCAAGTACCGCTTCCATGATTTGAATGATATCATCAGTTGATTTTGAAGCTTGGACACCCTTTCGCGCGGAGTCTTTTGCCACTGTCAGGATTGTTCCTTCAACAGGCTTCATGACAGCCTTGTAGGCCGTTTCGACACCCGTTTCTAACGCGGCAGCGAATTCTTTCCCGGTTATGGACGATTTTGTTTCGATTGCTTTGGAAAATCCCCTGAACAGCTGTGACAGGATGACTCCGGAATTTCCGCGGGCACCCATTAACAAACCTTTAGAAAGTGCTGTTCCGACCTTGCCGATATGTTCTTGAACATTGTTTTTGACTTCCTTCGCCCCGGATGTCATTGACAAGTTCATATTCGTTCCGGTATCGCCATCCGGCACAGGAAAAACATTCAGGGAGTCAACCAGCTTCGCATTCGCTGCAAGGTGGTTGGCACCCTGAATAACCATTTCCGCAAGTTGTATACCGTTTAACGCTTTCATTGACACTGATGCTTCCTCCTCACTACGGGTTCGTTACACGAACTCCCTGGACGTAAATATTTACCGAGTCAACCGTTAAGCCAACCGTTTTTTCTAGGGTATATTTTACTTTCGATTGCACGTTGTGGGCAACCTCGGAAATTTTCGTTCCGTAGCTGACGATAATGTACATATCAATATGTACTTGGCTTTCTTCCTGACGGACAATCACACCCCGCGTGAAATTTTCCTTCCTAAGGATTTCAGTGAGTCCGTCCCTGATTTGGTTCTTCGAAGCCATCCCTACGATCCCATAGCAGTCTACCGCCGCACCGCCTGAAATGGTCGCGATCACTTCGTTTGAAATATCAATTTGCCCGAACTTCGTCTTCATTTCGATGGACATGAACGTTCCCCCTTTTGGTAATTGCTCATTTGCTAAAGCCATTTTACTATAGTCCAGCCTATTTTGAAAGTTATACTGCCATGCTTATTATACAGCATCAACTTCTGTTTGATGTCAAGGTTTTTTTCTTGAAAGCTTTCGTTTCATCTATTGCAATCAGTATCGTTGTATGATAAATTATTAAAGTATCTTTTAGAAACGGGGACAGATTCCTTTTCCCCGCTCCGGACGAAACCGGAATTGGCGAAAATGCAATAGAAAAGTACTCGCTTATGGATGTTAAGGAGGGAAACAATATGCCACGCAAATGTGTTATCACAGGCAAGAAAACTACAACTGGCAACCACCGTTCTCACGCTATGAACGCTAACAGGCGTACATGGGGCGCCAACCTACAAAAGGTCCGCATTCTTGTAGACGGAAAGCCAAAACGTGTTTGGGTATCCGCAAGGGCGCTCAAATCCGGCAAAGTAGAACGCGTATAATGCTGTTCAGGGACAGGCATCCATTTGGTGCCTGTTTTTTTGTTTCTGCTAATTTACAAAAAATGGTACTAAAAAGGAAAAACACCCTTTTGCAAGGGTGCTGTAACATCCATTTTCCTCATTCGCCTTTTCTAAACATCCCAATCATTGCCCGGACAAGCCCACCCAGGAATCTCGGCAGTTTGATCGTATAAAATTTCATAGTGCCCCTCCTCACCTTTTCACACGGCTCAATCTTTACCTGCACTCTTATTTAGGATATTCCGCTCATTATAAATAAGTACATTAAACCGGAGAACAGATTAGTCATTGCTCCTTATGACTATTAATATGCCTTTGGAAAATGAAAAAGTACCGGTTTCCTCAATTAGTTCATTGCTGACACAAAGTGTGGAACCTTTAGGAACATATCGATTTTCCAGGGGATATTTGAACCCATTCAATGTCAAGCCTTCTACATTCTGTGAGCCAGGGAGGAAGGAAATATATTTTTTGCCACTCTCTTTTTCAATTTGATAGAGTCCCGGAAGCTTCACGGAAACACTATTGGAACAATCGATTAGGATGATTTCACAGGTTTGCTTTTCTAAGGCGTATTTTTCAAGCAGCTGGATATTGGCAAGGAAATGGTCAATTCGCCCACCAGTAGCGCCGAAAATACGGATGATGTCCGGTTTTTGTCCAATCGCCCAGGAAAGGGCAAGCTCCATGTCGGTTTCGTCTTTTTCGGGCTTGTACTTTTTTAGATTGGGAATAGCCGTTTCAAATTCCGCCAATTCTTCTTTGGTGACAGAATCGAAATCGCCGAATGCGGCATCAGGCATAATACTGTTTTCCAGCAACACCGCCGTGCCCCCATCGACCCCTATCCATCTCGCTTGGCCTTCGTCATACCCTCGAAGCGGAGGAATATATGCCCGTGGGCCGCCTCCTACAATATTAATAATCAAATGAGCACCTCCTCCGACTTTCAAAGCGGCGTTTTTAAATTTCCCCTTCAGCAATGCGGATCAAAGAAAAAAACCAGCATAAAAGCTGGCTATAATTTCGAACTTGTTAACCGCGGATGTCCGCAATAGCTTTTGCCCTGTCTTCCTGTCCGTAGATGGCCGAACCGGCAACAAGGACCGTCGCGCCCGCTTCAATGCATAGCTTGGCGGTTTCGGCATTCACGCCGCCGTCAACTTCAACTTCAAGTTCCTTGCCGGCCTCCAAAGCCATCGCTTTTACTTGACGGATTTTCGGCAGGACCCCCTGAATGAATTTTTGCCCCCCGAATCCTGGATTAACGGTCATAAGCAAGACCATATCGACATCTTCAATGATATGCTTGATCGACTCAGCGGGAGTCGCCGGGTTAAGGACTACGCCTGCTTTAATGCCAAAGCTTTTAATTAGGTGGATTGTCCTATGAAGATGGCGGCTCGCCTCAACATGGACTGTGATGTAGTCCGCTCCCGCTTTCGCAAACGCCTCAATGTATTGGTCTGGGTTTTCAATCATAAGGTGAACGTCGAGCGGAAGGTCCGTTACCGGGCGGATTGCCTCGACAATCAGCGGACCGATTGTAATATTCGGAACAAAGTGGCCGTCCATTACATCAACATGGATGTAGTCCGCTCCCCCACGCTCGACATCTTTAATTTCCTCGCCAAGCCTTGAAAAATCGGCTGAGAGGATAGAAGGTGCTATTTTTACCATAACTAATACCTCGGCTTTCTATCTTTAATTTCCTGTAAAAAATCTAAATAATTTTCATAGCGGTACTGAGGGATTGCGCCTTCCTCAACCCCGGCCTTTACCGCACATTTTGGCTCCTTTACATGGAGGCAGCCCCTGAATTTGCAGTTTTCGGCTGCCCGTGAAATCTCCGGAAAACATGAACCGAGTTCGCTAGCTTCGATTTCCTGGAATTCCAGCGAGCTGAAGCCTGGTGTATCTGCTACAAGCCCGTCCCCGATTTCGATTAGCTCGACATGGCGCGTCGTATGTTTGCCTCGGCCAAGATGGCTTGAAATGCCGCTCGTTTTAAGTTCAAGCCCCGGGCGAAGTACGTTCAATAGCGATGACTTCCCCACTCCGGATTGGCCCGCGAAAACAGAAATTTTCCCTTCGAGGTGGGGATGGAGCTGCTCGATTCCCGTCTCTGTTTCCGAAGAAGCGAGGATCACTTCATAACCCGCGGACCGATAGTCGGATGCATAACGTTCAATCTCTTTTAGTTCAGTTTCGGTCACTAGATCGGTTTTCGTAACGCAAATGATTGGTTCAATATGGTTGTACTCGACGAGAACGAGAAAACGGTCGAGAAGGACTGGGCTGAATGTCGGTTCAACGGCGGAAAAGACGAGGAAAGCCCGGTCAACATTAGCGATTGGAGGCCTGATAAGCTCGTTTTTCCGCTCCTTGACTTCGAGGATGTACCCTTCCTGTTCATTATCCGCCTGGAAAACAACATCATCCCCGACAAGAGGCGTAATTTTGTTTTTCCGAAAAACGCCCCTCCCCCTGCACTGCGTAACCGTTCCATTGTGGACAACATAATAAAAACCGCTTAATGCCTTAATAATTTTCCCTTCAGGCATATACACACTCCTTGATTTATCGTTTTCTCCAAGAGTAGGCGGGCTGGAATTCCTCCAGCCCTCCGCAAACTATTCGGCATCTTCATAGGATACAGTGTAATTATCGATGACCCTGTTGTCGAGGATGACCTGGTAGCCCGCTTTTTTACCGTAAGGCACCTGGAGTTCGATAACAATTGTTTCGGTGGATGTAATCGCGCCTGTTTCAGCCGGTTCCGTCATTGTATGGACAGCATCATCAATATAAACCTGGTACTCCTGCGGCTGGCCGGGTACTTCCGGATCATATTCAAGGGTTATTTCCCTCCGGATCTTTTTGGGCAGGATTTCTTCCTTCCCTTTTGAAAGCACGACAGTGACTGTATCCCCTCTGTAAAGTTCCGATCCGGCAGGAGGAGTTTGCGAGACAACTAGCCCTTTTGCAATCGTTTCATCATAGACCGGCTCAGCCATCTTTACCTTCAATCCGGTAGATTCCGCGTAATCAGCAAGGCTTTTTTCATTATACTCCCGTAAATCGCGGAGTGTAATTTTTTCTGGCCCCTTACTAATAACGAACTCCATCTCGGTTTCCTCTGGAACTACAAGTTTCCCTTTTGGTTCGCTCTGTTTAAGGATTGTCCCGGGATCGCTTTCATCATGTTCTTCGATAGCGCGGACATTCTTGAATTTTTCTTTTTTAAGAAGCTCTTCTACTTCTTTAAAAGGCCTTCCTGTGTAATCCGACAGTTCGTACCTTTCTTTCCCGGAGCTGACAAAGAGATCAATCCTCGCCCCCTCTTTGGCCGTATGTCCGCCAGGCGGGTCAGTTTTTACCACTAGCCCTTGCTGGACGAGATCATCAGGTATTTCCCTCGTTTCACCAATGGCAAACCCAGCATCTTTTAAATCGGATATGGCATTGTTGAGGGTCCCCCCGCGAACATCCGGGATTTCTACGTCCTTTGCCCCGAAAATTGCCGGGAAGACAGTTATCGTCATTACTCCCAGGAGCACAAGTGCCACGAATGTGGACACAAGGATGATCGGCCATTTTTTCCGTTTCTTCTCTACTTTTTCCTGCTGCCCGGTGGATTCCACGGCGCTCTCCTTTTCCTGGGCATGGACGATTGTTTCATCCAGGTTTTTCAGATGCTGATCCGCGGTAATGATCGGAATCACTTTTGTCGCTTCATTGTCTTGGGGTATGACAAATTTCGGCTCGTTAATCCTCTCCGGGTAAAGGGAAGTACGCAGGTCGTCTTCCATTTCCTCAACACTGTCGTAGCGAAGGAAAGGGTCTTTGGCGGTTGCCTTTAAAACAATGTTTTCCACGCTTTGCGGAATGTCTGGATTCCATCTCCGAACCGAAGGAGTTTCGGATTGGAGGTGCTTCAGAGCAATGGAAACCGCCGACTCCCCAAAAAACGGAAGCCTGCCGGTCAACAGTTCAAACATTACGATTCCGAGTGAATAGATATCCGACTTTTTATTGGCCATGCCGCCTCTCGCTTGTTCAGGAGACAAATAATGGACTGAACCCATGACCGAATTGGTTTGTGTAATGCTTGTCGAACTGAGGGCCATCGCAATGCCAAAATCGGTTATCTTAACGTTCCCCTGCCTGTCGACCAGTATGTTCTGTGGCTTTATATCCCTATGGACGATGTGATTCTGGTGGGCGTGGGCAATCGCGGAGGTCAGCTGTTTCATAATCTCGATGGCCGCTTCCACCCTGAGCGGGGAGAATTGTTGTATGTATTGCTTCAGGGTCTGCCCATCCACGTATTCCATAACGATATAATAGAGGTCTTCTTCCTCGCCGACATCGTAAATATTGACAATGTTGGGGTGGGCGAGACTGGTCGCAGACTGTGCTTCCCGGTGGAATCTCCGGATGAATTCCTCGTCGTTGGCAAAATCAAGGCGGAGCATCTTGACTGCGACATTCCTGTCCAAGATCATGTCATGTGCGAGGTAAACGTTCGCCATCCCTCCGCCGCCTATGGCATCAAGAATCTTATAGCGCCCGCTAACGCGTTTTCCAATCATCATTTAGCTATCACCCTCGCTGACTCCGGCAAACTCGACAATCGCCAAGGTGATATTGTCTTCCCCACCGTATTCATTGGCAAGGGAAATCAGCCTGGAGGCTTTTTCTTCAAGCGAATCCCCGCTTGAGAGGACCTCCGCCATTTCGTTTTCACTTACCTTATTGGAAAGGCCATCGGAACAAAGCAAAAGCGCGTCGCCTTCTTCAAACATGATAGTGCTGACATCCATCTCGACTTTTTCCTCCGTGCCAAGCGCCCTGAGCAGGACATTTTTTCGCGGATGGTTTTCAGCATCCTCCCTTGAAATTTGCCCGGAGCGAAGCAATTCATTTACAAGGGAATGGTCCTCCGTTATCTTTCTGAAACCAGATTCATTGAGAATATAGCAGCGGCTGTCGCCAATATTGGCGATTGTTGCGGAATCTTCGAGCATGATGGCGGCGACGATGGTCGTCCCCATGCCATCACACGACTTGTTTGCGCGGGCATGCCTGAAAATCACCCCGTTAACAAGGCCTATGTGCTCCTTCAGCCAGCGTTCAGCCTGGTCGGGAACCTTAATCCCTCTTGAATTCTCCCAAAAGTTTTTCAACTCCGTCAAAGCCATCCCGCTGGCAACATCCCCGGCGCGATGGCCGCCCATGCCATCCGCTACGATGGCCAGGCGGTAGCCATCGCCATTCACGAAAATCCCCCCGTTATCCTCGTTATGGCTTCTAATTTTCCCCTGGTCAGTCATATAGACCGCTCTCATCTAGCTTTTCAACTCCTCCTCGCGGGCTTTGGCCCGCAGCTGTCCGCATGCCGCATCGATGTCATGCCCCTGCTCTCGCCTGATGGTTACATTGATTCCCCTATTTTTAAGGGCTTTTTCAAACGCAAAAATCTGGTCTTTCGGAGTTCTTACATAATCCCGTTCCGGAACATAATTGACTGGGATAAGGTTTACGTGGCATTTAAGCCCTTTTAAAAGGTTGGCAAGCTCTTCGGCGTGTTCGATTTGATCGTTCACCTTCCCGAACAGGCCATATTCAAAACTAATCCTTCTTCCCGTCTTATCGATATAATACCTTACAGCCTTCATTAAGTCATCAAGTTTGTAAGCCTTGTTTATCGGCATTAGCCTGCTTCTTAACTCCGTATTCGGGGCATGGAGGGAAATGGCGAAATTAATCTGCATGTTCTCATCCGCAAACTGGTATATTTTCGGGATGATTCCGCTTGTGGAGACGGTGATGTGGCGTGCTCCTATATTTAGCCCTTTGTCATGGTTGATGATTTTCAGGAAGGAAAGCATATTGTCATAGTTGTCGAACGGCTCGCCTATTCCCATTATAACGACAGAGCTTACCCGCTCACCCGTTTCGTCGAGCGCCTTTTGGACTTTAACGACCTGGGCCACTATCTCGCCTGCTTCAAGGTGCCGTTTCAGGCCGCCAAGTGTCGACGCGCAAAATGTGCATCCGATTCGGCAGCCAACCTGCGTTGTAACGCAAACCGAATTCCCGTAATCATGGCGCATAAGCACCGTTTCAATCGAATAGCCATCATGCAGTTCGAAAAGAAATTTGATTGTCCCGTCAGCCGAGGTTTGCTGGATAGCCGTCGTGAGGGTTGTCAGATTGAAATTTTCTTCTAGTTTTTCCCGGAGGCTTTTAGAAAGATTGCTCATTTCTTCAAAGGAAACAGCTCTCTTATTATAAAGCCATTCAAAAATCTGCTCGGCCCTGAATGGCTTTTCCCCTTGCGCGGTTAGCCATTCCTTCAATTCGTGAAGCTGGAGCGAGTATATGGACGGTTTCTGCTGTTCTTCGGAATTAGATTTCTTTGCTGTATTGTTCGGTTCCATCCGTTACACCTTCTTTCGTAGACTTGCAATATAAAACCCATCAGACCCGAAGTCCTGTGGCATGATTTGAAGTTCGCAGCCATTGACCAACGGGTGGACTGCCTCAGGCATCCTGTCAGCAAGCGCGCCATCTGGTTCATACTCGGGATGCCTTTTCAGAAATTCCGTTACACTGCGATGGTTTTCTCCTTCATCTACTGTACACGTACTGTAGACAAGAATTCCACCTTTTTTTAACAGTGGGGCAACCGAATCGAGGAGTTCCTGCTGGATTTTTTCTAGTCTGCCAAGGTCTTCCTCTTTTTTCGTATATTTCATATCGGGCTTCCTCCGCATGACGCCCAGGCCCGAACATGGGGCGTCGAGCAGGATCCGGTCAAAAGTTTCAGGTTCGAACCTACTCTGGGCGTTGCGGCTGTCAAGCGCCATCGTTTCAATATTAGGTAACGTAAGCCTTTCGGCATTTTCCCGAACTAGCTTTACTTTATGCTCATGAAGGTCGAGAGAAACGACTTTTCCTGTTCCAGCCATCTTTTCGGCAATATGGGTACTTTTCCCTCCTGGTGCAGCGCATGCATCAAGGACGTTTTCATTCCGCTCCGCACCAAGAGCGTATGCAGCAAGCATGGAACTTTCGTCCTGGATTGTCAAAAGTCCCTCTTTAAATGCTTTGGAAGATGCGAGATTTCCTTTCAGGGACCTGACCGCCTCAGGGATGACAGGGCTTTCTTCCACCATATACCCTTCCTCTTCCAAAAGCGCAACACAATCGGCCCGTGAAATTTTGGAGAGATTGACTCTTCCTGTTTGAAGCGGGGCCGTCAAATTGATTTCGCACATTTCCTTCGTCTTCTCATATCCGAATTGGCTGATCCACCTTTTGACGAGCCATTCCGGATGGCTTGTTTCAATCGCCAGCCTTTTTGAACGGTCCCCGATTTGTTCAAGGGAAGGAATTCCTTCCCTCTGGATACTTCTCAATACCCCGTTTACCATGGAAGCAATTCCTTTATGCCCCCGTTTTTTCGCGATTTCAACTGCTTCATATATAGCGGCCCTGTCCGGTATTTTATCGAGATAGACCATTTGGTATACGGTAACCTTTAAAAGGTGAATGACCCAGCGTTCAATTTTCTTCGGATTTTTCAAAAAAGGCGCCAGATAATAATCAAGTGTCATGCTCCTTTGAAGGGTTCCGTATGTAAGCTCCGTCAAAAGGCCAATATCCTTCTGGGGAAGCTGGTTTTTCTCAATTGTATGGTGCAGGAGCAAATTGCTGTATGCCTGGTTTTTTTCGATTGCTTCCAGGAGATCCAAAGCTGTCTCCCGCACATTTTTCCTTTTTGCCGCCATTTTTACGGGCAATAAAGCACGCCCTTCTCTCCTTTCAGTCCAACCCGGAAAGCACCGGTGTTATTCGCCGAATTTTTGGCCAGGCTGCAGTTTTGCTCCGGCACCTCGTAAAAATTGGCTGGCATCCATCGGCTTTTTTCCTGAAGGCTGCAGCATGGTAATCTTTACTCCGGTTCCGTTCCCGGTTCCAACCGTTATGCCATCCTCTTCCAATCCAACAATTCTTCCTGGCTCTGTTTTTCCCTTTCCCGTAACTTTTTCGGCGGCCAACAGCTTTACAACTGTACCGTCAAGCGTCGTATATGCAACCGGCCATGGGTTCATTCCCCTGATTTGGTTGTAAATGTCTTCCCCCGTTTTGGTCCAGTCAATCCGTTCTTCTTCCCTTTTAATATTGTATGCGAACGTCGCTTTATCCTCATTTTGTTTGATTGGCTCCAATTGCCCACTAAGGAGCTTCGGCATCGTGTCTGATAATAGCTCAGCACCCGCTTTGCTCAATTTGTCATGAAGCGTTCCAACTGTATCGGTTTCGGTTATAGGAACCTCCACTTGGGTGAGGATATCGCCAGCATCTAGCTTTTCAACCATATACATAATGGTTATTCCGGTTTTTTCCTTACCCTGGATTATCGCATAATGGATAGGGGCTCCCCCGCGCAGCTCCGGAAGCAAGGAAGCATGGACGTTGATGCAGCCATATTTTGGCGCCTCAAGTAGCTCCTTGGGTAAAATCTGTCCGAATGCCGCGGTGACAATCAGATCGGGATTAAGGCCGATAATTTTTCCGTACTCCTCCTTCAACCTGATTTTTTCGGGCTGAAGGACCGGTATCCCATGCTTTTCGGCCTCCACTTTTACCGGAGGCGGAGTAAGTACCCTTTTCCTGCCAACTGGCCTGTCAGGCTGGGTTACAACCGCGATTACTTCATGGCCGTCCTCTATTAATCGCCTTAGGACCGGTACCGAAAAATCGGGAGTTCCCATAAAAACTATTTTCGTCATTCACTTTCAACTCCCTCAAGTTCATCTTCCTTCAAATACCGTGTCACCTTAGACGTGAACAGGACACCATCAAGGTGGTCGATTTCATGCTGGATGGCTCTTGCGAGGAATCCTTCCGCCTCAAGGGAATAGAGCCTTCCCTTCCGGTCCTGTGCTTCGATTTTTACATGGTTGGGCCGGGTAACCTCCCCGTAAAGGCCGGGAAAACTAAGGCATCCCTCCGCTCCCGTTTGTTCCCCGGAAGAGGATATTATTTTGGGATTTACCATTTCAATCGTTCCAGTTTCGTCATCGACATCAACAATGGCAACGCGGACAGGCTGCCCGATTTGAGGGGCGGCTAAGCCCACGCCATCGAATTCCATCATTGTTTCATACATATCATCAAGCAGTTTCCCGAGCTTTTTATCAAACTTGCTGATTTCGCTGCAGGGCTGCTCCAGGATTTCTGCTGGATAATACACTAGTTTGCGAATTGCCAAAGATTGTTCCTCCAATTACTTTAATATTACTTTTACCAAAAAAAGAACCTGATAATCCCTTTTTCCCCGTGCCTTGGAAGGCTAGGTAGACGCTTGGGTTACATCAACAAGTATGGATTGATGTCGACCGACACCTGCAGGCCACCGGCCCCTTCCTCTTTTTGAAACCTGTCAATGACATGCTTCAGGTTTTCGGGGAGGGACGGCTCACGTTTGTATTTTATGAGGCACTGATACCGGTACCGGTCATTGATCCTCGGAATTGGGGATGCAACCGGACCGAGCACGACAGCGTCCTCTGAAACCCTCGCCCTTATGAACGCGGTGATTTGTTCCGTGACCGTGACCGCCTTCATCAGCTGGCCATGGCTTACCGTTACTAGGGCGAGGTAATAAAACGGCGGGTATTTATGGACCTTTCTCGACATCATTTCCCTTTGGTAAAAAAGGTCGTAGTTCTGGCTTCCTGCCAGCTCGATGCTATAATGCTCGGGGGTGTATGTCTGGATGACGACCTCTCCGAGAAGCTCATGGCGGCCTGCCCTCCCGCTAACCTGGGTCAGCAGCTGGAACGTTTTTTCCGCCGAGCGGAAGTCCGGTATGTGCAGCATCGTATCCGCGGAGAGGACGCCTACAAGCGTGATATTTGGAAAATCCAGGCCCTTGGCAATCATTTGCGTGCCGAGAAGGATATCGGCACGCCCTTCCGAAAATTCCTTCAGAAGCCTTTCATGGGACCCTTTCCTGCCGGTTGTGTCCATATCCATCCTTACAACGCGGGTATGGGGGAGGAGCTTTCCCAATTCCTCTTCGACCTTTTGCGTACCTGTTCCGAAGTAGCGAATGTGTTCGCTCAGGCATTCCGGGCATTGAAGGGGAACGTGGGTTTCATATCCGCAGTAATGGCATTTCATCTGCTCATTTTTTCGGTGGTATGTCAGTGAAATATCACAATGCGGGCACCCCATGACATAGCCGCAGTCCCTGCACATAACAAAAGAGGAGTGGCCGCGTTTATTGAGGAACAAAACTATCTGTTCCTTTTTTTCAATCCTGTCTTCAATTTTTTCAAAAAGCTTCCGTGAAAACATCGACCGGTTTCCGGAACGCATTTCTTCCCTCATGTCCACTATTTCGACTTCCGGCATCGGCTGGTTATTCATCCTGTCCGGCAGCGCCAGCAGGGAGTAAACGCCTTTTTGCGCCCGCGCGAACGATTCAAGCGAAGGGGTGGCGCTTCCGAGGATAATCGGGCAATTATGCCTCCTTCCCCTTTCGATCGCCGCATCCCTTGCATGGTAGCGCGGCATTTCCTCTTGTTTGTAACTCGTTTCATGTTCCTCATCAATAATGATGATCCCAAGGTTTTCAAATGGGGCGAATATCGCTGACCGCGCTCCGACGGCCACCTTAACTTCGCGGCGCTGGATTTTGCGCCATTCATCGTATTTTTCACCCGCGGAGAGTCCGCTGTGAAGGACGGCAACTTCCGCCCCGAACCTTCCTTTAAACCGCTCGACCATTTGTGGGGTTAGGGCAATTTCCGGAACAAGGACGATTGCTTCCTTTCCTTTTTGAATCACATCCTGAATTGATTGCAAATAGATTTCCGTTTTTCCGCTGCCGGTTACTCCATACAGCAGGAAGACTTCATGGCGCACTTCCGAAATCGCGGCCTTAACTGGTGAAATGGCGGCTCTTTGGCTGGGAGTAAGCTCAAGAGGAGCCGTTTTTGGAAAATCCCTGTCTTCATATGGATCCCTGTAAACCTCGAGCTCTTTTTCGCCAAGGGCTCCCCTGTCGATGAGGGCCTTTATCGCTGATGCTGAATACCCGAGTTCTGCGGACAGTTTCCTTGTCTCAACCGGCTCCGGATTGTTTATGAAATAATCGATCAATTCCTTTTGCTTCGGCGCCCTTTTGGATAAATCATCGTACTCTTCCTTCAACTGTCCAGGCGGAAGAAGGGGAAAGATATATTTGATATGTTTTTTGCCTAGCCGTTCCCGCACTTCGTATAGGACTTCGACGGTCCCGGCCGCCGCTTCTTTCTGCAGTACAGGAACAAGCCCGCCCTTTACGGCATCTTCCCAGCCAATTGCCTTGCCGCCTTCGAAATAATGGCGGAGGCTTTCCGGAAGTTCCTCTATGCTTGCTCCCTGGGCGAGCTTAACTTTCTTATTGTATTTTGCTTTCAAGGCTGCTGGCAGCATCGCCTGAAAAGCGGATATTTTAAAGCTGAGGGTTTTTTCTGTCAGCCAGTTTCCAAGGGCGAGGAGTTCGTTGTTTAAAACAGGAACCAAATCCATTGGTTCCTGGATTTCTCTTAGGCTATCGAATTCCGAATGGTCCTTTAGGCCAATTACGAAGCCCTGAACCTTTCTAGGCCCAAACGGAACGATGACCCTCATGCCGGGGACAATCGCACCGGCCCATTTATCGGGGATTTTATAATCAAATGGCTTGTCCGTTTGTTTCGCAGGCACATCAACGATAACACTCGCAATATTCATTTAACCGCCCCCTCTGCCAGGATGGAAGCTTCCTTTAAAATCCTTTTTGCTACTTCATTCTTCGTCATGAGTGGCAGGCTTTCAATTGAACCGTCCCGCATGAACAATGTCACGATATTCGTATCGGTTCCAAAACCCGCGCCGCTAGCCATGACATCATTTGCAACGATGATATCCGCGTTTTTTGAAACAAGCTTTCGTGTTGCGTATTCTTCCACATTGTTTGTTTCAGCCGCGAAGCCAACGAGCACCTGGCGGGTTTTTCTTTTTCCAAGTTCCATCAGGATATCCTTGGTCCTTTCAAGCTCGATTGTTTCATTCCCAGGCTGTTTTTTAACTTTATGCGCGTAGGCTGTTTTCGGGCGGTAATCGGATACAGCAGCTGATTTAATAACAATATCAGCATCTTCAAAATGGCGGAGCGCCGCTTCGTACATTTCCTCGGCGCTTTCGACCCGTACGACAAGAGCATCTTTCGGCGGCTCGATTCCGACCGGCCCGGATATAAGAATTACTTTCGCTCCTTCGCGGATGGCTTCCTCGGCAATCGCATAGCCCATTTTGCCGCTCGAGTCATTCGATATGAAGCGGACCGGGTCAATCCTTTCCCGGGTCGGACCTGCTGTGACAAGGACCGTCCTGCCTGCCAGTATTCCTTTTTCCTCTCTGAAGAATCCTGCCGCGAGTTCCACAATTCTTTCAGGTTCTTCAAGCCGGCCTTTGCCGACATATCCACAGGCAAGGAAGCCTTCGCTTGGCTCGATGAACCTATAACCGAATTGATGGAGTGTTTCAATATTCCTAATAACCGCAGGGTGCCCATACATATGGACATTCATTGCAGGCGCAACCCAGACGGGCGCTTTGGAAGCAAGGAGGGTGGTTGTAACCATGTTGTCGGCAATCCCGGCAGCAAGCTTCCCGATGGTATTTGCGGTGGCAGGGGCGCAAATCACCAAATCCGGCCAATCCGCAAGCTCGATATGCGCAATGGCGCCTGGAATTTTTTCATCAAACGTATCGGTAAAAACATCATTCCGCGACAAAGCCTGGAATGTCAATGGCGCGACAAATTTTGTTGCTGACTCGCTCATGATCACTTTAACCAGGGCCCCTGCCTGGACAAGCTTGCTAGTAAGCGCGGCAGCTTTGTATACCGCAATCCCTCCGGTGACACACAGCAGGATTTTCTTTCCTTCAAGCATTTGTCATTCCCTCCGCCTCTACTGACATTAGATTCAAAAACATCCTCAATGGATGATTCTCAAAACAAGAACACTCGTTCCTATTATATCAAAAAATGATAGAGCTCGGATACACAAACATTTTAATGCCATATCTATTCAAGCCCCACCTGATAAAAGTATTCAATCATTGCTCTTTTTTGAAAAACACAAGCGCCCGGGAACAGGCGCTTGTGTTTGGTCAAATCGATGGAATGTTCTTTCTTCCCTGTCCCCTAATCCAATTACAGGCAAGATGTAGTTATCAACAGCGTTCTATTTTCTTCATTCCTTAGCATTAAGAAAGGGGCTGACATATTCCCATTGCCATGCCCCAATCTGCAATTTCCTTTCGATGAAAACCATGCTAAAGCTTAGCAGCCGTTTTGCCGGCACGCATTAGCCTACTATTCAGCGGGGGTTTCCCCTTTTTTTCCGACCCGGTAGGTTAGCTGGCCGCTGTGAATTTCTTCAAGCGCTTTTCCGACAAATTTATGTGATACATATTTTTCTAGGCGAAGGCCGCCGTGTTGTTGCATGTATCTTGCCCTTTTCGCAGCAACAGATACGAGTGAGTACTTCGAATCAATCTTATTCAACAGGGAATCGATAGATGGATATAACAATTATTCCGCCTCCAATAATTTAATGTATCGCTGTTCAACCCGTTCACGGCGGCAGTGCTCCGCAGTGACGATTGCTTTGATGCGTTCGCAGGCCAGATCGACCTGATCGTTTTCGACAACGTAGTCATAAAGATGCATCATTTCGATTTCTTCACGCGCTGTCAACATCCGGTTATTGATGAGGTCCTCGGTTTCCGTTCCCCTCGTGACGATCCGGTTCTTCAGTTCTGTAAGGCTGGGCGGCATGAGGAAGATGAACAGCCCCTCCGGGAACTTTTCCCTCACTTGCTTGGCACCCTTTACTTCGATTTCGAGGAAAACGTCTTTTCCGGAATCAAGTGTTTCCCGTACATAATCAACGGGAGTCCCATAATAATTCCCGACGTATTCGGCATATTCAAGAAGCTTTCCCTGGGCAATCAGCTCTTCAAAATCTTCCCTGGATTTAAAGAAATAATCCACCCCATGAACTTCCCCTTCACGGGGGCTCCTCGTTGTCATTGAAATGGAATATTCAAAAGACGTATCGGGCTGGGAAAAAATCTCTTTCCTAACGGTACCCTTTCCTACTCCCGATGGCCCTGAAAGCACTATGAGCAATCCTTTTTCCTGCATTTGGCCTATCCTACCCTTCATCCATTATATCTTCGCGGTCCGAAAGCCTGCCCGCAACCGTTTCCGGCTGGACCGCCGATAAAATTACATGGTCGCTATCCATGACGATAACCGCCCTAGTCCTTCTTCCATACGTGGCGTCAATAAGTGAGCCGCGGTCACGGGCGTCCTGAATAATCCGTTTTATCGGAGCGGACTCGGGGCTTACAATTGAAACGATCCGGTTCGCGGATACGATGTTCCCAAAACCAATATTGATCAATTTAATGTTCATGCCCATTCTCCAGTCATCAATTTTATCATTATGCCCCTTGGGATGCCTTCTAAAACGGGGCTCCTATTCAATGTTCTGAATTTGCTCTTTCAGCTTTTCAAGCAGGCTCTTAAGTACAACAACTTGTTCGGATATACGTGAATCATTCGACTTCGACCCGATTGTATTTACCTCCCGGTTCATTTCCTGAACTAGGAAGTCCAGCTTTCTTCCAACCGGGTCCGATTCATCCAAGGCGGCTTGGAATTGGCCGATATGGCTTTTCAGCCTCTCCAGTTCTTCATTGATATCTGATTTATCTGCAAACAGGGCTACTTCGGCGAGAATCCTCGATTCATCAGCCCCGCCATCAAGCAACTCCGACATCCGTTTGGCAAGCCTTTCCCTATATTGCTCAACGACGGACGGAGCATAGACTGTCAGCTCTGATGCGATATCATGAAAACGCGCCAAATTGGAGGACAAATCTTCCTTCAGTGCTTCACCTTCCGCCATTCGCATTTGCTTCGCCATCGACCCAGCCTCATCGATTGCCTCCAGAATCATGGCCTCAAGCTCCTCATTCCCGCTTTCCCGTTCCTCAATATGTACGAATTCCTCCCGCCCAAGCACATGCTTAAAGGCTTCCATGGAATCAAACCCGTATTTGGCACCAGCCTCGGCAATAAAACGGTAATAGCCGTCCAGCAGGTCCCAATCGACACGAAGGACCTTTTCGTGGGGCCCTTCCCCTTCCACGGAAATGTGCACTTCTGCACGGCCCCTGCGGATATGGCGGCCAAGAGCCTTTTTAAACTTGTCTTCTGCCTTCAACAGGTAGCGGGGCATACGGAAACTAAACTCACAAAATCGATGATTAACCGTTTTGACTTCAACATGTATGGAAAAGGTTCCGGTTTCTTTTTTACAGCTTCCAAAACCAGTCATGCTCACAATCATCATCCGCACATCCTTTTCACAATCCGGCCGGCTCTATTGCCATTCCAGAACAAAATGCGTAAGCGCCTTGGTCAGCCCCGACCAGCATAAGACGGGGCCTGCAGGACGGGCCTGCCCTCCGGAGGGAACCAGCTTATGACCTCGAGGGGCTAGGCGCTCCTCGGAAAAGAAAAACACTTTTCCTTCGTGCGATGCTATGCTGCCGTAGCTTTCCTTCTGGAGCTGGATTACAATAACTTATTTTGAGTTATCCACAAGGTTCAATTTTATAAATTCCTATGTATAAAGAAAAGGCAATAGAGCCGTCTCTACTACCTTTGTGATTATATCATACCTCATTTTGTTTTTCTTGCCAAAAATGTTCCTGCCAACAAAAAAGTTGGAATTGCGGAAAGCCCTACAATCAATAGCCAATCATTTGGCCTAATGGCAACCGTATGGAATACCGGCTGCAGCGGCGGATAGTAAATGACTGCAACCATCAAGGCTGCCGATGATACTACCGCCCAGACAAGATATTTGTTCCCGAACGGGTTCCTGGAAAGAACGGAAATTTCACTGCGGCAGTCGAATACATGAATGAGCTGGGCAAGGACGAGTGTAGCGAATGCAACTGTCCTGGCATATTCCAGCTGTTCCGGATGCCTGTTGTAAATCGCCATAAAGGCAAGAAGCGTTACAATCCCAATCAAAAATCCCCGCGAGACTACTTTCCAGCCAAGGCCCCGTGCGAAAACACCCTCACGTGGGCTTCTCGGCTTCCTCTTCATCACATTTTCCTCTGGCTTGTCGAGGCCAAGGGCCATGGCAGGCAGCCCGTCCGTCACCAGATTCACCCATAGGATTTGGATGGGAACTAGTGGGAGCGGCAGGGCAAGGATCATGGCGAAAAGCATGACAAGGATTTCTCCTACATTTGAAGCCAGTAAATATCGGATGAATTTACGAATATTTTCATAAATGTTCCTGCCCTCTTTAATGGCCGATTTTATGGTGGCAAAATTATCGTCGAGAAGGACGAGCGACGACGCTTCTTTGGCAACATCCGTCCCTGTATTTCCCATGGCAACGCCAATATCGGCGGCCTTGATCGCGGGAGCGTCATTCACGCCGTCACCGGTCATCGCTACAATATGCCCGCGGTTTTGGAACGCCTTCACTATTTTCAGCTTATGCTCAGGCGAAACACGAGCAAAAACCGAAACGTCTTCAACGACCTCTTCAAGTTCTTCGACTGTCATTTCTGAAAGTGCCTTGCCATCCATAACCCTGCTGTTCCGAGAAAGGATTCCGAGCTGGCTGGCGATAGCCTTTGCCGTTATGACATGGTCTCCAGTAATCATGACCGTCTTAATTCCCGCTTCACGGCATTCGCGTACAGCATCCTTTACCTCGGGCCGCGGAGGATCAATCATTCCCTGTATGCCGATGAAAGTCAAATCCTTTTCCGCTTCACGTTCATTCAGGATAACACGCCCTGCAGGCAGGGGCTTATAAGCAACAGCTATCGTCCTCAATGCTTTTGATGCAAGGCTTTCAACTGCAGCGTTGGCCTCCGCCTTCGTTTCGCCAGACATCTGTTGGACTCTTCCATCTTTTAGGATACCGCTACTTACCCCAATCAGGACATCAGGCGCACCTTTTGTAACAACAAAGACCTTTCCATGCCTGTCCTCGACGATAATACTCATCATCTTTCGGGACGAATCGAATGGGAACTCATTTACAATTTTATATTCTTCGAGAAGTTTTTTTCTATCATACCCGGCCTTCATGGCGCTGATAAGAAGTGCGCCTTCCGTTGGATCCCCATCCAGGAAAAGCTCGTTCTCCTTCCGGGCCAACACTGAATGGTTGCAGAGCATTCCAAACATGAGTAGCTGCTGGAGCGCTTTTTCGTTCCTCACCTGGATGGACTGCTTGTTCCCTCCGTAAAAGCTGCCCTCTGGCTGATAACCGATCCCGTCTACGGTCCAGCTCTTCCCGCCGCTCCACAAATGGGTAACCGTCATCTTGTTTTGTGTCATCGTCCCTGTTTTATCCGAACAAATGACCGATGCGCAACCGAGTGTTTCGACCGCGGGTAGCTTCCTGACAATTGCATTGCTTTTTATCATTTTCTGGACGCCAAGCGAGAGGGCAACGGTTACAATGGCGGGCAAGCCTTCCGGGATCGCTGCAACAGCAAGCGAGACGCCCGCCAAAACCATCTCGTACAGGCCATGTCCCTGGATAAGACCGATCACGACAACAAGCAACGTTAATAATAACGCGACTGTAATGAGTATTTTCCCTAGCTGGGCGAGCCTTCTTTGCAAAGGCGTCTCCGCTGTTTCCGCATTTTGAAGCAACTCGGCAATCTGGCCCATCGCCGTTTTCATCCCGGTCGCAATAATGGTTCCATAGCCGCTCCCCCTAGTGACCATCGTACCCATGAATGCAATATTCTCCATATCCCCTAGTCCAGGGTTGGGTACGGATAGAACATCGGTGCCTTTTGAAACTGGCACAGATTCTCCTGTAAGGGCCGACTCTTCAATTTCTAGGCTTTTAGATTCGATAATCCGTACATCGGCCCCGATTCTATCCCCGCTTGAGAATTTGACGACATCACCCGGGACAGCCTCCCTCGAAGGGATTTTAAGCCATTTCCCTTCACGGAGCACATGGATTTGCGGTGCCGATAATTCCTTCAATGCCTGAAGGGATTTTTCAGCTTTCCTTTCCTGAAAAAAACCAAGGCAGCCATTTATCAAAACGATTGTAATAATCGCTATGGCATCGATATACTCGCCCAACAGCCCGGATATGAGCGTAGCTGCCAGAAGGACCAGGACCATAAAATCCTTGAACTGGCTAAGAAAAAGCAGCAGCGCGGATTGCTTTTCCCCTTCTTCGAGCTCATTGTACCCGTGGATTTTTATCCGCTTCCCCGCTTCATCCAGGGATAATCCAGACGAATAGTCAGTATTCAGTGCCTCTTCCACCTGGCTTGTATTCATTTCATGGAACCTCATCCGGCCATCACGCTTCCCCCTTTGATTTTTCCACGGAACGCCATATTTCCTCCCGCATTCCATACTCTCAAGTAAGCTTATTCAGACTCGTCCAAAAAAATGCTAAAATAGAAGGAGCAACAGCTTCAGTGCATAAGATGCTTCTAGATTGCGTTAAAACTAGTGAAAGAGAAGGTATTTTCGATGTCATTTGATGGATTATTTACTAGAGCCATGGCCGGCGAGCTTTCCAACATACTTTCTGGCGGCCGTATCAATAAAGTTCAACAGCCGTATAAAAATGAAATCATTCTCGTCATTAGGGCAAATGGCGCCAACCATCGCCTCCTTCTTTCCGCCCATCCCAGCTACGCACGGGTTCAATTGACGAATGAAACGCATGAAAACCCTAGTGAGCCACCGATGTTCTGCATGCTCCTTAGGAAACATATCGAAGGCTATATACTCGAGGACGTTTACCAATCCGGTACGGACAGGATCCTCATTTTTGAAATAAAGGGGCGGAATGAAATTGGCGATATCAGCTACAAGCAGCTGATTGTCGAGATTATGGGGAAACACAGCAATATCATCCTTGTGGATAAAAACAGGCAGATGATATTGGATAGCATCAAACACGTGTCGTTCGCGTTGAATACCCATAGGGCCATCCTTCCCGGCCAGCCCTACATAGCACCACCGGAACAACATAAAATGGACCCATTTAAGGCGACAGATGAAGATGTGCTGAAAACAATTGATTTTAATAGCGGGAAGCTCGACAAGCAACTGGTCGACGCTTTTTCCGGTGTGTCTCCACTGTTCGCAAAGGAAGCTGTGTTCTCAAGCGGCCTGGCAAACAGGACGACAATGCCGAAAGCTTTCGTTTCAATGATTGACCGGATCCGCGATGGCAGGATTGAACCAGCGATAACGTCCGGCCCGAGCAAGGAGGCATTTTACCTGTTTCCCCTCCATCACCTGAAAGGCGAACCGAGGGTTTTTCCAACCTTGAGCGGCATGCTGGACCGTTATTATTTTGGCAAAGCCGAGAGGGACAGGGTTAAACAACAGGCTGGCGACCTTGAAAGGTTTATCGCTAATGAAAAAGAAAAGAATGAAAAGAAAATCGAGAAGCTGAAGAAAACCCTGAAGGACGCGGAAAAAGCAGAGGAGTTCCAAAAATTCGGGGAACTGTTGACAGCGAATATGCATGCAGCAAAAAAAGGTATGAAAGAAATTGAGGTGCTTGATTACTACGATGAAAATGGGGCGATGGCGGTCATTCCGCTTGACCCACAAAAAACGCCATCTGAAAACGCGCAAAAATATTTTTCAAAATACCAGAAAGCCAAAAATGCTGTTTTGGCCGTGAATGAACAAATTGATAAAGCGGAAGCAGAAGCGGTTTATTTTGACGGCCTGCTGCAGCAGCTTGATTCCGCTTCCCCAAGTGATGTAGAAGAAATCAGGGAGGAACTTGCCGAAGGTGGCTACATCAGACAGCGGGCGAAAAAGAATGGGAAAAAACAGGCCAACTCGAAACCCGTGCTTGACAGCTATACCGCTTCGGATGGAATAGAAATACTCGTCGGCAAAAACAACAAGCAAAATGATTATTTGACCGGAAAGCTTGCAGGACGGGATGAAATCTGGCTCCATACGAAAGATATCCCGGGTTCGCACGTTGTCATCCGGAGCAAGGAGCCTTCCGAAGAAACAATCCGTGAAGCCGCGATGCTCGCAGCCTATTTTTCAAAGGCTCGAGATTCCGGTTCCGTCCCGGTGGATTATACGCGTGTCAGGCATGTTAAAAAACCAAATGGCGCGAAACCAGGATTTGTCATCTACGACAATCAAAAAACAGTCTATGTGACCCCTGACGAAGAAACGGTGCTGGCACTTAAGAAAAAATAGCCGGCCTGCACCGGCGAGGCAGGTAAAGAATAATGTACGATATGAAATAGCCCGGCTTCTATGCCGGGCTAGAACTTTTATTTCATCCATTCACTCGGGTTTTTGTACCACTCCATCAGGAGGCCGAGTTCGTCTTCCTTGATATACCCCTCATCCGCCGCGATTTTTGCGAGTTCTGGAAAATCAGTAATCGTATAAGCGGCAAGGCCGGCATCCGCTAGCTCCTTTTTCCCCTTTTCAAGCCCATAGGTGAAAATCGCCGCGACCCCAAGGACTTCCGCACCGGCTTCCTCAAGCGCCCTTGCAGCTGTAATCACACTGCCCCCGGTTGAAATAAGGTCTTCGATGATAACGGCCTTTTGTCCTTTATCCACCTTGCCCTCGATCTGATTGCCCTTTCCATGCCCTTTCGCGCTGCTGCGGACATAACACATCGGAAGCTCCATATCGGCGCTTACCCATGCGGCGTGGGGGATTCCCGCAGTGGCAGTCCCGGCAATTACCTCTACATCGGGAAAATGCATATGTATCAATGAAATCAGGCCTTCCGCAATCGCCTTCCGGATAGCCGGATAGGAAAGTGTCAGCCTGTTATCGCAATAAATCGGTGACTTTATTCCGGATGTCCATGTAAACGGCTCATTCGGCCTTAAAGTTACTGCATTGATTTCTAATAGTTGCGCGGCAATTGTTTTGTTCATCGTGATGCTCCTTTCCAAGCTTCCATCCATGTTTCATAGGCTTCAACAGGTTTTTCGGCCCTGATGATCGGCCTGCCCACGACAATGGCCGATATCCCGGCTTCGCGCGCCTTTTTAGGGGTTGCAACTCGTTTTTGATCTTGGTGGCTATCAGTACCCATCCTAATGCCAGGAGTCACCGTCAAAAATCCGCTGCCTTGAAGTTCCATAATCTTTCCGGCTTCCCATGCGGAGCAAACGACTCCATCCAGTCCGGCTGACTTGGCTAAAGAAGCATAATGTAATACAGATTCGTCAAGGGAAACAGGAATGAGCTGTTCCTCCTGCATCCTTGCTTCTTCCGTGCTGGTAAGTTGTGTGACGGCAACACAGGCTGGCCTCACTCCTCCCGCAGGCGTTCCGGCCTCAAGCCCTTCCATCGCAGCTTCCATCATTGCTTTCCCCCCGGCCGCATGGACGGTTGTCAAATCGCATCCAAGGCTGGAAAGCGACCTCATCGCGCTCATGACAGTGTTCGGGATGTCATGAAGCTTCAAATCAAGGAAGACGCGATGGCCCATTTCCTTCAAAGTATGGACTGTCCGCGGACCTTCCTTGTAAAACAGCTCCATTCCGACTTTCAAAAACAGGTTGTGGTTGGTAAAAGGCTTAAGGAATCTTTCAACCTCTGCCATGTCCCCAAAATCAAGCGCGATGATAAGCGGGTTGTCCTGCATTGTTCCAGCTCCTTCCCTTGCATTCGAGGATATGTTCATATCCCAATTCATCAAGCAAAACAGGCAATTCTTCGATGATTTGCGGGCACACAAACGGGTCGGTGAAGTTTGCCGTCCCGACCGCGATGGCACTAGCTCCCGCGTAGAAAAATTCAATTACATCAGTTGCGGACTGGATACCTCCCATGCCAATGATCGGCAGGCTTGTTCTCTGGCTTACTTCATAAACCATTCTTAAAGCAACCGGTTTGACTGCCGGTCCCGAGAGCCCACCGGTCCTGTTCGCAAGTATCGGTTTGGCGGTTTTAAGGTCCATTCTCATTCCGAGGAGGGTATTGATCATAGTGAGGCCGTCCGCGCCGCCGGCTTCCGCAGCAAGGGCGAGCTCCACTATATTTGTTACATTTGGTGAAAGTTTCACATATACAGGTACGGCGGAAACATTCTTTACCTTTTTCGTGAGTTCCCTCAACACGACAGGATCTGTCCCAAAGGCGATCCCGCCTTCCTTCACATTCGGACACGAAACATTCAATTCGAGGGCGCGGACATTCGGCGCCTTTGAAATATGCCTTGCCACCTCGACATACTCATCTTCGGTAGAGCCAGCAACATTTGCAATAATCGGCACATTGAATTGTTCAAGCCAGGGAAGTTCCGTTGCGATAATTTCCTTGTAGCCTGGGTTTTGAAGACCAATCGCGTTCAGCATACCTGACGGGGTTTCCGCAACACGCGGCGTGGGGTTCCCGAACCGCGGTTCGCCGGTAGCCGCCTTGATCATGATTGCTCCAAGAACGTCCAAATCGTAGAGCCTGCTAAACTCCCTGCCGAAGCCAAAACAGCCGGAAGCCGGAATGACCGGATTTTTCAGGTTTAACCCAGGCAATGAAATTTCAAGTCTGTTCATAATACTACCTCCCCGGCACGGAATACAGGCCCATCACTGCAAACCTTTTTATAAGCATGGCCAGACTTATCCCCTGGCACCCTGCAGACACAGGCAAAACATGCGCCGATGCCGCAGCCCATCCGTTCTTCTAGAGAAAGGAACACTTTCTTATCCGGATACGTTGCCTCCAAAGCTTTTAGCATCGGAACCGGGCCGCACGCATATAGAGTGTCGAAGCCAAGCTGTTCCTTCCTCAAGATATCCGTCACAAACCCCTTTTCCCCATATGTCCCATCGGCTGTTGCGATAAATGTATCCCCAAGCTCCGAAAATTCTTTTTCGTAAAAAACGGATGAAGCTGTCTGGAAACCAAGTATATGGACTACTTTGACACCCTTCTCGACGAGTTGGCGGGATAGCTCATAAAGAGGCGGAACACCTATCCCCCCGCCAACAAGCAAGGCAATTTCCCCGGCGGCAGTCTCACTGGCCGGAAACCCGTTTCCTAGCGGGCCGAGGATATCGATTGCTGTTCCAGCCGTATAGGTTGATAGCAACTTTGTCCCCTCGCCGCCTGCACGATATATGAGTGTCATCCTGCCGTTCTGCCTGTCGATTGACGAGATGCTGATTGGCCGCCTTAAAAGCGGTCCCATCGCACCGCCAATCTTTATATGCACAAATTGGCCCGGCGATGCTCCCATCGGCATTTTCCCTTCAACCGTCAGCCTGAAGATTGAGTCTGCAATTTCTTCCTGGCGGACAATCGCGCACATTTCTTTTGTAATCAAATCAAAGCTGCCTCCCTTGTGTTTGGGCCGATTGTTTCTACTGAAAAACTCATTGATTCAATAACTTTTAAAATAGCGCCGGCAGTATCAAGCGATGTAAGGCAAGGAATCCCATTTTCAACTGCTTCCCTTCTGATTCTGAAGCCATCCCGCTCTGGCTGCCTGCCCTTCGTTAACGTATTGATGATAAATTGAACCTCGCCCTTATGGATAATATCGACAAGCGTAGGCCCCTCGGAACCGATTTTCCCAACAACCTCAACAGGGATTCCAGCCTTATCAATTGCCGCCGCAGTACCGGAAGTCGCGATGATCCTGTAGCCCTGCGAAGCAAACCTTTTTGCGAGGGAAACCCCTTCCGGTTTGTCCTTATCCGACACTGTCATAAGAACTGCGCCAAATTGCGGAATCGAAATTCCGGAAGCTACTACGCCTTTGTATAAGGCTTTTTCAAGCGAAAAATCTTTGCCCATTACTTCTCCGGTTGATTTCATCTCCGGGCCAAGCGTAATATCGACGCTTCTTAATTTCGCAAAAGAGAAGACGGGCACTTTTACAAAAACTTCTTCTTTCTCCGGCATGATTCCGCCTTGGTAGCCCTGTTCACGGATGGAAATGCCAAGAACCGCCTTCGTTCCGATTTTAGCCATTGGAACGTTTGTAATTTTGCTTAGGAATGGGACAGTCCTGCTTGAGCGGGGATTCACTTCAAGAACATATATGCCGCTATCAGACAGGACGAACTGAATGTTCAAAAGGCCAATGATGTTCAACCCTTTTGCAAGCCTTGTGGTATAGTCAGCGATCCTCCGCTTTTCTTCAACTGTCAGCGATTGCGGCGGGTAGACGGCAATCGAGTCTCCCGAGTGGACTCCCGCCCTTTCAATGTGCTCCATTATCCCTGGAATCAACACATCCGTTCCGTCCGAAATTGCATCAACCTCAATTTCCCTGCCCGTGATATAGCGGTCCACTAGGACTGGATGGCCCGAATTGACTTTTACCGCGTTTTTCATATAAAGAATTAAATCCTGTTCATTGTGGACGATTTCCATCGCCCTCCCCCCGAGGACGTAGGAAGGGCGGACGAGTACAGGATAGCCGATTTCATTCGCAATCGTAACGGCTTCCTGGACGGATAATGCCGTTTTACCAATTGGCATCGGTATCCCGAGTTCTACAAGGGCGCGCTCGAATTTGTCGCGATCCTCCGCCCTATCAAGGTCCTCAAGGCTCGTGCCCAATATCCGGACGCCCCTTTCTGCAAGTCCTGATGCAAGATTGATAGCCGTTTGGCCGCCAAATTGGACCACGATTCCAATCGGCTTCTCATGTTCGATGACGTGCATCACATCCTCGATCGTGAGCGGTTCAAAATACAGCTTGTCAGAGATGCTGAAATCGGTCGATACCGTTTCTGGATTGCTGTTTATGATAATTGCTTCATAGCCTGCTTCCTGGATAGCCTTTACCGAATGGACGGTCGCATAGTCAAATTCAATCCCCTGGCCGATCCTGATTGGACCGGACCCCAATACAACAACGCTTTTCCTGGTACTCGGCACCGATTCATTTTCATTTTCGTACGTTCCGTAAAAATACGGTGTCGCTGCTTCAAATTCGGATGCGCATGTATCGACCATCTTGTATACTGGCAATATACCATGCTGCTTCCTCCATTCAGAAACGTCCAGTTCCCCGCAGCCCCATAACCAGGCTAATGCCTTATCCGAAAATCCGCGTTTTTTTGCCTCTAGGGCAACAAAATAGTCGAAAGGCTTGTTTTTAAGGATGATTTCAAGGTCAAGAATCCCTTTAAATTTTCTTAAAAAGAAAAGGTCGATTTGACTCCATTCGTGAATAACCTCGACTGAAACTCCCCGCCTCATTGCTTCGGCAATATAGAACAACCGCTCATCAACAGCTTTCCGAATTCGTTTTTCAACCGTATCATCCGAAATGGATTCCCCGCCAGGCAAGGCAAAATGATGGACGTTCGCTTCAAGTGACCGGATCGCTTTTAAAAGCGATTCTTCAAATGTCCGCCCAATTGCCATAACTTCACCAGTAGCCTTCATTTGTGTCCCAAGTTCCCGGTTTCCTGTTTCAAATTTATCAAACGGCCACCTCGGAATTTTTGTCACGACGTAATCAAGTGCAGGTTCAAAACTTGCATATGTTTTGCCCGTGACAGGGTTGATCATTTCATCAAGGGTCAGGCCAACAGCAATTTTTGCGGCCAATTTCGCAATTGGGTATCCGGTTGCCTTGGAGGCAAGCGCCGAAGACCGGCTGACCCTCGGATTCACTTCGATGATATAATAGTTGAAACTTTCGGGGTCAAGGGCTAACTGTACATTGCACCCTCCCTCAATGCCAAGGGCGCGGATTATCTTCAACGATACGTTTCTTAAAAGCTGGTATTCCCTGTCGCTCAATGTCTGGCTCGGGGCCACAACGATAGAGTCGCCCGTATGGATACCAACAGGATCGATGTTTTCCATATTGCAGACAACAATTGCCGTGTCGTTGGCGTCACGCATCACTTCGTATTCGATTTCCTTATAGCCGGCAATGCTCTTTTCCAAAAGGCATTGTCCAACAGGGCTGTTTTTCAATCCGCTTAAAACTATTTCTTCAAGCTCTCCGAAATTCGAGCAAATTCCCCCGCCAGTCCCGCCAAGTGTGAAGGCGGGTCGGACGATGACCGGAAAACCGATTTTTTCGGCAAATGTTTTGGCTTCCGGGAGCGAGTGGACAATAGCGCTTTCGGGTACTGGCTCGCCAAGCTCATTCATCAGATTTCTGAAAAGCTCACGGTCCTCAGCCTTTTCAATCGCATCCAGCTTTGTACCAAGAATTTCGGTCCCGCATTCCTTAAGCACGCCCGATTTGGCAAGCTCCACCGCCAGGTTGAGGCCAGTCTGCCCGCCGAGGGTCGCAACAAGCGCATTCGGACGTTCTTTTCTAATAATCCGCGATACAAACTCCACCGTCAGCGGCTCTATATAAACCTTATCAGCAATTTCCGCATCGGTCATGATCGTCGCGGGATTCGAGTTTACGAGAATGACCTTGTACCCTTCTTCCTTCAAAGCAAGGCATGCCTGTGTACCGGCATAATCAAATTCAGCTGCCTGCCCAATGATGATGGGGCCTGAACCAATAACCAGAATGGTTTCTATATCCGTACGCTTTGGCATGCTCGCACTCCTTCTTTTTCATGGGTTTCAATCATGTTCAGAAATTGATCGAAGAGATTATTTGCATCGTCCGGGCCAGGTGATGCTTCCGGATGGTATTGGACGCTGAATGCGGGAAGGCTGGAATGCCGGAGCCCCTCGATAGTGCCGTCATTCACCGCGATATGGGTAACTTCCAATTCGGTGTTTTTTAGGGAATCAGCTTTAACGGAATATCCGTGGTTTTGCGAGGTAATCGTGATTTTCCCAGTCGATAGCTCCTTGACCGGGTGATTGGAGCCACGGTGGCCGAACACCATTTTTTCGGTATCAGCACCCGATGCCAGGGCAAACAGCTGATGGCCAAGACAAATTCCGAAAATCGGCACCTTGCCAAGGATTTCCCTGATCATATTGATTGCTTCAGGTACATCCTTTGGATCTCCGGGGCCATTTGAAAGCATGATGCCATCCGGCCGGAGCTGCATGATTTCATCCGCGGTTGTATCATAAGGAACCACCGTCACATCGCAACCCCGCTTGTTCAACTCCCTCAATATCCCATGCTTCATTCCATAATCGACGAGGACAACCCTTTTGCCACGGCCGGGGCTAGGATAAGCATTTTTTGTCGAAACCATTTTGACATGGCCGGTAAGAAGCGGCTGGCTTTTTAGTCTCTCAACCACTTCCTCCATATCAGATTCAATTCCGCAAATGGCACCCTTCATTGTTCCATGCTTGCGGATCGCCCTTGTCAGCATCCGGGTGTCGATTCCTTTTAATCCGGGAATTTTCTTGATTTTTAAAAACTCATCGAGTGTTGTTTCACTTCTCCAGTTGGATGGAAAGCTTTCCGCTTCTTTTACAATCAAGGCTCCTATTGCCGGATTGATTGATTCAAAATCATCGCGATTGATTCCGTAATTCCCGATTAATGGGTACGTAAGGACGACGAGCTGCCGGCAATAGCTTGGATCTGAAAGAATTTCCTGATATCCCGTCATGCCGGTATTGAAAACTACTTCACCTTCTGTTTCTGAAAGGTCCCCAAAACCTTCGCCAATAAAAACAGTGCCATCTTCGAGTATCAGTTTTCGTTTCATGCCAATACGTCCGCCTTTTCTTCCCAGGCGACTTTTCCTGCTGCTATCGTCAAGACCGGCCAGCCTTTGCACGGCCAGCCTGCAAACGGCGTGTTTTTCCCTTTGGACAAAAATTCGAGCGGGTTGATTTCCCGTTGAGTTTCCAAATCCAGCAGGACGATATCTGCCGCTGCGCCTTCTTCAAGCTTTCCAAACGGAAGCCCGAACGCTTCAGCTGGTTTAATAGTTAGCAAATCGACCAGCTGCTGCAGACTGAGTATGCCTTTTTCAACAAAATGGGTGTACAGAAGTGGAAATGCTGTTTCAAGGCCTGTTATCCCAAATGGGGCAAGCTGCATTCCCTCCGCCTTTTCTTCAGCCGTATGCGGAGCATGGTCGGTGGCGATAAAGTCAATTGTTCCGTCTAGGAGCCCCTCAATCAATGCCTCCTGATCCGCTTTGCCCCTTAAAGGCGGGTTCATTTTGTAATTGGCATCGAGGCCTGGTATGTCGTCCTCACACAACAGGAGGTGGTGTGGGGTAACTTCCGCAGTGACGCGGATCCCAGCGCGCTTCGCATCACGGACCACCCTCACCGATTCCTTCGTGCTTATGTGGCAAACATGGTAGTGGCAGTTGGCTGCTTCCGCAAGCAGAACATCCCTGGCGATATGAACGCTTTCACATACGGAAGGAATCCCGTTAAGGCCGTTTACCTTTGAAAATGAACCTTCATGGACGCACCCTTTGTTAATGAGCGAATCCTCTTCGCAATGGGCCACAATCGCCATATCAAGCTCGGCCGCTTTTTTCATCGCTTCAAGCATTAACGCTGCCGTCTGCACGCCTACTCCGTCATCCGTAAAAGCGAATGCGCCAGCCTCCTTCATTTCTTCGAAGTTAGTCAGTTCCCTGCCCAACTCGCGGACTGTAATCGAAGCATAGGGAAGCACACGGACCGCAGCCGTTTTTGCAATCCTTTCCTGAAGCCAGTCAAGCTGCTCCTTCGAATCCGGGACGGGCCTTGTATTTGGCATCGCGGCGACAGTAGTGAATCCACCCTTCGCAGCCGCCAGTGTACCTGTTTCAATCGTTTCCTTCTTTTCACCACCGGGTTCCCGAAGATGGACGTGGAGATCGATGAAACCGGGTGCCGCGAAATATCCATCACCATCAATGGTCCTGTCCGCCTCCAGATTTAGTTCCCGGCCAATTTTTGCGATCGTCCCGTTCTCTATGAAAATATCCTTTATTTCCAATCCTGTAGATTTATCTTGCAATCGCACGTTTTTCAGTAAAAGCTTCATGGTACCAACCTCCTGTTTTTTGTGCCAAAGCCCTCTTCAGGACCGCCATTCGGACATAAACGCCATTTTCCATCTGTTTAAAAATCCTCGAACGAGGTGATTCTACGAGACTTGAAGCAATTTCGACATCCCTGTTGACAGGGGCCGGATGCATGATGATGCTGCCGGGCTTCATATGTTTTTCCCTTTCAAGGGTAAGCCCGAAATCGTAATGGTACTCTTCTTTCGATATTCCCGAATGCCTTTCATGTCGTTCGTGCTGGATCCGGAGCAGCATGACAACATCAGCTGTCCTCACCGCACTGTCGATTTCCTCATAGTTCGTATGCCCATCAAACCACTCCGGTGGACCTGAAAAAACGACTTCTGCACCAAGCTTTTTCAACGCGACAGCATTGGAATGGGCGACCCTACTATGCCGGATGTCTCCGACAATCGCAACCTTCAAACCTTCGAACCTGCCAAACTCTTGCTTGATTGTCATCAGGTCAAGGAGCGATTGGGTCGGGTGGTGGCCGCAGCCGTCGCCTGCGTTTAGAATCGGGATTCTGCAGCCCCCAATGAGTTCGTCATAGTACTGGTCAGCAGGATGCCGGATGATGACCGCATCCACCCCGATCGATTCCAGTGTACGGACCGTGTCATAAAGCGTTTCACCCTTGAGCGCACTTGAAGCACTTGCCTCAAACTGGATAACTTCAAGGCCTAGCTTCCGCTCCGCGACTTCAAAGCTGCACTTCGTCCTGGTGCTAGGTTCAAAGAATAGATTCGAAACAAACGCCGGCCTTTGCGGAGCCCAGATTGCCCCTTTTGAAAAGCCTTCCGCTTCATCAATCAGTGTGTGGATTTCTTCCGGCTGCAAATCAGCCATAGTCAGTAAATGCTTGATCATTTGTCCATTCCTCCCCAGATTTTGTGCTTTAGGGCGAAAGAAAACGCCCTCGGCGGTAGCCTGGGCGCAGATTTCCCCCTGCTGCCTAGGAATTTGGATTCCTGGCGGCAGGGTGTGCACCCTTACCGGACTCACGGGACCGGTTTAAAAGGTGGTACCTTATGCAGATTTTTTGTCTGATGAAGCTTCAAACATGTCGTCTTTTACTGGGTCCCTTCCAGGCAGGATTAGGTTCAGCAATACCCCGAGGATTGCCGCGAGCGCCATGCCATGGATTTGAAAGCCGTTTGTTATCTTGATGAACGCCCCTCCGATACCGATTACGAGGATGACGGATGAGATGATGAGGTTCCTGTTGTTTCCAAAATCTATTTTATTGTCAACAAGCATCCTCAGCCCGGAGGAAGCGATGATACCGAAAAGCAGGATGGAGACGCCGCCCATGACCGCTGGGGGAATCGAACCTATGAGTGCGGTAATTGTTCCACTGAAACCGAAAAGGATTGCCGCCACCGCCGCGCCAGCAATGACATACACGCTATATACCTTTGTAATCGCGAGGACGCCGATGTTTTCACCGTAAGTTGTTTTCGGCGGTCCGCCAATCAATGCGGAAATCATTGTCGCCGTACCGTCGCCCAAAATAGAGCGGTGAAGGCCGGGCTGCTTAATGTAATCACGGCCGACTACCTTGCTCAGCACAAGCTGGTGGCCGATATGCTCAGAAATCGTCACGACCGCGACTGGAACCATCAAGAGGACCAAATCCAACGTTATATTTATTTTATAATCGACAAACGGAATGATGAAATCAGGCATTACAAAGAGATTTGCTTCTACTACCTTTGAGAAATCGACTAGACCCACTGCCAGAGAATACACGTATCCGATAATTATTCCCGCAAGTATTGGAATGATGCTCAGTACCCCCCTCGCGTATATCGAGAATATAATTGTAGCGATAAGGGTAACGAGAGCCGCCGAGAAATGTAGCATGCTGTAATTATTAATGTCTTGCAATGTATTCATTGCCATCCCGACAGCGGTTCCCGCCAGTGAAAGGCCAATGACCATGATGACCGGCCCCACAACAATCGGAGGAAGAAGATTCATAATCCAGCGATGGCCCGCCTTCTTAATGATCAGGGCGACGATGCCGTAAACGAGGCCAGCCATGAAGCTGCCAATCATCGCGCCGCCAGGGCCGCCCATTGCCTTCGCACCGATTATCGGTGTAATAAAGGCAAACGATGATCCGAGATACGCTGGGACCTGCCATTTTGTAATTGCGAGGAACGCCAAGGTTCCAAGGCCGCTTGAAATGAGGGCGATCGCAGGGCTTAGATCCACAAGGTAAGGCACAAGGATTGTCGCTCCGAACATGGCGAATAAGTGCTGAAGGCTAAGCGTAAGCATCTGGCCGAGCCTTGGTTTTTCGTGTACATCCAGAATTGGGTTGTTCATTCGTTTCTCCTCCGATTTTAATAGGATTTGCATGTATTCCTTAATTCAGCTGAAAACTTATCTAATCAAGCACAATTCATGTTAGACAAAAAAACCTCCCTGCATCCAAAACGCGAGGAGGTTAAAATGCATGCCGGACTTTCGTTATTCCGGCTCGTGGCAGCGCACACCCGTGGTGCGGCCCGGCATTTCCCCCTTTGCAGGCTCTCTGGACTGCTTTAAAAGGGCTATTCGGTTGTTTTTTCGGTTAATTCGTATATGCTTACCTGGTCGCAGCCGTCTACTTCTTCGAGCTCGACGACAATCCGCTCTGAACTTGAGGTTGGGATATTTTTACCGACATAATCGGCCCTGATCGGCAATTCGCGATGGCCTCTGTCCACAAGGACTGCCAGCTGGATTTGGGCTGGGCGTCCGAGGTCCATGATTGCATCCATTCCCGCCCTCACCGTCCTGCCGGTATAGAGAACATCGTCCACAAGAATGACTTTTTTATTCGTTACCCCACCTGGGATATCGGATCCCTTCACATGTGGTTCCTGGTCGTCGGTGACTTTGGTCAGGTCATCCCTGTATAAGGTTATATCGAGTTCTCCAGTGGCTACTGAGGCTCCTTCGATTTGGCGGATCCTTTCAGCAAGGCGCTCTGCGATGTATATGCCTCTTGTCCGAATCCCGACAACGACACATTCTTCGATTCCCTTGTTTTTTTCGATGATTTGGTGGGCGATTCGTGTCAGCGCCCTTCTGATAGCCTGTTCATCCAACACAATTGCTTTCTGGCCCATCATTCCACCTTCTTTCATTAACATATGTCCATTAAAGATATGTCCATAAAAAAACCTCCCGCAGTTGTGGGAGGTTGGATAGTCACATGTAGCCACACCCCCTATTTTGGGTGTGTGATTGTCCGTTCCTTCCCAGCCTCTCTGGACTGCTTTTAAAGGGCTTATTAATCTATAGATATACTACTTGAAGCAGTTACCGCTGTCAACCATTTTTACGCAATTCCTCAAGCAAATTGTCGAAATACGCGGGCAGCGGGGCTTCAAACTCAAGATATTCGCCCGTCCTGGGATGCTTAAAGCCAAGGATTCCTGCGTGGAGGGCCTGGCCGCCAAGTTCAAGCGTTTTTTTCGGGCCGTATTTTGGGTCTCCCGCAAGCGGGTAGCCGATATATTTCATGTGGACCCTAATCTGATGAGTTCTTCCAGTTTCAAGCTGGCATTCGACGAATGAATAATCGCCCAGCCTTTCTAGGACATGGAAATGAGTAACCGCATGTTTCCCGTTATCAACGACCGTCATGCTTTGCCTGTCTTTTGGATCCCTGCCTAGAGGGGCGTCAATCGTTCCATAATCGTGGGGGATGCTTCCATGGACAAGCGCCTTGTACTTTCTTGTGACCGTTTTTTCAACGAGCTGGTTTACGAGGCTTTCATGCGCCATGTCATTTTTCGCAACCATGAGGAGGCCGGATGTATCCTTGTCGATTCTGTGGACGATACCGGGTCTCAGCACTCCGTTTATCCCGGAAAGATCCGTGCAATGGTACATAAGCCCATTTACAAGCGTCCCCGTCAAATGGCCTGGAGCAGGATGGACTACCATCCCTTTTGGTTTGTTCACTACAAGGACGTCCCCGTCTTCATAATAAATATCCAGATCCATATTTTCCGGAATCGCATCAAGCTCCTCCGGCTCCGGGATGGATATTTCAATAACATCGTGCTCAGCACATTTATAATTTGTTTTTACAGGCCTGCCATTTACAAGGACAAGGCCATCCTTTATCCATTGCTGGACCTGGGTCCGGGACCATTCTTCATTCAGGCTTGATACCGCCTTGTCTATTCTGTCACCCTTCTCGCTCTCAGCGATGGTGTGTACCATTTTTTCCATATGTTTTCTCCTTCTTGCTTTCGCGCTCTTCTTTCAGCATCTGGAACATCAAAAGGCTCACGCCGATAACCAGCGCGGAATCAGCAATGTTGAATACTGGGAAATTGTAGTTGAAAATATACGTGTGGATAAAATCGACTACTTCCTTGCGGTAAACCCTGTCAATAAAGTTGCCAATTGCCCCGCCAAGCATAAACCCAAGCGAGACACCCAAAAGCCTGCTTCCCCCAGCAGCTTTGCGCATGTAATACACGATTCCTATGATGACCACAACGGTAATGACATAAAAAAACCACATTTGGCCCTGGAGAATTCCCCAGGCCGCTCCCTTGTTTCTATGGGAGGTTATATATAGGATATCCTCAATGACCGGGATGCTGTCCCCTATATTCATGTTTTTTACAATCAGCCATTTGGTAAATTGGTCAAGTGCAATGATAAATGCCGCAATTACGTAATAAAACACCAAGTGAACCCTCCACATCTTCTCGATGACTTCTTATGCATTTTAGCACAAACAAGCATACTACCACAATCAATGGCGCCGGCCCTCTTTTCAAAAAAAAACAGCCGCCCTGCGAAAGCAGGTGCGGCCCACACTTTTTAATCAACCGATCTTACAATTGAGAGGTTTCCTTCACAACACTTGCGCAGCGGGCGCACAATGTCGGATGATCCGGGTCCGCCCCGGTATCGGTTGTAACAACCCAGCATCGATCACATGTCTCGCCTTCCGCCTTCGAAACTACAATTGAAGCGTTCTCTAGCTTCAGTGCCTCTGCTGGAGCTTGTTCCGCTTCGCCAGCCACCTCTAATCCGGAAACGATGAATAGCTGTTTCAGGTCCTCATCGATTGAAGCAAGGAGATCCCTTGTCTGGTTATTTACATAAAGGGTTACCTTAGCGGTCAGTGACTTTCCAATTACTTTTTCATTACGTGCTTCTTCTAGTGCTTTCAGGACATCATCCCTGAGCTTCATGAACGCTGTCCATTTTTCCATTAACGCTTCCGCATTTTCATATTCCTTGTATTCAGGCATATCGGTCAGTTGGACGCTTTCCTCTTTGACGCCAGGAATGAATTCCCAAACCTCGTCCGCTGTATGGGATAAAATCGGGGAAACAAGCTGTGTAAGGGAAACGAGCGCCTCATAAAGAACCGTTTGAATTGCACGCCTTGCCTTGTTATCCTTTGCTTCGATGTAAAGAATATCTTTAGCAAAATCCAGGTAGAATGCACTCAAGTCAAGAGTGCAGAAATTGTTGACCGCATGGTAAATTCCCGAGTATTCATACTTGTCGTAAGAGGTTCTCACCTGTTTGATGAGCCTGTTAAGCTTCACGAGCATGAATTGGTCAACTTCTCGCAGTTTTTCATAGGAAAGGGCATCTGTTTCCGGATTGAAGTCTGCCAGGTTTCCGAGCAGGAATCGGAATGTATTCCTGATTTTCCTGTATACTTCGGCAACCTGCTTCAGGATGGCATCGGAAACGCGCACATCGGATTGGTAATCGACCGAAGCGACCCAAAGGCGCAGGATGTCGGCACCCATCTGCTTCATGATTTTTTCAGGAATCATGACATTTCCGAGTGACTTACTCATTTTCCGGCCTTCCCCATCCAGGACAAATCCATGGCTCAAGACCCCTTTATACGGCGCCTTTCCAGTCACGGCCACAGCGGTAGAGAGCGATGAGTTGAACCAGCCGCGGTATTGGTCGGAGCCTTCCAAATAGAGATCGGCCGGCCGCTGCAGGTCATCCCGTTCTTCAAGGACCGCCTGATGGGAGGAACCGGAGTCGAACCAAACATCCATAATATCGGTTTCCTTCGTAAACGTTCCATTCGGAGAACCTGGGTGTGTAAAGCCTTCAGGGAGAAGATCCTTGGCCTCCCTTTCAAACCAAACATTCGAACCGTGTTCACGGAACAAATTAGATACATGCTCGATTGTTTCATCCGTAATGACAGGTTCGCCATTTTCAGCGTAGAAAACGGGAATCGGTACGCCCCAGACACGCTGGCGGGAAATACACCAGTCGCCCCGGTCGCGGACCATATTGAACAGTCGCGTTTCCCCCCAGGCCGGAACCCATTCCGTTTCTTTAACCGCTTCAAGCAGTTCGTTCCGGAAATCCTTAATGGAAGCGAACCACTGGGCAGTCGCACGGAAGATAACCGGCTTTTTCGTCCGCCAGTCGTGCGGATAGGAGTGGGTAATGAACGATAGTTTCAGCAAGGCTCCCGCTTCGTCAAGTGCCTGTGTGATCGGCTTATTGGCTTCATCATAAAAAAGGCCTTCCAAACCTTCCGCTTCGGCTGTCATATAGCCTTTGTCATCTACAGGGCAAAGTACGCCTAGCCCATATTTCTGGCCTACATGGAAGTCATCTTCCCCGTGCCCAGGAGCCGTGTGTACACACCCGGTTCCGGCATCGGTTGTGACGTGTTCGCCAAGCATGATAAGGGAGTCGCGAGTGTAAAGCGGATGGGCTGCAGTAATATACTCAAGCTCGCTGCCTTTAACCTTCCGGGCAACTTCATAGGAATCCCATCCGATTTCCTTTGCCACTGACTCAAGAAGTGCCTCGGCAACAACATATTTCTTCCCATTTGCCGCTACAACCGCGTAAACTAGGTCAGGATGTACAGAAATTCCTAGGTTGGCTGGAATGGTCCATGGAGTTGTTGTCCAGATTACAATACTCGTGTCTGTATCAAGGACCCCTTTGCCATCTTTCACTTTAAATGCAACATAAATAGATGGAGATTTTTTATCTTTGTATTCGATTTCCGCCTCTGCTAGAGCGGATTCACTTGATGGTGACCAGTAAACTGGCTTGAGGCCCTTGTAAATATAGCCTTTTTTCGCCATTTCCCCGAATACTTTGATTTGCTGCGCCTCATATTCAGGTTTTAGGGTGATATATGGGTTTTCCCAATCCCCCCTGACCCCGAGCCGCTTGAATTGCGTCCGCTGGCTGTCGATTTGGCCAAGCGCGTATTCTGTGCAAAGCTGCCTGAATTCGGCTACGGTCATTTCCTTACGCTTAACACCCTTATTCGCCAATGCCTGTTCGATTGGCAGGCCATGAGTGTCCCATCCTGGCACATACGGGGCATTGTAGCCTGTCATGGACTTATGGCGGACAATGATATCCTTCAGGATTTTGTTAAGCGCATGGCCCATATGGATATCGCCGTTCGCATACGGTGGGCCGTCATGCAGAACGTACATTGGGCGGCCTTTAGTCCGCTCCTGTACTTTTTTATAAATATTCTGTTCTTCCCATTTCGCCTGGATTTCCGGCTCCCTTTTTGGAAGGTTGCCCCGCATTGGGAACTCCGTATTCGGCATCAATAATGTGTCTTTGTAATCCATTTTCTTTTCCTCCTGAACTTACAAGCCATTTATTAGGGACGTTCTGGTGAAAATAAAAAACCTCCCCATCCCAAATAGGGACGAGAAGGTTTTGCTTTCCCGCGGTACCACCCTGATAGGCAGCATTTTAACACGCTGCCCGCTCAAACATCCGTAACGTGGAATTTGCGCCGCAGCTTACTTGGCTTTACTTAAGCCTTTCAGTGCGGGACTCTTGGGTGATTTTCCAATTCCTTGCTTTTGCCGGCTCCCACCATTCCCGGCTCGCTAAAAAAAGCTTCTGAAATTGTACTGTCCCTTTCATTGCCTGTTAGTCTTTTCAATTCTTATATTAGGAAATTATATGCCATAAGGAAGGCATCCGTCAAGCGAGCGAGTCCTCTTCCTCCGTTGCCTTTAGCTCGGTCGCATCCAGCTTGTAATCGAGCAAGTGATCCCAGTCGTCGTTGTTGATCATATCAAGCTGTGCTTCGATAAGCATTTTGAAACGCGTCCTGAATACTTTGGATTGTTTTTTCAGGTCTTCAATTTCAAGAGCGATTTTACGTGCTTTCGACAGGGACTCGTTTACAATCCTGTCTGCGTTCTTCTCGGCTTCCTTGATGATAAGCTTTGCTTCCTTCTGGGCAATCCGCTTAACTTCTTCGGCCGCTTCCTGGGCGATGATAATGGATTTGTTCAGCGTTTCCTCAATGTTGGTAAAATGGCCGAGACGGTCATTCATATCATTCAGGCGCTCTTCCAATTCCTTTTTTTCACGAAGGATCAATTCATAATCCTTGATCACTTGATCGAGAAATTCGTTTACTTCGTCTTCATCATATCCCCGAAATCCCTTTGTGAATTCCTTATTGTGTATGTCCAATGGTGTTAATGGCATACCGCCACCTCCCTTAAATTGAGTATAATTTTTATGCAGGATGGCTCGTTTTTCGCTCCCCGCTTGTTTGCTATGTATTTTATCTACTAGTTAATTCGACAGGAACAGGCATTTTCCTGCAAATGGCTGTAAAATTATTTTTGTTTTCCGGCAACAATCCGCCATTTTTCTTTTTTGGTTTTCCCCTCAATCGCGAGCACCCTAGCCCGGCCATATCCCCGGACAGAAATCATATCGCCCTCTCCCAACTCGAAAGCGGGATTCACAGCCTCTGCCCAATTTACCTTGACGAGCCCCTGTTGGATGAAGAGCTGGGCTTTTTGCCTCGATAAATGATGGATGGCGGCCAGGACAGCGTCTAGCCTGAGCGAGCTTACGGTCAGCGACTCTTCGGACCATGTTTCAGCTGGCTGAAGAGCCTGGCCAATCGGAATTTCACTGACGCCTACCGAAGCTCTTCCGATTGACTCCAGCTGCATTTTTACGAAATCCGCCACTTCGGACGCGCAAAAAAACTGAGCTTTTCCTTCCCCTATCAGGATGTCCCCGTATTTCCCCCTTTTCAGGCCTATTGACATTAGGCTGCCTAGAACCTGGGGATGTTCGATTGAAATAAATTTCGAAGGGTAGCGGATATCCATCAGGCTAATTTGGAATTCTTCCTGCCCTGCTACGGCATAATCCGGGAGCAAAAGCGCCCGTCTTCGTTCGGCATTTTCGATGCCTCCAGAAAATTGGACCCGGACTTCTCCGTTCTCACCGATTAGTGTTTTAAGAATATGCTGTTCCCTTGGATCGAGAAAATCGGTCAATTTCATCGCATAGGAAGTTTCCACCTGGCTCTTCCATTGCAGCGCCTGATCGATGAACTCCCTTTCCGAAGGCCTGAAATGCTGGTAAATATTCATTTTTTTACTCCTCGACAAAATCCCTTAAAGAACAAAATGCGGAAGCGCCTTCGCGACAAGCAAAAAGACTGGCTGCCTTAGCCAGCCAGCCTAAAAGCCAATGCGGCCATCAAAACCAGGTGAACACCCTGTACAGACCTCTCATTGCAAATTGGAGAACAAGGATAGCGACAATCGGTGAGATGTCAATCATCCCAAGCGGAGGAATAAACTTCCTGAATTGCTCTAGATACGGTTCACAAATCCTCGCCAAAAATTGCCCAATCGCAGTACCTCTCGCATTAGGAAACCAGGACATTAATATGTAGATAATTAAAGCCCAAATATAAATATTAATAATTGATGTCAATATATTCACAATTACAGCCATTAACTGTTACCACCTCGAATCCTGAAAATCATGTTCATGCATCAGCTCGGAAATATTGCCGGAAACCTCGACGTTATCCGGAGTGCACAGGAAGATGCTCAATCCTATTTTTTGGATGTCCCCGCCAATAGCGTATACGGTACCACTAAGGAAATCAACAATTCGTTTAGCTTGGTCATGGTCGATCCTTTGAAGGTTGACGACAACGGCCCTGCGGTTTTTCAGGTGGTCGGCGATTTCCTGGGCTTCCGAATACATTCTTGGCTCGATCAGGACCACCTTCGAATTGGATGCCTTTTGGACGCTTTGGAGGCTGACGACATTTTGCGTCTTGGCCGCCTGCTGTTTTTGCGGCTTTATCGGCTCAGGCTCTTCAACATAGCCCTCTTCTTCATCGTATTGATCATCCAAAAAAAAGAAATTCTTAAATTTCGATTTAATGCTCATCTTCCTGCACCTCCATATCGTTTTTTCCGACGAGGGCCGTGCCGATCCTGACCATCGTCGCCCCTTCCTCGACGGCAACTTCATAGTCATTCGACATCCCCATCGACAATTCCGTGCATGGGGCATGTGGCAATCCCATTGCCTTTATCATGTCCCTTAACTCCCTGAGTTTTTTGAAGCAATCTCTGAGTGCTGCTTCATCATCCGTCAGGGGAGCCATCGTCATTAGTCCAACAATCTGGATCTTCCTGTATTGCTTAACTTCCAAAATGAATGGAACAACTTCCTCGGGTTGCAGCCCGTGCTTCGATTCTTCTCCGGAAACATTTACCTGGACGAGGCATTTTACTTCATTTTCCGCCCGCTTATCAATTTCTTTGGCGAGAGATAGCCTGTCCAAGGAATGAATATAATCCGCTTTCCCGATGACATTTTTTACTTTCCTGGATTGCAGCGAGCCAATGAAATGGAACGAGGCCCTTCCGCCGAGGGAATCCCACTTTTGAAGAAATCCGTCATCACGGTTTTCCCCGATGTCCCGAATCCCCGCCTCTACTGCTTCCAATGCCCTTTCCGTACTGACATATTTTGTTACGGCAATAATTTTCACTTCATCAGGATCCCTATTGGATTTTAGGCAGGCATCTGCAATCCTGGCGCGTATATCTCTAAGATTTTCTGCTACCCCCATTACCTCAAAGAACCCTCCTTCCAACCAATAAATCCAAGCATCCTCCCGGTCTTTCCCTTTTCCCTGCGATGTGAAAAGAAACTTCCTCCCCCGCACGACGAACAAAGACCGGTTGTCGAAATGTTACGCGACGGTATTCCTGCCTCTTCCAGCAAGAGTTTGTTCATTGCCTGGAGGTCGAGGGAATACTGCCCGGCGCTAATTTGATTATATGGTTTTTTTTCGACATGTTCTAGTCTCTTTTCCGCAAAAGCTATTACCCTGTCATCGACAATGTAACAATTTTTGCAAATCGATGGCCCTATGGCCGCCAAAATAGTTGTAGGCGATATCCCTTCCGACTTCCAGGCATCAATCATTTTCGGGCCAATCCCGTTAACTGTACCCTTCCAGCCGGCATGGGCGATTCCCACCATCCCACTCCCCGGATCAAAGAAATAGAGCGGGACACAATCCGCGAAACAGAGGGACAGCAGGATGCCTGGCTCATTTGTATAAAAACCGTCCGTATCCGGGACGGAATCACTGTATGCGGATGCTCCCCTCCCCTTTAAGCTGGAGCCCGCTTTGACAATGTTCGTCCCGTGTGTCTGCTCGGCACCGACAATATCCAGGAGCGGAAAGCCCGCCAGCCTGGCGATGGCCTCCCTGTTCTTCCTTACGAGATTCTGATTGTCCCCTACATGGAATCCCGTATTCATGCTTTCATATTCTCCGGTGCTATAACCTCCGGCCCTTGTAGTAAATCCGGCGGAAAGGCCGGGATAATCCTTCATCCAACCGCCAAGAACTAGAATTGACTCATGTTGTGAAATAAATGGTTCCATGGTTTACCCCTGTTTTTTCTCTAGTTTACCACACCACGCCTAAATCCGACAGACTAACTTACCCGGCGCTGTTTTCCTGGCCTTCAGAAGTGGATTTATGCGTTAGCCCGCTTGCCCTGACAAGGATTACGTCCTGGCCAATCTTTAGAATATTTGTCCATGGAATGACAGTGTCTTCATCCTTGCCGAAAAAGCCAAGTACCCTTCCCGTACCGCCAATCACCACCGCCTGTATTTTCCCGGTGGCAAGATTTATGTCTATATCGGTTACATTGCCAAGCTTTTTTCCATCAGCGACATTAATGACGTCCTTCATCTGAAAATCGGATATCCTCACCATTAGCGATCCACTCCTGTCATTTGCTATTTAAACTATATGACAGAGGGACGGGAAAATTGTTTGCAAGGGGGAGAAAACTTGGCAGGCCATCCATTATCCATGCATGGCAGCCTTTTTTCTTCAGGCGCGACAGGAAACGGAAAATGAAGAAGCCGCCTTTACAGGCAGCTTCAGCTTTGGATATTTTTATTCATTTGTTTAATGGCCGCTTTTTCAAGACGTGATACCTGCGCCTGCGAAATCCCTATTTCATCCGCGACTTCCATTTGCGTCTTCCCCTGGAAGAAGCGTTTTCGCAATATTAGCTTTTCACGGTCGTTCAGCCTGCGCATCCCTTCCTTAAGCGCGATTTCTTCAATCCATTGGGTATCCTTGTTACGTTCGTCGCTTAATTGGTCCATAACGTAGATTGGGTCCCCGCCGTCATTGTAAATGGGCTCAAACAGGGAAACCGGATCCTGGATTGCATCAAGGGCAAAGACAATTTCTTCATGGGGAACTTCAAGAACCTTCGCAATTTCTTCTGCTGTTGGCTCCCTTGAGGTTTCGCCCATCAGCTTCTCCCTGACCTGCAGTGCCTTGTAGGCGATGTCACGGAGCGACCTCGAAACCCGAATCGGATTGTTGTCACGCAAATAGCGCCTAATCTCACCTATAATCATCGGCACCGCGTATGTGGAAAACTTTACGTTCTGGCCCAAATCAAAATTATCGATTGACTTCATGAGGCCGATACAGCCAACCTGAAATAGGTCGTCGACAAATTCTCCGCGGTTGTTGAAACGCTGGATGACACTCAGCACGAGCCGGAGGTTGCCGTTGACAAGCTTTTCCCTTGCAGTCAGGTCACCTGCCTGCATTTCACGGAAAAGCATGCGCATTTCATCGTTTTTCAATACAGGAAGCTTCGATGTGTCGACGCCGCATATTTCAACCTTATTTCGGGTCAATGCCTTTTCCCTCCTTGTAGGAGCTGCTGTTCAAAAAACAGTATCTCCTTGGAAAGGAAAAATATGCAGGGCCACATCCACCCGGAGAGGGGACATAAAAGCCGAATCCCTTTATGTTCGCGATTTCCGGCTTCAAAAAAAATTTTTGGACCCTTATTTAAGTCCTGTTAGACCATTTTATTGAATTCCTTGCGTAGCCTTTTGATAATCCTTTTTTCGAGCCTTGAAATATAGGATTGTGAAATACCTAGCATATCGGCGACATCCTTCTGCGTCTTTTCCTCTCCATTCGCCAGTCCGAAACGAAGCTCCATAATTTGCTTTTCACGGTCCGACAGCTGGTGCAGCGCTTTGGAAAGCAGCTTTCGGTCGACATTTGCCTCAAGATCCCTTGTGATAATATCGTCATCCGTCCCAAGGACATCCGATAGAAGAAGCTCATTTCCATCCCAGTCAATATTCAATGGTTCATCGAATGAAACTTCCGAACGGATTTTGTTGTTCCGCCGCAAATACATAAGGATTTCGTTTTCAATGCATCTGGAAGCATAAGTGGCAAGCTTGATCTTTTTCTCTGGATTAAATGTGTTTACCGCCTTTATAAGCCCGATGGTGCCGATGGAAATCAAATCCTCGATATTGATACCCGTGTTTTCGAATTTCCTGGCAATATAAACGACAAGCCTCAGATTCCTTTCAATCAGGATGGAGCGCGCGGCTTTATCCCCCGCTGGAAGCTTTTTTAAAAGGACTTCCTCCTCCTCTTTGCTGAGCGGTGGAGGCAGTGCTTCGCTGCCCCCTATGTAATGGACTTCTTCACTTTTCAAGCCAAGCTTAAATAGAAGCCTGGACCAGTAATAGTAGAAACGGAGCCTCCATTTTTTCACGTTTGTTCCTCCTTCTAAAAAAATAATCTGTGAGTATATTAGTATTAACTTGCCATGCCGGGGCCTCCCGGAACGCCTGTCAGCATCTTTGGATGGACAATGCACTCAAAGGACCCATCGGATGAAAGCTCCTGAAGCGTAAATGAAACAAGCGCTTTGTTCGTGCGAAACGTTTTTTCACCTTGCGTTATGGCAACCATATCTGGTTTGATGGCAAGCACCAGCCGGTTTTCTTCTCCAACTACCGAATATGGGACAATTCTTACCCGATGCCCCCATTCGCTGTCCAAAGCTTTGTCACCATAAATAATCGCTTCCGGATCGGCTGATGCGGCCGCGAGTGGAGGAGGCAATGTTCCAATCGTCTTTTTCACGGAAGCAAACATGACTGGCAGCCTTGTTATCGGGTCATACAGCTGGTTCCCGCTGTCAATTAATCCGGTAAAGCAAAGCGATTCCCCATTTATCGTGATTATGACATTGACAAGCTGGTCAAACTTGATTTTCGCCATTTCAATGGCCCCAAGCCTGTTTCTTGAAAAATGCCATGCGAGTGGAAAGCCAATCAATACGAATGCCCAGCTTACCGGATCACCGAACCCTGCCGAAACGGAAGAGAGGAACGCCTTCGATGCCCCACCGCCTGTTTGCAGAAAATAATGGGTTCCCATCATTGCCCCCCCGATCAAAAAAGTCGAAAGGTAGAGGGCGGCTAGCGATGACAAAAAAAATCTCATCCCTTTGTAGCCAAAAGCAGATAAGACCATCAAAACCGAAAACAGAAGCTTTGAAAGGGGATGCCCCGCATAGGTGCCAAAAGGAGTGAAATGAAGCAAGATAATTAGGGAGCCGATGAAACCTCCAGCTGCTATTCTCCAGGGAGGAACAGCCCGTTTCAATACAATTGCCGCCAAGCTGAGGAGGAGGCAGTCAAAGAGCAGATTCAAAGCCCAGATTACATCCAAATAAACAGTCACACGCATAATCTCCTCGGTCGGGATCCTGATAGACAGGATGCCGTGTTCTGTTTACGAAAAAGTATATAGCATCAAGAGGTTGAAAGTGTGTCGATTCCTGTACGTGAAAAGATGGAATTTTCAACGATTCCCCTCAGCTTTTGCCAATATCTTTGTTTAATGCTTTCTTTGGCACAGAGGAAAGGTAGACTTCCATTTCGCCACGCAAGTTTCCTGGAGTCATTTCGCAGAGACAGGCGATTATTGGCTGTAGCGAAGCTCATGTTTTCCGCGGGCTGCCTCCGCTTGAATCTATAAAATAAAACTATCAGCACTGTTCTTTTGAGAGTTTTGGAAAAAATAAAAAGCACGCCCCTTTTCATCGGGCGTGCTTCATCGTAATTTTTTTTTGAGTGGGGTAAAACCGCCAACATTACCTTCTTCTGTTTCGGTTCCGAAGGAATGTCGGGATATCAAGTGTATCTTCCTGTGAAGCCGAAGAAGGCCTTTGCGGCTCCTGAACCGGTTCTTCACGTTTAGGTTCCCTCTTGACAGTGCCAATCGATGGCTTCGGCTGACCGAAAGACGGACGGGCTGATGGCCTTTGCTGGATGGATTCTTCATTGAATCCAGTCGCTATTACCGTAACAAGAATCTCATCCTTCAAATTTTCGTTAATGACTGATCCAAAAATCATGTTTACTTCCTGGTCAGACGCTGAAGCAACAATATCTGCAGCTTCCTGGACTTCATACAGGCTAAGGTTGGTTCCGCCGGTAATGTTCATCAGGACACCTTGTGCTCCATCAATCGATGTCTCAAGAAGCGGAGAGCTGATTGCTTTTTTGGCGGCTTCGGCAGCGCGATTTTCACCTGAAGCGACCCCAATTCCCATTAGCGCCGAGCCTTTGCTGGACATAATCGTTTTTACATCCGCAAAGTCAAGGTTAATCAGCCCTGGCACGGCGATAAGGTCTGAAATACCCTGGACCCCTTGCCGTAATACATTATCCGCTTCACGAAATGCTTCAAGCATCGGAGTGCTCTTGTCAACTATTTCGAGGAGACGGTCATTCGGAATAACAATAAGGGTATCAACAGCGTCCTTCATCCCGGCAATGCCCATGGCTGCCTGGGTCTGCCGTTTTTTTCCCTCAAACGTGAACGGGCGTGTAACAACCCCAACAGTCAGGGCGCCAAGGTCTCGAGCGATTTGGGCAATGACAGGAGCAGCGCCGGTACCGGTGCCTCCGCCCATTCCGGCTGTAACGAATACCATGTCGGCTCCACGGAGCGCTTCCTCAATTTGTTCCTTGCTTTCTTCGGCGGCCCTTTTACCTACTTCAGGATTTGCGCCGGCTCCAAGCCCTCTAGTTAGCTTCGCGCCAATTTGCATTTTCACTTCTGCTTTGGACAGATTGAGGGCTTGCGCGTCTGTATTGACAGCGATGAATTCAACCCCCTGGACACCATGTTCAATCATGCGGTTTACAGCATTGTTTCCGCCGCCCCCGACGCCAATAACTTTTATGGTAGCTAATTGATCTAAATTTGTATCAAACTCCAACATGACAAATCCTCCTAATTCGTCCAATTTCCTTGTCGCCCTGTCGCCCCGTTCATTAGAGGCAAATAGCCTGCCTGATTGTCTATAAAGAAAAAGGGATTCAGGCAGGAGAACCCCCGGTTTCAATCGATTCATCAGTCAGTGTCTGGAAAGCTGTTCAAAACAACATTTTCGCCTATTCAAAAAAGTAGCCAAAAAATTTCTTTACTTTCGTGGACATTTTTTCCTCAGGCTGTCTTGCCTGCTTTTGCGCGGCTTGCTGTTTTGGCGCCTTGTTTTCCTTCTGATCCTGGGAATGCGGAACGCTTACCGACTGGACATAGCCATCAAGCCTGCTGTTTCTGCTGGCATATTTAATTAAGCCGACTCCCGAAGTGAATTGTGGTTCCCTGACACCGATGTAATCAGGAATGGCCCTTCTTACCCTGCTTTGGAAAACCGCCTGGGCTAGTTCGAGCACGCCTTCCATATTCGAGACGCCGCCCGTCAGGACATAACCGCCTGGGAGGTCACTGACTCCCATCCTCCTCAGTTCATTCAGGACAAGATCAAGTATTTCTTCGAGCCTCGCTTCAATGATCTCCGATATTTCTAGCTGGGTAAATTGCTGGTGCTGGTCGCTGCCTATAACAGGGACGCTGAAAACTTCATCCCCCGAAGCTTGCTCGTAAAAGGCATGTCCATACTTGATTTTGATTTTTTCGGCATTTTCCGTTGAAGTCCTAAGCACGATGGAAAGATCCTTCGTAATATGTTCACCGCCAACAGGAATCACGCTTGTGCCAATCAGGCGGCCTTCATCGAAAACCGCGATTGTTGTTGTGCCTCCCCCGATGTCGATTAGAGCAGTACCGAGGTTTTTCTCGTCGTTTGAGAGGGAAAACATTCCGGATGCAAGAGGCTGGAGCGTTATATCAAGAATTTCGAGATTCGCCCGTTCAACACATCGTAAAACATTATGTAGGATCGTTTTGTAGCCTGTTATGATTGTGCCTTCCATTTCAAGCCTTACACCCATCATATTGATTGGATCGGTAATTTCGTCCTGGCCATCGACAATGTACTGGTGTGGCACCACATCGATGATCTCCCTTTCAGGCGGAATGGAAATAACCTTGGCTGCATCTTCGACACGGATGATATCCTCCCGTGTAATTTCCTTGTTGTCACCGGAAACGGCTACTACCCCGTGGCATGGCTGGAGCATGACATGGTTCCCCGTTATCCCGACAATGACTTGCCTGATTTCCATTCCTATCATTCTCTCGGCCTGTTCGACTGCTTTTTTAATAGAATGAACGGTCTCTTCTATATCAACGATGGCCCCTTTTCTGAGCCCGGCTGATTTCACGTTGCCAACTCCGATAATATTTAACGAGTCATTGACCTTCTCACCAATGATTACTTTTACACTGGATGTACCGATGTCAAGACTTACAAATATCTCATTGTTGTTCATCCTATGGCACCTCCTTCAGCAAATACTGCACTTTTTACTAGATTTATCGTTCAAAAATTGTAAATATAATTATATATTATAAAAATATTCGTCAGAACGAAATGATTCCCTTTAAAAAATATCAAATTTTTTCTGTTTTTTCACGTGATGCCGACCATTTGGTCAGCATAATCCGCCTGATGACCGCAATATTCTGAAAAAGCCTGACTCCAAATGCGAACACGGCAGCTAAATACAAGTCTACACCAAGATGGACTCCCAGGAAAGCTAAACTTGCTGCAAGGATTATATTAAAGAAAAAACCGGAGACGAAAACCTTTTCGTCATATATATTCTGCAAATGCGCCCTGATTCCGCCAAACAGGGTATCCAACGCGGCAAGGACGGCAATCGACAAATAATTTGAATACTCATCAGGTATCCTGATTTCGGTCATTAGCCCGAGAATCACTCCGACGATGAGCCCCAGGACTGGAAGCCACATTAGGAATCCCCCCCTTCATCGGTCTTGGCTGGCTTCATTGTGTTTATCCTTATTGGGTTTTCATATGCCCCGATAGTGATATCCTGTATGGGATCTGAAACCGTTAACCGCAGGTTATCAATGAAGAACTCTTCCATTGATTGCGAAGCTTTCATCCGGTTGGAGAGTTTTTCCGCGGCCTGTATATTGTCAGCGATAACCTTTATTTCTATCGGAAGCGCAGAGAGCCGATGGCCGTCTATCCTTGTTTCCGAGCTTATTTCACGGATGACCGTCGAATTTATTATTCGCTGCCCATCAATGGCTATTTGTTTTGCCTCATACATATTCAATTCATTTGTCAGCCTTTTTAATAGATCGGGAGTAACAGTCGTGTTGATCGGGTCCCCGATGAGGACCTCCTCAAAAACAGGTTCAATTGTCAGGATAATGCCCGGCCCGGTTATTTCAGTCAAGCCCGCCTCTATCTTTAATTCCTCCAACGTTTCCCTAAGTACCTGTTCTTTCCCGTTTTGCCTCTTTGTTTCATACCCTGCAAGTTTGTTCTCGGCAGACCGGATTTCACCCAGAAGTTCCGACTGCAATTTCTTTTCCTTCAGGATGTCCTGCCTTAGTTGCCAAATATCCCTTGTATCGCGTACATCAGCAGGTTCCTTTACGGTCTGGAACTGGATGGCGATCATAAAACCGATGATGGCGGCAACGATTGAAAAGCTGGTAAAATTCTTTTTTTGCTTGTCCACAGTTTTCACCTAACCTTCTTCGTGGACATGAGTTAATTAGCTGCCCAATATGGGATTAAAATGAATAGAATCTTTTTTCTCCAAAGTAAAAACGATGTTATCATTCACAATCTGGTCCCTGACGCCGCCTGTCATATTGAGGGCCGATTCCAGGACCGCCGGGTCGCCAATCGCCGATATAACAAATGGAGCGGGATGCTGTTTACCGTCGACGGTTATGACAGGGCCATTGCAAACGATATACGAGTTTGCGGATAGCCTTTGGCCATTAATGGCAACCGCTTCCGCGCCGGATACATACAATTCATTTACTACCTTGAAAACATGGTATTCATGTACGAGATAGTTATTAATGTTTTGTTCATCAGGATTATAGTCCCCATCCGCGAGGGAGACCTGTATTCCCGGCCCCTTTACCTTTACCTTGCCAAGGAACATCCGGAATTTTTCAGCTTCCCTGGCGATTGATGAGTATGCTTCTTCTCCTTTTGAAAGTTCTTTTTCATTCTGAAGGACCTTTGCCTGCTTTTTATTGTATTCCCTTTGAAGCTTACGGTTCTCCTCCTCCAGGTAAATGAGCTGGTTGCGCAGGTCCAGTGTCCGCTCGTAATGGCTGCCTGTGACTTGTTTGTTTTTATGCTTGTTTTCCACTATTGTTAGATGATATGAAAAGGCCATAATGTATCCAAGAACTAGGCAAACGAGCGATAAAATCACATGTTTACCCCTCACTTTCTTCATCAAGGCCTTCCTCCCCCTTTATTTCATATGCTTTAAAGTAGGACCCGACTTCCAAATCAATGACTCCTTTTACGTTTGGATCAAGCTGGCTCACAATTGATGGATAATGAACCATTTTTTCCGCGAATGTCCTTAAGGAAGCACTAACTTCAAACCCGTCATTCATAAACAGTGACACATGGAATTCATCTGTTTTTTGGGGAGTATAGTGGATTTCTGAAATGGAATTGTAAATTTCCTCTGGAAGCGTAAGGAGGGAAGAACACATTTCATCAAGCACTTTGCCTTCCTTGAATCCCATCAGGACCGGAACATTTTCTGAAAGAGACTCCTTTTTGTTCCCCGGAAGAACTTTGCCGTTTTCCATTACCGGGTAAAATCCTGCGTCTTTGGCGAGATAGGCAATCCGCCTATGCTCTGCTATGTTGATGAGGATTTTATTTGGCAGCACGAGTTTTACGCTGGCACTCTTTATTTCAGGAAACTTTGTCAATTTTTTGGATATTGCGTCATTTTGAATTTTCCAAATGTTCGTCTCGTTGGTTATTCCGGTAACTTTCACAAGTTCCGTGTCCTCGTAAGCGGAATTTCCCCTTACCTCCACTGCACTAACGTGGCTAAGAGGGGATTGTATGTAAATGACGCCGGCAATTAGGAAAAAAAACATAAAAAGCAGAAGAATCAGCCTTCTATTCGCCTTTTTCCGCCGTTGTTCCTTCAATTTCGGTATCCTGTCTTCCAGTGTGAGCACTTTGCCCTTTTGCATTTCCGTTCACCCCATCGTGATTAGTGAAAAAACTCCCTGTAAAGGAAGGGATAATCGAAAACAACGGCACGATCGTCTCATGCCGCCGTTTTTGGTACAGCTTTTCGCCTAATCCAATGGAAATATTATAGCATACAATTATATGCCGGTATGATGATTTTCCTGCTATTTTCGGCCAATTATTTCGACTTCGGTTTCCATGTGGATACCTTTATGGGAGAAAATCGTATCCTTGACATGCTGGATAAGCGCCAGCACATCCTCTGCGGTCGCGGTGCCGGTATTGACGATAAAATTCCCGTGCATTTCAGATATTTTCGCGCCGCCGATTGAGTGGCCTTTTAGCCCGGCATCTTCAATCAGCCTTCCTGCGTAATTGGGAAGAGGATTGCGGAAAATGCTGCCCGCGCATGGAAAATTCCAGGGCTGCGTTTCCTTTCGATAGTCCTTGTTTTTTTGAAGTTCCGCTACAATTGCCTCCCTATTCCCTGCTTCAAGCTGGAAAACAGCTTCAAGGACAATCCCCGGCCTTTTTTTCTGGAGGATAGATGTCCTGTACGAGTATTCAAGCTGTTCATTTGATAGCCACTCTATTTGGCCATCCTCGAAAAGAATATGCGCTTTTTTTAAAATTTTACTAATGTCCGAACCATGTGCGCCGGCATTCATGTAAACAGCCCCGCCTACCGAACCCGGAATTCCGCCGGCAAATTCAAAGCCTGTTAGTCCTTTCCTGCTGACTGAGGTGGCGAGCGAAACGAGTGACTGTCCGCCCCCGACCGTTATTTCGGTTCCGTTCTGTTCCAACCGGTCAAGGCCGCTTCCGAGTTTGATTACAACCCCTTCAATCCCCCGGTCCGAGACGAGCAGGTTTGACCCACGCCCGATTGCCCGCCACGGTACGCCGTGTTGCCTTACAATTTTCATTGTTTTAAGCAGGTTTTCGATTGAGGACGGCTCAACAAAAATGTCCGCTGGCCCGCCAATTTTAATTGTTGTATGCTGTGACAGCGCCTCCGACTCTTTTATTTTTCCAATTCCAGCCATTTCAAGTTCTTTTTTTAGCCCATCCATAAGATCCCTCCCTTTCTGATTACAAACGGAGTTTTTTTTAGTGTATGCAATGCCTAATTAGTGGTTCGTTTCATTTCTGCCAAGGGACGTCTCCCAGAAGGAAAGTATTGGGCTGCGTCCCCTCGCTTTGCTTGCTCATTATGTAATGCCCTCGGCAAATTTGTTAATGAATCTTGTTTACTTGAAGCATTTATTCTATAGACCAGCGAATGATTTTAAAACCGCCGTTCACCAACTAACCAGGAAAACTCGAAAAAAAGCACCCGCTTCATTTACCCTCATTCTACTATATTTTAAACATAGAAACGATGAAAAGGGTCGTTTCATGTATGGCATTTTTATCCTCAGCAAATACCAAAGTGAAAAAGAACCCTGCATCGGCAGGGCCTTGGTTAATATTTTACATAACGGCTAATGTTCAATAGTACCCCGATTGCCATGAGCATAAGGGTCAGCGATGAGCCCCCATAACTTAAAAAAGGCAATGTGATCCCAGTAACCGGCATGAGCCCGATTACAACACCAATATTGATCATCACTTGGATGGCGACCATCGAAATGATGCCCACTGCCAGAAAGCTCCCAAACAGATCCGGAGCGCCGAGCGCAATCTTAATCCCTCGCCAAAGGAGGAGGGCAAATAACAGGAGAATAAGCGAGCCTCCGATGAAGCCCAGCTCCTCGGCAAGAATCGCAAAGATAAAATCTGTCTGCGGTTCGGGTAAATAAAAGAATTTCTGTCGGCTTTCTCCTAGGCCCAGCCCGAAAAGGCCGCCCGGCCCGATTGCATACAACGACTGTATAATCTGAAAGCCGCTGTCCTGCGGATCGGACCAAGGATCAAGAAAGGAGGTTATCCTTTTAATTCTGTATGGCGCCGATATGATTAATCCAGCGAAACCGGCGGCGCCTAGAAGAATCAACCCTGCGAAATGGAGTATCCTTCCCCCGGCCACGAATATCATGACCAGACATGTTCCTACCATGACTGTACCGGTACCAAGGTCGGGCTGAAGCATAATTAGCGCAAAGGCAATGAACACAAGCCCAAGCGACGGTACGAGGCCTTTCCGTAAGGACGTAATGAACTTTTGGCGCTCCGAAAGATATTTTGCCAAAAATGCGATCATCGCAAGTTTCATGAATTCGGAAGGCTGAATGGAGAAAGCCCCGACTCCAATCCAGCTCCTTGAGCCATTCCTGACATTCCCGACCCCTGGAACGAGGACTAGCAGCAGTAGGAAAAAGCAGATAATGATAATGACTACAGCCCATGTACGCCATGTCAGGTAGTTGATGTTCATGATGAAAAACATTGCGGCGATTCCGACCCCGGCAAACAAAACTTGCCTTTTTGCGAAGAAAAAGGAGTCATTGAATTTGAATTCCGCCCAAATCGCACTTGAACTATAGACCATGATAAGCCCGAAAGCGAGCAGCGCGAATGTTACAGCCAACAGGATCAAATCGGGAGAATTTTTTTTTACTGGCACTGCCAAACACCTCTGCCCCATGTATTGGGCCTTCCGGAGAGCCAGGGGAAAATTCGTGCTAGCGGCTCAAGCAAGGAGACAAGCCCTACTTAAGCTTATGCACCGCTTCAATAAACATGTCGCCCCTGACCTCAAAAGTTTTGTACTGGTCCCAGCTCGCACAGGCAGGAGACAGGAGAATAACATCCCCGGGCTGTGAAAGCCTGTACGCTTCCGGAACAGCACCCTCAACATTATCGGCGCGGACAATCGTTTTTATTCCCGCCTTCTTAGCCGTTTCCGCAAGCTTTTCCGCTGTTTCCCCAAAGGTAATCAATGCCTTGACATTTTTCATGGAAGGAATGAGCTCGTCAAATCCATTCCCCCGGTCCAGTCCCCCCGCAAGCAAAACGATTGGTGCGTCAAATGCCTCAAGCGCTTTTTGGGTGGCGAGGATATTCGTCGCCTTTGAATCGTTGTAAATCTTCCGTCCATCCTTTTCCGCAACGAACTGAAGGCGGTGCCTGACACCCGTGAAGGATTTCAGCACAGTTTGGATTGCCTCGTTATCCACTCCAGATAGCTTTGCCGATGCAACTGCCGAAAGAATGTTTTCAAGGTTATGCTCGCCTGGCAGGGCGACATCCTCACGATGAATGATCTTCTCGCCTTCAAAGCAAAGCCACCCCCCGCTCTCGTAGGCTCCCCTCCCTAGTTCTTTCGTGGCTGAAAAAGGAACAAGCACTGCTTTTGAGTTTTTTGCAACAGCGATGGTTTCTTCCTGGTCGGCGTTATAAACAAAATAATCGCCATCTCCCTGATTCTTCGTGATGTTCGCTTTAGCCGAATGGTATTCCGCCCTTGTTCCATGATAATCCAGGTGGGCATCATAAAGATTGGTAAGGACGGCGACTTTTGGCTTAAAACCTTCTATGCCCATCAGCTGGAAAGATGAAAGCTCGATGACGATCGTATTTTCGTCTGTTGCTTCCTGAGCCACTCCTGATGCGACCGTACCGATGTTCCCCGCGATGAGCGGTTGTTTCGCCCCTTCTTTGAGCATTTCAAAAATCAAAGTTGTCGTAGTTGTTTTTCCGTTCGTACCAGTAATCCCAATGAACGGCGCTTCGGAAATTTGCCAGGCCAGTTCGACCTCGGTTATAACAGGAATCCCTTTTTCAAATGCTCGTTTTACCATTGGGTTTGTGTATGGAATGCCAGGATTTTTGACAACGAGTTCAAAGCCCTCCTCTAGCAATTCAACAGGATGGCTCCCCGTTATCACGGTGATTCCCTGTTCAAGCAGCCCCTGGGCCTCCTTGTTTTCGGAGAGGGGCTTAAAGTCGTTAACGGTGACGAATGCTCCAAGCTTATGCAGGAGCGCTGCCGCCGTCACGCCGCTTTTCGCAAGCCCCAGTACAAGTATTTTCCTATGCTGATACGTATCAATCATCTTCACTTAAATCCACACCCCGATATAAATTCCAAGAATCGCAAAAAGGAGGCCTACTGTCCAAAACGTGACTACAACTCGCCATTCGGACCAGCCTGATAGTTCATAATGATGGTGGAGCGGGCTCATTTTGAAAATCCTCCTGCCGGTTGTTTTAAACGAAATAACCTGGAGGATGACCGATAACGTTTCGATTACGAAGACGCCGCCAATCACTAAGAGCAGGAATTCATGGCCGGTAAGGATCGATAATGCGGCTATGGCCCCCCCAAGCGCGAGTGATCCGGTATCCCCCATAAAAACCTTGGCAGGGTGAGCGTTGAATACAAGGAAACCCAGTACTGCGCCAACGACTGCGACACTAAATATCGAAAGTTCAAATTGGGACTGGCTCCAAGCAAGCACGGCGTAGGCACCGAAGGCAATAGCCGCCGTCCCAGACACAAGCCCGTCAAGCCCATCCGTCAAATTGACGGCGTTTGAAAAACCAACTAGCCAAAAGATGACAAAAACGAGATAAAACCAGCCAAGGTCAATGGAATAATCGGTAAAAGGAAGCCCCAATTCCGATGGGAGTTCATTTCTTCTATAAAGAAGATAGAAAATGACCGAAATAATAATCTGGCCCAACAATTTCTGTTTCGATGTAAGGCCAAGATTCCGCTTCATTGCAACTTTTATAAAGTCATCGAGAAAGCCGAGCAGCCCGAAGCCGGCGGTGACAATGATCAGCATGTATGTCTTAGAGGTCGGCCCCGCGAACTTGCCCGCCATGACGAGCGAGGTAATAATAATCGATAACAGAATCATAATCCCGCCCATCGTAGGCGTTCCTGTTTTTTTTAGGTGCGATTTCGGGCCCTCTTCCCGAATGCTCTGCCCAAACTTCAACCTTCTCAGGAAAGGAATGAATATCGGGGAAAGGAGGACGGTTATTAAAAACCCCATCAGTATCGTGAAAAAAATAACTTGTTCAAGCATGAAACTGCCTCCTTACAGGAACAGTGGCGCTCACAAAGACCGCTGCCACAGCACTATCATATGAAGTTTTACTATTCGGGAGAAGGCCCCTATGAAAAAAAACAATTTGTTTGCTACTCATATCAATACGTTAATCTCCATTGTTTAAAATTTTGTTTGAATTAAAATTGTATATTCTACAGTAACCATGCGGTTGATTTCCGCTCCGGGCACACGCTTTCCGCGGGGCGTCAGTGGAGCCTCCTCGGCGCAAGCACCTGTGGGGTCTCCACCTTGCCGCTGCATCCCGCAGGAGTCGGTGCCCTCCGCTCCAATCAACTTGCATTTCAAAATAAAAGTGTAGAAATTTATCTCAAACTAAATAGTTTAATTCTTTTTTCCTTTTTCCAATCTTATGACGGCATCTCTTGCACAAACCCGGTCATCGAAATCATATTTGACGCCTTTAATTTCCTGGTATGTTTCATGTCCCTTTCCTGCGATGAGGATGATATCCCCGGATTGGGCCGACCCGACAGCATATTCAATTGCTTCTTTCCTGTCAGGGATGACTTTGTAGTTTCTTCCTTTAACGCCTTCTTCCATATCGCGGAGGATGGCTTCAGGGTCCTCGCTCCTCGGGTTATCCGAAGTGAAAATCGGATGCGTCCCGTACTCGCAGGCGATGCGGGCCATCAGTGGGCGCTTTGCCCTGTCCCTGTCCCCGCCACAGCCCGCCAATACATATATATCCTTTTTTGCGAATTCACGAATCGTTTTCAGGACATTTTCAAGGCTGTCAGGGGTGTGAGCATAGTCGACAATAATGGAAAAGTCCTGCCCGGCGTCGACTGTTTCAAACCTTCCTGCCACCCCTTCGATCCGCTCAAGTGACGAAATGGCGATTTCCGGGGTTATTCCAGATGCAAGAGCCGCTCCAATCGCCGCAAGCGCGTTATAAACATTGAATTTGCCGACCTGTTTCATTGAAACAGAATAAGGTTCTCCGGCAATTTCAACCGTAAAGGTTGTGCCCTGTGGAGTAAGGCGGATGTTTTTGGCCATAATATCCGCCTTTTCGTCAATCCCGTATGTAAGTATGAATGCCGCGGTTGCCCGGATGAACTCTTGGGCGGCGGGGTCGTCTGCATTTATAACAGCGAACTTTGGTGATGTATCGGAATACGCATTTCCCAATTGGGAAAACAAAAGGCTCTTTGCCTGCCTGTACTTATCCATCGTCTTATGGTAATCCAAATGGTCCTGGGTCAGATTCGTAAAGACCGCAACATTGAAATCAGTCCCATGAACCCTGCCATAATCGAGGGCATGTGAGGAAACTTCCATAACCGCATGGGTAACTCCCTCATCGGCCATCAACCTGAATGTCTTTTGCAACGTAAGGCTTTCCGGAGTTGTATTTTTGACTTCGAATTTCCGATCGCCCACTTTTGTATACATCGTTCCAATCAGCCCTGTTTTCAGGCCCGAGTCGGAAAAAATCTGTTCAATTAAATGGCTCGTCGTTGTTTTTCCGTTCGTTCCGGTTATCCCCGTCAAATGGATGCCGTGGCTTGGATGCCCATAAAATGCATCAGCCAGAATCGCTTTTGCCCGAGACGTGTCGCGCACAATATAAACAGGCACGGGCACATCGAGCTCCCTCTGGGCAACGATGGCGACTGCGCCTTTCTGTACAGCCTCTGCGGCAAAATCATGTCCATCCGCCGAAAAGCCCTTTATGCAAATAAACAGGCTGCCGTTTCGCACCTTGCTATGGCTGTCTTCAACCGATGATATGTCCGGGTTTGCTTCAGGCAATTTACCCGGTTGACGCAAATGTTTTAAAAGCTCACGCAACTTCATTGTTTTCAATTCCTCTCCTGCTTAACAATCGATACCTATTTTACATGATATACATGTATTTCGCCATTAATCCATAATGATTTTCCCGTAGAGTTCCCGAGTGATTGGCATATGGTGGAGACACAGGAAGAAGGCGGTGGAAAAATTCCATCGCCTTCCATGTTTTAGTTTCCTTTGCCGAAATAAAGAATGATTGTCGAACCTTCCTTTACCCTCGTTCCGGCCTGCGGCAGCTGCTTAACAACCATATCGCCTTCCCCTTTAGCCTCGATTTTCAGGTTTTCGAGCTGCTCCCCAAGCTCCTTTTTCGTCATCCCCTCCAGGTTGGGCATTGAGATCATTGGGACATCCTGCCAAGTCTTTTTCTTTTCGATTTGGTCCTTTCTCGGCTCAACCCCCATGGCAAGCAACGAATCCTTCATGATGTTCCCAACGATCGGGGCAGAGACGACGCCGCCAAACTGGACGGTCCCTTTTGGGTTATCTACAGCAACGTATACAACAAGCTGTGGGTCATCCGCAGGCGCAAACCCGATGAATGAAACAATATGGTTATTTTCCAAATACCTGCCGCCCTGCGCTTTTTGGGCCGTCCCTGTTTTTCCTCCGACCCGGTAGGAATCGATGAATGCCTTTCCACCAGTCCCCTGTGCTACAACGCTTTCGAGCGCATGCCTGATTTGCTTGGATGTTTCTTCGGAAATGACACGCCTTTTCAGTTTTGGTGAATTCTTCATCACTACCTGCTTGGTTGCCGGGTCAATCAGTTCCTTCGCGATATAGGGGGTGTACAAGTATCCACCGTTTACAGCCGCGGCCACCGCGGTCACCTGCTGGATCGGCGTTACGGAAACGCCCTGGCCGAAAGCTGTTGTCGCCAATTCTACCGGGCCAACACGGTTCATATTGAACAATATCCCGGTGCCTTCCCCCTGAAGGTCAATTCCCGTCTTTTGGCCGAAGCCAAACCCTTTTACATAATCAAATAGTTTTTCTTTTCCGAGCCTCTCTCCAAGCTCTACGAAACCTGGGTTGCAGGAATTTTGGACAACTTCCAAAAATGTCTGGCTCCCATGTCCGCCCCGCTTCCAGCACTTCAGCCGTGCACCGGCTACCTGGACACTACCTGAGTCATGAAAGTGTTCTTTTTCCAAATTTACCTTGCCTTCCTCAAGCGCGGCGGCAAGCGTGATGATTTTAAAGGTGGATCCTGGTTCATACGTGCTCCAGACGGGGAGGTTCCTGTTGTAGACTTCTTGAGGCACCGACCGGAAATTTGCTGGGTCGAAATTCGGCCGGCTTGCCATTGCAAGGATTTCTCCATTATTCGGATTCATGGCAATCGCGATCAGCCCGTCCGGGTTATACGTTTTTTGGGCGATTTCCATTTCCCTCTCCACAATGGTTTGGATTTTCGTGTCAATCGTCAGTTTTAAATCAAGCCCGTCAATTGGAGGCTGATAATCGTCCGCCATATCATTCATCCGCCGGCCTTTTGCATCGGCATAAAATTGAACCGACCCTTTTTGCCCGCTTAATTCTTTATCATAGAACAGCTCAAGGCCCATCAAACCCTGGTTGTCAATTCCCGCAAAGCCAAGCACATGCGACAAATAGCTGCCGAAAGGATAGTGGCGCTTGGAATCATCACCAATATAGATTCCTTTCAGGCCAAGTGAACGGATTTCCTTTGCTTTTTGATGTGAAATTTTCCGTCCAGATGGCAGGCGGATAATCGATTGTGTCTCTGTCAGGCTTTTTAGGACGCTTTCCTTCGAAGCATTTAATACGGCCGCCAGCTTTTCCGCGGCCATTTCGGGTTCCTCTATTTGCCTCGGAACGATCCAGACGGTCGGGGAACTTATGTTGGTTGCCAGGGGAACGCCATTGCGATCGATAATTTCTCCTCTTTCCGGAGCGAAAGGAATGTTCCTGCTCCATGAATCCTTCGCCTTGTTGGTCAGCATATCACCCAAATAAAATTGGACGTAACCAAGGCGGACATCAATAATAAAGAAAATAAGAATGCCTGTAAATAAGGCTGCCATCAGGCGTTTTCTTACAGTAACATTTGAAACCCGCATAAATGTTCCTCCTTCTTCATGCGCCAGGGCATGGGTAACAAGCCTGGCACTCCCTTTAAAAGGACATGCCTGTCGTTCATTTTTATGCGGGACTTCAAAAAATTAGAACGCCGGCGTTCCAATCATCTATGTGATAAACATCCTTATTAAGCTTTTCTTTATTCCTTTATTTCGGGGTCCCTTTCTTCCTCATTCTTCCCATTCAAGTTGTCAAGAGGCGTTTCCAGCTCAATTGTGAGACGGTCACCACTTTTAATGGGGGCTCCCTTGGTGATGCTTTGCTTTACAACGTAGCCAGAGCCTTTAAAGTTAAGGTGAAGCTTCGCAACGTTCGCAGCCTTTAGCGCATCCCTCAGCGACCATCCAGTCAAATCAGGCATGGCCGCATCACCCGAAGTGCGTAAAATTACTTTTTCACCTTCCAACACAACCTCACCAGGAGCGGGAAGCTGCCCTACGACAGTTCCACCCTTGCCGATCGTAACCGCATCAAACCCTTTGCCCTCAAGAATTTTTGAAGCTTCCGCCGAAGTCTTGCCGACAAGGTCAGGAAGCGCCTCTTTTTTTGCGACCACGAGGCTTGAAGGTTTTATATTCATATACTGCAAGCTATTTTTCATGACTGGGTTAAAGACCATCGAAACAGGAAGCGATCCTTTGAAATAGCTATCGATATCAGGCTGCTGAACGGCCACATAGACAATCAGCTTCGGATCATCCGCCGGCGCCATACCAAGAAAGGAGAAAATGTAATCCCCCGGACCCTTCAAATATCCACCGCCCTGTGACATTTCCGCTGTACCCGTCTTCCCAGCCACACTGTATCCTTCAATATTGTACCGTTGGCCTGTCCCGTTCGGAGAAGTGATGACTGTTTCAAGGATATCCCTGACTTTTTTCGCAGCATCGGGTGAAATTGGCTGTGAAACCACCTCAGGTTCCTTTTCCATAATCGTTTCACCTGTATCATGGTCGACGATTTTCTTGATGACGTATGGCTTCATCATTTTCCCGTTGTTCGCGATAGCTGTTGCCGCCTGGATTTGCTGGATGGCTGTAATCGCCGTCCCTTGTCCATATGAAGTTGTGATTTTTTCAATTGGCCATTCATAGCGCAGTTTGCTTGTCGCTTCGTCCGGAAGATCGATACCTGTAGGCCTGTCGAGCCCGAACTTCGTCAAATACTCACGGAACTTTTCAAAACCCAATTTTTCTTTGGCGATTTTCGCAAACGCTACGTTCGATGAGCGTTGGACGCCCTCAAGATAGGAAATCGAACCCCATCCTTTTCCATTATGGTCCCTGATGGCCTTATCACGTTCGGTAACTTTGTAGGAGCCCGATTTGTACTTTTCTTCAGGATTGAATACTCCTTCATTAACTGCAGCCGCAAGCGTGAAAATTTTCATTGTGGAACCTGGTTCAAACGGATATTCTATTGCTTCATTGTGCCAACTTTTTTCAATCCCATCCCTTGTTTTCGGATGGAAGGTTGGCCTTTGCCCCATTGCCAATATTTCCCCGGTTTTCGGATTTGCGACAATGGCGATGATTTTTTTCGGTTTATATTCTTCGACCGTTTTATTTAAAGCATCCTCGAGAAAGGTCTGAATTTTCTTGTCCAAAGTGAGATGTATATCATTTCCATTTTGGGCGGGCGTGACAAGCTCCTTGCCGGATGGAAGCAAATATCCCCATAGATCACTTTCATAGTCAATCCTTCCATTCTCGCCTTTTAAATACTTGTCCATCGATTTTTCGATGCCAAGCTTTCCGAATGTTTTTGCAGCGGAATTATTCCCTTCTGCTTTCTCGACGAAACCAATGACATGTGAAGCAAATACGCCATTCGGATAAAAGCGTTTCGATTCTTTTTTAAACGTAATCCCCGGAAGCTTTTCCGCCTCGATTTGTTTCTTTGTCTGGAAGGATATGTCCTTACCTGCCTTACCGAATTCCACCTGGAATAATTTTGGATTGTCTTTTTTCTTGGAGAGAATCCTTAAAATTTCACTTTCGCTCAATTCAATATATTTTGATAGTGTAGCAGCGGTTTTTTCAGGGTCGAAGACATGCTTGGGGTTATCCGGATTGGTGGTCATTTTTTCATCAAGGATGGCAATAAGGCTATAGGAAGCGGTGTCTTCCGCGATGATTTCACCGGTTCTATCCTTGATAGTGCCTCTCTCCGCTTCAATTATGCCATGCCTCATATGTTTTTGTTCAGCCTTGGCCGCAAGTGGCTGGCCGGCAGCCTCCCCAGTTATTCCAATAGCGAAAAAACGGTAGAGGATGGCAAAAAAGAGCAGGCTGAATAGAAAAAACAATCCAACTGCTCCCCTGTTAATATTAGGTTGTTTTTTTGGCATTTTTATTGCACGACCTTGACATTATTTTCGTTCAGCATCAAACCCAGTTCCTTTGCCTTGGCCATTATACGGTCATAGTTGCCGAGTTCTTTTACCTGTATTTTCAGGTCACCGTTCGCTTTTTCATACTCTTTGATAGAAACTTCCATTTCCTGAATATCCTTGTTAACCTTGTATATTTCTGATTGTGCCGAGACGATTTGCACTGCACCGAAGAAAAGCAGGGCAGCGAAAATTCCCCAAATTAGTCTTTCGCCAGGGGTTACCTTATGCCTTAAAGCTTTTCTCTTTTCCGGCTGGACTACTGGCTGTCTTTGCTGGCTCTGCTGTTCCTGGAGCTTCCTTGCTAAACTGCTCATTCTTTCCCCTCCTGAACTACTGCTTTTAGTTTCTCGTCTATTTTTTCACTGGTTAAATTTTTTCGGCGATACGAAGCTTTGCTGAACGGGCGCGGTTGTTTTCTTCAAGTTCCCTTTCAGATGGAAGAATCGGTTTCCGGTTTACGAGTTTTAAAACAGGCTTGAATTCATCCGGAATAACCGGAAGCCCCGGAGGCAGCGGCGGTGTTTCGGATGCCTGCTTAAATGTTGCTTTACAAATCCTGTCTTCAAGTGAATGGAACGTTATAACGGAGATCCTCCCGCCCTTGTTCAGAAGGTTGATTGCCTGCTTGAGGGAATTTTCAAAAACGCCCAGTTCATCATTCACCGCAATTCTGATTGCCTGGAAAATCCGTTTTGCGGGATGGCCGCCTTTCCTCCTCGCAGGTGCCGGGATGGCCTCTTTAATCAGTTCAACAAGCTCAAATGTTGTTTCAATTGGCTTTTTGGCCCTGGCTGCTTCTATTTTACGGGCAATCTGCTTGGAGAATTTCTCCTCCCCATAGCGGAAAAATATCCTGACCAAATCTTCATAGTCCCAACTGTTAACAATGTCGTAAGCGGAAATATCGGCGCTTTGGTCCATCCTCATGTCAAGTGCTGCATCATGATGATAGCTGAATCCCCGTTCAGGTGTGTCGAGCTGCGGAGAAGAAACACCAAGGTCGTACAAGATCCCATCAACTTTATGTATTCCAATTTCTTCGAGCCCGCTTTCAAGATGCAAGAAATTGCTTTTAATCAGGGTCAGCTTGTCCAAGTATGGAGCAAGCTTTTCCTTTGCATGTTTGATTGCGGTTTCGTCCTGGTCAAATGCGACCAGCCTGCCTTTTTCGCCAAGCTTCCGGATAATCTCCAGGCTGTGGCCCGCACCTCCCAGCGTGCAGTCCACATAGATTCCGTCCGGTTTAATATTTAGCCCATCAACTGCTTCATCCAATAATACGGTTGTATGTTCAAACATAACTAGATAGCCACCCTTCCAATCGAACGATAGACAAAGAAACTATTGTGAAATAATAATTCCCTTAAATATCGAAGCCAATCATATTTTCTGCAATTTCTGCAAAAGAATCCTCGGATTCCTGGAAGTATTCTTCCCAAATCTGCTTGCTCCAGATTTCGATTCGATTGGAAACCCCTAAGATCACACATTCTTTTTGTAAATTCGCATAGTCAAGCAATGGAGCCGGGATGTTGATTCTGCCCTGCTTATCAATTTCGCTTTCCGTTGCACCGGAAAAGAAAAACCTTGTAAAAGCGCGGGCGTCTTTTTTTGTGAGCGGAAGTGCTTTAAGCTTCTCTTCAATCACTTTCCACTCGGATAGCGGGTACCCAAATAGGCATCGGTCCAATCCCCGGGTAATAATAAACATTTCCCCAAGGTTGTCCCTCAATTTGGAAGGGACAATCAGGCGGCCTTTATTATCAATGTTATGATGATATTCGCCCATGAACATGCCCACTACCCCCACTTTCTAATTAAACTGTACCACAATCCCCCACTTTCCTCCACACTTTTTTTCTTTTCGCCCCAAATTGTTTACCTAAATTTTTTGATACCGATCAAGTGTAAAAAAACCAAATAAAAAAAGCCCTCCCAAAAAAGGAGAGCCATTGATGTCTATTCTGACCGTGGAAAAAACTTGATCGAATGTTCACTCATATTCGAACCAATTTATGTTTGCCGTCGAATTCATATTCAAGATCGGATAGCCTTGCAACAAAATCGAGGCCATATTTATTCAGGTAATAGATGATGTTCCATATCCGTTCCTGCGGGCTGCCTTCCGGGCGGAGGGCTAGGTTCACGCGCGCGAATTTATCGAGGATCGCTTTATGCTTTAACCGGACCGCTTCTTCAAGTTTCCTTTCAAGGAATGCAATTTGTGCAAGGACGATCGCCTCATTTTTTTTCATCAGCGGAAGTAGTCCAGGAGCCGAACCGGCCGCCTTCCCAACAAGGCCATCGTATTGCCTGAGTATTTCAGCCTTGGCCCTGGCAAAAGCCTCTTCCAATTCATGATCCCGTAAGGAAGAAAGGAACGTCTCTTCCTCGGCGGCCGTTCCCCGGATCATGGCCTCAGCAATATCCAACCCAAGTTCCTGAATGTCTACTTCCACCGGCCTTTCAAGGATCGTAATATTCAATCTTGGAACAATTGGCGGCATCTTCATTCCGAAGTGTTCAAAAACTTGCTTCAATTCGGCCCAATAGGCAATTTCGCCAGGCCCCCCGATAAAGGCCAAGACCGGAAACAGCCATTCCTGCATTAACGGCCTTGTCACCACATTGTTGCTCAACCGGAACGGCTCCTCCCTTGCGATAAGGAGCAATTCTTCTTTTGTAAAAACAACCGAGCCGTTTTTACCGGTAAACCGTTCTTCCGAAGGATCGTATTCAAGAAGAATTCTCTCTTCAAGCCTGCTGTCGTAATAAAAAAGGTTTGCCGAGTTTTTAGCTGCTTCAATTGTATTCGCAAATCCTTGTTTTTTGATTTCCTCCTGCTGGCTTATAAGCGATTCCGAAATTTCCGCATGGCTGTGAATGATCGCCTCGAATTTTTCACTCTCGAGTAGGCGCAGTTCCCTATTGCCAGAATCCACAATCAGCAGTCCGGAATCTTTGAAAAGGTGGAGGACCAGCGCCGCGAAAAAATCAGAAAAGGAGGAGTGCGCTTCAAGGAAATGTTCAATAACCTTGACCAATTCCTTTGTATAACCCGTTTCTCCAAAATGGGCAATCAGGTTTGAGACCCACGCGCCGCAAAGGTCCCGATCAATTTCAATATCAGTGACCATTTTCTTCCCACCTGTTTTTTGGGGAAAAATCCATTTCTCCATTGAGTTTCCAGCCGGGACGAATAGATGGTTGACCTCATCATAATCATGGTCTTCGCCCGCAATCCAAAAAACAGGGACAACCGGAACGCCAAGCCTTGACTCTTCAAGCTCCGCAAGGCGGATAATGGAAATAGCTTTATGTATCGTATAAAGCGGACCCGTCAATATCCCGGCCTGCTGCCCTCCAATGACAACCGCGCTATCGGGACGCTTCAGTTTTTCTATTGATTTGAGGTTTTCCTCGCTTTCACCGAACCTAGACATATACGATTCAATATGGGAAGCAAGCCGTTCCCTTGGATAATCCCTTGATGCCAGATCTTCAAGCCTTTCCCTATATACCCCCGGCTTGTTATATGTATAATGAAAAAACGGTGTTACTGCTTCCGTCTGCTTTAGGTATTCAGAAGCAAATCGATTCGCAGCCGGGAGCGAGAGATTCGAAATCTCCATATAGTACTTCCTTTCTGATTAAACAATAGTCATACCATATGAGTATAGCATTAACACATTGCCAGGAAAAAAACTTTGCCTGCATATTTCCAGGCCGGGCTAGGATGCCTGGACGGCATGAATGGCCCGTTCCACAAGGCCGAACAAAATCAAACCGATATAGGCCGCAAAAAAGAGCAAAAAAGTAAACCGCCAAAATCCTTTAAAAACTTTCCGTAAAACGACTTCCCCTTTTGTTTTCCACTGGATGATCGCCGAAGCCATCCCCAACGACAAAAGAATAACAAAAATCAGCCAAAGGAATGAAATGTTCCATATTGTCACAATCAGGAAATGGACCGAGATGACGAGCAGGAATGTCGTGGCATCCAATGCAAGCCCGACCGAAAGCCGATGGTTCCCTGTCAGCGGTTTGCAAATGGAGAATATTAGTATGTAGCCGAGCAACGGAAGAAAAATGAACAATGCGAATATGGACGACAAAATTGTACTCAACGATTTACCCTCCCTGTCCATTCTCTTCCTTTAATCATTTCATAAAAAGCCCCCAAAAGCGGCGCCGCCAATCCTTTACTGGATGCTTTATCAAGGAGGTAGCCAAGGATGGCGTCAACTTCAGTCGGCCTTCCCGCATCAAGATCCTTCAGCATTGACGACCGATTTTCAGATGTATTGCGGCAAATGCCCTTTACCTTCAAAAGCCTTTCATGTTTATCATTGAAATCCAAGATTCCCGCCGCCTCTTCAAACATTTTTTCCAGAACCCTTTCATAGCGCGGATTCTCGACGAGTTCCCCATTCCTCACTCCGAGGACTGCAGTCAAAGGATTGATGACGGCATTGGCGGCAAGCTTCCCAGCAAGCATTTCATAGTAATCAGGTTCAAGCTCCATTGGAAAGTTGCCCGGAAGCAACGACGCAACCTTCTCTAGCAGCCAGGGATCCCCTCTGAAAACAGCCACCCGGGTAAGGCCTGCCCCGTTATGGCTGACGGTGTCGGGCGTTTCCTTTAACGCCCCGTGTTCAACCGAGCCGACATAGATGTCCTCAGCCTTCAACCGATCGAGAAGCTTCAAATGCCCCATTCCATTTTGCAGAAAAAGCAGACCTCCCTTAGCCGGAAGGTGGCCAATAACCGAGTCAAGCTGATATTGCTTGACCGCTACGATTGTCAAATCGTTATCCATTTCGTTTGCGCCCAAAACTTCAGCCCGGACTTTCGCCGTCAGGGGGCCTGCTCCTTTCACGAGCCTAATACCGTTTCTATTTATCTGTTCAGCCTGGCCGTGCGACCTAGTATACACTGTTACATCAAACAACTTATGCATGTATGCCGCGAAAAGCAGACCGATGGAGCCTGCCCCTACAACCCCTATTTTTAACATAAAATCTCCCTGCCTTTTCTTTGCCTACATTTTACCAAATAACAGGACCTTTGTACCGGAAAATTAGATATTTACCTTCCATTCTACATCTTTTACACTTGTAAGAAGAATAAAAAGGGCTTTCCCCCATCAAAAGGGAAAAGCCCTTATACCAATCCTATACCGGATAGACCGGATGCTTCCTTGTGCTGAAGATTAGTTCCTTCGTTTCATAGTAAGCAAACCGATTGATCAATACATCCCGGAGTTCAGATGGCGCGACTATTTCATCAACAATCAATTCGGATGCCAATTTATAAATATCGATTGATTCCTTGTATTCCTGGTGTTTCGCCTGGACAAAAGCAATCCTTTCCTTCGGGTCTTCGATTTCGTTGATTTTGTTTGAGTAAACCGCGTTTACCGCGGCTTCCGGACCCATGACCGCGATTTGCGCCGTAGGCAGGGCGATGCATACATCCGGTTCGAATGCAGGTCCCGCCATCGCGTACAGACCGGCGCCATAGGCTTTCCGGACAATGACCGAGATTTTCGGTACGGTTGCGGAGCTCATCGCGGCAATCAGCTTTGCTCCGTGGCGGATAATTCCGGCCCGTTCCACCTTTGTTCCAATCATGAAGCCTGGAACATCCGCAAGGAAAAGCAACGGTATATGGAAGGCATCACAAAGCTGGATGAATTTGGCGCCTTTATCCGCCGAATCAACGAACAGCACCCCGCCTTTCACCTTAGGCTGATTTGCAATAATACCGACTGTCCTTCCGCCGATGCGCGCCAGCCCGGTAATCAGTTCGGGGGCGAAAAGCTTTTTTATTTCATAAAAGGTTCCTTCATCAATCAAGGATTGAATTCCTTCATACATATCGAACGGGGCATTCTGGTTTTCTGGAATGATTGCTTCAAGTTCCCGTCCCGTCGCAGGCGGCTTTGGGTCGACAGCTTTCGGCTTTACACGGAAGCTTGCAGGGAAGTATGCAAGATATTTTTTTGCCGATTCAATCGCTTCCTCCTCGGAAGATGCGAGGATGTCTCCACAACCCGAAACCGTACAATGCATGCGGGCGCCGCCCATTTCTTCAAGTGTGACTTTTTCCCCGATTACCTTTTCTGCCATTCTCGGAGACCCGAGGTACATAGAAGCGTTTCCGTCCACCATGATGACAATGTCACAAAACGCCGGTATGTATGCGCCGCCAGCCGCGGAAGGTCCGAAAAGAATGCATATTTGCGGAATCATTCCCGAGAGCTTTACTTGGTTGTAAAAAATCCTCCCCGCCCCACGGCGGTTCGGGAACATATCGAGCTGGTCCGTAATCCTAGCACCAGCAGAGTCCACAAGATAAAACAGCGGTACTTTCAACTTTTCGGCGGTTTCCTGAATCCTGATGATTTTTTCCACCGTCCTGGCTCCCCAGGAACCCGCTTTAACGGTCGAGTCGTTCGCCATTACACAAACGGTCTGCCCGCCCACCTTTCCAATTGCCGTAACTACCCCATCGGCGGGAAGGCCCTCCGCCATATTGTTGGCGAATTTGCCGTCTTCCTCGTATTCACCACCGTCAAACAGAAGGGCAAGCCGTTCCCTTACGAAAAGTTTCCCTTGTTCTCTCAGTTTGTCGTGGTATTTTTGGTGCCCCCCTGCTTCGGCAGCCTTTCTTTTATCGGTTAATTTCTGCTGGATTGTACTTGGCCCTGACATATGCTCCTCCTTATTCCAACGTGGCCAGTACATCGCCTTCATTTACGAAGTCTCCGACTGCCACCCTTATTTCGGCTATTTTTCCACTGCCCGTGCTTTCAACAGGGATTTCCATTTTCATTGATTCAAGGATGAGAATAGTTTGCCCCTCAGTAACCTCATCACCTGCCGAAGCCAAAATATTGAATACTGTTCCTGCCATTGAAGATACTATTTCCTTCATGCGTTATTCCTCCATCATTCTACTATTTTTCCAAACTGGCTCTTTCCCGGGCTAAACCGGCTAGCGGGTGTTCAGGAAAGCTGTTGTGTATTTCCCTTCCGAAAAATCCTTGTTTTCGATGATTTCCCTGAATAGAGGTGCATTTGATTTAATTCCTTTTAATCGCAGTTCGCCAAAGAATTTTTTTGCCCGGGAGAGTGCTTCGTTCCTGCTTTCTCCAGAAAAGATGCATTTTGCAATCATCGGGTCGTAAAAAGGGGTAACGGAATCACCTTCTCCATAACCCGAATCCATCCTTATCCCCTCGCCTTCGACAAACGAGAATTCCTCGATTTTCCCAGGAGAAGGGAGAAATTTCACAGGATCTTCGGCATACAGGCGGAATTCAATCGCATGGCCGGAGGCGGTAATGCCACCCTGGGCAACAGGAAGCGCTTCACCGCGTGCGACATGAATTTGCCATTCAACCAGGTCGATGCCCGTCAGCGCCTCCGTAACCGGATGCTCAACCTGGAGCCTTGTATTCATCTCTAGGAAATAAAAGTTTTCCTTTTCATCAAAAATGAACTCGATTGTTCCAGCATTTGTGTAGTTTACCGCTTCAGCGGCTTTGATAGCGGTTTCAAAGAGCTTTTGCCTGGCCCTTTCCGAGAGGAACGGAGATGGGGATTCCTCAACAACCTTTTGGTTCCTCCTTTGGATGGAGCAATCCCGTTCGAAAAGGTGGACGATATTTCCTTGGCTGTCCCCAAAAATCTGCACTTCAATGTGCCTTGCATTCTCAATGAATTTTTCAAGAAAGACGCCGTCTGAGCCGAAATAGGCTTTTGCCCGCGACTTAACGGACGTAAAGGACTTTTCCAAATCTTCCTTTGTAGAACATTTCACCATACCGATACCGCCACCGCCGCTGGACGCCTTAAGCATAACTGGATAACCGATTCCCTCGGCAACTTCAATTGCCTCTTCCAGGGATTCAATTCCAGCGATGCTCCCTGGTACAACCGGGACCCCGGCCTTTTCCATCGTTTCCCTCGATGCAACTTTGTCCCCCATCAGCCGTATTGTACCTGGATCGGGACCAATGAAGATTATTCCTTCCCGCCGGGCTGCTTCGGCAAAATCGGCATTTTCCGACAAAAATCCATACCCTGGGTGGATGGCATCTGCCCCCATGTTTTTCGCCGCATTAATAATGGCTTCCCCTTGCAGGTACGATTTGACAACTGGAGGTTCGCCTATCCGTATAGCCTCCGTCGCAGCTTTAACAAAAGGAAGGCCTATGTCGGCATCGGAATAGATGGCAATCGTCTCAATTCCCATCCTCTTACACGTTTTTATAATTCTTAGGGCTATTTCACCCCTGTTGGCAATTAGAATCCTTCGCACATAATACCCCTTTCTTCCCCTTAGTCCAACCATTCCCAGGAAACTTGCAAAATAGCATTTTTATGGCCTGGCATTTGCATCCGTGTTGTAAGCGGATACAAAATTTTTCCGAAAGGTTAAGCCCCTATACTATGTTTCTACCATATACTCTGAATATCCTGCAAATTTTGAAAATCAGAATTTAATCTTAGATGCAGAATTTTTTGTTTTTTTGATATATAATTAAGATGTTAGAACAAAAGATACACATTAAGACCATTTTCTTTTTTTCGAATCGTAATAAAAGAGGGTATTTAGGGGGTATCAACATGGCGGTAAAAGTTGAAAAGCTGAAAGTCAATTACAAAACGCTTGAGGAATTCAAAAAGTTTAAGGAGTATGGGCTTCAGGAACTGTCGATGCTTGAGGATCTTGAGGCAAATATTATTGAAAATGACAGCGACTCACCTTTTTATGGCATTTATTTCGGTGATAAGCTAGTCGCGAGGATGAGCCTTTACCAGGTCGACGCAAAATTCGACCGCTATTTTGAGCCTCCTCAAACCTATCTTGAACTCTGGAAGCTCGAAGTCCTCCCAGACTACCAGGGAAAAGGGTATGGAACCGCGCTCGTCCAGTTTGCAAAAGAGTACGGATTCCCAATAAAAACGAACCCCCGTGTAGGATCGAAAGGGTTCTGGGAAAAGCATGGCTTTACAAATGTTGAGTATGAGGTGGAAAGGGACCTTGGGGAAAACCCTCTTGTCTGGTATCCAGAAGGAGTCACCGCCCAACATCATTAAACCAATGGGAAAGGCTGCATGGACGCCATGCAGCCTTTTTTCGTTCAACGATTATTCAATCCGCTCCAAATTGCCGAACTTGTCAACCTGGAATTTCACCTTTTGCTGTATCTGCGGGGCCCCGTCCTTGCCGATTGCCATTGCCCGTGCTTTTTCAAGGATTTCCATCAGCGATTGATAATCTTCTGTTACCCTGTTAAGCTCTGTAACAAGCCTCTCGTTTTCTATCTCCAGCTCTTCCAACCTCTCAAGCAATTGTTTTTGTCCATTGGCATTGGACGCTGAATTTTCAGCCAGTTCATAGAGCTGTCCGAGATAGGAAATAATTGATTGGAAATCAAAAGAAGGTTTTCCTTCTACTTTCTCCTGCTCTTCCCCTTCTTTTTCCACTGCGTTCTGTGGAGTGTTTTTTTCCAGGTAAGCCCCTTGTTTTTTCCCTTCTTTACGTTGGTTCTTGGCGTGTTCAATCCCAGCCTTGTATTGCTTCCTAACATGGGAGTTCCACCTGAATCCACATGCTGCGGGAGTGCGGGACAGCTGCCTTCCCACTTCTTCAAATGCCTGCAGCTGTGTACCACCCTCCCTAATGTTCCTTAGAATTACCTCGGCTAGCAGCAAATCCTCATCAGGGGTCCATGCGTCCTGGCGTGTAGATGGCATTCTTGCATCCCTCCTACTTGTTTTACCTCATACATATGCACGTAATAGGAAAGATAGAATAGCATCCGAATATTGGATGTTTTAGCCTCTTTTCAGGAATGCCGCGACGTGGCGATGGTGGGCTTCACTTTCCCACAGTGTGGAGCAAAAATCAACTTCCATCTCAATTCTATTCCGGAGCTGCGAAGCTTCCCATTTCGTAATCCAAACTCGTTTGTAACCTTCCAAAACTCCCGCTTCATGCCTGAGCATCTTTTCGAGGAACATTGTTGCCGCATTTTCGGGATCTCCTTCAAAGATTTCATCAATGAAGCCTGCCTCCGCCAATTCTTCAGCAGGAAGCGGTTCGGCTTCCATCAATAGCCTCATCGCATGCGGGACAGGTAATTTTTCCGAAAGAATGGACCCGCCACCCCAACCAGTTGTTATTCCCTGCCTCCCCTGGATAAAACCTGCCTTTATTCCTTTTTTGGCAATCCTGAAATCGCAGGCTGATGCAAGCTCGCAGCCGCCTCCAACCGCTGTGCCGTTAAGGATTGCGACTGTCGGTTTTGGCAATGTCAAAAGGTTGTAGAGTGTATTGGCCATCGCGGTGAGCATTGTTAACGCTTCATCTTTTGTCTTAAGTGTGTGAAATTCAGCAAGATCCCCTCCGGAACAGAATGCACGATCCCCTGCCCCTGTTAATGCAATTGCCTTGATCCCTTTCCCACGCGCGTCATCTACTAGCCGATTTAGGCCTTCCATGATTTCGTAGTTGATGGCATTCCGCTTTTCTTCCCTTTCAATTGTAAATAGAAGAATGCCGCCATCAAGCTGGTTTATTGAATAAGCCATTCAAAGACCTCCAGGAAAAATTTCTATGTATTACTTTGCCCCAGGGACGAAAAAAGCACAAGGGATGTACTCCCTTGTGCTTGATCGAACGGAAAATTAGTCGTTGACAACTTCTTTCCCCTTGTATGTTCCGCAAGCTTTGCAAATACGGTGAGCAAGCTTCATCTCTCCGCAATTTGGGCATGCCACCATACCAGGAACATTTAATTTAAAATGAGTGCGACGCTTTCTTTTCGCAGTTTTAGAAGTCCTTCTAAAAGGTACAGCCATTCTTCCCACCTCCTTAAAGGGTTATCAGAAGTTATGAAGTCCAGAAATGCTGGTTCTTCACTTGCTTGCTTTTTGCCGATTATGAATCGGATGGATTGTTGTCGTCAAAAAACTTGGCGAGCCCTGCAAGCCTTGGATCAATCCGGTTGCTTTTGTCTTCCTCGCGGACAACTTCCCAATCCTTCCCGGATTGAGGAGCGGCCCCTTCGGCATTTGTATCGTCACAAAATACCTGCATTGGAACCTCAAGCAGGAGGATTTCTTTTATGGCCGGCATTAAGTCGACTACGTCACCCTTAACCTGGTGGGCTTCCTCATCTGTTTCATATCCAGAAGTATTGAAAAGGAATGTTTCCGTTGTTTCGACATCAACTGGATAATTGACATCAACTAGAGTCCTGGAACAAGGCAGGATCAAATGGCCTTTTAACCTAATATTGAACACGACCTTATGCGCTCCAATATCAGCCCGTCCCGTAACATGGATCGGGGAAACGCCCCTGATCGATGAATCAATCTCTTTGATTTCATCGGCATGGACCACTTCATCAATGGCCAATTCCTTATTCCGGCTTTTTTGCAGTTGGTTTATTGTCCATTTCATTTACATCACCCCAAGGCAACAAAGGTAATTATAGCCCCCATGAATCTATTTGTCAATATTTTTTCTTTACACCTAAAAGGTCCGAAAAGTTCTTCCCAAGAACCGGCGAAACCTTCTATTTAATTAGTTTAACCTTAAATGGTGAGCGCAAACATAACCCCATAATCGGGGATTTTACTGTTCGTCCCTCCTGCTTTATAGTAAAAGGTAATAGTATCTGAAACAGGAGGGCTAAACGATGAAAGCCGTCGGACTTGTTGTAGAGTATAATCCGTTCCATAATGGCCATTTGTATCACTTGGAATCCGCGAAGGAAGTATCGGGAGCGGATATCGTCATTGCCGCAATGAGCGGCAGCTTCCTCCAGAGAGGTGAACCCGCACTTGTATCAAAATGGGCAAGAGCGAAAATGGCCCTGTTAAATGGCGTTGATATTGTCTTTGAATTACCTTATAAATTCAGCACCCAAAAGGCGGAAATATTTGCCAGCGGAGCCGTTTCCATTCTTGACGCAGCCGGCTGCGCGTATCTTTGTTTCGGCAGCGAGTCAGGGGAAGCTGGCGCGTTCGTCAAGACAATCGATTTTATCGAAGGGAAAAGAGCGGAATATGACGACCTGATTAAAAAATACAGTAAAACAGGGGTAAGCTACCCCAAAGCAACCGCCCTGGCATTGGCTGAGCTGAATCCGCCCGAGGAAACAATTCCATTGTCCCAGCCAAACAATATCCTTGGCTATCATTATGTAAAATCCATTTCCTCCTTGGGGAGCAAGATGAAACCCCTGACGGTAAAAAGGAAAAATGCAAATTACCATGACGAGGATTTTTCTTCCGCCACCATAGCGAGCGCGACGAGCCTTAGAAAAGCTCTGTTCTCTGGCGGGACAAGCCTTGAAGGTATTGGACAATTTATCCCTGCGCCGAGTAGGGCAGTCCTTAGGGAATACTCGGAAAACTTCGGGGGATTCCATCATTGGGAATCGTATTGGCCTTTTTTGAAGTATCGGCTCCTTCAAAGCAGCCCCATCGAAATCAGGACGGTATACGAGGCGGAAGAAGGACTCGAAAATCGTCTTGTGGAAGCCGCTCGCCGATCGGAAAATTTCCAAGAATTTATGGAGCGTGCAAAAACAAAGCGCTACACCTGGACAAGGATCCAGCGCCTTTGCACGCACGTACTGGTTAACGCCAAAAAAGAGGAAATGGCTGAACATAACAAGGAGGTGGGCTACTTGCGCCTTCTCGGAATGACGGAAAATGGGAGGCGCTATTTGAACAAGCACAAAGGATCATTCGGGATTCCGCTCGTGTCGAAGCTCTCCTCGTTTTCCAGCCCAGAAATTAACCTAGATATCAGGGCGTCCGCCATCTACTCGCTAGGACTTTTGGGAAACAGCGGCCAAAAACTGCTTGAAATGGAATACAGCCAGCCTCCTATACTTATTGAAAAGGGATAAAGCCTTTATAGCTTCATCCCTTTCCTTTTTTGGGCTTAAGGTTTTCAAGATAGGCAACAGCTTCATCAAATGTATCAACCGGAACGATTACCATCTCCGTCCCAATATCTTTCGCTGTTTTAACAGCGGCCCGATAATTCGAATCCTTCGCATCATTTTCATTTGGAGCAAAAAAGTAATCGGCCCCCGCCTTGTCCGCGGCGACAATTTTTTGTTCTATCCCACCGATCGGCCCAACATTTCCATCGCTTAACGTACCAGTACCGGCAATTTTGTACCCTTTCGTTAAATCATCCTTTGTCAGCTGATTGTATATTTCAAGTGCAAACATCAAGCCAGCGGATGGCCCCCCGATTTCATCCGTTTTCACGTTCACTTTAGGGTTAACAATGATTTCCCTGTCGTCAACCGGTTCAATTCCGATGCCTGCCTTTTCAGGAAGCTCTTTGAATGGTTTTAATACAAGGTTGACCTTATGCCGTTTCCCTTTCCTTACATATTCCAGATCAACGCTGTCCCCGGCCTTTTTCGCTGCAAGCCGGGACAAAAGCTCGTCCAATGACTTCAGGTTTTTGCCATCCACGCTCATCAGCCTATCCCCTGTTTCAAGCTTTCCTTCTGCGGGCATCCCTGGTACAATGTTCATCACATAAACACCCTTGTACTTGTATTCAACAGGAATACCGGCTTTTTTGTATGCGGCCTCTATTGCATTCGTTTTTGAACTTTCCATCATATGCAGCTGTTTCGTGTTGTAGTCATGCTCACTTTCCCCTTTGCGGAGGATATTTTCAACAGGGTAAATTTCCTGGTATTTACTGAACTTCGCCAGAAGGTAACTATATATATTCGCTTTCCCCATCCTGACCGTCGTAAGCATGAAGCTTCCTTCTTCCTTATGGCCACCTTCCACCTCGATTATTGGTTCAAGTTCCTTTGCCATTCCGGGCTTTGAAATATAATAGGGCAAAGTATAAAACATGCTTGCCGCAAATATGAGTGCTGCGAGTACGTACGGAATTTTCAGGTATTTTTTGTGCATTGTCTATTGCTGCTCCTTCCAGCGCCTAATGGCAGCATTGATTGGCTCTATTTGTTTCAATGCTTCTTCTTCACCTATTTTAATAATCTCTTCAATATTGGTAAAGGCGCGAGAACTGAATCTCCCAACTTCAGGGCGAATCATCACATCTGATTCGATTTCACGGTTTTTCAAAAGTTCGGCCTGCATGATGTCAATGCTTTGCATAATGACATCATAAATCGAATCGATCCTGGCATTTCGTTGATAACCCGAAACATCAACAGCGATAACTATATCCGCACCCATTTCCTTCACCACGGAGACAGGGATTCGGTCAGCGACCCCTCCATCTACGAGCAGCCTCCCGTCGATTTTTTCAGGAATCAGGATGCCAGGGATCGAGATACTGGCCCTGACCGCTTCGGCTGCGGGGCCTTTTTTAAAAACAACCTTTTCCCCGCTCATTAAATCGGTCGCAACAATTGCGACTGGCAGATTCAATTCCTCAATATTTTTATTATGTGTGAAAATCCTGATAAACTCTTTTACCCGTTTCCCAGCGATAAACCCCATCTTTGGAACGGAAAAATCAAGGAAATATTTCCTCTTGAAGGATATTGATAGTTTATAAAAGCGTTCCAGATCGATTCCGGTCCCATACAGGCATGCAACAAGTGCACCCATGCTGCTGCCCGCGATCATGTCAATAGGGATGCCTGCATCGCGGAAAACCTTTAGCACACCCAAATGCGCAAAGCCCCGGGCTCCCCCTGAACCAAGTGCCAAACCTACTTTTGGAGCCATAACAATCTGTCCTCCCCTAAAAACGAATCATTCCTACCTTTGGCAGAGGCTTCAATGCCGGTATATAAACTTGATAACCGGAATTGCTGGCATGGCTTGAAAATCTCCTTCAATCTTATGGTCTAAATCATCATTCTATGAGTATATTGTGTTACAGGGACAAGGGTTATGCGGCAGCGCACAGCCCTTCCGTAAACGACTTTTACACATTGGAGCCAATTGCCTGGCCCTTTCTGCAAACTTTTAGCATGCCAAACAATTCTATCATGCCTTTTTCCGCTTAACCATACATTCCACTTTGTTTCCTGAAGGAGGCCAGTCATGTTCCGTTCAAAAATAAAAACAATCTTCCTGGCAGCTTCGGTAACCATCATGGCAGCCTCGCTCATTTCCTATCCCCAGGAATCCTTTTCCGCTTCCATCCGCGGCCTGAATATGTGGTGGGAAATTGTCTTTCCTTCCCTGCTTCCCTTTTTTATCATCTCAGAAATGCTGATTGGATTTGGAGTTGTCAAGTTCATTGGAGTCCTTCTTGAACCATTTATGAGGCCGCTATTTAAAGTGCCGGGTGTTGGGGGATTCGTATGGGCAATGGGCATGGCCTCCGGTTACCCGGCAGGCGCGAAGCTGACCGCGCGGCTGAGGCAAGAAGGGAACCTGACAAGGGTAGAGGCAGAAAGGCTGGTGTCTTTCACAAACTCCTCAAACCCCCTCTTTATATTCGGGGCTGTTTCGGTTGGTTTTTTTCATAATCCCCATTTAGGCATCATCCTTGCGGTTTCCCATTATCTTGGAAATATTGCCGTTGGCCTTCTTATGCGGTTTTATGGAAAAGATGAGCGGGCAACAAGAAGCAGCCGCCACCGTAAATTTAAAATCAGGGAGGCGCTCGCAGCTCTCCACAGGACACGGATTAAGGACAACCGGCCCATCGGCAAGCTTCTTGGCGACGCGGTCACTTCATCAATACAGACATTGCTTATGATCGGCGGATTTATCATCTTGTTTTCCGTTATAAATAAGCTATTGTTCCATCTGCATATAACCGCATTCCTGGCAAAAGGTGTTGATTTTCTGCTCTCCGCGCTGGCTTTTCCCGAGATGCTAAGCATTCCTTTAATTTCGGGATTGTTTGAGATAACACTCGGAAGCCAACTTACGAGCCAGGTTCAAGAGGCGACATTGCGCCAGCAGGCCATGGTCACAAGTTTTATCCTTGCATTTAGCGGCTTCAGTGTCCAGGCACAGGTCGCAAGTATTTTGGCACAAACGGATATCCGGTTCAAGCCTTTTTTCATCGCAAGAATTTTGCACGGGTGTTTTGCGGGTGCATTCTCTTTTTTGTTATGGGAGCCTTTTTATTCAAGGATTGCCGGGTCGACAGCACCGCTGGATGCAATCCCCGTAATGCTGCAAGAGCAGTCGCAAATTCTATCCTATTCCTATATCAAGCTTGCGGAAGCAGGTCCGTTGATCACTATTTTTGCACTGGCCATCTACATAGCCATTTTATTCAGGAAACTTAAACAGGGGAGCCCATAATCTGTCTTACTATAAGCAAAAGCCGGGCGTTAAGCTGCCCGGCTTTTACAATTTCCTTAGTCAAATTTCCTGTGCAATGCCGCCTCGACGGCCGGAGGAACGAGCTCCGAAATTTTACCGCCATATTTCGCGACTTCCTTTACAATGCTTGAGCTCAGGAAGGAATATTGATTGTTGGTCATAATGAAAAAGGTTTCAATGTTTTCATTCAATACCCTATTCATTGAAGTGATCTGCATTTCATATTCAAAATCTGAAACTGCGCGCAGCCCCCGGATGATGGCTCCCGCGTTAACGCTTTTCGCATAGTCGACAAGTAGCCCTTGGAACGAGTCGACCTTTACATTCTTTAAGTCTTTTGTGACATCGCCTATCAACGATATTCTCTCCTCAACGGAAAACAGCGGGTTCTTTGATGAATTGTTAAGGACAACAACATAAACTTCATCAAAAACCTTCGCACCCCTCCGGATGATGTCGAGATGCCCATACGTAACCGGGTCAAAGCTGCCCGGGCAAACTGCAATGCTAGCCATTGTCATTACCCTCCTGGATTGGATATGGATAAGCAAAAATCGAAATCGCGATAACCCCATAAACTTCGCTTCGTATCTTTTCAAAGCCGCCTGCATTGTCCGGCAATTGTACATCCTTGCTATGTTCACACACAATTTTCCCTTTGCTTGTTAACCTTCCGTCCTCGTATATCCTCTCCAGGAGGGAAACAAGCTGCTGTTTTTTATAGGGAGGATCAAGAAATATGTAATCGAAACCAAGTTCCCGCTTCTTCAAGGCCTTTAAAGCCCTTTCCGCATCATTCCGGTATACCTCAGTGCGTGGCTCGAGGGAACACGCATGAATATTTTCCTTAATTGTCATAATCGCTTTCGGGTCCCGGTCAACAAAGATGACCGTATCCAGGCCCCTGCTTAATGCTTCTATTCCAAGGCCCCCGCTGCCCGCAAACAAATCAAGTCCAGCGCCTCCCTCAAAATAGGGGCCGATCATGTTGAAAATTGCTTCCTTTACTTTATCGGTCGTCGGCCTTGTGCTTACTCCGGGTACGGCTTTCAGCGGGCGGCCCTTGCAGCTTCCTGAAACGACTCTCATCAACTATCACCGCTAATCTGCATAATACTTTTTTCCATAATCCTAACACAATTGGCCCTGCCAGCCAAATCAAATTTCCTTTTCTAAAAAAATTCGAGAAAGGTGTGTATAACCTTGCCAGCAGTGGAAATAATGGTAGTAACAACATCGATTCGAGGATGTTGTTGCCAACCGCGGAGAAGACTTACGTTTCCCCATAAGTTCTTCCTCCGGTTTCTCCTCTCCCTTTGCCTTCTGTCCCCGGTGGGATATAGAAGGACCCCGCAGGATTCCTGCGGGGTTTTTTTCTTTTTCCAAACGACTTGGTATGGTAATGTAAGTAGGCAGAATAAGTGAAAAGGGGCGTAATTCAATGATTCAGCGTTTCATTGAACTTGGCAGGGGGTACGGGGATTTATACGAATTGATTGAAATCGCGGAATCCAATTCTCATCGCATCAAGCATTTCCTCGCTCTGCATACAGTAATCGACAATAAGGACGTTACCTCACTCGCGATCGTCCTTAATCCCGCAGGCGAAGGAAAATTTCAGCCTATTTATATTTGCAGGGAAGGCGTGCCCGATCCGCGTACGTTGTCATCCAAAAGATACTCGCTCTTTCAGGAAGCGGCAGCATCGCTCGGAAAGGAAATTTATGAATTGGACGTAAAGCCATCATCACTATTTGCGGAGACTGAACTTTATTATCAACAGTTGATTGGCATATTACGCCTAAACCATTTCCTGCCTCCACTATCGTAGGCTTAAGAAAAAATAAAAGCGAGGGAGTCTCTCCCTCACTTAGATTCCACTCTTAAACGGGCTGAACATCAGCGGAAAAACCGGCTGACACTTTAGATCCCCATTTTATAATCGTATTCTTTCGCTTTGTCAGGTGAAGAATTTTCATATTCCATTTTTACAAAAGGTTTATAGGAAGGCTCCACCTTTTTGACAAAGGAGTATGACTGAAGCTTTTCCATAATTGTTTCTATATCGCTCTGGTTACAGTAGATGACAGCGTATTTAAGCTTCTTGGAAATATAGTGGACATTCCCAAATCTTCGCAGCATTTTGGCTTGTTTCAACGTATAAAGCCAAACCACCAAACCTTGCCTTTGCCCAAACATACGTTTTTCCCCTTCATGATCGATGTTTCTTTTAAGTCTAGCATATCGAAACGGTATAAATCAATCAGGCTGGCGGCAAGAATGAAATTGCTCTCGAATAAATATAGAAGGAACCTGGAACTTTTGAGAGGAGTTCTAAATAATGGATCTTGATTCGATTTGGAATCTATTTATTGAAAAAGCAGCGGGAATACAAGGGGTAACGGCAATTGAAATGAGAAAAATTGCCGGTATCCCGTTCCTGTTCATCCATCCTGATGAAAACGGGACCCTCGATGCAATTGAAAGAGGGATACGGGTTTGTTCGGCAGAAGTGATGAAAGGAAAGAGGCTTAGCAGCGAAACGATCTTTGTTAGAGCAGAAGGCAGCTATTACGTCTTTCGCCATCGGTTTTTAGTCCCGCAAAGAAAAATGTTTTGCTGTGGGAATTTATGTATTGACTGTGTCAGATTCTCACATGACCGATTTTTTTAGGCATAGTGCAGAAAGCTATGCGGTTGTTAAAGCAGGCAGTTTGCAATTTGACAGTTGGTCTTTATTGGGAAACGCAGCCTTTACAAAGGTAAGGGCCGCTAATGAATGAAATGGGACACAACCTTTTTCCGCGGGCTGTCTTTTTTAAAGAAAACAATAAAGGCCGGCAAATGCCGGCCATAGATTTCTCCACTATTCGCAAACCCCTATGCCGAGCATCCGCAGCTTCCGCCCGAACCACAGCCTCCTCCACAATTAGAACCAGTATCGAAAAACGGATTTCCGGTTGGGACTTTGATGTGCTTTGAAACGGAACCGCCGACAAGGACACTGATTTCATCAAGCAGCGATTGCAGGTCATTTTCAGCACGCTTGAATTCCGCAACTCTATCGTCCAGATCCATATCCCGTTTGGCTTCCCTTATTTCCATCATAACGGACTTGTAATCCGGATGGTATTTTCCGAAGCGTTGTACTTCTTCATATTGATCTTTCAATTTGATGAAACGGGAAATCTTTTTTTGAGACTCCCGGCTTGTACGCAATTTATATAAACAAAGCCGATAATACTCGGCCACATCGGATTCGCTAACCATTTTGCCCAACTGCTCGGCATATTCAAGCAATTCAACTCTTTCAGTAGTCGCAAGCAAATTTGTACACCTCCACTGCCATTTTACCACGTAGACAGAGAAAAGGTGAAATCTTTCTGAAAATAACCATATACTTTCCAATTTAAACAAGGAGATTTCCTAACCGCCCTGATTAGAATTCTTCATACTTTGGAGCATTTGGAACATCATTGAAGCCATCTGTACGCCGTTTGAAAACTTTGCCACCCTGTGGGGAATCGTCTTTTCAAAGTAGTATAAAGACGCCGTTTCAAACGCCTCCAGGTCATTAGGATTCCTTGACAGCTTCCGGTACCAGACCGGCTGCTCCCGAAGGAATTGTTGCAAGTCCTTCCGTGCCGCTATGAATTCCATCACTTCCATCCTCATCGGCTTACCTCCCATCAATCCTTGCGGTACGGAAAGGGCTGTGGAGGAATCGTTTCACGCTGAGGTTCCTGAGGCGGTGGGTTGCTTTGAAACTGGCCAATCAATCCCTGAATCGCTCCAAGCGCCTGGCTTAGATTGTAAAGGTGCCCCTGCAGCTGGGCAGCGTCCATTTTTTTGGCCATATTCAATAGATTCTTCATCAGGTCGGACTTTCCACCGTCTTCTTTAACCTCGGCCGCATCCGTTTTTCCTGTTTCGGATTGGCCATTCCAGCGCGGATCTTCTTCTCCCAGAAGGTACCATTCCTCATACAATTGCTGCCATGTCGCTTTTCCTTCCCGTACTTCCTTTACAATATGAGGATTATTTGTGACAAATTCCTTAAACCTGCTTACAGAAGGATGCAGCTTATCCCCTGCCATTGTTGCATCCCCTCCTTTTTTCATGCCTATATTACGATATGTAGGCGAAAAAGAAAGGTGAAAGGCGGATTCTAAAAACTATAAAAACATCATTCTTAATGGTACTATTTAGGGAGAAAAGGAGAGAACAACTTGAAAAACGAATTGGAACAGCTTCTTAAAGATTATATGGACAAGGCGGACGAAACCGATCTTAAGGCATTGGCGCATGTCCTTAAAGGAATGAAAAACAAGATTGAAGGAAAGTCAACCACCTATATCGGTGGGATCCTCCATTACGAAAAGAGCCCCAGTGATTCTGTCTGGGAAGTAACGATTCCTATCAATCCGTCACTGTACAATTCTTTGGGAATCGTTCACGGGGGCATCACCGCCACATTGGCCGATTCAGCCATGGGGACCCTTGCCAATACGCTCGTACCAGAAGGCTATGGAGCAGTTACATCCCAACTGAATATCCACTACCTTGCCCCCGGGATTGGCAATACGCTTCGATGCCGCGCGGAAATCGCCCATCAGGGAAGAAATACGATGGTGGTAAGTGCGGAGGTTTTTCGGGAAGATGGCAAAAAAGCCGCACAGGCAACGGGAAGCTTCTTTATTGTCGAGAAGAAGGTAAGCAGCGGAGAGTGATTCTTGATGGTTACCGCCATCCTCATACCAATTATTTGTTTGTATTTCCTCTGGATTACCTTGAAGGAGGCCAAAGAGAACGAAATAAAATGGCTTCAAACAGGTTCTGCAAAAGAAGAAGCTATCGTCACTGGAGAAGTGCAATCGGTTTTTAAGGAAAGGCAGCGCTTTTATTACCACAGGTATATTTTTGTCCAGGAGCTAATAATAAGGACTGAAACGGGGACGGCCAAGGCGAGAATCATCACCCCATTAATGAAGGGCGCGTCTCCGATCAACTATCACGCAGGCCAAGTTGTCCGGATTTATGGCAGCTGGGAAAAAAACTGGTTTCACGCGAACAGGGTTGAGTTTGTTGAGAAGGACTGAAAAGGAGGGTGGCACATCGCCACCCTCCATTCATTATTCAAGCCACTTCTGGATAAAATTCTGGGTATAATACTTCCGGTAAACGCCGACTCCCAAATGGGTAAAATCCTTATTAAGAAGGGTTTCACGGTGGCCCTTGCTGTTCAGCCAGCCCTCGACCACTGCGGGCGAGTCAATATAGTTGGCGGCAATATTTTCACCAGCCGATTGGTATACTACCCGTGCCTTTTTCAGGCGGTCGGATAAATTCCCGTACTTTTTCGAAACATGGGAAAACGTATTTGTTTCGTACATATCAAGGCTGTGGCCATAGGCCGCCTGTGCCGTTTTTTCATCCCATTTAACTGGTTCTAGCCCGTGGCGGATTCGCAATACATTAGTTAAGTCAAAGATTTGCTTTTCCGCACCCATCTCCACTTCTTGCCACTCCTCATCCCCCAATTCCCTGGGTTCGATTAGGGTTCCCCTGTAAGCCACTTCATAAGGCCGCATTTTAATGAGTGTTTCGGCGTCAAGGAACCGGACGCTGGACAGGCTGCCGGTAAATTTATCGATATATAGCTGGGCATAAATATCTCCGAGCTGAATAAGCGGCATCGTATTAACATCCGTATCGGTCAAATCAAGCCGGTAAGAATTCCCCTCATACTCAAACTTGATATTTGTATGGATTGCGAAGGAAGTAAAAATCTCTTCGAGCGGTTTCCCAATAGAAAACGGTTCGACATTTGTGTCCCTTCCAATTGCATAAATGGTAACCGCCTTATTATCAAGGATTCCGACTTGGAGGTACTTATCCAGACTATGGTTATAGATATACCAGTCGTAATCATAACTGGACTTATCGATTCTTTGCGGCTTTCCAAGTGCTTTTTGCACTTCGGCCACATTCTTTCCGATCAATGTAGACAATCCTTCATCTGGCCGCTCGGGAATTTCGTATCCCGTTGTCCCCCTCTGATCAGGTTGGGTTGGTTCCTCCGGTGCTGGCACTGGCTCTTCCCTAATGAGTGAATCATAATCTGAATTATTTTGGCTCACATAAAATCCAATTGTCAGAAAGACAGTCGATAGTATAAGGATCCGTAAAAGAGTCTTCAGGACCGTCCCCCCTTCCCCGATTGTCTACAAAGCTATATATGTATAGGCAAAATCAATTATAACATCAGTGGCGGCCAAGGTAATAGCCGCCTTTAAAATTATAACAAATTCTTAACAAAATTTGCGCAATGGGTTTGTTTTTACTCAACTGGGCACTCCGGACACCATTCAAAATGAAAAAAGGCGATTTTCACGCCTTTTTTCCTAATGCTGGACTCCGTTATAGTTTGATTCGGATATTTCCGAAAGGGCGCCTTTTGCCTGATCATCACTTAATTCCCTGACTGCGAAATCACCGAGCGAAACGATGCCAATCAATTTATTTCCCTCAACCACCGGCAAGCGCCGAATTTGATGCCTGGCCATCAGCCTTGCCGCCTCCTCAGTGGTTGTATCAGGTGAAATTGTATACAGTTTTTCCGTCATGATATCCTCCACCCTTGTGGAACCGGGATGCTTTTCCGCCGTACCCCTTACAACAATATCCCTATCGGTGATGATTCCAACAAGCTTGCCGTCATCCACAACAGGAATCGCCCCGACGTTTAAATCCTTCATTTTAACAGCAACTTCATACATATTATCGAGTAATGAACAGGTTTCTACATTTTCCGTCATGATATCGCCGACTTTTTCCATCACTGATTCCTCCCGAAAAAAAATGATTTGGTTATATGAATACGTTTTTATCTTTCACCCAGGCGCGCCTCATTATTCCACAACGGATGGATCTTCCAGTTGAATTCATTGCATAATGACGGCATTTCCACTATTATAAAAATTGAGCAAATTGCCGGATAATCTTGTTACAGGCAAGTTTTCAAAGGGGGATAACAAAAATGAAGTTTGAAAATACGGGTATTGAAAAACTTAAGGCTGATCTAGGAAGGCTTGATGAGGTAATGCTTAGCCATGGCCTCGTCCGTGAAGGCCAGTGGGATTATGAACGTGTTACCTTTGATAAAAAATTCGAATTGAAGGATGGAACTTTCTATCTTAGGCTGCGTGGTTATGCGGTTGAAGGGGATATCGATTCGAGAAGGGCAATCATTCAGCTGCTTCCTCCACTTCTTGGCAAACATTATTACCCGCATGGGGTTGAATACGGTGAAGGCGAACAATTCCCCGCTTCCCTTGTCAATCAGTGTAAGAATTTGCTTGATCGGCTAAAAGAAGAAATTGAAGCATTTGCGGAGTAGCAAACAAACTATAAGAATGATATTTTAGACGAAAAAAGCGCATCAGTGATTGCGCTTTTTTTATTTCCCGAATCTTAAAGAAAGACGGTATTGTTCGTTTTTCATTTTTAACGCTATAATGAAAGTACAAGGTATTTATTTGTATAAGGAAGGTATAAACCATTGACTGCTTTTTTTACCAAAAAGAGAATCGCCTGGGTTTGCGGAATTGCCGCCGCTGCCATTGTCCTATATTTCATCTTGCCAGTTTCAATCCCGCTGATTATGGCGCTGATTACAGCCATTCTTCTTGAGCAAGGTGTCCGGCTTGCCACCACGAGGCTCGGGCTGAAACGGAACACATCCGTGCTTGTTGTATTTACGCTCTTTGTCCTCATCGTTGCTTCCGCTGGTTACTACGTTGCGACCAAAGCGATTACCGAAGCGGTCATCGCTGTCAACCATATGCCCGACTATGTCAATAGGCTGTCGGCACATTGGGTCGAGGCGAAGAATGCAATTGCCCGGGCAGCAAAGGATTTGCCGGAAGCCATCGTCCTACAAATTACCGGCCAGCTCGATAAATTTATCGTGACCATTAAAAATACCCTTCTGGCATATGTAAATATCGGGAATATGAGGGCGCTGCTAACAAACGTCCCAAACCTCCTCATATCCTTCCTAGTTTATTTGGTGGCTTTGTTTTTGTTTATGATGGATATCCCAAGACTAAGGAACGGCCTCCAAAAACATTTGTCGGAGCGGACAGCGGAAAAAGTCAATATTATGTTTTCAAGGCTATCCTATATTATGCTCGGTTTTTTGAAAGCCCAGCTGCTGGTTAGTGTGCTGATATTCGCGATTTCCTTGCTTGGGCTTTATTTGATTATCCCGGAAGCGGCTGTTTTTGCTGCGTTTATTATTTGGATATTCGATTTTATCCCAATAATTGGCTCGATTATCGTTCTTGGGCCATGGGCGCTATTTGCCGCCTTAACGGGCCATGAATTGTTAGCCATTCAATTGTCGGTGCTCGCAGCCGTATTGATTACCACAAGGAATTACCTTGAGCCCAAAATGCTCGGTACCCATTTCCGCCTTTCCCCTTTGCTGACACTGGCCGCGATGTACCTTGGGTTCAAAATTATTGGCCTTACCGGGATTGTCCTAGGACCCATACTCGTCGTAGCTCTTAGCTCTGCCCGAGAAGCCGGGATTGTAAAATTCAATTTTAAAATTTAACAGAACAAAATGCGCAAGCGCCTGGTCAGCCCCGACAAGCATAAGACGGGGCCCGCAGGACGGGCCTGCCCTCCGGAGGGAACCGGCTTATGACCTCGAGGGGCTAGGCGCTGGAGCTGGATTAAAATAATTTATTTCGAGTTATCCACGAGGTTCCAATTTAAAATTTCTTAGACAATAAAAAAACAGGCAGCCCTTAAGCCGCCTGTTATTTTTGTCCAACCACTTTATGAACCTAATATTGCCTTGATGACTGATGTCGTTTCCCCGCCTGTGTAAATCACATAGAGAAGCAGGTAAACTGTAACCCCTGTTATAGCGGTCGCAAACCAGACGATACTGGTCACCGGGCCGAGTTTCCGGTGAATGCCAAGCTTGTCCTTTAGGCCGGTGTATATGTTTATAAGCCCCATTATGCCGCCTATTGTAGACAAAATAATATGGAATACAAGGAAAACCGTATACAATGTTTTGAGGTTGTCAGGTCCTCCAAATGAAGTGTTTCCAATGAATATTGTCCTAGATGCATAAATAATGAAAAACGTTAAAGCTGCTGCCCCCGCAAACAACATTGTCCGCTTATGGGCCTCCACCTTCCTTTTTGAAATCTGGTACCACCCTATTGCAACAAGGATAGCACTAATAACGATAAAAGAGGTACTGATGGTTGGCAAAATCGGGAGGGTGTGATCCATGTTTTAATCCTCACAATCATATATTCTACTATAATTTTAAACCAGTTGAAGCCGTTTTTCAAACCAGTATTATTCCCATCGATAGAAAAGCCCCCATAGAGGGGACTTTTACTCGGCAGGAATCGGTTCGGGTGCTGGATCAATCCCGGAATGCTCCTTCTTGTACCATTCAAAAAATACTTTTGCAAGGAAAATAGCATAAACAACTTCCTGAATAATCTTCATTATAACGCCGCCCAGCCTTTGGTCTTCTACAAGTGTCATGGAACTGAACATTTGAGGTCCCGTAAGGTCAAGGCCTGCAAGCAGAGTTGGAGAGACACATAGCTCCAAAGATTTCGCCCAAAGGGCCGGATCGGAAAAAGTAGCATATAACGGGCTGTTCGTAAAGATAATCAGGGCGCAAGCAGGCGTAAGTAAGATTCCGTCACCGAAGATGTAAGCAATTTTCTTAAGGCCGCTTAATGTTTGATGCTCCGGCAGTTCATTTACGAGCGGCCACCACATGCTGATGGCAAGAAAGAACAAAGTACCTGTATAACTAGCATGCAGTAACATCGACTGCTTTACGGCATCAAATACAAATGGGACATGGTAAATCGAAAACATTCCGTTAAATACTATTAAAGCAATAAGCGGCTTCGTCAAAAATACAAAGATTTTATTGAAAACCGCCTTCCCCAAGGCAAACCTCCACAGCCACGGAGGAATTCCCATAATAATAAGCGGCGGGACAATCAGGAACAGAGATGCCATCTGAATCATATGCGCCCAAAAAGTTATATGGCCCAACAAATCCAGGGGTGAGCCTTTTATCACATAAATCAAAATCACAGCTGTGACGAAGTAGGAGGCCTGGCGTTTGGTTAACGGCTCACTGCCTGAGAAACGCTCCCTGAACTTTACTGTCACCAAAAAGTATCCAGCCGTCAAAACAGCAACCGATATAAAAAAGTACGGGCTCCAAAGCGCTTGAAAACCAAATATGTCTAGAGTAAGCACCGTATCATCACCTCTATAAAATTTCTTCCACTCCAATTATAGCTAGTGGAAAAGCGGATAGCAAAGGAAGCAACTCCATTGACAGAGCTAATCCATAAAAAGAAAATCGGCATAAAGCCGATTTTCTTTTTTTTACCAATGAGGATACATAAAGTTTGGCCAGCTACGGCGCTTAACGGGCGCTTTCGCTTTTCTTTGTCTAGCTATAGCGCCCAGCGCCTAGTGTACTTCGGTCCCCTCGCTACGATAAGTCAACAACGGGGCCCGCCAGTCCATACACCGCTAAACGGGCGCGTTCGCTTTTCTTTGTCTAGCTATAGCGCCCAGCGCCTAGTGTACGTCGGTCCCCTCGCTACGATAAGTCAACATCGGGGCCCTCCAGTCCATACAGCGCTAAACGGGCGCTTTCGCTTTTCTTACCACCAAACGATTGTCATTAGGGCAAGGATTGTTATAAGGCCGACCAATAGGCCGGTAAACAGAAATAACGTAGGTGCTTCATGTCCTTTATGGCTCATATGCATGAAATAATACAACTGGAAAATTACCTGGACAGCAGCCAGGAGCAAAATCACGGGAACAGTAAACCAGCTTGAAAAGCTTCCCATGCCTACTGCAGCGAAAGAGATGAATGTCAAAAAGAGCATCAACGAGAAGGAGATGATCTGGTGGCGCATCTCCTCCTTGCTTTTCCGCTTCCTGTAAGCAAGGTCGATTCTTGGGTTCCCTGAGTTCAAATTTTGATTCGCCATCAGTTTATCCCACCATTCCCATTAAATAAACTACTGTAAAAATGAATACCCATACAACGTCGATAAAGTGCCAGTACAGGCTTGCCAAATAAAACTTAGGTGCATTATAAAGGTTTAAGCCGCGCTTCGCGTTGCGGATCATCAACGTTATGATCCATACCAGGCCGAAGACAACGTGCGCGCCGTGGAATCCAACCAGCGTATAAAATGCTGATCCAAAAGCCGAACTTGTGAACTTGTGGTCATATTCATGGACATAATGGTTGAATTCATAAATCTCAAGGCAAAGAAAGCCGAGGCCAAGAGCGACAGTAATGCCAAGCCAGAGCATCATCTTGTTGTGAGCAAAGTTTTTCATATGGTGCATCGCATACACACTTGTCAGCGAACTTGTCAACAGGAGCATAGTCGCGACAAACGTTAGCGGCAGGTCGAAAATATCCTTCGCCAAATGATGGGTATCGTCGGGCACCCTGTCCTTTAAAGCAAGATAAGTCGCAAACAGGGAAGCGAACAATACCGTTTCCCCGCCAAGGAATAGCCAAAAACCAAGAAACTTGTTTTTTCCTTCAAGCGTTGCTTTTTCAGGGAGGGCGGGCCAAGTTTCAAACGTCAATTTTTCTTCAGTTTGCATTATGCCTCAACCCCCTTGTCGTCTTTATCAATTAGGTCTTCTTTATGGATGTGGAATCCATGGTCGTCCTTGACGGAACGGAAAATCATTGCCCCAAAGGAAATAAGGAGCCCAATGATTATTACCGGGACCGCCCACACATGCCCGTCCGGATTATACATCGCGCCAAAAGCGGCAACGAAGAAACCAAACGAGATGACAACTGGGACGAAGGAAGAATTCGGCATGTGGATGTCGCCAAGCGGTTCGGCAGGCATCATGCCTTTTTTCCCTTCCATTTTTTCAAGCCATAATGCATCTAGTCCGCGGACTAGCGGAAGCTGCTTAAAGTTATAGAATGGAGCTGGTGACGAAATTGACCATTCAAGGGTCCGGCCGTCCTCCCAAGGATCATTTCCAACACGCTCATTCTTAATTTGTGTAACAACAATATTGTATAGCATCACAATTACTCCTGCGGCCATTAAAAATGCGCCTATTGAACTAACCATGTTCCCGGTATCAAGCCCTTGGTTAGGCAGGAAAGTGAAAATTCGGCGCGGCATTCCCATCAGGCCAAGGAAATGCTGGATAAAGAATGTCAGATGGAAGCCGATAAAGAATAGCCAGAATGTAATTTTACCCATAACTTCGTTGAGCATCGTCCCAAACATCTTCGGCCACCATAGATGTGTTCCGGCAATAAGGGCGAATACAACGCCACCGACGATTACATAGTGGAAGTGCGCAACAACGAAATAAGTATCATGGTATTGATAATCCTGTGGAGCGGATGCTAGCATGATACCAGTTACGCCCCCCATGACGAATGAAGGAATGAATGCGACAGCCCAGTACATTGGGGTCGTAAACTTAATACTTCCTCCCCACATCGTAAACAGCCAGTTGAAGATTTTGATTCCTGTCGGTACCGCAATTGCCATCGTTGCAACGGCAAAAATAGCGTTCGCCACAGGGCCGAGACCAGTTGTAAACATATGGTGAGCCCAAACCATGAATCCAAGGAAACCGATTAAAACGGTTGCAAAAACCATTGAAGAATAACCGAACAAGCGCTTTCGTGAGAAAATACTGAAAATTTCAGAGAAAATACCGAACGCCGGAAGTATCAGAATGTATACTTCAGGGTGACCGAAAATCCAGAATAAGTGTTCATAAATTACAGTGTTTCCGCCATTTGCAACGTTGAAGAAGTTTGCTCCAAACATCCGGTCGAACATTAATAACGTAAGGCCAACAGTTAGCGGCGGGAAAGCAAACAGAATAAGTGCCGAAGCTACAAAAGTAGTCCATGTAAACAACGGCAGCCTCATATAAGTCATGCCTGGCGCACGCATATTAATGATGGTTACAAGAAAGTTGATCCCCGCCATCAGCGTACCAAATCCGGAAATTTGCAAGCCCAGAATATAGAAATCGACACCATGTCCCTCACTATGTGTCGCTAGCGAGGCGTAAGACGTCCAACCTGCATCAGGTGCGGTGCCGAAAAACCATGAAAGGTTCAGGAAAAGCCCCCCAAAGAAAAACAGCCAGAAGCCAAGTGCGTTTACAAATGGGAACGCAACGTCGCGCGCGCCGATTTGCAGGGGCACAACGGCGTTCATAAATGCGAATAGCAGCGGCATGGCTGCAAGGAAAATCATCGTCGTCCCATGCATTGTAAGTAATTCGTTAAACGTGCCCGCAGATACGAAATCATTATCGGGGCGCATCAGCTGGATGCGCATGAACATCGCTTCCAGGCCGCCGACGATAAAGAAAAATCCGCCTGCGATTAAGTATAGGATCGCAATTTTTTTATGGTCGACAGTCGTTAAATAGTCCCATAAAACTGCGCCGAATCCCCTTTTTTGAGCGTAGGTACTCACAGTTTTACCTCCCTTTCAACAAATCCCCCGTTAATCTTGGACTTTCAACCCCATCAAATAAGCTGCGAGCTGGTCAAGCTGCTCATCGCTAAGTTCTCCGTAAGCCCCGGTCATAAGGTTTCCTGGCTTGTATTTATCAGGATCTTTAATCCAATCTTTCAAATTTTCTTCATTATGTTCCAAAATGCCCGCAATGCGTGTACGATCGCCAAAGTCAGTCAGATTTGGACCTTGCCTTGCGGCTTCAGGAGTCGTATTGGCAGGTGTTACTGCGTGACAGCCAATGCAGCTCTGATTGAAGATTTCCTGTCCAGCCTGCGCATCAGCGGTTTCTGGCTTGGCAGGTTCCGTAACGTCCTGCATGGAAGCCACCCACTTATCAAATTCATCGCGCGGTACTGCCCTCACCTTGAAATCCATCAGGGCGTGTGATGGCCCGCACAGCTCGGCACATTTCCCATAGAATAAATCCCCTGCTTCTTCCGCTTTCTTGCTGTCAAACACGAGCCACATCTTATTCACAGTATCCGTATTTGTGTCCATCTTCCCGCCTGCAGCAGGAATCCAAAATGAATGTTTTACATCGGATCCTTTAAGATTGAAATATACTCTTTCATCGGTAGGAACGACCAGTTCCTGGCTCGTCACAATCTTTTGATCCGGGTATTCGAACTCCCACCAATACAGGCTGGCACGTACATTGACGACAAGCGCATCCCTTGTGCCATCCTTGTTTTTCTTATCCATTTCCTTTACATCCGCGAGATGGAAAGTATCGGCAACAGTTGGTACTGCAAGGATCAATAGCAAAATAATAGGAATAACTGTCCAAATGATTTCCAGCGCGTGGTTTCCTTCAACCTGTTTTGGAATTTCCTTGTCATGCTTTCTGCGGTATTTAAACAAAACAATAAGGAAGATGACCGTTACTACCAGGATAACCAAAACCATAATCCAGGTGCTTAGTTTCATTAGCCAAAGTTGCCTTTCAGCAACCTCGCCAGCAGGTCGAAGCGCTGATAGATATGGTTCCCCGCAGCCGGAGAGAATGAGCGCCAAAGCCGTGAACAACGGGAACAGGCGCCATTTTGCAAGCCTTTTCATAGCCTAATCTAACCCCTCTTTCATTTAAAGTCTTAATGTGTTGGCGGATCCGCCTTCCTGCCGGGCAGGAAGCCCCTGTGGGTGAAACTAGATGACTGAGAAAATGACCATCGCCACGAACATAATCGTCATGTACTGAAGCGAATAGACAAACATCAATTTCGCCCATTTGATATCATCTTTAATCCTATATCCATAAATCCCCAATGCAAGCCACCCAATGTTTAGCAAAGTAGCAAGGACCAGGAATGGGATCCCAAGTGAATCAAGGAAAAATGGGATTGGGAGCAGCATGGCAACCCAAAACACAATATGATGCTTTGTTACCTGAAAACCCTTTACAACAGGAAGCATCGGAATGCCAGCGGCCCTGTATTCTTCGACTCGCCGCATTGCAAGCGCGTAAAAATGGGGTGGTTGCCACGCGAACATTAAAGCGAACAACGCCCATGCCATTGGATTGAGGCCCGGATCAACCGCAGCCCATCCAATTAGTGGCGGGACAGCGCCTGAAATGCTTCCAACGATTGTATTTGATACATAAAGCCGTTTGGACCACATTGTATAAAGGACCACATAGCTGAAAACGCCAATGATGCCAATCACTGCCGCTGTCGTGGTTGTCAGGAATAAAAATAAAGTGCCTATTAGGACAAGCGCAAGACCGAGCCATAACGCAAGTGCAGGCTGTACCTTGCCATTTACGGTTGGACGGCTCTTTGTCCGTTCCATGTATGGGTCGATGTCTCTGTCGTAAAAATTATTTATGCTGCAAGACCCCGCGATAATGAGCGCAGATCCCGCTAGCGTGAAAAATACGATTTCAAGGTTGTCAAGGAAACGCATTCCGGAAAATTGAAGGGCCAGCCAGATGCCTGTAAACGCTGTAATTAAATTCGAATTAACTATGCCAATCTTGATAAGAGCCAAAAAGTCTTTCCAGGCCGTCGTCTTTTCGAGGCCGATTGTTCCAAGTCCTTCATTTACCGATGCTTCGCTGTATGCCTTCGGATTGGACATCCTGATTCCTCCCTATCTTCCCTTAGTCAGGCATTTCCTTTAAAAGGCCATCCTGCCAAAGGGGGTAATCGGTCTTGATTCTCTCTATCTATTTTGCTGTTATATTTTCACTATTTAAATAGTGTTAATTATATAAGAAAAAGGTAATTGCTTTCTCTGTATATTAAATCACACTTCATACCTTTTTTGTGAACTTTTTTTGAATTTAATTTAACAAATTTATGACAAAGTATGATTGCCATTGAACATTTTTTGTTTCGGCATCAACTTAAATAAGTTAAAATGAAAAAGACGGCTATTCCTTCCCTATTTTAACGAAAAAATGAATAATGTTGCCTGGCATCTTGAATGGTGCTTGTAAACCCGATTATTTCGTGGTATTTTCTTATTTTACTATAATAAAAGAACTAACCGATATTATTGAAAGAAAATTCACGCATTTTTTCTTTAGGGAATGAAGCTGTAGAAATATGCGTCTTGCCATTGCCAGGAATCGACTATCGGTTTTGTACGCCTCATTAATGAGGCGGAAAATCATGCATAACTCTGTTCTTTTCTCCCTTTCTTGGCTATTATGTATGAGGGCCTCTCCGCCAACTCCCATTTATTATACTGACAACTGGTTTTTATGACAAATTATTGAACTTTAAAGAAGGTGATCTTTTGCGACGCTCATTGAAGTGGTTTGCAGTTGCAACAACAATTGGTATGATATTTATTTTACTTGGAGGCGCGCTCGTAACAAAAACAGATTCAGGAATGGGTTGCGGAAGATCGTGGCCATTGTGCAATGGCGAGTTTATGCCAGGTGATATAACACCGGAATTAATCATCGAACTCTCCCATCGCCTCGTGTCTGGAGTAGTCGGCTTGATGGTATTGGGCTTATCAATTTGGGCATGGCGAGCGATCGGCCATATAAGGGAAACAAAATTCCTTGCACTCCTTTCTTTCGCTTTTCTTGTGATTCAAGCTTTGGTTGGAGCGGCGGCGGTTGTTTGGGGGCAATCCGATTTTGTACTCGCGCTACACTTTGGCATTTCTCTAATTTCTTTCGCATCAGTCTTTCTTTTGACCCTGCTTATTTTTGAAGTGGATAAGAAATTCGATGCCGAAAATCTTGTTATTGACAAGAGGATGCGGTTCCATATTATTTGGGTGACAGTCTATAGCTACATTGTCATTTACACCGGGGCACTCGTCAGGCACATAAACGCAAGCCTCGTTTGCCCAGAATGGCCTTTGTGCAACAGCAGCGGTTTTACCTTGCCGGATAATATTTATGAATGGGTACAAATGGGCCACCGGACGGCTGCTGGGATTATTTTTATTTGGGTGGCGTATATCGCATGGCTTGCTGCGCGGAATTACCGGGATCAGAAGGTGATCTATTGGGGATGGATAATTTGCCTCATACTTGTGTCCTTACAGGTAATGTCCGGAGCCCTTGCCATTTTTACACGATTGAACCTTTACATCGCACTTTCCCATGCGTTTTTCATCACGTGCCTCTTTGGGATGTTCAGCTATTTTATCCTCCTTGTTTATCGGAGTAAACTGAAATAACACAGAAAAAAGATGCCTCACTCAGCGAGGCATCTTTTTTGTTAGATTTCAGTTTTTAAAAGGTTTTTAACAAGACAGTCGCCCGTCTATCTCCTTACACTGATTGGTTCACGAACCGCAGGCGCGGGTGGGGTTTGCGCCTTCTTCGTTTTAAATTTACTTTCATAATTGGCAAACATCGAAACATTGACGAGAATCCCGGACGCAATCGCCAATTGGATAATGGATGACCCCCCATAACTGACGAATGGGAGCGGTACCCCTGTCAAAGGAATCATTCCCGAAACACCCGCAAGGTTAATAACTGACTGGATGCCAATCATGCTAGAAATCCCCAGGGCCAGGAGACTTCCAAACGGATCCTTGCACTTCATCCCGATACGAATTCCTTTCAACACAATGAATGCGAGGCAAACGAGAACAAACGCGACTCCTAAAATACCAAGTTCCTCCGCGATAACAGCAATGATGAAATCGGTATGGGACTCAGGCAGGTATCCCAGCTTCTGTACTCCCTTTCCCAGCCCAAGGCCCGTGATTCCTCCAGACCCAATTGCAAGGAGTGAATTCGTCAGATGAAAGCCTTCATCCTGCTCGTCCCTAAACGGGTCTTCGAGGACTGTAAAGCGCTCCAGCCGCTCGGGAGAAAATATGTGGTCATGAAAGCCAATTGCAAAAATAGTAAGAAGGACTGTCCCGATCCCGATAAGCTTTAATATATTTTTCCAATTCATTCCCGAAGAAAGAATGATGAAAATTGCAATCAGCATAATAATACCCGCAGTACCGTAGTCTGGCTGGAGCATGATTAGTACACTTATGGCCACTAGATACATGAGCGGCGGTACGACGCCTTTGTTAAACTCATTGATATAGCTTTGTTTCTTCGCATAGACAGCAGACAAATAAATGATGACCCCTAGTTTTGCAAATTCAGATGGCTGGATACTTATCCCGCCAACTTCATACCAGCTCTGGGCATTTCCGGCCACTTTCCCAAACACAAGGATACCTCCGAGGCCCGCAAGCGAAAGGAGGACCATAGGAACGAGAAACCTGGTGCTTTTCATGATTTTATAGGGAAAGAAAGCAAATAGTGAAAAAATTACTGCTCCCCCCAGTAAAAAAATCCTTTGTTTTTGAAAAAAATGGTCAGGGGCCACGCCATATCTTTGGACTGCGAATGCCATGCTTGCGCTATAAACCATTACCAGGCCAAAAATTGATAACATTGCTATGACCGCTATCAACGAATAATCATATGATTTAAGTATTTTTTTCAGCATCGCATTTCCCCAATTCCATAATGGATGTATCTATTATAAATGAAAATGATGTGTTTTAGTTGTATAAAATGCTATTTTACTGATTTGAAATATATTTGAAATACGGTATGCAAAAAATAATAAAACCCAAACACGGCGGTGTTTGGGTTTGAAAATTATTTTTTCATTGAGGCTTCGTGAAGGGCGGACAACTCCCTCTCCAGTTTTTCAAGGATGGCTTTGCCGTCCTTTTCATCTATCAGCCCCAGCCTTGAGGCGAAATCTATTTCCCTGGATAAGCCAAACATCTGCGTGTCCAATACCTCTTCATAAAGAGGGCATTGGGGCATCGTCAAGTTATCCATTTGTACCTTGATGAGCTTCAATATTTTTTCAGCGTCAGCCTGTAAAAGGGCATATGCTTTTTCCTGATGATTGATGATCATTTCGGACGCCAACATCGATCCCCCCGTTTCCGAGCGATTACTACACTATCTTTAAATTTTACAGGTCCTGTCCTGAAATTGCAAGAATTATTAAGCCAAACGGTTGGTTAATCCTTCTCGCCCGGATAAATGACATTAAACAACTTACAGGGTATACTCATAATGGAGCAAGAAATTGGAGGAATGGTTATGGATGGAATTATTCAAGTAACCGGAAAGGTCAAATTTCCGATTACCATCGACCCGGGCGTCTGGATTTTTGACGAACGCCGTGTGGATCTCGAAACGATTTTTGAACATGCGCAAGAATCCGGCAGCGAACTGGAGGCATATACAAAGTCAGCGTCGCAGCAGTGGGACAAAGAAATCACTGAAGGGGCACAACCTCCAGCAGCACCAGGAAAGAAAACATATGAAAAACAAAAAATTCTCGAAGGCTCATTCGGTATGCCGATTGAACCTTTCCTAAAAAATGCGGAGCCGGATGCAGATGCAAGTACCCTTATCGTAAAGGCTGGCGGCAAGGAATATTCCTTCCCCCTTTCCGAAGCTAACAACTTGATCGCCGCATTTTCATATAAAGGCAAGCCGCTTCGCGAAGATGGCCCGATCCATCTTTACCTAAAGGATGGATCAAACAGGGACAATCCCATTAGGAATGTAACGGAATTATTCATTAACTAATGAATTCAAAGAGGAACCTTTCCGCAATGAAAAAACAGCCCGCGGGCTGTTTTTCCTTCTTCATAATAAATCCGCAGCAAGCCGTGCCAGCCCAGACCTTTCCCCCTTCAGCAGCTTTACATGGCCAGCAATCGGCTGGTCTTTGAATTTTTCAACGACATACGTTAGCCCATTATTGTATGCATCCAAGTATGGATGGTCTATTTGTTCAGGGTCGCCCATCAGGACAATCTTGCTGCCCTCTCCCACCCTTGTCAAAATGGTCTTCACCTCGTGTTTTGTCAGGTTTTGAGCTTCATCAATGATAATATACTGGTCAGGAAGGCTCCTTCCCCTTATATAGGTCAGCCCTTCCACTTCAATCGAGCCAAGGCCGGCCAATATCGCATCCAGTTCCCCAGGTTTTTTTGTATTAAATAAAAACTCCAGATTATCAAATATCGGCTGCATCCACGGCCTGAGCTTTTCCTGTTTTTCCCCTGGCAGGAAACCAAGATCCTTTCCGACAGGAACGATCGGGCGGGCCACAAGCAGCTTTTTGTATTGCTTCAAGTCCTCAATTTGCATTAGTCCAGCGGCCAACGCGAGCAGCGTTTTCCCGGTTCCCGCCTTCCCGGATAAAGTCACTAGTTGGATATCCCCCCTCAGCAGCAATTCAATCGCCATCGTTTGCTGGACATTCCTCGCATGGATACCCCAAACATGGTCCTGTTTCGCGACGAGCTTCCTTGCCTTTTTTCCCGAGCTATCGATAAGCCCCAAGGCGGAGGCTGAACTTCCAAGTGCATCTTTCATAATCAGGAATTGATTTGGATAAAAAGGGTGGTTCGCGAGTTCCGAAACATGCAATTCCCCAGTTGCATAAAATTTGTTAAGCGTATCAACCGGTAAGTGGATTTCAAGGAACCCGTCATACAAGTGGTCCGCTTCGACAACCCTGTCCTGTAGGAAGTCTTCGGCGTAAAGGCCGATCGCATCCGCCTTTACCCTGACCAGGGCGTCCTTACTAACAAGGATGACGAGCTTCCCGTTTTCCTTCGCCTGTTCTTCCAAAAATAAGTTCTTTGCTACCGCAAGGATTCTGTTGTCATTTGTTTTTTCTGTGAAAATTTCCTGAAGTTCATGGAACGAACGATGGTTAATTTCTATCCTCAAATTCCCCCCGTTTTCCAGCTGGATTCTTTCATGAAGCTTGCCGTACGCCCTGAATCCGTCAATCAGCCTTGATACCTGGCGGGCATTCCTTCCGATTTCATCCATATACCTCTTTTTAGAATCCACTTCCTCCAATACAACAGCAGGGATGACAACATCATTGTCTTCAAACGAAAAAATCGAATACGGGTCCTGCAGCAAAACATTTGTATCCAATACATAGATTTTATTCAATTGAATGCCTCCCGCTTATCTGGCCTCTCTCGAACTTTTTGTAAAATATATGATTCCGGGAATAAAGATAGACGATATTCCGGACAATAATCGTGTGATCCGTTTCAATTTACCGGAACGGGTGCTTCCGGCATTCTATAAGAATAGGTGGTTATGCCATGGGCAAATTGTTAATCATAGTTGGCATCCTGCTAGTCATTTCCGGTTGCGGGGCTAATGAGCGGCCGGATACGGGAAAAAATTCAAGGCATTTGGTACAGGTAAAAAACAGCGCCGCCCCAAATGCGGACAGGAAGGCTGGACAAAGGGCCGCCAGCCATCTGGAGCAAATCGCTTCTTCTGTCCCGAAGGTAAACGGAGCAAATGCAGTCGTCCTTGGAAAATATGCAATTGTAGGAATTGACATTGATTCCAAAGTGGAACGTTCCGAAGCAGGCACGATCAAATACTCGGTTGCAGAGGCACTGAAGGATGACCCTTACGGCGCGAGGGCGATGGTCATTGCTGACCCGGATTTGAATGCCCGTTTAAGGGAAATATCAGCGGACATTGAAGACGGCAGGCCCGTCCAGGGGATTTTATATGAACTAGCCGATTTGGCCGCAAGGATTGTTCCCGAAGTACCAGGCAAAAGCGTTGAGCCTGAACGCGGCAGGCCTGTTAAAGAATCCAAGGAACAAATGCGTAAAGAAGATAAGGGAAAATTGGAAAACAGGCAGGAAGAAGAGTCACATTGGAGAAAGTAAAGATTTCGTTAACGGTAAATTGATGAAAGTGATGCCCCGGACGTGATTTTCACGTCCAGAAAAGCAGTTTTTTGCCCCTGTAAGGATTGAATGTGTAGACCGGAGGATTTTACAAGAAAAAGCCTGGCAAAAAATTTGCCAGGCCTATTAATTTTGCTGTAGATGCATTCATGCATTCCTGAAAGCATCCATAACTTGATTGTCAAGCCGTGTGGCGGCGACTTTATCATACGTCTTATCGTACTGTGGTTCCTGGGTAATTTTTGAGCCGTAGAACATGACATCCCTTACTTCATTGATTTTCACTTCAATAAGGGCTAATTTTAACGGAACCCCTTCCAACTTTTCCTGCTTGATAGCCGCATTGCCGTTGATCGCGTATGTAGTTTCATTGGCAATGATATTTATGGCCACATCGCTTTTGTTCTTAATGTTCTGGACGATCCGTGATCGATTATCCACCGCGAAATAAATGGTGGTTTCATCTTTTGCAAACAGCCAGGAAATGGCGCTGATATTCGGACCTCCGGTTTCGTGGTCGATTGTTGCGAGGGTGGCAAACCGCTCCTTCTGCAATTCATCAAATAACGGTTTAATTAGTTTTGGCTCTACTTGGTTGGCCATTGTTAATTGCTCCTTTCACTTCTCTTCTGTTAAATGCCCGGCTCCAACAATCTTACTATTTACAAATTCATTCATCAACTTGCATGACCGCCAGGCTATGTACATGTAATTTCCCATGTTATACTATTAGTATGCCAGCAAATTAGCCAAGGTGAAAGCAAACAGATTCGAGGTGGCCCCTGCTTGAGAGTAAAATGCGTTTTATGTGATACGATTGAAACAATCCCTGATGAGTCCCCAGAGGCAAAAAGGCTGCGTAACCGGCCAATCCATACGTATATGTGCGCTCCTTGCCATGACAGAATTGCCGCCAGGACAAATGATCGGATAGCAAGCGGAAATTTCCGCCTGTACCGGACCAAAAAAGACAATGATGATTTTTGACAGAAAAACCCCCTGAACGTCCTGTTCAGGGGGTTTTGCGGTTTAGCTATCTGTTTCTTCAGGATAGTTACAGAATTTATCCGGTTCCATATTAATCTGATTCAGCATAACCTCAATCAGTTCCCTTGGAAAACGTGTTTTCTTTTTTTCCCCATCACGCTCGTAGTGGACATAATACATGTCTTCATCGGTTTCAATGAGTAAGTCCGAAACGGTGACACCATAGTTTTCAACCATCATCTCTTCAAAAAGCTCTTTTGTTTCAAAAGCAGCAGAATCATCAGGCCGGGCATCACAAACTACTTTGATGGTTAGCCAATTGTAAATCGTATCCTGCAAGGAATTCATCAGCAGACTCTCCCTACATTAAGCTTCTGTTTTTTGTTTCCGTTCCTGATTCAGGCGGATTTTGTAAATGATTAAGATGATTGCAGCGACAACAAGCCCCTCGGTTATTGGCAGCATGACCCCCAGGAAGGTGAGAATCGTACTTCCAAGCGCGAGAAAAATGTAAATAACGGCGGATTTTACAGGAGGAAGTTTTTTAGCGAAACCCAGCTTGTACACAACGATAGATAAAGCAACAATCGTTACATACAGCATCCACATCCCCACTTCTGGGTTATCCCCTACCCTGTAAAGAGCTGCAAAAAAGGACAGCCTGTCCTCCATTTCTTGCATTCCTCCCCTAACTCCTAATTCATTTCTGCATATTTCTTCTTCTTGGCAATCCGTTCCCGCTCATTTTTATCAAGAATTTTCTTCCGTAGGCGGATTGACTCCGGTGTAACTTCACAATACTCGTCTTCATTCAAATATTCAAGTGATTCCTCCAAAGTCATAATCCGTGGCTTTTTAATTGTTGAGGTCTGATCCTTATTTGCCGATCGGACGTTCGTGGCATGTTTGACCTTTGTGATATTTACCGTAATGTCATTTTCACGCGTATGTTCACCGACAATCATGCCTTCATAAATTTCAGTGCCCGGCTCAACAAAAATGGTGCCCCTGTCTTCAACCTGCATAATTCCATAGGTTGTAGCCTTCCCTGACTCCATTGAGACAAGCACGCCCTGGCGCCTTCCTCCTACTTGTCCGGCAAGCATAGGCTGATAGCTGTCGAATGTATGGTTGATGATACCATAGCCACGCGTCAATGTAAGGAATTCGGTTGTATAACCAATTAACCCACGGGCGGGAACCATGAAAATAAGGCGGACTTGCCCATTACCATTGTTAACCATATCGGACATTTCACCTTTTCGCGCCCCGATTGATTCCATGACCGCTCCGGTATATTCTTCCGGAACATCGATCTGGACTCTTTCAACTGGCTCACAGCGAACGCCATCAATCTCTTTAACAATAACCTCAGGCTTTGACACTTGAAGTTCATATCCTTCGCGGCGCATATTCTCAATTAGGATCGACAGGTGAAGTTCACCGCGTCCTGATACTATCCAAGCATCTGGTGAATCAGTGTTTTCAACCCTCAAACTTACATCCGTCTGAAGCTGAGCGTGTAAGCGTTCCTCAATTTTTCTCGAAGTTAAATATTTTCCTTCCCTTCCCGCAAATGGGCTATTATTAACAGCGAATGTCATTTGGAGGGTAGGCTCATCAATATGGAGCACCGGTAAAGCTTCCTGATGTTCAACGGGGCAAACTGTTTCACCGACATTGATATCTTCCATGCCTGATACAGCGACTAGATCTCCGGCATATGCTTCCTGGATTTCCTGGCGCTTAAGGCCAAAGAAACCAAACAATTTTGTTACACGGAATTGCTTTACACTGCCGTCTAGCTTCATTAAAGCAACCTGCTGGCCGACCTTCATCGTCCCGCGGAAAACTCGGCCAATACCGATCCTTCCCACATAGTCATTATAATCCAGCAGGGCAACCTGAAACTGAAGAGGCTCTTCCCTGTTATCAGCTGGTGCCGGGATATGCTCAATGATTGACTCATAAAGCACCTGCATGTTTTCATCTTGGCGCTCGGGATCTGTGCTGGCAGTACCATTTAACGCAGAAGCGTAAATGACCGGGAATTCAAGCTGATCTTCATTTGCATCAAGCTCGATAAACAAATCTATCACTTCATCAATTACCTCAGCGGGACGGGCGAAATCCCTATCAATTTTATTGACAACGACGATAGGAGTCAGATTTTGCTCGAGCGCTTTTTTCAAGACAAATCGGGTTTGAGGCATGGTACCTTCATATGCATCAACAACAAGGAGAACGCCATCGACCATTTTCATGATCCGCTCTACTTCCCCGCCAAAGTCTGCGTGTCCCGGGGTATCCAGAATATTGATTTTTGTATCCTTATATTGAATAGCAGTGTTTTTTGCAAGAATGGTAATTCCCCGTTCACGTTCTATATCGTTGGAATCCATTGCCCTTTCCTCAATATGCTCATTCGAACGAAAAATTCCCGATTGCTTAAGCAGCTGGTCGACGAGGGTTGTTTTCCCATGGTCAACGTGGGCAATTATCGCTATATTCCGTATATCATTTCTTTTATTCAAGGTAGTTCCTCCTGCCTCTTGTTTGGGGTAAAACCTATTATAGCCTTATTATGTCAGGTACAACTGAAACATTATAACACAAATCAAGTAGAAACCTATAAATTTTTTGGTTACAATAGGGCTTGAAGTATATATTTTCCCTTTATTTATGGCTATAAATCCAAATAATAGTTGGAAAGGATTGGGAATAGGTGAAAGAATTCAATTGGGTCATCCTCGTTTTTGCCATTCTAACTGCCGCGGGCATTTCAGGTATTGGCATCGCAATCGGGGAACAAAGCATTTATGGGGTCCTTTTAAGTATCGCCATTCTAGTATTTGCGATTAGAGGAGGATTTAAACAAAAGAGGAAAGCTGCAAAAAAGCACTGAAGGGCCAGGCACGGCGCCCTTTAGTGCTTTTGTTGTCTGACAATCATCTACAAATTTTAAAAGAAATCGTTTGCTTTTTCCAACTCAAAACAGGGAGTTAGATCCCTGCCTCACTTTATTTTTCCTGCTTTAAGGTACCGTTCCAATATTTCTCCATGCAGGCCTGGACTTGCAGCGAAAACGGAAGATTTATTGAGCATATCCAGCTTATCCCCATTAAGGCTCGTCACACTTCCGCCCGCCTCTTCCACAATAATTGCCCCGCCGGCATAATCCCATGGTGCCAGCCTTGGTGAAATATATGCATTTACCCTGCCTGTCGCAACATAGATGAGCTCGATTGCTGCTGACCCATAGGACCTAGTCCCCCTTGCCTCACGGATAAGTGGGATGAGGATGTTATGGTCGACCATATTATTTTCCATCACCCATGTAGCATTCATGGCTACGATCGATTCTTTAACGCTAGCCCTTTCAAGTTTCGGCAATTTCCTGCCATTTAAAAAGGCGCCTTTCCCTTCCAGTGCATGATAAAGTTCCTTGTGGACAATATCATAAACAAGACCGATTTTTCCCTTGCCATTCTCATATATTCCGATTGATATCGCAAAGTTCCTCTGCTGGTGGATAAAATTCATTGTGCCATCAATCGGGTCGATAATCCATACTACTCCTTCGAGGTCGGAGAGAGTGTCGCCGAACCCTTCTTCACCAAGAATCCTATCCTCTGGGAAAGCGCCTCTAATTTTTTCGATAAAGAATTTTTCCGTGTCCCTGTCAATGTCTGTTACCAAGTCATTTGGATCCGATTTTGTATGGACATTAAGAGTTTTATCAAAGGAAGAACGAATGCGTTCCCCCGCTTCAAGAATCCACTTCTTTGCCTGTTCAAACACGTGTTCAGTATCCATTTAGTTATCCCCCCAAACAATCATCCTCTTAATTATCCGCCCGTTATTTCAGCTTATACAAATGTGCAGCGTCCATCAACCTTTAGGGTACCCACAGAAGTTTAAAAATAATAAACGAACTCTCCAGCATTGCCGGGAGTCCGTTTAAACTTGCGCGTTTCTATATGCAAACTCCATTTAATAACCTTCCTCGTTGCCCTTGTTAAAGGGCCTTTAATCGGAGAAGTTCCTGCCGGATCTTTTCCAGGCGTAATTTGCAATGTTTTTTCATCTCTTCATTGTTTTCTGCCATTGCATCATACAATGTCGCAAGCTCATAATCCATTTCAAGCCTTAAAACTGCTGTCCTTTCTTTATCGAAAGCCTTTTTTCTTGTCGTATTAATCAACTGTTTCATTAGTAAGCACTCCTTCCGGCCATTAACTGAATTTTCGAATTTTTATTATCATAGTATGAAGCTCTCTTTGAATCTGCGACAAAATGTGATTCTATCCCTCTTATAAGGACAACTATTTTTAACAGTCGGCTTCTGTATGCTAAAATAATTTCATCACTGTAATTCAGGAGGACCATATGGAATTTAATGGTTTCACCCAAGATGACTTTAATGTGTTTTCTATTGACGGCCTGGAAGCTCGAATGGAAGCTTTAATTACCCGTGTCCGTCCAAAATTAACCTGGCTCGGCGAACATTATGCCCCGATTCTCTCCGAAATGGCAGGCCGGGATATGTTTGCACATGTAGCAAAGCATGCCAGAAGGACCAAGAATCCGCCGAATGATACATGGGTTGCCATCTCCGGTAATCGAAGAGGGTATAAAATGATGCCCCATTTTCAGATTGGCCTATGGGAAACCCACCTTTTCATTTGGTTCGCGGTTATCTATGAATGCCAGGAGAAACCGCAAATCGGAGAAAACTTTCAAAAACACCTGGGTGACATCCTTTCAGGAATCCCGAACAACTTTGTCTGGTCAGAAGACCATATGAAGCCTGGAGCGATTATGCATGGCAGCCTTTCAGCAGAAGAACTGAATGAGTCCTTCCAACGCCTTAAAGATGTTAAAAAAGCGGAAATCCTGTGCGGCTGTCACTTTGATCGCGATGAAGTTGTCAAGATGGGCCCATCCGAATTGCTGCAACATTTTGATGGTGTATTTAGACAAATATTACCCCTATATAAATTGACATAAACCTGCAAAATATAATGAAAAACAATTGTGCCATAATAAGGGAAAGTTCCAGATGCCTTTCACCCTTCAGGCGACAATTTTCAATGAAAATAATGAACCCCCATACCGTTTCGGGCATGGGGGTATCAATTTTACTTAATGCGGAGTTTTCCTCCTTCTGGGAGTTCCTTTGCTCTCATCACTGCTTTATAGGAGGAGTAGCCGCTTAGCTCCTCGAATTCTCCGCATAGCTTCTTTTCATCAGATTTCCCTGGGACAATCTTTTTGAATGTCCGGTATGCGGCCATAAATTCATCCCGTCCTATTCCTGTTTCATATGCTTCCTCAACTGCCTGAAAAAACTGGATAACCTGTACAGTTTCATCCGTAGTCCATGTGTAATCAATTGGATATTGGTAATCCATCTTTCGCACCTGCTTTACTATTTAATAGCGCTAATATAGTTTACCACTTTTCCTGGCAGCCAAAAAGAATCGGAGTTCGCGCGATGTTAGTTGGATTTTTCCCATCGCCTTCGGATTTCGGATGCTTCGGCAAGGATCCGTTCAAACAATTCCGATGTGGTAGGGATATCACGGATCAACCCTATTGCCTGGCCGGCCCACGCAAAGCCTTCCTCCACTTTTCCGTCATATATGAACCTCCGGTTAGCTTCACCGCTGATGTAATCCTTTAATTGCTCGTACCCTAAGCCTTTCTTTTCAAGTTCAATTATCTTTTTAGCCCATTCATTATGAAGGACCCTTCCCGGGGCACCGAGCGATTTTTTTATTATAACGGTGTCGGATTCACCGCTCTCAAGCAATTTTTGTTTATACTGTTCATTTGCATGGACACATTCCTTTACAGCAATGAATCGTGTTCCCATTTCAATTCCTTCGGCGCCAAGGGCGAACGCGGCCATAAGCCCCCTGCCATCGGCTATCCCTCCGGATGCAATAACCGGGATGGAAACAGATTCGGCAACTCGGGGAATTAGGACCATCGTTCCTATATCCTCCTTGCCTAGATGCCCTCCTCCCTCCTGGCCTACCACCATTACAGCACCGGCGCCAAGCTGTTCCGCTTTCATCGCTTGCCTTCTCGAGGCAACCAGGACGAGCGTTTTACAGGACGTACCTTTTATTTGGCCAAAAATAGGCGCCGGATTTCCCCCTGTCATTGAGATGACCGGAACATTTTCTTCCAACGCCACCTCCACATATTGATGAAAAGGTCGCCCATGCTGCCCAATGGCAAAATTCACTCCGAATGGCTTATTCGTCTTTTCCTTTGTTTTCCGGATTTCCTCACGCAGCAATTCCGGGCTATCCAGGGACATAGCTGTTATTTGGCCCATGCCGCCAGCATTGGATACCGCCGATGCAAGTTCCGAATATGCAAGATGGGCCAGGCCTCCTTGTATGATGGGGTATCGGATACCCAGCATCTCTGTTACTCTCGTTTTCCACTCCATTACCATGCCTCCTCCATCCTGTTCCCTTATGTTATTCTCCAAATTCGGTTAATTTCCCTCCCTTAACGGGAAACTACATAGAAAGCCGGAGTATGCCTAATAGGAAATGAATATTTATTTGCAAACGAAAGCAGAAGTGCTATAATTCATTTGTTTTATGTCCTGCCGGCTAGATTTGTAATTGGGCGAGGGCCTTGCTTTTGCAGAAATATAGTTGAACGAACCGATTATTTAGTAAAGAGGTGTGGAAATCTTGTCCCAATTTGAAACGCCGTTGTTCACCGGCCTTGTTGAACATGCCAAAAAGAATCCAGTCCAATTCCATATCCCAGGCCATAAAAAGGGAACAGGTATTGATCCTGAATTTCGTGAATTCATAGGTGACAATGCGTTAAGCATTGACTTGATAAATATTGGCCCGCTTGATGATTTGCATTCCCCGAAAGGAATTATCAAGCAGGCTCAGGAATTAGCCGCTGAAGCATTTGGGGCGGACCATACATTCTTTTCAGTCCAGGGTACAAGCGGCGCCATAATGACGATGGTTATGACTGTTTGCGGACCAGGGGACAAAATTATTGTTCCCCGCAACGTTCACAAATCGGTCATGTCGGCGATTGTATTTTCAGGTGCCATACCGGTATTCATCCATCCGGAAATTGATGAAAATCTCGGTATTTCCCACGGCATTACAACCGAGTCTGTTGCCAGGGCTTTGGACCAGCACCCAGATGCTAAAGGGGTGCTCGTGATTAATCCAACCTATTTCGGAATTTCCGCAGATCTTCGTAAGATCGTGGAAATTGCCCATTCATATAACGTGCCGGTCCTAGTGGATGAAGCCCATGGAGTCCATATCCATTTCCATGAAGACCTTCCTTTGTCGGCAATGCAAGCGGGAGCCGATATGGCAGCGACAAGTGTGCACAAACTAGGCGGGTCCATGACCCAGAGTTCGATATTGAATGTACGGGAAGGCCTTGTCTCGTCCAAACGCGTTCAATCGATTTTAAGCATGCTGACAACCACTTCGACGTCCTACCTTCTCCTGGCATCACTCGATGTGGCTCGGAAAAGGCTTGCCACAGAAGGGCGTGAATTAATCTCAAAAACAATCAGCCTTGCTCAATCGATAAGGAAAAGAATCAATGAAATCGACCGGCTTTATTGCGTGGGGCCCGAAATATTAAAATCAAAGGCAGCCTTCGATTACGACCCTACGAAGCTTATTATTTCTGTTAAGGACCTTGGAATACCGGGCTATGAAGTTGAAAAATGGCTTCGCGACAGACATAATATCGAAGTTGAGCTTTCGGATTTGTATAATATCCTTTGCATCGTCACCCCCGGTGACACAGAGCGCGAGGCCGATATCCTCGTCAATGCCCTCAGGGAGCTTGCCGAAGAGTGTGTTGAGGGAGCAGGGAAGCCTGAGCCATTAAAGGTGTTTCTTCCGGATATTCCTCTCCTGGCTCTTACACCAAGGGATGCATTTTACTCGGAAACGGAAGTAGTTCCCTTCGAAGAATCGGAAGGAAGGATTACCGCGGAGTTCATAATGGTTTATCCACCCGGAATTCCGATTTTTATTCCAGGAGAGATTATAACGAAGGAAAACCTTCTGTATATCCAAAAAAACCTGGAGGTTGGCCTGCCTGTTCAGGGACCTGAAGATGACCAAATTAAGAAAATCCGGGTCATCAAAGAATACAAAGCGATTAAATAACAAAAAACAGGATTCTTGGGAATCCTGTTTTTTATTTAAGATTTATTTATCCCACAGTTCTGTTTCAGGCATTCCAACATTTTTACAGGTCGTTATCCTGGCGGGTATGGCATTTTTCACATGTGCATTTTGAGTAAAGGACTGTCACTTTTTCATCTTCGAAATGATCAATCGTTGAATTGCAAGTTTGGCATACAATTGTTCCCATGTTGATCAGCTCCCTTAAGATTTAGTAGAAATGTAAGCGCTTAATGTAATTTATTTATATATTAATATAACCTATTTAAAATTTCAAGTGATATTGTATGTCACTTTTAACATATTTTTCGCCAAATAACACCATATGCCCTCTAAACGGAAAAACAGGCCTTTGAATGGCCTGCCTTCTTAGTCATATTGAGTTATAAATGGCGCGGACGGAAGAATTTCCGAAAAGAAATCGACTAGTTCATTTGCCTGTCCTTCATCATTAATCCGAAAGACATGTTGCAAATGCTCTATATCATCCAGGTCTTTAGGTTCGAGGAGAGTTGATCGGCCGGTTTGCATACAAACGACAAGGGGCTTTCCGAAAAACAGAGAGGAATAGACTACACCGAAATCATAGCGGGCATTTTCAGTAGTAAATCCAGTGAAACGAACCTTGACATTTTCATGTTCGTCATAAAGCTTTTCGAATTGATCCATAACACTCCTCCTTAAAAGTTGTTAGAATATTATTATAATTCAACTTTGACAAAATTTCAAACAAAGTGATTCTTTGCCATTTCGCGGTTGTTTAACGAATTTAGACAATGCTACAATGAAGTTGTACAGAAATATGGATCAAGGGGGTATGGTGTTGGCTGAAAACGCTTTTATAAAACTTGTGCCTTCATCAGCGAAGCAATCTGTTACACTGGATGAACTAAAGGACTTTTTCCATTATTACAAGGACATAACATCTAAAACTGGCACCCAGGTTAATTGGGAGTATAGCGAGAGCGCATTTCCATATGAACTAAAGGAAACGCCGGAAGGGAAGGGAGAATGGTTTTACTTGCATTCCACCGACCCAGACCGATACCGCGCAATTGCCTTGGCGGTCGGTAAAGAAGCTGTGGAGGCGGAGGATGGCACCTCTGCAATTCAGTCCTATGTCCAAGTTACCCTGCCTGACGGGGCTACCGCGGGAGACAAAGGGAAGGCGAACGAATTCTGCAAGTTCCTGGCCAAAAAATTGCAGGCTGAACTGCATTTGTTCAACGGAAGAATCATGTATTACAATCCAAGGAAATAACCCGAAAGCATCCCAAAATAATGGGATGCTTTTTCTTGTATCCTGCTTACAACTTCTGCAATATGGAAGGAAACTCAAAATAGGAAAGGATTATATGAAATGATGAGTACAGCCCAAGACTGAAAGCTGTAAGAAAAAGAGCCTTCCTTTGGGACTCGATTAAGTGTTCGCCGATTATGACGGCGAGATAAAAAAACACTAAGAACATGAGGACATTATATAAAGGATGGTCGTGCTTCGACAGCCATTCCGTTAATGTATAACCGCTCCAGATTATAAACTGGATAAGGAATAAAACGTACACCTTCATCCTTTCCACCGCGCCTGATACCCCCCAGGAAAACCTAGCCATTTACAGAAGTATATGCCAGGCCCACCTGCGATATTTTTCATTTCTGTAACATTTGCATGACAAGGGAAGGTAGCCGCTGGCCATGTGATAAAATGTTGATGTCGTGTATTGCCAGCTGTAGGTATCATATCGGACTATTGGGGGCAAAAGATATGAAAGGTTTTCCTGTTTATGTACTCTTTTTTTCGTTAATTATTACAGCATCCTGCAGCAAAGCTGAGCAGGTAGCTCTTTCAGTGGATAGAAACACAAAACAAATTATTTTCTTTTCGGATGAAAAGGAATATAGCCGTGAAGCAGCCTATTACGATGCCTTGATTGAACTAAAAAAAGATTTTCCGGAAGAGATGGAAAACCTTTTAGTCCTGTCAAGTAAGGAAGAAAAGAAGTACTACGACGAATTTGATGTTAAATCAGGCCCTGCCCTGATTGTCCTTTATAAAGAAAAAGTTATGGTTAGAATTGATGGACTTACGACGAAGGAGAAAATCATCCTGCCGGTATCCAAAGCATTGGATGGAACAAATTAATATTAAAAAAAAGCCCTTCCCGTTTATTGCGGGGAAGGGCTTTTTGTTTAGCTTCATTTATTTTACGATATGGATTGGGCTTCCGATGGCTACTTCTGCCGCTTCCATCGTGATTTCTCCGAGTGTAGGATGGGCATGGATAGTCATAGCCAAATCCTCCGCGGTCATTCCGGTTTCAATTGCCAAACCGAGCTCGGCAATCATGTCCGAAGCGCTTGGACCTGCGATTTGTGCTCCAATAACAAGCCCATCTTCCTTACGGGTAATTAGCTTCATGAAGCCATCGGTTTGGTTCAATGCCAATGCGCGGCCGTTGGCGGCGAACGGGAACTTGGCTGCGGTTACTTCAATGCCTTCTTCCTTTGCCTGTGCTTCGGTATAACCGACGGATGCAAGCTCAGGATCAGAGAAAACGACTGCCGGAATTGCCAGATAGTCGATTTCAGACGGGTGTCCTGCAATAGCCTCAGCTGCAATTTTACCTTCATACGAAGCCTTATGGGCCAAAGGAGGACCCGGTACGATATCGCCAATGGCATATATATTGCCAATATTGGTCCGGCACTGCTTATCTACCTTGACAATACCCCTATCGGTTATTTCAATTCCGACCTGTTCAAGACCAAGTTCATCGGTATTTGGACGGCGTCCGACCATGACGAAAACATAATCAGCTTCGACTGTTTGTTCCTCGCCTTTTACCTCATATGTCACTTTAACAGAATCGGCTGATTCCTCTACACCTTTTGCCAGGGCTTTTGTAACAATTTCAGCCCCTTTTTTCTTAAGGTTTCGCTTAACGAGCGACGACATTTGTTTTTCAAATCCATTCAGGATTTCGTCAGCACCTTCAAGTATGGTTACTTTAGTTCCAAAGCTCGCGTACGCTCCTCCAAGCTCCGTTCCAATATAGCCTCCGCCTATAACAACGATGCTTTTTGGAATTTCGTTCAGCGCAAGCGCGCCAGTGGAATCTAGAACACGCTTTGTATACTTAAAGGCAGGCAATTCAATCGGGCGGGAACCTGTTGCGATGATTGCATTTTTGAACGTATACGTTTGGGCAGAATTTTCATCCATAACCCTTAACGTGTTCGCATCAACAAAATAGGCTTCTCCGCGGACAATGCTAATCTTGTTGCCTTTTAGTAAGCTTTCAACTCCACCGGTAAGCTTTTTGACAACGCCCGCTTTCCATTCCTGAACTTTTGAAAAGTCAACAGTTACATTTTCCGCATTAATGCCAATGTCACTGGAATGAATTGCGGATTCATACCTATGGCCAGCGGCAATCAGAGCCTTGGAAGGGATACAGCCGACATTCAGGCAGACGCCTCCCAATGTTCCTCGTTCAACGATCGTCACTTTTTGGCCGAGTTGGGCAGCCCTAATCGCTGCAACATACCCGCCGGGGCCAGCACCAATCACTATTGTATCTGTTTCAACTGGAAAATCTCCTACTACCATTTTTTACGCCTCCATTAACAAGAGTTCCGGGTCGTTCAGCAACCTCTTAATGTGGTTCATGAAATTCTGTGCGGTTGCACCATCGATAACCCGATGGTCAAAGCTTAAGGAAATTGCGAGAACTGGCCCAGCAATGATTTCCCCATTTTTTACGATTGCTTTTTCCGCGATACGGCCGATTCCAAGGATGGCAACTTCTGGATGGTTGATGACAGGCGTAAACCATTGTCCTCCCGCCGAGCCGATGTTCGTAATGGTACAGGATCCGCCTTTCATTTCATCCGGAGAAAGCTTTCCGCTCCTTGCTTTGGAAGCAAGCTCGTTTATTTCATTGGAAATTGCAAATACCGATTTTCTGTCCGCATCCTTAACAACAGGGACAAGCAAGCCTTTTTCTGTATCGGCGGCGATTCCAATGTTGTAATAATGCTTTTGAATGATTTCCCCCGCCTCATCATCAACAGAAGTATTCAGTGCAGGGTACTCTCTTAGCGCGCTTGTAAGCGCCTTTACGACGTAAGGAAGGAATGTAAGCTTAATGCCCTTTTCGGCGGCAACTTCCTTGAATTTCTTGCGGTGAGCAACAAGGCTTGTTACTTCCACTTCATCCATAAGGGTAACATGCGGAGCTGTATGCTTGGAATTCACCATCGCCTTGGCAATCGCACGGCGGATTCCACTCATCTTCTCACGCGTTTCAGGATATTGTCCTTGCGGAATTGGAGTAGGTGCCTGCTTCGCCTCTTCGGCTGCTGGGATGGCTGCTTCATTTACGGCGCCTTGGGCATCAGCTTTCGGAGCTCCCTGCTCCCCGCTCAAGAAGGCATCAATATCGCCTTTAAGGACACGCCCATTATTGCCCGAGCCTGAAACTTGGCGGATATCGACTCCTTTTTCACGCGCATATTTCCTTACCGATGGCATGGCAATGACTCTTCGATCCGGATCGACTTCGGCTTTTGGCGTTGCAGCTGCAGCAGCTCCTGCGCCAGTAGCCCCTTCCGGTTTTTGTGCCTGTGCCTCTTCTTTATTAATTTGCTGGCCGGATTCCAATGTAGATTGAACCTGGGCCTCTGTTTTTTCTTTAGCAGCTGGTTCGACATCTTCATTGCTATCGCCTTTGAATTGAAGGTCTTCATAGCCAGGTGCATCGAACGTAACAAGTACCTGACCAACTGTAGCCACTGTACCTTCGCCAACCAGGATTTCCTCGACAGTTCCCTCTACTGGCGAAGGAATTTCGACTACAGCCTTATCGTTCTGTATTTCGCAAAGTACATCGTCTTCATTTACTTTATCCCCTGGTTTAATAAACCATTTGACTATTTCGCCTTCGTGGATTCCCTCACCAATGTCAGGCATTTTAAATTGGAATGACACTATGCTTCATCCTCCTATTATTCCTGAATATCTTCACGTTTAAAAAGCTTCGCCAGACTCAGCGCTTGTCCAATTAGAACGTAAGTACTTTCTTGGCCGTTTCAATGACATCCTTATAGTTTGGAAGCCATACGTTTTCAGCCTGGGAGAACGGATAAACCGTATCAGGCGCAGCCACAATAAGCACAGGCGCTTCAAGGCTCAGGACGGAACGTTCCATGATTTCACTGACAACATGGTTTGCTGCGCCAGCCTGCCTTTGGGCTTCCTGAACAACAATTGCCCGTCCTGTCTTTTCAACGGAAGCAACGATCGCTTCAATATCCAATGGCATCAGTGTACGGAGGTCAAGTACTTCCACGGAATGGCCTTCCTTCTCAAGCTCTTCTGCCGCTTTGAGTGATTCATGGACCATCGCGCCATACGTAATGATTGACAAATCTTTTCCTTCTCGCTTAATATCCGCTTTCCCAAGTGGAATTGTGTATTCTTCCTCTGGTACCTCCTCGCGGAATGCCCGGTAAAGCTTCAAATGTTCAAGGAAAATAACCGGGTCATTATCGCGGATGGCTGAAAGCAGCAATCCCTTTGCATCGTATGGCGTCGAAGGAACGACAACTTTCAATCCTGGTGTCTGCATCATTAAACCTTCAAGGCTGTCAGAGTGAAGCTCGGGAGTATGTACGCCGCCGCCAAATGGAGACCTAACCGTAATTGGCATATTGTATCGTCCCCCGGAGCGGTAGCGCATCCTGGACATTTGTCCAGCTATAGAGTCCATTACCTCAAAAACAAATCCAAAAAACTGAATTTCTGGGATTGGCCGATAGCCAGTCAATGAAAGGCCGATTGCCAATCCGCCAATTCCGGATTCAGCTAGTGGTGTATCAAATACCCTATCTTCGCCAAATTCTTTTTGAAGGCCTTCGGTTGCACGAAAAACACCGCCGTTTACACCCACGTCCTCCCCGAAAATCAAAGTCTTCTCATTATTGCGAAGCTCTATGCGTAAGGCATCGGTGATTGCCTGGATCATTGTCATTTGAGCCATGATTTACTTCGACTCCTTTGCTTTGTAAATTTCATATTGTTCCTTCAAGTGGAAAGGCATTTCTTCGTACATAATCGACATTAGGTCGGTAACCTTTTGTTTAGGGGCTGCATCGGCCTTCTTAATTGCCTCTTTAATTTCTTCCTTCGCCCTTTCGATCACTTCATTTTCCTTCTCTTCGTTCCAAAGCCCCTTGCCTTCCAGGTACTTCCTGAAACGGACAAGCGGGTCCTTCTTTTCCCACTCGCTGTCAAGGTCAGAAGTCCTGTAGCGTGTCGGATCATCCCCTGCCATCGTATGTGGGCCGTAACGGTAGGTCAACGTTTCAATTAAAGTAGGCCCCTCGCCATTAACAGCACGGTCACGGGCGTCACGGACAGCTTTATAAACCGCAAGAGGATCCATTCCATCCACTTGGATTCCTGGGATACCCGCTGCAACAGCTTTTTGGGCAATGGTTTGCGCGGCAGATTGCTTTTCGACAGGCGTGGAAATGGCAAATCGGTTGTTTTGGACGACGAAAATCGCCGGTGCCTTGAATGCGCCCGCAAAGTTGATTCCTTCGTAAAAATCGCCCTGGGATGCGCCGCCATCGCCAGTGTAGGTAATCGCAACAGTTTTTGAACCATTTTTCTTTAATCCAAGCGCAACGCCGGCTGCCTGGACATACTGAGCGCCAATAATAATCTGCGGAGACAGAACATTGACACCTTCAGGAATTTGGTTCCCCTGATAATGGCCACGGGAAAAAAGGAATGCCTGGTAAAGCGGAAGTCCGTGCCAAATAAGCTGAGGCACATCCCGGTACCCTGGTAAAATGTAATCATCCTTTTCAAGCGCGTATTGTGAAGCGAGCTGGGAAGCCTCCTGCCCTGCTGTAGGCGCGTAAAATCCAAGACGGCCCTGTCGGTTAAGGGAAATGGACCGCTGGTCAAGAATGCGTGTGTACACCATCCTGCTCATTAATTCCTGGAGCTGTTCATCGCTCAAATCCGGCATCGCCGCCTCGTTAACGACCTTGCCTTCTTCATTTAAAATCTGGAGCGTTTCAAATTGCTGCTCAACTGTTTCGAGCGTCTTTTTCGCATCGACTTGGGCGTTCTTTGTCTTAGAAGCCATTTTGGTCACCATTCCTTTCTTTTTCACAAATTTTCTACTTACAGCAAACACATTCGGGGTTTCCTGTTTTAATGGGTTATAAATACTCACTTATGTTGCCCTAAAAATCGGATAACAGATTCTTTCCTTAATAGATTGTTTTAAAATTCCTGCCTGGTGCTCCCGTTTTATCGAGGGCTGCTGGCTCATATCTATATTGTTTTCCACAAGCACTGCGACTGGAAACCCATATTCCCTTTCGCGCTGCCTTTTTATGCTGTACCAGTTTTTGACCCCATTAAATTAATACAATGTCCCCCTGCAAGTTGAGTTTACATCATTCTCTTTGAAACCGTCAACAACCATGACTTATAAATTTATCACTATAATAATGATAGTAAATAATTTCAAAAATAATAAATCTGTACCACTTAATAATCCTAATCTGTATCAATCCTGTTTCCATCCTTATATGCGCCTGGGGAAACACTAGGAAAGCGCTTTACCCCCGAAAAAAAAGGAAAAGCAGGCGGATTTCGCCTGCTCCAATTAGGATTCCTTCCCCATAAGCCCAGCCAATTCATAAAAGTTGAGCTTTTCCTTATTGTACTTTTCTGTTAGTTCATTAAACTTTTCATTCGCTTCGAGAATGCTCGTGTAAAAGTCATTGAGGGTATTCACCTGGTCTTCAAGGTTTTCCAAAGAAACATCCTTCGCTTTAAGCGAGGTATACAATTTTCGATCCCCTTCAAGCGCATTCATGTATTCCTCATAGAGGGTTTCGTGTGTCTTGTATCGCTCTTTCATAGTCTGATACAGTAATTCCGCTTTTTCCTTCAATTCAGGCGTTTTAATTTCCTGCATAATCGCTGATGCTTTTTCAAATTGCTCCCGCGACTGCTCTAAGCTTTGCCGCTCAAGTTCGATATGTTCCTTTCTTTTGTCGACAATGTCCAGTGCCTCATCTGAAAGAGTGGATATTTGACTGTATTCCTTTAGGCCTAGGCCCATGATTTTATCAAAAATTGCTTTTTCCTTTGATTCAAGCTCAATGAGTGGGTCTTGCTGGGCTTCAAACTGTTTTTCGGCTTTAACCGCTTTTTCCATCACTTCATATAACTGCGATTCGGGAGTTTCTTTTCCAAAGCATCCTGAAAGCAGCAAAATGGCAGCTCCTAAAAGGAACAGCAGTTTTTTCGTTGGAGAAAATGGCAAAATAGATCACTCCTTTTCTTAACAATTCAACTATATCGAGAGTTTTTGTATTTGACAACTTTCAAAGTAACAAAAGCTTGTCCGCCGCATTTCAGTTTATTCATGAAAATTGCCTTTTATGACTGGGCGTGGGCCCATACTACCCCAGGCAGACCCGCATAGGCTGTAATAGTCGCCCGGTTAATAGGGAAGGCAAACATTACGCGGAGGAGGTTCGCTTATGTACGGTTACGGATATGGCTATCCCGTCGGATTTGGTGGATACGGTGGATTTTGCGGATGGGGCAGAGGATTTGCCTTAATCGTTGTCCTGTTTATTCTTTTGATTATTGTTGGCTGTGCCTGGCTATAATGGCAAGTGAAGAGGAGGCGTTCGCCTCTTCTTTTTGTAACCGGATAAGCCATTTCCCCTGCCTCTTGTTGCTGCCGTATCTCCCAAATGCCCCTAATGCAGAATAGATTTTAGATGGTGGAAAAAATTCATGTAATTAACTTTTTGGTGATTGTCTGATAGACTAATGTCATACTTTTTCCTATGATAGGGATTGGGATTAATGTTTTGTTTTACAGGAGTGAACTAAATATGATAACAATGGACGATATTATCCGCGATGGGCATCCAACCTTAAGAATAACAGCCAATGAAGTGCCGCTTCCACCGTCAGAAGAAGACAAGCAAATCCTTACGAGTCTCTTGGAGTATGTTATAAATAGCCAGGATCCCGAGATTGCTGAAAAATATGGGCTCCGCCCTGGAATCGGCCTGGCCGCGCCGCAAATAAACGTGCCAAAAAGAATGATTGCCGTCCATGTACATGACGAAAAGGGAAATTTACACAGCCATGCCCTTTTCAACCCAAAGATTGCGAGCCATTCCGTAGAAAAGGCTTACCTAACTTCAGGTGAAGGATGCCTGTCAGTCGATGAGCCTTATCCCGGTTATGTCCCGCGTTACGCACGTATAACGGTAAAAGGATATGATGCGGATGGGAATGAGGTTAAGCTTAGACTGAAAGGGCTAGCCGCTGTCGTTTTCCAGCATGAAATCGACCATTTAAACGGAATAATGTTCTATGACCATATCAACAAGGAAGATCCATATAAACCAATTGAAAATGCTTTAGCGATTGAACGATGATGATACAGCCGCCTATTATGGGCGGCTGTTATCAGGTTAACGGAATGATTAGATTGATGGGGTAAGTTATAGCATTAATAGCTGTATTTGCCCCTTCCTATTTGGCTCCATGATTGGAAGCGATAGGGAATTTCTCTCGTGATTTTATGGAGGAGATGTAGACACCGGAAAAAATGATACCTAAGCCCAAAAGCATTGACAAATGGATATCCTCCCCTAGGAGGAACGCTCCCCAAAAAATTGCGAAAACCGGAGCAAGGTAGGTCACGAGTGCTGCAAATTCCGGGCTCCCTTTTTGGACAAGATAATAATAAATAAGGTAGGCAAGTCCAGAACCTACTGCCCCTAGACCAACAAAGGCCCCTACATTGGGCAGGCTGAAGAAAACCGAGGCTTCCGGCAGCCCCGTAACGAGCATGGCAATGAAGCTCGCTCCTGACGAAAAAGCAAGTGTATATAGTGAAAGTTCAAAGATTGGTATTTCATCGGCATATTTCTTCGTCATATGCGATCCAATGCCATAACAAAGCGCAGCCCCGCTCATCAACAGGATGCCAGCGAAATTACCCGCCCCAAATGAATCCCCTCCGAAATCGGATAGAAAGAATATTCCGCAAAACCCTATGAGAGCACCAATCCACTGGTTTCTCCTAAGCTTTGTCGAAAAGAATAAAAAACCGATTAACAAAGTCCATATAGGGGTAGTAGCATTAATAATGGAGGCAAGGCTTGATGTTATCTTTGTCTCCCCTGCGGAAATTAACAGCCAGGGCAAGACATTATTTGCAAGTGCAATGGCTAGCAGTTTTGCATGGGGAAGCTTCATGAAAGGCCGCATCGATCTTCTCGTGGCTACTGCAATGGCCACAAGCATGGCCGCGCCGAAGAACGTCCGGCCGAATACTACCTCCGCCGGGCCAAGCGTTTGTAAAAGAATTTTGATAAACATAAAGGAAGTTCCCCAAATCACACCCAACCCGATTAACGAAGCATAAAGCCTGCCCAACTAAATTCCCCCTGACGTCTTACAATAGTAAAAACATTAATCTTTCAAAAATATTTTGTCAATTCACTGACATTTGCCGATTCCATGATTAACCATGAAGAAATTGAACAGACACACATATACTAGTAGTACCAGAGGGACGATTTTTGTTAAGATTTACGCCCAAAATCTGAAAAATACGCCCAATTATTCACCTGGCTGCTTTACATTGGACAAGGATGGTATAAAATAAAGGTAAGGAGATGATCCACTATGTTAAAGAAGCTAAGAAAGAAGCTTTTAAAACAGTGGAAAGATTTATTACGAAAAAAATCCATTGCCTAATGTTTTGAGCCCTTCAAACTTGCGAAGGGCTCCTTCCTTATTGTAAATTGAAAAGCAGCAGTATCATCCAAACGATGTTAGCGTTTCCCCCGGAGTCCGGTACAGGCTGTGCATTCGGATCAGGGGTTTTATAATAAGAAAATGTATTTGTGGAGATAGGAGCGAGGAAACATGTTATTCAAGGTATACTATCAGGAGAGAATCAACGAGGTACCTATCAGGGAAAATACTAAATCCCTGTACATCGAGGGTGAATCGGAGCGGGATGTAAGGAAAAAACTGGCCGACCGGGGCTACAATATTGAATTTGTCCAGCAGGTAAACGGTGCCTACCTGGAATATGAAAAACAAAATGAAGACTTTAATGTATTGGAGATATGATAATTTATGAAATTTGTTAAAAATGACCAAACCGCTGTTTTTGCCCTTGGCGGCCTTGGCGAAATCGGGAAAAATACGTATGCCGTCCAGTTTCAGGATGAGATTATCCTCATTGATGCAGGGATTAAGTTTCCGGAGGACGAACTTCTTGGAATTGATTATGTCATTCCGGATTATTCCTACCTTGTGAAAAATGAAGAAAAAATCAAAGGGCTTTTTGTTACCCATGGACACGAGGACCATATTGGCGGGATTCCTTACCTATTGAGGGAAGTCAATTTACCGATATATGGAGGAAAGCTTGCGCTTGGCCTGATTAAAAACAAACTGGAAGAGCATGGCCTACTAAGGACAGCGAAGCTGATTGAAATTAAGGAAGACGATATAATCAAGTTTAGGAAAACCTCCGTTACGTTCTTCCGTACTACTCACAGCATCCCTGATTCCTATGGCATCGTTGTAAAAACTCCGAATGGACAAGTCGTCCATACCGGGGATTTCAAATTTGATTTCACACCGGTTGGCGAGCCTGCGAACTTGACGAAAATGGCCGAAATTGGAAGTGAAGGCGTCCTTTGCCTTCTATCGGATAGTACGAATAGTGAAATACCCGAGTTTACGATGTCCGAGCGCCGGGTTGGAGACAGCATCGATGATATTTTCCGGAAGGTTGATGGCCGTATTATTTTCGCGACTTTCGCTTCCAATATCCACAGGCTTCAGCAGGTAGTTGAAGCAGCCGTCGCCAATGGCAGGAAGGTTGCCGTTTTTGGACGAAGTATGGAAGCGGCCATTAATATCGGCCAGGACCTTGGCTATATCCGCGCACCAAAGGAAACCTTCATTGACGCACAGCAAATCAACAGGCTGCCGGCAAACCAGGTAACCATTCTTTGTACAGGGAGCCAGGGTGAGCCTATGGCCGCCCTTTCGAGGATTGCGAATGGAACACATCGCCAAATTCAGATTATACCTGGTGATACCGTTGTGTTTTCTTCCTCCCCAATTCCTGGGAACACTATCAGCGTGAGCAGGACCATTAATATGTTGTTCCGCGCGGGCGCGGATGTCATTCATGGCAAATTAAGCAATATCCATACATCAGGCCACGGAGGCCAGGAAGAGCAAAAGCTCATGCTTAGGCTTATCAAACCGAAGTTCTTTGTTCCAATTCACGGTGAGTACCGCATGCAGAAGATGCACGCAAAGCTCGCGGTTGATTGCGGCGTACCTGAGGAAAATTGTTTTATTATGGACAATGGCGAAGTGCTCGCCCTTTCAGAAGACAGTGCGCAAATCGCTGGAAAAATCCCTTCCGGTTCCGTCTACATCGATGGGAGCGGGGTTGGCGACATTGGGAACATCGTCCTTCGCGACAGGAGGATTTTGTCAGAGGAGGGCCTTGTGGTGGTTGTTGTTAGCATTAATATGAAGGAATTCAAGATTGCTTCCGGCCCTGACATCATTTCTCGCGGATTCGTCTATATGAGGGAGTCGGGTGATTTAATTAATGATGCACAGGCCCTCATTTCGAAACATCTGAACAAAATCATGGAGCGGAAGACGACCCAGTGGTCCGAAATCAAAAACGAAATTACCGATACACTCGGACCATTCCTATATGAAAAAACAAAACGCCGCCCGATGATTCTTCCAATCATTATGGAAATCTGATTTGGCGGTTAAGGATTAACAGAAAAGGAAGCTTGCAGCCGCAAGCTTCCTTTTTAATCTTCAATAACCTTCTTCCTGAACCTTTCAATGTCCACATCCGCCCCAATTACGATCAGTATATCGCCAAGCCAGATTTTCTCGCTTGCTAGCGGAGAAACGATAATGTCATTCCCCCTCTTTATTGCGACAATGTTAATCCCGTACTTGGCGCGGATGTTCAGGCCAATAATCGTGTTTCCGCCAAGCCGCTCATTCGCGACGATTTCGACGATGCTGTGCTCATCGGAAAGGTCAAGGTAGTCTAGGACTGTAGTTGTTGAAATATTATTGGCAATACGAATCCCCATATCCCGTTCAGGATGCGCCACAACATCGGCGCCAATTTTTATAAGAACCTTTTCATGGTAATCATTCAGTGCTTTAGCTGTTACATGCTTTACCCCAAGTTCCTTCAGGATCAAGGTGGTCAGGATGCTAGCCTGTATATTGTCCCCAATCGCGACAATGACGTGATCGAAGTTCCTGATTCCGATTGCTTTAAGGACCGCCTCATCGGTGGAATCGCCGAGAATGGCATGCGAGGCGATGGATGCGTATTCATTAACCCTTTCTTCGTTGTTGTCCATAGCAAGGACTTCCATTCCCAGTTCGGACAGCCTCCGGCAAATACTCCCGCCAAAACGGCCCAGGCCAATGACTGCAAAATCTTTTTTCACTCTGATTCCCCCAAGGAATATATTTATTCCTATAGTAGCAAAAAAGTGTCGAAACCGGAACATTACTTTTTTTTGAGTTCACAACCAGCGTCGAATAAAGGAAGCTCTATCAACCTCCCCTTCTTTTTACGGCTTTTTTAAAGAAAAGGAAAATAAGTAGCGCGACAGCTGCAAGAAAGAGAAGTACGGGCAGGTTTCCCAGGAAAAAGACTGTCAATCCCGATCCGGCAGAAAGAAGGAAGTTCGAGCTGCTAATGAACTGTTTCTTCGTCCTTGCCCAAGTATCCAACTCCTTTGGTGTCGTCGCTTTGGCGATTAATTTCCTTTCAAAAAGGGTAATTTTTATTGTCGATAACGATGACTGGTTTTGAAGATACTTCATTTTTCCTGTTATTTGCTCGATTTCTTCTTGGACCTCTCCAAGGTCGGCTGAAATTTGAAGCAAGTCCTCCGTTTTGGTGGCTCCTTTCATAAAATCTAGGAGCCTTGCTTCAACCGCCCTCTTGGACTTTAACCTTGACTCCAGGTCGACATATTGTTCCTTTACATCTTCGCCGCGGATAGACCGGTCAAGCACTTCCGCTGCGTCCTTTTCCGTCTCATTCAAAAAGCTATTAAAGTGTGCGGCAGGAACACGGACTGTCATCACGCCGCTCATCTGCTCGTCACCGTCCCGTGAAACTGATGATTCGACAATATATCCTCCATATTTTTCTGCCTTTGTTTCAATCGATTTTTGAGCATTTTCAAAATTCTTTACGCGCAAATGAAGTTCGGCGTTCCGGATTACCATCCTCTCCGAGACAGTCGCCGATGGTTTCACTCCATCCGGAGCGTCAGACTTCTCCTTTGTGTCTCCCTCCATTCCAACCGAGTCGCCGTATTCCCTGTCCATCGTGTTTTGCCCCGAACCGCCTGACATTTTCGCTGAATCTGACTGCCCCGCATTGCTGCAAGCCGCCAATAACGCAGACAGCGAAAGAAACATGACCAGCACCCATTTTTTATATCGTGCCATACAAGCACCCCCTGCTTCCTTTACAAATTAGACGGAATTGGCGAATCCTTTGTGGCAGCGGGATTATACATAGACGAACAAAATGCGCAAGCGCCTTGGTTAGCCCCGACAAGCATAAGACGGGGCCCGCAGGACATTGAATGGCATCCCTGAATTCGCCCACGCACGAAGGAAATGCGAGCATTTCCGAGGACGGGCCTGCCCTCCGGAGGGAACCGGCTTATGACCTCGAGGGGCTAGGCGCTGGAGCTGGATTACAATAACTTGTTTCGAGTTATTCACAAGGTTCAATTTTATAATTTCCTAAGAAAGATAAAAGGCCTGGCATCTAATGTGCCAGGCCTCATTGATTCTATTCAGCTTTTTCCGTTTCGTCCAAAACGCGGTTTACCCGCTTCTCAAGCATCTTCATGCCGCTGCCGCCCGCCTGGAAATGCCTAAGCTTTCCTTCCTTATCAAAAACATAATACGCAGGCACGTATTCATTACCGAATGCGTCCGTAAGCTTATGCTCACTGTCTACGAATATTGGCTGGGAAATGCCGTGTTCAGCTGCGGTTTTCTTAATATCTTCTAAATTCAGGTCATCTTCGGACCTTGGCATATGTACTGCCACAACATTTAGCTTGTCTTTATAGTCGTCACGGAACTGGTTTACCTGCGGCATCGCTTCCTTGCACAGGTGGCAGCTAACTGACCAGAAATGGATAAGGGTCGGCTTTTCGCCAATTAATTGGTCCCTTGCCACTTCACCGTTCAACCATTCGGTTGCGCCTGTAAGTTCGGGCATTGGTTCACGTAATTTCATCTCATTACCTCCCCGATGTTTTGTTTCCTAAAAAAAGACCTAACATATTAATTGGTTAGGTCTAACTTTAAAACAGTTACCATTTATGGCTGTACAATTATACGCTGAGTGTTTTTTGGCCTGGCTTCCAGTTTGCCGGGCAAAGTCCGCCAGTTTGAAGGGCCTGAAGGACACGAAGGGTTTCATCAACATCACGTCCAATGTTGTTGTGGTTGACTACCTGGTACATCAATTCACCTTCAGGGCTGATGATAAACAAGCCGCGAAGCGCTACGCCTTCTTCTTCGATCAACACACCGTAATCACGGGAGACAACATGGTTTGTATCGGCGGCTAACGGATATTTCAAATCGCCAAGGCCATTGTCCTTCCTGTCGGTTTTGATCCAGGCAAGATGGGTATGGATCGTGTCGGTAGAAACACCAATGATTTCAGCATCGAGGTCTTCAAATTCATCATAACGATCTGAAAGAGCTGTGATTTCGGTTGGGCACACGAAAGTAAAATCCATCGGATAGAAGAAAAGCACTGTCCACTTGTCGTTTTTCATGTTTTCTTCAAGGCTTACTTTGCCAAATTCCTTGTTCGGCATTACCGCTTCCATTTCAAATCGCGGTGCTTGCTTTCCTACCATACGTTCCGGCATGAAAATCCCTCCAAAATAAAGTTATTTACGGGATATTAAGCTGCGTTCACTATCCCTTTCACATCGCCTATTATAGGGCAACCCCTTCATACAGTCAATTTTAGCCAATCAAAACTCAAACCAAAAAACTCACTGTCGACAATGGGATCCACCCTAATAGTCTTACCCATTTTCGCCTTAATTAACCAGGAGAAAGAGGCCCATTCACAAGTCTATCATTCCTATTTCAACAATAGAAACAGTTTGCTCAAGGCCTGTCCCCTAGCTGGGATTTAAAAGTAATATAACCGCAGAGCAGGCGGATAGCCAATGGAATCGCCGCCTCATCGGGCATCAGCCTTGAATGATGGAGACCATTGGGTGAATTGACCCCGAGCCAGAACATGAAACCGGGTATCTCCTTCAGCATGTAGCCGAAATCCTCACCCGTCATCGCTTCCCTGCAACGAACGGCTTCTACTCCATCCATGGCGGATGCAAACTCAAAAAATTCCAATGTGAGTCCAGGATGATTGAAAACCTGGTGGTACATTGAACCATAATCGATTGCCGCTTCACACTCAAACCCTGACTCGATTCCCTGAACAAGAGCTTCAATCCTTCTTTTGACTGTTTTCATCGATTCAGGAGACAGGGTCCGGATTGTCCCCTCAAGCCTCGCCCTTTCAGCAATAACATTTTGTACTGTTCCGCCAGTGATTTTCCCAATGGTAATAACAGCGCTGTCAAGTGGATCGACATTGCGTGAAACAATCGTCTGGAATTGGGATACAAGATTGCAAGCCGCAACGACCATGTCATTTGCCTTGTGAGGAAAAGCTGCATGCCCCCCTTTCCCAGTAAGGTCAATAAACAGCTCCGAGGTATTGGCGAACAGCAATCCCTCTTTAAGCGCGACCGTTCCTACCGGGTATTCAGGGGCGATATGGAGCGCGATAATCATATCAGGCTTCCATTCCTGCATGATATCGGATTTCAACATTGGTTCCGCGCCGCCCGGCCCTTCCTCGGCGGGCTGGAAAATGAACAGCAAGTCATCCTCGATTGGATTGTTCGCAAAAAACTCCGCTACTCCAAGAGCGATGCTCATATGTAAATCATGTCCGCATGCGTGCATATTGCCTGGATGGATGGAGGAAAACGGATAGCCTGTATCTTCCGTAATTGGCAATCCATCCATGTCCGCCCGATAGCCGATTATTTTTTTCGGATTGAGGCCATGAATTTTTACAAACAGCCCGGTGTTCCACTTTCGAACAGTCAGCCTGTCCTGTGGAAGTCCAGCAAGAAAATTAAGTAGATATTCCTGTGTTTTATATTCCTGGAAACCCAGCTCTGGTATCCGGTGAAGGTCGCGCCTTATTCTAATAAATGAATTCATTGATATTTCCCCTCTTACTAACAGTTTCGGTAGCATTGCAAAAGAAAGCGCGGATTGGCTCCACGCTTTCTTCATTCTTATTTACTTTAAAGCTGGCGCAGCTCGGCCATAATTTCTGTTTTTGACTTTGTTTTCTCATCGATTTCTTTAATGACCCTTGCAGGCGTGCCGGCAACAAGTGTATTTGGCGGAACATCTTCAAGGACGACCGCTCCAGCGGCTACGACCGCGCCCCGGCCCACGGTTACCCCTTCTATTACCACTGCGTTCGCGCCAATGACAACTTCATCCTCAATTACGACAGGCTTGGCGGAAGGCGGTTCAATGACCCCCGCTAGGACAGTGCCGGCGCCAATGTGGCATTTTTTCCCGACTGTCGCCCTTCCTCCAAGGACAACGTTCATATCAATCATCGTACCTTCACCGATTACCGCCCCGATATTGATGACCGCACCCATCATAATTACAGCGTTGTCCCCAATTTCAACCTGGTCGCGGATTGTAACACCCGGTTCAATACGCGCCTTGATATTCTTTGTATCGAGCAATGGAATGGCCGAGTTCCGGCGGTCACTCTCAACAACATAATCATCAATTTTTGCCTGGTTCCTTTCAATGACAGGGTTAATTGTGTCCCATTCGCCGAAAATGACGCCTGTGTTACCTGAAATGAACGTTTTGGTATCTGCTCCAAAATCAATTCCTTCCAAGTCACCTTTTATATATACCTTTACAGGTGTGGATTTTTTCGCATTTTGAATAAACGAAATAATTTCATTGGCGTCCATCATTTTCATTGCTACTCCTCCGATATGTATATTCTTGGTAAATACTTTATCAGACTGCCTGAGTGAAAACAAGAAAAAAAAGAGTTACTTCCCGTCATTAATATGCTCAAGAATCAACTCGGTAAACGCCCTGACTTGTTTAAGTTCAAACGCAGATTCATATCCGAGCAGCCATGTGTCACGTTTAATTGGCCTATTCCATTCATCAAGAAGTGGGAGCTTGAAAATATCCTTATCGGCGCCATGCAAGGTGATTTCCGGAAGGATTGCATAACCAATTCCATTGAACGCCATTTGTTTGCATGTTTCAATTTGATCGACAAGGACGGTTCTCTTTGGCGGCAGCTTGAATTGGCGGTGCCACCATTCCTGGATTTCCTGATAGTAATTGGAATCGCTCTTGAATTGGATGAAAGGCCGGTCTGTTTCCAAAACCTGCTCTATACTGGAAATTTCCCTGTCCACCAGAAACAGCCTGTCTTCAAACAAATGCACCTTTTTGCCCTTCCATTCAGGTGCACCCCTGATAATGCCAATATGGACTTGATGGTCATAAAGCGAACGAAGAATTTCACTGCTCCAGCCGGTTACAAGCGAAATCTTTGCCTGGGGATAACGCTCAATAAACTTTTTGAGCACCTTTGGGAGCCAGTGTTGTCCAACAATCGTCGCGACGGCGATCTTAAGCGTCCCAGCAACGGCAGACTCCATGGAATGAATGGCTTCCCTTACCTTTTCCTCTTCGGCAAGTACGCCATTGGCAAACCTGATGACCTCTTCACCCTGAGGAGTAAGGGCAAGCCCTTTTTGTGACCTTATAAAAAGCTTCGTGCCCCATTCCTTTTCAATTGACTGAAGCCTCTGGCTTAAGGCGGGTTGGGAAACGAACAATCGCTCTGCAGCCTTACGCATATTCATTTCCTGTGCGAGAACTGATAAAAGTTGAAACTCGGAAAGTGAGGACATTTTCTTTCCCCCATAAGTTTTTCTTATATTATATCTTATTAAACGATCAAAAAATAACCCGGGTTTCCCCGGGTGTTCTAAGCAGGTTTCTTTTTTGGCAAGAACAATATCAATGCCATGCTGATAAGCGCGAACAGCAAAACACCGATATAGACTGTATGAAGAGAGAGTGTAAGCCCTTCCTGGAGGAGGGCCCTGACGTTCTCAGGGAGTGCAGCCCGGTCTTTCGCATCGAGCAGGACATTGGCTGTTTCAAGCGTAGGTTTGCCCTCTACGCCTGTCCCATTTTTTTCAAGGTAAGCCATAAACCGGCTATTAAGGATACCACCTAGCAAGGCTGCTCCAATCGTATTTCCCAGGTTCCTCATGAACATGTTGGACGCCGTCGCAATCCCTCGCTGCTGCCAGCCCACCGTACCCTGAATCAACAGGATAAAGGCGGTCGATGTAAGACCCATACCCACACCTGTAAAAAAGGAGCCAACCGCTGCCCACAACGGGCCAGCCCCGGGAGTCATTGTCGCGAAAAAAGTTCCCCCAACAATCAGCATCAATCCGCCTGCCATACATGTGAACCTATATCCCTTCGCAAGTGAAATCCTTCCAGCAAACGTTGACGCGATTGGCCATCCGATAGACATCGCCGTCAATGCGAACCCGGCTACAATCGGGGATTCTTCCATTACACCCTGTACAAACGCGGGGAGGAAGCTTGAAATGCCTATGAGCATTACCCCAGTTGTAAGGGAAACAATGTTGGCAATAAAAATCGACTTTTCTTTCCAGATTGAAAACGGCATCATCGGTTCGGCTGCCCGCTTCTCATTGATTACAAACAAAGTGATCGCTGCAAAACTTACCATGAAGAAGGCCGCAGAAGGAAACGATATCCATTTCCAGCGATGGCCGCCTTCCACAAGGATATACATCAAGGAAGAAATTCCGATTGTAATCAAAATAGCACCTATGTAATCAATTTCATGGCTTTTCTTTTCAATCTTCTCATGCAGGAACATCCAAAGGCCGAGCATGGACAAAATCCCAAGAGGAATATTTACCCAGAAAACGTATTGCCAGCTTGCAAATTCCACAAGGAGACCCCCTATTGCCGGGCCAAGGATGGCTGATATCCCCCATACACTTGAAAGGTATCCCTGAATTTTCGCGCGTTCCTCTGTAGTGTAAATATCCCCAACGATCGTTGTCGCAATCGGCATCACGGCTCCGGCCCCGAAACCCTGGATGAGCCTAAACAAAATCAGCATTTCCATATTTTCTGAAAAACCGCACAAAATTGAACCGATCATAAAGATCGTAAGCCCGAAAAGAAGGACTGGTTTCCTTCCAAATAAATCAGCCAATTTCCCGTATATGAGTACTGTTACGGAGTTCATCAGCAAATAGGCCGAAAACACCCAGCTATAAAGGGAAAAGCCTCCCAGTTCCCCAACAATTGCCGGCATCGCAGTCGACACGATTGTTGCTTCGATTGCCCCCATGAACATAGCAAGCATTACAGACGCAAGGACGAATGGACGGCGTGTAAGCTTCTTTCCCTGCTTCTCTTTAAAGGCCTCTCCCACAAACTGCACCTCTTTCACACAAAAAATCGAACACGAAGGAAAACAATAGCCCCCAATAGTGGGAGCCATTTGGCATCAATTACTTTTTGTTCTGTTTTTTTAAATGCTTATTCAACTGGTTCAGCACGGTACTCCGCGGCAGAATCCCTTCAAACAGCCCATCGCTTGATTCAACACACAAAAACGGATGGTTGATTAACAGTTCGACGCAGCGATTGATGGACGCGCTCATTTTCACACGCGGCACGGAACGGATCATGATTTCTTCAACTTTTTTTTCTTCGAGCTTTTCAAATTCGATCCTTTCAAGCCCGAGGATGGAGTCCATGATTATTGTTGTACTGATCAGCCCATGAAGCCTGTAGTTTGGGTCAAGGACAGGAATCGCGGTATAACCGCTCTTTGTAAGGACAAGCAAGGCATGCTCCAGATTATTTCCCATTTGGACATGCGCTACCCTCTCAGAAGGAATCATCATATCCTTGATGCTTATTTCTATAAATTCTCCACTATGAAGACTTATCATTACGGAATGCTCCTCAAATTTGTTTTACTCCATATATATTCTATCATAGTTCGGGGAGGCACTGGTCACTTTTTAGCCTTCCAAACCGGAAATGAAAAAGGAACCTGTTTTCGAGGTTCCCCGCGGTATTTACTGAATCAATTCAAAAATTTCAATGGTGATCATATCGATATTATCGAACTGGTAACGCTTTGGTTTTTCCTTATCATTGTATACTTCCAGTTCGAAGGTTTCTGTTTTCGGGTGAAACGTAACCTGGCATTTCCGCTCGCCATTTACCTCAAAAAAACGTTGTGCAGGCTCACCGCCGCCCGATTGGTCCTGAAGATTTTTTAAGCGGGTAATAATCCCTTGTAGCTGTGACATGCTTTCTCTCCTTTCAAAACACAAACAAGCTATTGCTATTAGATTTCTCTCCCCGCACGTTTCTATCCATACGGATCTTCCCGGAATTTCTTCCGATACTGCCTTGTTTGCCAATAATAACAGCATAAATTAGTTTTGTACACACATACAAGTAAAAACTGATTAAACAGGTAAATTTTTAATTCTCTGAAAGAAAACCGCCCATTCTTGTGGGCGGCATTCACGGATTGGCGTTCATTCAGCAAAAGCTGTGTCATTTTCCCCAATCTTGCCATTAGCTTGGCCTTCACCTATAAAGGCAGCGTATTGAAACAAACCACCTATCGGGTTCACGCCTAGCTGAAACTGGATTGAAGCAGCTTCCACCGCGTTATTTTGCTCCTGGGCTGCGGGAGGCTCCGCGCGGTTGATTTCCTTCGTGGCAGCCGGTAATTCCGATTGGGAAATGACCGAGTCGGGAATGTTGTCGTATAAATACCTTGAAACTTTCCAGCCATCTGGCGACCTTACAAGCAAAAGGCCTTCATAATGGCTATCATATCCAACTGGCCCTTCTGTGCTTTCAGGGAAAAACTCGAAAACGTACGCTTCATTTTTCCCTACTACAACTTGTGTATTTTCGGAAAATCCATAATAAGGGATATAATATTGGCCAAAGTCGGTCCCATATGTAACATATTTTCCATCTTCCTCAACGAGGTTTGCTTCAAGGAAAAGCTCTTTATAATCATCTGTAAAATATGGGGCAAGGATTGCGTCTACTTCTTCCTTTGAGCGAAGCTCTTCACCAAGCGACAGCTGGGCTTCGAATGCATTCCTTAATAATAAGAACGCCTCGTCCCTTCCCATTCGCTCTCCTGCTTCCGCTTGGGTATACAGAGGCAAAAACAGCATAAACGCACAAACCAAAAGCAATGATTTTTTCACGAATATTCCCCCTGTTCCGCCCTCCCATAGGGCATATGTTTTGATGTCGCCATTGTGGCATTCAGGGCAAAACCATTTGTACTTCTTATCCATTACCCGTTATCAAGGGTGATTAACCAGGTTTGGCCCTTGCTGAGAAAAAAATACGGATTGCCTCCTGGCTTGTTTTGGCAACCGGCTTCCTTTATACCAAAAAGCAAATAGGGAAAAATAATAATATGCTTATTTTTTGGGGGGATTTTATGAATATCCATTATTTCCTGGCGGGATTATTATTCATCCAGGGTTGCAACGGCGATGCACCCATTCAGAAAAGCAACAACCACCCCCGTAGCCAAGCCATTCCCACAAATGAAAGAGATGTGGAAAAATCCTATGGGCATACATTGGATGAAAATCATCCAATGGATAAAGCGATTGGCGATGTACCGGATAAGGTGATGCTTGATGTCCCGCTCATTAAACAAAACCCAGAGCTGAAATACGGCTGTGAGGTGACGAGCCTTGCGATGGTCCTGAATTACGCGGGAGTAACCGTTGATAAAATGGAGCTTTACCGGGCGGTCAAGAAAGAGTACGATCCTCTCACCAGGCCAGGAGGGGATATTAAGCGATGGGGGGATCCTGCCCGCGGATTTGTCGGCGATATGACAGGGAAAGCACCAGGTTATGCTGTTTTTGATAAACCAATTGTTGATTTAATGGACCAGTATTTGCCGGGAAGGGCTGTCAATTTGACTGATAAAGAGTTTAGCGATGTACTCAGGCACATCGCGGCGGGATATCCGGCGGTGATCTGGACGACCGGTGATTTCAGGCTTCCGGACAGATGGGAGTCCTGGCTGCACGGAAAACAGACAATCAGGACTCCTTTGGATCTTCACGCCGTCGTTCTGGTCGGGTTTGATTCTGACAAGGTCTATGTTAACGATCCCCTTTCCGGCAAAAAACAGCACGGAGTGGACAAAGAACAATTCATCCACTCTTGGAAAGCATTAAAAAAACGCGCAGTCAGCTATAAATGAGCTAAACAACAGTTCATTTTCTATCGAATTTTATAGTGGTGATTCTTGTTAAAAACAAGCCCATTTCCTATTTGCGGCCATTGTCCCCAAACAGGAAATGGGGTTTTAGAACGGGAACTGGTTGAGCCATTGTCCGCCGTCCATTGTAATACACTCCCCATTAATATAGGAGGCATTTTTAGAAAAGAGGAAATAAGCCAATTCGGCGATTTCTTCAGGTTTTCCAAGCCTTCCAAGCGGTACGCTCTCAAGTGTTCGCTTGGCTGCTTCTTCTGATTCCCAGAGCTTTTCCGCACCCCCGGTTCTTTCTATTGGCCCCGGGGCGATTGCGTTTACCCTTATGCCATACTTCCTCCCCCACTCGACCGCGAGAGTCCTTGTCATGGAAAGTACGCCAGCCTTTGCAGCGGCCGAATGAATAACTCCCGCCCCTGCATCCCACGCATAGGTTGCAACCATGTTAATGATTACACCTTCCACTTTATTTTTGATCCAGTATTTCCCTACCTCGCTGCTGCAATAAAATGTACCATTCAGAACAATGTCGATAACTGACTTCCAGCCATTCGGGGTTAGCTTTTCAGCCGGGCAAATAAAATTTCCGGCAGCGTTATTCACCAAATAATGGATTTCCCCAAATTCCCCAATTGTTTCTTTTACCATCCTAGTGACGTCATCGATACTCCTCACGTCCATTTCTATGGCAAGGATGCTTCCTCCGCTTCCGGCGATTTCCTCCTTGGCCTTTAAAAGCCTATCAAGCGACCTCCCTGTTATTGCTACATTCGCGCCCGCTTCTGCAAACCTTTTTGCCATATACTTGCCCATTCCGCTTGATCCCCCGGTGACAATTACCGTTTTTCCGTTCATTTTTTATACCTCCATACTTCTTTTTCCACAGCATAGCACAAAAGATGGGAATGTTCTGAAAATTACATTCGTATTTTAGTAGAGGAATCCGCTTCTATTCCAAGTTTTAGTTTGATAGTATTAAAGCTGTATGTACGAAAATTTATAGAGTATACAAGACAGGCTGGTAGATAAATGATGGCAAAAAAACAAACGCGCAGGACGTTTCTCAAATCGTTGATTGGCGGGACACTTGCGGTGTTTGGGATTGGAGCGGGGGGATATTTCTACGCAAGGGAAGTAGAGCCAAACTTGCTTGACGTCCAAACACATATTGTCGCACACTCCCTAATTCCCGGGCAATTCGACGGCACACGCATCGTCCAATTCAGTGATACGCATCTTGGCTTCCAATATCCGCTCGAAGAACTTAAACGACTCGCACAAAAAATAAACAGCCTTAAGCCCGATATGATTATCTTTAGCGGCGATTTAATGGATGAACCGAATAAATATGATTCAGCCCATGCCATCGTTCCTATACTTGAGGGGCTCCATGCCCCACTTGGGAAATTTTCAATCTATGGCAACCACGACCATGGCGGATATGGTACAAATCTTTATAAAACCATAATGGATGCATCAGGATTTCAGACCCTCGTGAACGAAAATGTAGCCCTCACTCGGAATGGCCAATCCATTTATCTTGCTGGAATCGACGATGCCATGCTGGGCAAGCCAGACATGAAAGCTTCCGTAAACGGCATTCCTACAGGGGCTTATAAGATTCTTTTGTCCCATGCCCCAGACTTGGCCGACGACGCAATCGAATACGGGTTTCACTTCCAGCTAAGCGGCCATAGCCACGGGGGGCAAATTAAGATTCCGTTCTTTGGCGCGCTTGTAAAGCCACCGTTCGCGGAGAAATACCATGAAGGCTTTTACACCATTGCTGGAGAGGTTCCGCTTACTCTTTATGTCAACAGGGGATTAGGAACAACAAGGCTCCCCTTCAGGTTTATGTCTAGACCAGAATTAACGGTTTTTACGTTAAAAATTCCAACTGAGTAACCTTTTCAAAAGAAAAACCACAACATAGCCAAAAGGAAGAACCCTTTATCGGATGATAAAGGGTTCTTGATTAGCTGTATTCCCGCAATGCCGGCATGGCAAGTTTTAGGTAAGTGCTCTCCAATTCGTGGGGAGGGACAGGTTTTGCAAAATAATATCCCTGAGCCTTGTGGCAGCCTTCCATCGCAAGGAATTCCGCCTGGCCGGCCGTTTCCACCCCTTCAGCAATCACCTCGACCCCGAGGCTTTTGCCAAGATGGATGATTGCCGAGGCAATCGCCGCATCCTTTGCCTTTTCACTTATATCCTTCACAAAGGATTGATCGATTTTAAGCACATCGATTGGAAACTTCTTTAAATAACTTAACGACGAGTACCCTGTCCCGAAGTCATCGACCGAGACAGTGACGCCGATGTTTTTAATGATTTTGAGCACAGGTGCTGCTTCTTCCGTATTTTGCATCGAGCTTTCGGTAATTTCTATTTCCAGGCATGCCGGGTCAATCAAATGCCGCTCCATCGCGGCTTTTAAGTAAGCTGGAAAATTAGGCTGCTGCAGCTGCTTGGGGGATATATTAATGGCTACCCTGAACCCTTCATACCCAATTCGTTTCCATTCCTTGATTTGCCTGCATGCTGTTTCGATTACCCAATTCCCAATCGGGACAATCAAGCCGGTATCTTCCGCGAGAGGGATGAATACACCTGGCGAAATCGGACCCAACTCCTTCGAGTTCCAGCGCAGCAGTGCTTCAAAGCTCGTCGCTTCTCCTGTCATTAAATCCACTTGTGGCTGAAAATGAAGGCTCAGTTCCTTTTTCTCAATTGCTTTACGGAGGTGCGTTTCAATCGAAAGGATATTGTTCACCGAAGAACTCATACCCGTCCTGTAGAACTGGAAATGCGCCCGGCCCCGTTCCTTAACCCGATAGAGGGCTTCATCCGCATTTTTCAAAAGGGTTTCAGCATCTTTTCCATCATTTGGGTACATACTGATCCCGATACTAGGCGAAATATAATATTCCTGTGAATTAAAGTAGAATGACCGCTTGAACATGGACAGGATTCTCTGAGCAAAAAAAGCGGTGGCCTTCCTCGTTGTCTCAAGCAGAAGGATGATGAACTCATCCCCACCTTGCCTGAATACAAAGCAATGGTCATTTTGGCATTCCAACAGCCGTGCCGCGGCCTTTTTCAATATTTCATCCCCGACTAGATGCCCAAGGGAATCATTCAAATATTTAAATCGATCCAGGTCGATGGAAATCAAGGCGAACTCCCTTTCATGCCTTGAAGGAGAAAAAAGCTGTTCATTAAGCTTATCCAGTAGCGCCCTTCTGTTGAGCAGTCCTGTCAATTGGTCATGAAAAGCCATATATTTAATCATTTCCACATTTTTCGATTGCTCGGAGATGTCACGGATTATGACATAGATACCTTTTATTTCACCGAAAACGATAATGGGAACTGTTTTGATGTGCAACGTTAGCAAATACCCTTTTCTATGAATGAATCTGCAGTCGAGCGATTCTAGTGATTGGCCGTTGCCTGTGTTTTCAACGAGCCCCTTGAAATTCGCAAAATCCAAATCCGAGACGAGTTCGTATATCGAACTTCCGACAAGCTGCTGTTCGTGAAAGCCTGTCAGCTTTGCCGCTGCAGGATTCGATTCGAGGATTTGCCCGTCCATGGAAATTGAAAAGATTGCATCCAGGTTATGGTCGACGATCGACCTGTATCTTTGGCCGCTTTCTATGATTTTATTTTTTTCATGGAGGTAAGCCGTAATATCCCTTGTAATCGCAACAATATACTGAATCAGGCCGTCTTGGTCCCTCACGGCTGACAGGATGGTTTCACCGAAAAACTCCTTGCCATCTTCCTCAAACGAGGCATCGAACACAGATTTGGTGCCATTGGATGAAAGAAACCGAGTATATTCTTCCTGAAGTTTTCCGGCAATATCCGCGGACAGGGCATCTTGGAAGGTTTTCCCTATCGAATCGTGCGAAATACCAGCCCTATGGATACCACTTTCATTCGCAAACAAATAACGAAAGATTGGCCCCTCTTCCACTTTCATGATAAAGACCATGTCCTTCGTATGGCGAAATACCAGATCAAATAAGATATTCTCTACATTCGCAGCCCCTTTTCGGCCTGTAATCCCCATATCCAAAATGTCCTTGTTGAACTCCATACCATCATCCTCAAATTATTTGCAAGTTTGTCTGTTCGAATTACTTATATCTTCTTCTGACAAAAAAATAGACTTTTCTACAAATTCCCTTCTCCTATCATACTATAAGTTTTTCCAAACTGGGGAAAATATCGAAAAATTTTCCTTTTTGCAGGAAAAAAATATTGCTAAAATTTGTGAGTTTATATATCATGTTGATATATCAATCTGATAGGTGGAGGGATTCTATGTCAACCGAGCATGCAATTCTAGCCGTATTAAGTTTTAAACCGAGTTCCGGCTACGATATAAAAGCTGAATTTGAACATGAAGCTGCGGGTCTTTACTGGGGGATGAGCTATGGGAGTATTTATCCAAAGCTAAAAAAGCTGGAAGAAGAAGGCTTGATTATTGCTTTTGAAGATGATTCGAAAGGCAGGCGTAAAACCCTTTATGAACTGACCCGCTCCGGCTGGGCAGAACTTGAACGCTGGCTTCTTAAAGCCCCTGAATACCCTGTCATAAAGGATGAACTGTTTATGAAAATGGCCGTCTGGCATGAAGGTATGGATAACAATGCCTTGATTTCCCATTTGCGTGTACGGCGTGGAAAAACATTGGAGATCCTCCGGTTTGTAAAAGCTTGGCCGGAAAACAATACCTCCTACGTCAGCGGGATTGGAAAACTAGCCATTCGGTATGCAAGGATGCGGCTTGAAGTGGAGCTCGATTGGATAGATGAAACAATCGCCGCCCTTGAAAAAGGGAACCTTCCCGAACCTCAGGATCCATCCGGGATGGCTAAAGGCATAGCCAAGAGGCGAAGGCGGGCTATGGAGGGAGCGGATATAGATGAAAAATAATATGTTTGGCGTCCTTAGGAACAAGGCTTTCCGGTCCCTGTTCACGGCTCAGCTTTTCTCCGACCTTGGAAATTGGCTGGACTTTATCGCCATACAGGTCATCGTTGCCTACCATTGGAACCTCGGTGAGGAAGCCATTGCCGCAGTCATCATCGTCCTCGGGCTTCCATGGGTTGTTATTGGCCCTTTTGCTAGTGTTTTTGTTGAACGGATGTCCAAAAAGCACGTGATGATTGTGACACTGCTTTTGAGGGCGGTTTTCGTATTAGGGCTCTTTTTTTCTCCTAACCTCTATATCCTTCTTTTGTTTTTACTATTAAAAAGTACAGCTGGGGCATTGTACGATCCCGCAAGGCAAGCGATGATACGGGAAACGGTTAGCGAAGAGGAACTTCCGCGTGCGGTGACCCTAAGCCAGCTGTCCTTAAATTCAATGAAAATCATTGGCCCTGCTCTTGGTGCTGCTATCATATCGGTATTGGGAGTAAAAAGCCCGTTCCTGTTTGAAATTGCTGGCTTCGTTATCGGGACCGTATTCCTTTTCATGCTGCCCGCCTCGGAATCCAGGCATGCAATTAAACACAAAGGCAAGGCATCGGCCGGCAAACCCGCTTTCAAAAAGGAACTGGCCGAGGGAATCAGGCATATCTTCAAGGTTCCGGTTCTTAGAACCTCGGTTATCCTTACAGCCGCCGCATTGTTCATCATCTTTTTGTATGATGGCCTTTTTATCTTCATTGCAAAGAGTATTGGCTTCACCGGTGAAAGCTTCGGCCTGCTAGTCAGCGCCGTGGGGCTTGGAAGTGTCGCTGGCGCGATCTTTTTGGGAAATTGGACCCGGTGGAAGTCGCTTCCTGTCCAGTTCATGTCCGGATCTGCCCTGTTTAGCGGGTTCCTGATTATCTGCATTGGACTTGGAGGGCATAGAGTATTTACACTGGCGGATTGGGGATGGATGATAGGGGCTTTCATGCTTGGAGTCCTTGGTGCTAGCCAATCTGTCCCGTATGGATACGTACTGCAATCCGAAACTCCAAGCCAGTTGATGGCAAGGGTATCGGCTGCAGCTTCCGCCCTTCAGACGTTTTCGATGCTTGTTGCCCCAGCGGCAGGTGCCTTGCTTGCAAAATTAATTAGCGTCCCTAATGTCATGCTTCTAGCAGGCACAGCAACAACTTTGCTTGGCGCATGCATCCTTGTTGCCTATTCAGCAAGAAAAAAAACTGTTGAAACCAAAGTTGGAGCGTCCTAATCCGGATGCTCTTTTTCTGTCCGAAACCTAAAATCACAAATTGAACTACTCCCACTTACTTCGTTGAAGTGGGAGATTCCTGCGAACACCGCCCTAACAGGCAGTTTATGAGCAGGCTACCCCCGCAGTTCCTGCGGTTTTTTTATGCAGTCAGAAGCCGTCTGGCTTCGTTTAATAGGTTTTGGCTTGCATTGTGGTCACGGTCATGAAGGCTTCCGCACTCTGGGCATGTCCATTGTCTTACTGACAGATTTTTTGTTTCTTTATGCTGATGCCCACAGGCAGAACACAGTTGGGAGGATGCATACCAAGGGCTGACCACCAAGACCTTCCTGCCATACCACTCTGCTTTATACGTGAGCATCCTGCGGAATTCTCCCCATCCCACATCCCTAATGTGTTTGGATAAGGTTTTGTTCTTCACCATATTGGCAATGTGTAAGTCCTCAATGGCAATGAGGTCGTGGGTTTTGACCACTTGCGTCGAGAGCTGATGCAAAAAATCCATTCTGGCGTTGGTGATTTTTTCGTGAAGACGTGCAACAACGATTTTTTGCTTCCTCCAGTTCGAGGAGCCGATGGTGCGCCTTGAGAGGGTTCGCTGTTCCTTGGCGATACGTTGTTCCATACGCACCAGAAAGTGGTGATTAGGGGCTTTTGTCCCGTCCGACAGGGCGGCAAACTCCTTGATGCCAAGGTCAATGCCCACTTCCTTGTGGACTGGATCCATAGGTTGGCTGTCCACTTCAGCCACAATGGAAATGTAATATTTCCCGCTCGGCGCTTTGCGGATCGTGGCATTCAGGATGCGTCCTTCCACCTCTCGGCTCTTGGAGAAGCGAATCCATCCAAGTTTCGGTAGCTTCACTTTGTTGTCGTCAATGGCAATGTTTCCGTTGACACGCTTGGTTGTGTACGCCTGGACAGGGATGCGCTTGCTTTTGAAGTGGGGTGCTTTGTTCTGCTTTTTGTAGTAGCGTTCATAAGCATCATGGAGGTTTTCAACGGCTTTTTGAAGGGCAATGCTGTCCACTTCCTTTAGGAAGGGAGCCTGCTTTTTCAATTCTGGCAACTCCTTGATGGACGTGAACTTTTGGAAGAAGCCGCTTTTCCAGTTATTCATAGGGAGCTGACCGTTTTGAACCATTTCCTCCGTCATGTGCCAGTAGGCTTCCTTTTTCTTTTGTTGCGCAAGGAAGTGGTTGAACACAAAACGGGTACAGCCAATGGTTCGATTAATCAGGTCGGCTTGTGCCTTGGTAGGGTACAAGCGAAACTTGAAGGCTTTGTGATGGCTCAAAACAGTCACCTCCTTGGAAATAGATACCTCTATTATAGAACATATGTACTGTTTTGGCTAGTCTTCAAAAGAGCAAAAGCATTTGACGCCATTCATCTCCCACCTGCTTCGCTGAGGAAGGAGTCTTCTGGCTAGTAATGATAAAATCGTGACTGCCATCGCTTATAGGAATAATTGAAAAGGGAAAGATTTCAATTTTTACGGAATCGGGTTATAATGAATGAAATGCACCAAAAACGAAAGGAGACTTTGCTTGGACAGTACGAATCCCCGGTTTACCGACCATAAACTATCTCTTAAAAACCTCTCCCAGGCAATCTATATTGTCAATCGGCACGCGAAGACGGCCCCAGACCCTAAATTCCTTTATCTTCTTAAACATGAAGCGATAAAAAAACTTCTCAATGAAGGGAAAGCAAGGAAAGTCGGACTGCATTTTTCGAAACATCCAAAAAACAGCCAGCAGCAATCCGATGTCCTTGTTAAATGTGGAGACTACACTTTCCATATTCCTCCGGAGAAAAAGGACTTTACCGATCTTCCCCATCTGGGATCACTCGATGGTTTGGTAAGGAATCCTAAAGCGGCGCTTTCCCTCACACAATCGAAACTGATTCTTAAAGAATACACAGGGATAAAAGAAACCCAGCAACCACCCAGGGGAAAGAAGGCGTACCAAAAGCCCGTTTTCAAAAGGCTTGGAGAGAGCTATTAGGCCTCTCGAAAAAAGTTTTCCCCAAACAGAAAAGAAAGCCTGCGGCTGCAGGCTTTTTCTGTTTTCATTATAACTATTGGAAATGCACTTTACATTTTAATCTTCCCGGATTTTCCTATGCACAAGGAGCCCCACTACAGTCAAGATGATGAGTGATCCGAGGGCAAGCCTGCTAGCGATATTCCCATAATCGGCAAATATAAGCGTGATGCTTCCGTACAAAAGCGGACCGATGATTGACGAAACTTTTCCAGAAAAAGCGAACAGCCCGAAGAATTGCCCCCGTTTGTCCTCAGGGGTCAAGTCGACAATATAGGTCCTTGTCGTTACCCACATGGAACCAAGAGCCACGCCGAACATGCTTCCGGCAATCCAGAACATCGCTCCATTGACTGCGAAACAAGCGATAATCAAGGCCGCCAGGAGCAAAATGCCCACGTAGTATACGGCCAGCCTGGCACCAGTCTTTTTTGTCACATAGCCGAAAATAAACGAACCTATAATGCTTGAAATAGTCGAAACAAGATAAAGTAAAATGAATTGCCCGGTTGAAAAGCCAACGATTGTTTTGGCATAAACGGCCATCATTGCAATCGTCGTGGCAAGAGCATCATTCAGGAAGAAATACGCGACCATGAAGGTAAAAATATTTTTATGCGCTTTCATTTCCCTGAACGTCGCGGCTATTTCCTTATAGCCGGAAAGGAATGATTCCTTTTTCGGCGAGGTGAGCGGCTTTTCTTTCGCAAAAAAGAAAATTGGAAGTGAAAAAACCAGGAACATGATTCCTGTTGGGATAAAAGCTTCATGGAATCCGTCATTCCCGACGAACGGGTAAACCGCCAGTCCGACCAAGGTCCCGACATAGCCAATCGCAACGCCAAATCCGGAGATTAAAGGTATCTCCTGTTTCGTACCAAGATCCGATATCATCGCGTCATAAAAGACGAGGCTTGAATGGTAAAAGAACTTTGCAACAATAAATAATATAAGAACCATAAGGAGCGGGATTGGCATGCCAAGCCATTTACCATCCAGGCTGGCCCCGCCGAAAACACCCATAAGAATTGTCGACAATGCGGCTATTACTGTGAAAACCGCAATATATTTCTTTTTCTGCCCCGTGCGGTCAATCATCACTCCATAAAGCGGGGAAAAGATAACTAGGAAAAAGCTTGCGATTGCGTTCGCATAGGAAACGAATGTGCTAGCAATCTGGTTTAACACTTCATTGTTGCCGATTGCTTCCGTCATATAAAACGGGAAGAAAATCGTATTAATATTCGAGGAAAAAATGGTATTGGCAAAATCATATAAGGCCCAGGAAAAGATGGGCAATGTAAAGTATAGCTTCCAGCCAGTCCGGTTCATTGCTACTTGTGTACTCGCGGGATTTGGTTGTCCAGTTTGTGCCATCGGTTCATCTCCTATTTGCAAAATTGCCTTTCCAAATCGAAAGTTCTTTGGATAAGTATACCATTAATTACTTTCCAATTTTACAAATTTTTTGAATAGTTGCCGTAGCCGGATAAAGGAAAGCTGGGGGATTGCATTTTCCTCCCAATTTCTTGTAACATGTTAGAATATAAAATCGTTGGAGAGAGGCGGTTAGCGAGGGTGGAACATTTAATAAATAAGAGGGTTACGCAAATTGAAATATCAGGGATCAGGAAATTCTTTAATCTAGTTTCCGGTGTTGAAAATATGATTTCACTGAGCATCGGCCAGCCTGACTTCCCAACCCCTGAACATGTTAAGGAAGCAGCAATTCGGGCGATTAGCGAAAACCAAACAGTTTATACCCATAATGCCGGGCTAATTGAAACAAGGAAGGCAGCAGCACGATTCGTAGAGCGGAAATACGGGTTGATTTATAATCCTGAAACGGAAGTCATCGTGACCACTGGTGCCAGTGAAGCAATTGATATTGCTTTCCGCGCCATTCTTGAAGAGGGCTGTGAAGTAATCCTTCCCGGACCGGTATACCCAGGGTATGAGCCGATCATCACCATGTGTGGAGCCACTCCAGTCTTTGCGGATATCCGGTACAACGAGTTCAAGTTTACTGCTGATGTAATAAAGAAATACATAACTGAAAAAACCTGCTGCGTCGTTCTTCCTTACCCATCCAATCCGACCGGTGTCAGCCTTTCCGGGGATGAGCTCCGGGAAATAGCCGATTTGCTGAGAGGCAGGGACATTTTTGTGCTGGCAGATGAAATTTACAGTGAATTATTGTATGGCATGAAGCATATATCCATCGGTTCGTTCTTAAAGGAACAAACCATTGTCATAAACGGGCTTTCCAAATCCCACTCAATGACTGGTTGGCGGATCGGCCTTCTTTTCGCTCCTGAGAAAATTTCCCACCATATTTTGAAGGTTCACCAGTACAATGTCACGTGCGCCAATTCTATTGCCCAGGTAGCCGCATCCGAAGCTCTTACTGTAGGAATCAATGATGCCCTACCAATGAGGGACGAGTACGAGAAACGGCGCGACTATGTTTACAAGCGCCTTACGGAGATGGGGTTAAAAACAGTAAAGCCGGATGGCGCGTTTTATTTTTTCGTCAAGCTTCCTGAAGCTGCGAAGCTCAATTCATTCGATTTCGCCATTGACTTGGTTAATAAATCGAAAGTGGCAGTCGTGCCAGGCAGTGCCTTTTCGGAATTCGGGGAAGGCTATTTCCGCCTCTCCTTTGCCTATTCCATGGATATGCTGAAAGAAGGCCTGGACAGGATTCAAGCTTACTTACATTAATTTTATTAATATAAAACGGGTAAAATCAAGTCTGCTAGCTGGACCGAAGAACTGGAACCTCCCGAAATTCATTGGGGCACTAGAGGATGACTTAGTGACCGAACAGCAGTGGATGGCCGGGCCTTCGGGCGTTAAATGAAGATTTATCGACCGAACGGCAATGTTCAACTGGTACTTCGGGTATTCTTTTTGTGAAGAACTTCTAAAACCCCCGCCTAACATGGCAGGGGTTTCACTTATCCCATTTTTCTGATGAACCGGACTTCCCGGTATCCTTCAATTCTGTCAGTCGTGAAAAGGCCGATTTCTGCGAACGTGCCTTTGAGGCTTGAAAGGATGGCTTCAAACTCCTCGGGAGACTTTGGTTTCGAATACCCAAGCCTCCGGATTTCTTCCATCAGAATCCTGAACCCGCCATCCGTCTCGATATGGCTGAATTTTACGGGCAAAGTCCCCTTCACCTCATTCATAAGGGTAAGATCCCACTTTATGGGCCTGGCGCCGTTCACGGTCTTTTCCCTGCTGAAACCATCAATCCTCACAAGATACCTGCCATCCTCAAGCTCATCGAACTTTTCTTTAATATCCTCAAACTGATTCATCCCAATCCCCTCCTTCATAGAAAGGGTATTAAGGACAGCGTGATTTTAGAAGGTAAAGTGAACCTTCCATCAGCGGTGATTTTCCACTGATGGTTAGCCCCGTTCTACTGCCGTTAAATTATCCGCTAACGCGTATAATAATCGGCAGTACGAACCCGATTGGTTCAACTACGCCGCTGAAATCCACAGCGGCAAGTTTCACTGTAGCTCACTTATCGGACCTTTAGGGACAGTTGCCCTTAAGGGCTTACTGTCCCTTAAGAGTGGGGCAAAGTGAACCTTCCATCAGCGGTGATTTTCCGCTGATGGTTAGCCCCGTTCTACTGCCGTTAAATTATCCGCTAACGCGTAGAATAATCGGCAGTACGAACCCGAGTGGTTCAACTTCGCCGCTGAAATCCACAGCGGCAAGTTTCACTGTAGCTCACTTATCGGACCTTTAGGGACAGTTGCCCTTTAGGGCTTACTGTCCCTTAAGAGTGGGGCAAAGTGAACCTTCCATCAGCGGTGATTTTCCGCTGATGGTTAGCCCCGTTCTACTGCCGTTAAATTATCCGCTAACGCGTAGAATAATCGGCAGTACGAACCCGATTGGTTCAACTTCGCCGCTGAAATCCACAGCGGCAAGTTTCACTGTAGTTCACTTATCGGACATTTAAGGGCAGTTGCCCTTTGGGGCTTACTGTCCCTTAAGAGTGTGGCAAAGTGAACCTTCCATCAGCGGTGATTTTCCACTGATGGTTAGCCCCGTTCTACTGCCGTTAAATTATCCGCTCACGCGTAGAATAATCGGCAGGACGAACCCGATTGGTTCAACTTCGCCGCTGAAATCCACAGCGGCAAGTTTCACTGTAGTTCACTTATCGGACATTTAAGGGCAGTTGCCCTTTGGGGCTTACTGTCCCTTAACGGCGGGGTAAAGTAAAACTTCAACATTCCTTATTCCCAGTATTTATAAAGGGCTTGTGTTCCGCTGTTTTCTTCGCCTTTTCCTGCGAGTTCATCATAAAGCGATTTCGCAAGGGTTAAACCCGGTGCGTCCATCCCCATTCGTTCCGCCTCTTCCAGTGCGATGCCCATATCCTTGATGAAATGCTTTATGTAAAATCCGGGGGCAAAATCGCCTTTCAGCATCCTAGGGGCAAGATTGGATAACGACCAGCTACCGGCAGCGCCTGTCGAGATGCTTTTTAAAACATTCTCAGGGTCAAGGCCAGCCTTTTTCGCATAAACCATTGCTTCGGCCACCCCAATCATATTCGAAGCAATGGCGATTTGGTTACACATTTTTGTATGCTGCCCGGCACCTGCCTCTCCCTGGTAAACAATATTCGTCCCCATTTTTTCAAGGAGCGGCCTGACGTCCTCAAACGCATGCATATCCCCGCCCACCATAATGGCAAGACGGGCTTCCCTCGCCCCAATATCACCTCCGGACACAGGTGCGTCCAATGCATGCATTCCCCGCTTTTTCGCCTCTTCATAAATCTTTTTCGCTAGTAAAGGTGTGGACGTTGTCATATCGACAAAATAGGTCCCTTCCCGTGCATGTGCAAAAAGGCCATCGTTCCCCATGTAAACTTCTTCCACATCATGCGGATACCCCACCATTGTAAAAACAACCTTGGCATTACGGGCCGCATCACCTGGAGTATCCGCCCATTTTGCTCCTTTTGCAAGGAGACTTTCGGCTTTTTCCCTAGTCCTAGTGTAGAGAGTGAGAGTGTAACCCTCACTCAACAAGTGGCGTGCCATGCTTTTTCCCATTACTCCTATTCCGATAAATGCAATTGAAGCCGTTTCTGTAGTTAACATTGAATCAACCCTTTCCTTGTCTCTCCCTTCTATTTTAGCACGCTGCTTTTTTGTAAAGGTGTTTTATAACAAAAGAAAAACCCCGGGGGAAACACCCGGGGCAATGTGCCAATCTCCAATTATGCACATTTCCATTATGCCCTATATAAGGCCGTTTAATCCTATAACTCGGTGGAAAAATTGGATAGATAACCGCGGCCGAAGACCTCCTTGCCATTGAACACTTCAATCGAAACGGCATTCCCCTCGGCGATCATTTTTTCAAGCTCGGCTATATGTAAATCAATGTTCAAAGGAAGTGGAGCCATAAGAATATAATTTCCGCCATTCTTTTTTACTTCAATGTACTCTCCATTCACCACCTCTTCCTCCCCATAAATAATTTCCTCCGTACCGAGCGCTTCAGCTAGCTTTTCATCATGGATATTCACCTTAACCTTGAACATATCCTCGCCATTTAAATAGTCTTCGTTGATTTTGAATTTAAATTGAAGTTCATTGTTTTTCGTTAAAGTTGCTTCCGCATACTTGCTGACGATGATATCCTGGTCCATAAAAAGCCCGCAACCTGATACTGAGAGCATAAGTATTAGATAAAAAACGGTTCGCATATCCTTTCCAACCCCTTCCTATACTTACCAATCGTTTACAATAACCTTAGCCAAAAGGCAGGCGGAATAAACGCTTGCAGGAAAATTATTGAAAGGTTTTAGAAAGACAAAAGCCCCTGACAAGCAGGGGCTCCCGTTCTATTCCACATGTTCCACATTTGTTCTATTCTTCTTTTTTGGACCTCCAAGGGATTGCATTTGATTCATCAGTTTTTCACGCGATTCTTTGTTCCTCATTAGATAAGCCGCACCAAGTGCAACCGTAGTCATAAGCATTTTTTTCCTGTCCATCAAAATTTCCCTCCCTGGTTATGTTCAGTCTTTAAAAAATTTCCCTAATGACCAAGCATATAAACCTGGGGTGGCCAAAAAGGAGTTTCCAAGCCAACCACTTTATTCCAGATTCAAAAAAAAAAAATCCGGCTGCATTTGCAGCCGGCAAAAAGGGGGAAAATGAGAATGATTAGCTTACACTAAATCATACTAGTTGCTTGGTAGTATATTACCCGTAAACCTGTCCCTAAAACCTTTTAAATATTACATTAACATTACAAATCTATTTCATTTTTTACAGATTGAATAACTTCTTCAACCGTACCCATGGAAAGCGCTTTTTGGGCCAACTCTTCCATATCTGATTTGCTAAGCTTTTTCATAAGAGACCTTGCTCGAAGGATGGACGAGGCGCTCATTGAAAACTCATCCAGCCCTAGTCCGACCAGAAGAGGGATTGCCGTTACATCGCCCGCCATTTCGCCGCACATGCCAGCCCATTTCCCTTCTGCGTGGGCGGCATCAATCACCATTTTAACAAGCCTGAGAATTGCGGGGTTATACGGCTGATACAAATAGGAAACCCTTTCATTCATACGGTCCGCGGCCATGGTGTATTGGATCAAATCGTTTGTTCCAATACTGAAAAAGTCGACTTCCTTTGCGAATTGGTCAGCCAAAATGGCAGTCGATGGAATTTCAACCATAATTCCGACCTCAATACGATCAGAAACTGTAACCCCTTCTTCCGTAAGCTTTGACTTTTCCTCTTCCAAAATCTCTTTTGCTTTCCTGAATTCATCAAGCGTTGCAATCATCGGGAACATGATTTTCAAATTCCCATAAGAGCTTGCGCGCAGAAGGGCCCTTAGCTGGGTACGGAAAATTCCATCCTGGTCAAGGCAAAGCCGGATCGCCCTGTATCCAAGGAATGGATTCATCTCTTTCGGAAGGTTTAAATAAGGAAGTTCCTTATCTCCACCGATATCAAGGGTCCTGACCACGACCGGCTTTCCTTCCATTCCTTCGAGGACGGCTTTATACGCTTCAAATTGCTCATCTTCCGTCGGCATCTGTTCCCTACCCATGTAAAGGAATTCAGTCCGGAAGAGGCCAATCGCTTCCGCCCCGTTTTCAAGGGCGCCTTTTAAATCCTTCGGAGTACCGATATTGGCGCCAATCTCAACTTCATGGCCGTCAGCGGTCACAGTCTTTTCATTAATCAATTTTGCCCAATCTGCCTTTTGGGCTTCATAATCGGCTTTTACCTGCTCGTAAGCCTGTACCAATTCCGGAGTAGGGTTGATATGGACTTCACCTTTAAGGCCATCGACAATAACCAAATCCCCGTTCCGGATTTCCTCAGTCGAAGTCCTAGTGCCTACAACTGCCGGGATTTCCATTGAACGGGCCATAATAGCCGAGTGGGATGTCCTTCCACCAATATCCGTTGTAAAGCCTTTCACAAATTGCCGATTTAGTTGTGCAGTATCTGATGGAGTCAAGTCTTCCGCAACGATGATAACTTCTTCGGCGATCATGGAAGGGTTCGGAAGCTGGACGCCAAGCATCCTGGCAAGCACTCGTTTTGTAACATCGCGGATATCCGCGGCTCTTTCCTTCATGTATTCATTATCCATGTCTTCAAACATGGAAATGAACATGCCTGCAGTTTCATTCAAGGCCGTTTCGGCATTGACCTTTTCACCCGAAATCCTGTCCTCAATTGGAGAAATAAGCTCAGGGTCGGAAAGGACGAGAAGATGGGCTTCAAAAATGGCAGCTTTGTCCTCGCCCAGGTCTACCCGCGCTTTATCGCGAATCTGGGCCAATTCAGCCTTCGATTGCTCAACCGCAGCCCTGAACTTCTCTATTTCCGCATCGGGATTATCGATTGATTCCCTGCTGAAAGATAAGTCGGGCTCAATTAACCTGTATGCTTTGGCAATGGCGATTCCATTCGAAGCGGCAATCCCCTGTAAAAATGCCATTATTCAGCCAAGCCTTCTTTTTTCAATGTTTCTTCAAGTGTGCGAAGAGCTTCCTCGGCATCTCCGCCCTCAGCTGAAATGGAAATCGCCGAGCCCTGGCCGATTCCCAAGGACATAACGCCCATAATGGACTTCAGGTTCACTTTTTTCCCTTTATATTCAAGGTTGATTTCGGAATCGAACCTGCTGGCTGTTTGAACAAGAAGTGTTGCCGGCCGAGCGTGGATTCCTGTGTCTGCAGTAACCGTAAACTGTTTTTCCGCCATACTTGATCAATCTCCTTCAATTTTATATTAATGGTCTGTTGCGAGGACGACCGCCGTTTATACGGGCTATAATGCCCGGCAACCAAAAACCGCCCCTAACCTTTTTAACTTAACCAATATTTATATTATAGTCAAATAAACAGGCAGGCTGCCGGTATTTTACCCTTTACAGGTAAAATACAGGAAACCTGCCTCGCATACATTACAAATAGCTACCGCCAAAGAAACTACCCTTTTGGCTTCTTCTTTTGTTCCTTGCGTTTCTGCTTAATTTGTTCTCTTATTCCCTTAAGTTGATGGCGTGCAAATTCAAGTTCCGACGGATCAATCTTGATGTCTCCATAACGGACATCCTCGTATACTCCGATCAGTCTTTTGTCGGACGGCATCCCTATCCGGCTCAACCATTCTCCGATCGTTTCCGCCTCGAATCGCCCGAAACCGTTTTTGAACGCGAAATATTCCAGGTTGAAAACCTCCCGCCGGAGCGGATTATTCGGAGCGGCAGGCTTCCTCCTTTTTACTATTCGCCCACCTAAATGGGCAACTAGCGACTGTTCAATGGCATTACTGGTTTTTCCATCTAAAACAATCCTGTTCCCTTTATAATAAAGGTAGATGAAAATCACTAAAAGAGCCAACCCAGTCAGCACCATCAGAAAGATTCCTGTGAAATAATAGGTACCCTCATTGTCAAACCGTTGTAATTGCTGCTGCCACTTCATAAATTCGGTTTCTTTTGGCATCCTATTCGAATCAAACAATAAAGAAACTATCTTGAAGGCTAAGAAAAGAATTGGCGCCGTGATAATGCCGTAGACCCAAACGATTCCTTGTAATACAAAAAAGAATACCAATTTGAAATAATCCAATGCAAGTGCGATGCTAATTGAAAACAAGACAAGCAGGGTGACTTTTTTTGATAAAAAAGTGACAAAACCTGCTTTCTCTCTAAAATTTCCTTTAAAATTGTACAGGTTCAGCAACAACCGCCCTAAGAGTACGCCCATAAACTGTAAAATTACTAAAATAATCGTCATGTGAAATAACGATTCATTTTTGAAGTGCGAAAATATTAATCCTGGAACAACCGCCAGACCCCAAAAGGAAGCGACCCATAAATCATGGTCTTCCTCCCTTCCACCTTCGAGGGAATTCCCTCTCCAGAAAAGGAAGGCTCCCGCACTAATCACCGAAAAAGGGTGGAAGCCGGTAAACATTCCAATCAAAAGTAGAGCAGGAAGAAAAAAGATCAAAAACAACATTTTCGCCTTTTCTCCCCACCTGCCAAGAAGCAAAAGATAAACGGTGAAAAAAATAACCAATACAAAAAGCGCTGGAAAAACATACCACAGTCTATCGTTTGGCCATAAATACGGAAAAACTAGAAGGACCCCGAAAAGCAATTCAATTAAAAACAAATAAACTTTTCTAATCATATATCGCCTTCCTTTTTCAAAAGGTAAAATAGGACAACCTATCCATTACATTAAATGCAAAAATAACTCACGGCATGTTTTTGAATAAATCAGTGCTGTCCTATTTCCTGCCATGCAGGTCTTTTAACAAGGAGGCTATCTAATAGAAATGAAAATTTGTTACTTGCCCTTCCGCTTCTTTTGTTCCTTCCGTTTCTGCTTAATTTGTTCCTTTATTCCCTTAAGTTCATCACGTGCAAATTCAAGTTCCGACGGATCAATCTTGATGTCTCCATAACGGACATCCTCGTATACTCCAATCAGTCTTTTGTCGGACGGCATCCCTATCCGGCTCAACCATTCCCCGATCGTTTCCGCCTCGAATCGCCCGAATCCGTTTTTGACCGCGAAATATTCCAGGTTGAAAACCTCCCGCCGGAGCGGATTATTCGGAGCGGCAGGCTTCTTCTTTTTCAGAGTCCCACCAGCTGGATTCAATATTCGAGTGAGGCCCGCAGAAGTTGCTTTTGTGTTTTCAAAATGGGTGCTGTTCCTCTTTTTATACAGATAGATGAATAGCCCGATTAATGCGAGCACTGCAAGCACCATTAGCACCATTTCAGTATTTTTTTGCATTGCTTGTTCGCGCATGACTTTAGCCACGCCCGGCCTTTCAATTACCTCGATCTGATTGGCAGCGTCTGGATCCGTCCACAAATTCACTGATTCAGACCACATAAGTATAGGTGATGCTATGATTATGAAAATCCAAGCCACTCCTTTCATGACCAAAAAGAACGCGGATTGGATGTAATCCATGGCGAGTGCGATAATGCTGCCCGCCAAAACAATGGGGCTGACGAGTTTCCCAAAAAACGCAAGGTAGCCCACCTTATCCTTTCGATTCCCTTCAATCTTCGCAAGATTTAAAAGGAATCGGCCTGAAAGCACCACCAAAACCTGTACGACCACCAAAATGATTGTAATAAAGAAAATCGTTTCGTTTTTTGTATAAGCCCCGATCATTGCCGGAAATGCAGCCATGGCTGAAAAGGTCGCAAGCAACAAATCATGGTCCTCATTTTTTCTCCCTGCAAGGGCATTGCACCTCCAGAATAGAAAGGCAATCGCGGCCGCCACGGGAACCGGGTGCAGGCCGGAATAATAAGTCCCGGCTGCATATAGCGCTGGTAAGAATAGGGCCAAAAATAAAATCTTCACCGTCTGCCCAAATCGGTCCAAGAGCCATGTATAAATGATAAAGACGATTAGGAAAAGGGAAAGGGCCGAAAACACCTGCCACCCTTGTTCCCTTGGCCAAAAATATGGAAATACGAGCATGGCGGTGAAAAGCAATTCTATTACAAACAAATAGACTCTTTTCATCAAGATGACCGCCTCCCTTCCACAGAAGGTGAAAACTGGGAAAGCTCCGCTTTATCCTGAATCGTTTTTAAAACCAGTAGCCTTATGCCCCTATTCTTAAATTCATCCAGCTTTGCTGCTGTAAATCCCGGCATTTCACCCGCATGGATTAGGCAGGGAAGCATATGGAGGTTCCTGTCCATATAGGAGAGCATCTTGTCATACGGAAAGGGAGCAAAAGAATTTGCAAGCGCTAGCATTTCATATATTTTCTGCAGCTGCTCCCTTCCATTTCCCGGCGGAAGGTAAACGAATGGTACTTCGCCAGCATTCCTCATATTCATGCAAAGTGATACCGGGATTTGTTTCGAATAAGCAAAATAAGCAAGATCGGCGGCACTTTCAAGTATTTCTTCAAGGTTTCCGGGAACAGAATAGCCATCCGCGAGGTTTATGCAAATAACGATCCCTTTTTCCGAAACCTGGTCATACAGTTTAGTTTGGAGCTTCCCAGTCCTGGCACTCGCTTTCCAGTGAATTCTGTGAAAACCGTCCGAATAAGTGTAGTCCCTTGTTCCGGCGGGAGAAAGCGTATCCTCGTAAAGGGAAAATGGAGTAAACTCGGATCCTGGCTTCAATGAAACCAAATCCATTTTATTCACTACTTCGAGCCTGTCTGGATAAACGATTACTTCCTGTGGAAGCGCAAACCGGTATTCGAGATTGACTTTCCCGAATCCGAACAGGTTCGGTATTTGAAGTTCAATCTTTCTGATTTTCGCCAATCCTCTTTGTTTGCTCAAAAATGGGAGTTCGAACTTCTTTGACTCCCCCTTATTGACTGATAAATGAAAGGAAACTTCATGAAGCCATTTCTTATCATTTTCATCAGCGCCTGGTGGCTCGACTGCCTGGTCGAAGAAAACTCTTGCTTCCGCATTTAAAATCGGCCAGCCTCCATTTGTGAACACCATTTCCCATTTGCCTTGTTCGTTGATGAAATACCGGTCCCTTCTCCTCTCCATCAATACTTCAAGGCCTTCCCCCACTTTTTTTTCATACAAAAGATTGAGGGATATCAATACAAAGGATATGACACCGGCAAAGAATAATAAATTTGAATCAAGGTAAAGTGATAGCAGGACTAGAAAAACCGCCGCGAACTGGATGGGGACGATTTTCCCTTCTGAAAATGAATGCTTCCCCCACGACATTAGCTAGCCCCCGCTTCAACCGGGACAGGCACACTTTCCATGATTTCCGAAATAATTGCCTCCGGGCTTTTTGTAAGGGAGCCTTCTGTTGATAAATAAATGCGGTGTCCCAATACAAATGGGGCAACTGCTTTAACATCATCCGGCACGACATAATTCCTGCCAGCCAGGAAAGCCTTTCCCTGTGCAGCCTTCATCAAGGCAAGCGTCCCCCTCGGGCTGACCCCAAGCTCGATTAGCGAATGTTCCCTCGTTTTCCTCGCAAGTTCAAGAATATACGTCTCAACTTCATCATTTATTTGCACTTTTTTTGCCGCGTTTGACAGTTCCTGCAGCTCGTTCTTACCGAGAACCTCCTCAATCCTGGAGGCAATAATGCCAAAACGGTGAATCTTCAATATTTCTTTTTCTTCATTAAACTCAGGGTAATCGGCATTTAATTTAATGAAAAAACGGTCCATTTGCGCCACTGGAAGGGGGAAGGTTCCCTGCTGGGATTCGACCGGATTCTGAGTGGCGATAACCATGAAAGGCCATTCTAGAGGCAGGGTATGCCCATCAATTGTTACCTGCATTTCCTCCATCGCCTCAAGAAGGCTCGACTGAGTCCTTGGCGTTGCGCGGTTTATTTCGTCAGCCAGGACAATATTTGCGAAGATTGGCCCGTGCAGCAACTCAAACTCCTGTTTCTTCGGATTGAAAAACTGGATCCCGGTAATATCCCCAGGGAGAACATCCGGGGTAAATTGAATCCGTGAAAAACTTCCTCCAACCGCCTCGGAAAACTTTTTTGCAAGCATCGTCTTGCCCGTTCCAGGAACACTTTCTAAAAGAACATGGCCATTGAACAGCAGAGAAATGAACATTAGCTCGATTTCCTGATCCTTTCCGACCAGATGGACCCCTATTTCTTTCTTTAGCTTGTTACCAACCTCTAAAACTCCCATTTTCCCACTCCTATAATTTTCTTTTTTTATAAACGTCTACTCTTCATACACCATCTTCTTCGTCATGCCGCCATCTATGATGATATTTTCTCCAGTTATGAAATTATTCCGGGGATCGGCTAGGAAAAGGCAAGCCCTTGCAATATCCTCTGGCTTTCCGACCCTGCCGCTTACATGCTGGCTATGATCGCGTTCCGTAAGCAAATCGTAGTTGGCAGTTTCAATCCAGCCTGGGCTGATACAGTTCACTGTAATTCCATAAGGCCCAAGTGTCCGTGCCAATGCATGCGTCAAGGCAACGATGCCGCCTTTTGAAGCCGCGTATGCTTCAGTATTTGGCTCAGACATAAATGCCCTGGTCGAAGCGATGTTGATGATGGTACCCCCAGTCTCCTTCATGATCCTGGCAGCAGCCTGAGAGCAAAAGAACACGCTGCGGAGGTTTGTATTCAGTATCTTATCCCATTGGCTTGCCTGCATTTCAAAGAAATCATGGAAGGTTGAAATGCCTGCATTATTCACGACAACATCAATTTGCCCGAACCGCGAAACAGTTTCTTCGAATAGACCGGAAACGCTTTCTTCACTCCGGACATCCGTCTCGAGGAAGACCGCATTAAAGTTCACTTCCTTGAGGCTTTCAGCGGCTTCCCTTCCGCTTGGGCTGTCAATATCGGCCATCACTACATTCGCGCCCTGGACGGCAAACTCCCTTGCTATGCCCAATCCAATCCCATTTCCTGCCCCGGTTACAATGATTGTTCTCCCTGCAAATCGCATTCCACATACCTCCCAACTGTTGCTTATCGGAAAAAACAGGCGTCCAGCAGTAAAACTGGACGCCCTCGGCCGATTCAATTTTTCAAAGCCAGTGAGCAGGGAAAACCAACAACGATCGCCTTATTATGCAGGTTTAGCAAATCATCCAGTTCCCGGCTAATAGTAAGGGTATGGGTGCTTGCTATCCCAGTCATGGCGGCCGCCAAAATCATTTCTTTCCGCTTGTTTTCTATTCTATACAGCAGCTTTTCATGGGATGGCATTGGTCTTTCACCCTCACTCCGCATAGGTTAATGGGTTTATTGTACACCTACAGGAAAAAATTCACAATATATTCGTAAAATTTTTACAAAAAATCTTGACCATTTTAGCTTCTCGGTTCCGGTAAATATTCATATATAACATTTCCGCCACGCTGGGCTATTCCGCGAAAGTGCTTGAAATCCTCCCTGTTAACGAGTATCTTTCGAAATTCAAGGAAATCTTCATTCGTAACGTAATATTCGGCAAGTTCTCCGCTTTTTAGCCTATCGAGTATTTCATGGATCCCTTTCTCGTCCATTCTGATTCACCACCTGCTTGCAACAATTTAATAGGAATGCTCCTTTATTCCAAATCATAAATGAGCCGATTTTGGCTGTCCAGCCCCTGAACTTTTTAGAAAATAGTTACTAGGTAGAAAATTTTAGGAAAGAAAGCCTTTACGTTTTCATAAAATTAGTGCAAACTGTTAATAAAATCTGCCCAATAGTGAGATAAAAAGCTATTCCGATTTAAAAAGCATCAATTGGAAATAGTCTATTAAAAATTAGGGATGAAAAAGGAGAGAGACAGTTGAAGAGAGCAGAAGTAGGGAACGTCATTGAATTCCGTGGCGGGCTGCAGGGAATCGTAGAAAAAGTAAATGAAAACTCTGTTATCGTAGACCTGACTTATATGGACAATTACCGTGATCTTGAATTGGACCAACGGACAGTTATTAATCATAAAAACTATAAGATTATTAAAGAAACAGCCAACTAATACAATATCAAAAAGCAGCGGAGCCCGGAGCCCCGCTGCTTTTTTTTCGGGAAGCTTTTCGGCCAAATGCCACATCTATTCCTTCCGCCCAACGGCAATTCTTTCCCCTCTTTTTTTCCTGCCTAAAGTGGGTTGGCGGCCTTTCACAATAGGACTTCACTTGTAAAAAATCCACGGACTTTTTTTGATTCCTTCTATTTGTTACAATAGGTCTTAATGCACGAAAGGAGACAGACGTTTCAATGGTATCGGAAAAAATTGATTACCGCTTAGTTGGAGGCTTTTTGCTAGCCCATCTTTTACTTTATTTCACTTTTCAGGATAAAAAAATTTTTTGGTATATATTCCCTGCCTGCCTGCTGGTCTTAACAATATGGACAATCCTGCTTGAGGACGTGGACGACAGAATATCTTTTATCCGGTATATTACAGCTGGCATACTGTCGGGACTTCTTTTGTATGGGCTCTTTTATTTTGGGAATGCGATGATCCATTATTTCAATTTCCCTCTTGGAGACAACATCGGAAGGCTGTACAAGTGGTTCGCGCCAGAGCAATTTTGGCACTATATTGCCCTTGTTTTAATTGCTGTCCCCGGAGAAGAGTTATTTTGGAGAGGATTTATTCAAAAAAGGCTCCTCAGGCACTTTTCAGCATTTTGGAGCATTGTTGTCTCAGCTGCCATGTATGCTTCCGTCCATATTTATTCCACTGAAATGATCCTCGTTTTCGCGGCATTTATTTCAGGGATTATCTGGGGCTTATTATTCGCCTGGAAACGGAGCATTCCGCTCGTTATCGTATCCCACCTCGTTTTTGACCTATTGCTATTTATTTTGGCTCCCCTGTACTAATGCGAAAAGGGAAGATGCCCGTTTAGCGATTCACGGGAATAGACGGAAGCAGCTGCTTGAATTGCTTCCCTGTAACTTTACGGCGAGCTGAGCGGGATTACATTAACTTATTTCAAGTTATCTACAAGGTTCCATTTTAAAATTCCTAGACATACAACAAAGGCCGCCGGTTTCCGGCGGCCTTATTTCATACCTGGCAATGGCTTTACCCACAAAAGGATAAGAAAAAGAAGGCTGACATAACCGAACAGCGGATATAGTAAGGAAAGAAGCGTTCCGTAATGGACAAGGCTTGCGGCATACGAAACAGCAAATATTCCAGTCGTTATCGTTATGGTATGAAGCGGCACATATTTTCTAATTTGGCGTTCGAGCCCATAAATATTTCCAATGACTGATGTGAAAATTTCCGCGTAAACAACTGCTATAAACACCCAATGAAGTCCTCCAGCCACATTTCTCATCACTTCCGCCATTGGGATGTCATAGGTATCAAGGTTTGGGAGCATGACAAGTGTTAGGTGGCTTGAAATGAGAATAAGAGTAAGCGCGGAACCCCCGAGAATCCCTCCCCATTTGATTGTCCAATCATCCTTTACCTCGAACGCGATTGGGACAAGGACAGCCTGTGACAATCCCAGATTGAAAGCAATATATAAAAACGGAGAGATGGCTCCCTTCCAGCTTCCGCTTAAATCTCCCACCTGAAGGAAGGCTTCGGTAAATCCCGGCATCGTAACCGATAAAGACATGAGCATCAGGCTGAACAAAATCATGGCAGGTACAATGAACGTGTTGACCGCGAACAGCGCTTTTGTCCCGAAAACCATAACAATAATGGAGAGTGCAATCGTTAAAAGGACACCGAAATTCCTTGAAGCGCCAAGCTGTTCCTCGAATACCGCCCCGGCTCCGGACATCATGACGGAAGTTACGCCAAGCAGCATGAGCAACATAAGGATGTTTATGGCTTTTGAAGCCCTGCGGCCAAATAAAAATTCGTTAAACCCCTGATACGTATCGACATTCGCCCTAGCAGCCGCCCTCATCAATTTCGCACCCATTGAGATAAGAAGATAGCCGCTAATCAATATTCCAAAAAATCCAATCAACCCATATCGTGAAAAAAACTCGACTATTTCCCTGCCTGTCGCAAAACCAGCCCCAACCACGGTACCAACATAAACGGCCGCAATTTGGAAAGCTCCTGGCCAATTCCGTTTCACCCAATCCCCTCCCCCTAAACACTATATGGAGAATAGGACAAACAATGCCATCAAATTCTGTGCCACCAGGAAATGACCGTTTTTGGTAAAAATTACACAAGCAAAACTATTGAAAGTCAAAGTTGGTCAGAGTATACTTATCACCAGAAAGGTCAAAGAAAGTCAAAGACAAAAAAGACCTTCAGATAGATTATTAAAAAGGAGGCAGATTTATGCTTTGCCAACTATGCAACCAATCACAAGCAAATGTACAATTTAAACTTATGGTGAATGGCAGAAAGAAAGATTTATTGCTTTGCCAGGACTGCTTTAGCAAAGAACGCCAGGCAATTGCCGGCTCATTCGGGCCATCTGCCGGATTTCCATCTTCATTTTTCAACCAATTTAACGAGCAGCCATTCGGCGGAATGGGCTACCCAGGCCAAATGGATGAAACGATAAAGGAACAGCCTAAAAAAAGTGGGGGCAACGGATTTTTTGACCAATATGGGAGAAATCTTACCCAATTGGCCAAAGCGGGCCTAATCGATCCCGTTATCGGACGTGATGAAGAAGTTGAACGGGTTATTGAAATATTAAACCGAAGGAGCAAGAATAACCCGGTCCTCATTGGGGAACCAGGGGTTGGTAAAACGGCAATCGCAGAAGGCCTTGCGTTGAAAATAACGGAAGGAAAGGTACCCTCCAAGCTCTTGAACAAGGAACTTTATCTGCTTGATGTAGCGTCCCTGGTTGCCAACACAGGAATTCGGGGCCAGTTTGAAGAACGGATGAAGCAAATGATTTCCGAGCTACAATCCAAGAAAAACATCGTCCTATTTATCGATGAAATTCATCTATTGGTCGGAGCTGGTTCTGCAGAGGGATCCATGGATGCAAGCAACATCCTCAAACCGGCGCTGGCTCGCGGCGAGCTTCAGGTGATCGGCGCAACAACCCTGAAGGAATACCGCCAAATTGAAAAGGATGCGGCACTTGAACGAAGGTTCCAGCCAATCCATGTCCATGAGCCTTCCGTCGATGCCGCAATTAAAATCTTAAAAGGAATTCAATCAAGGTATGAAGACTTCCATGAAGTGACATATTCAAACGAGGCAATTGAGGCGTGTGTCCAATTATCAAACCGCTATATCCAGGATCGTTTCCTCCCGGATAAGGCAATTGACTTGCTCGACGAAGCCGGCTCAAAACTGAACCTGTCTGCCGTTGCGGTTTCCTCGAAAGAAGGCATTGAGGAAAGATTGAAGGCAATTGCTTCTGCTAAAGAAGCCGCGCTTAAAGAGGAAAATTATGAAAAAGCCGCGGAACTGCGTGATGAAGAAGCGGAACTTGAAAAAACGCTTGAAAATGCAGGGCAATCAAACCGCCCGGTCGTGGAAGCGAAACACATTCAGGAAATCATTGAAAAGAAAACCGGTATTCCAGTCGGCAAACTGCAGGAGGATGAACAGCAAAAGCTGAAACATCTGGAGGAATCGCTAAATGGCAAGGTCATTGGCCAAGAGGAAGCTGTCCGCAAAGTAGCGAAAGCCATCCGACGGAGCCGCGCCGGCCTTAAAGCAAAGCAGCGCCCTATCGGCTCATTCTTGTTTGCCGGCCCTACAGGCGTCGGTAAAACTGAACTTACAAAAAGGCTTGCTGAAGAGCTTTTCGGTTCAAAGGATGCCATGATTAGGCTTGATATGAGCGAGTTCATGGAAAAACACAGTGTTTCCAAACTGATTGGTTCCCCTCCAGGCTATGTCGGCCACGAGGAAGCCGGACAGCTCACCGAAAAAGTCCGCCGCAATCCATACAGCATCCTGCTTCTCGATGAGATTGAAAAAGCCCACCCGGATGTCCAGCATATGTTCCTGCAAATTATGGAGGACGGCCGCTTGACAGACAGCCAAGGGCGGACAGTAAGCTTTAAGGACACTGTCATCATTATGACAACGAACGCCGGGGTCGGCGTTAAGCCAATCCATGTAGGCTTCGGAAACAGTGGATCTACGTCCGAAAGCACCCTGCTTGAATCACTCGGAAGCTTCTTCAAGCCCGAATTCCTGAACAGGTTTGACAGCATTATAGAATTCAGCAGCCTTAAGAAAGAAGACCTTCTCCAAATTGTTGAATTGATGGTAAAAGAGCTTCGGGACAACTTGTCCGAGCAAGGGCTTAGCCTTACTGTCAACAATGAGGCAATGGAGAAACTGGCCGAACTTGGTTACCATCCGGCGTTCGGCGCCCGTCCGCTCCGCCGAGTTATCCAGGAACAGCTTGAAGATCAAATCGCAGACCAGATTCTTGACAATTCGGATGTTGTAGAGATTGAAGCCGTTTTGGAAGAAGGACAAATTTTGGTCCGCCCGCAATCAGCAGTTCGCCAATAATCTAATCGCTAAACCCTTATGATAAAAATGAAGCCCGATCCAGACATTTAAGTTTCTGGGCCGGGCTTTTTTACATGGATTAAAGTTTTTTATCGTCGATGGAATTCAGGTAGTCCTCAATTACGCCGACCACGGATTCGACACAGCCTTCCTCGAATGGAGAAATCAAGCCGGCCTCCTTGACTAGACCCGTAAATGATTGGCTTCCTCCTAGTGTGCAAAGGCGGGCATAATCCTTCCAGGCAGATTCACGGTCTTCCCTGGACTTTTTCCAGAACTGGAACGCGCAAATCTGCGCAAGCGTATAGTCGATATAATAGAACGGAGAATTATAAATATGGCCCTGGCGTTGCCAGAATCCGCCTCTCGATAAGTAATCATTGTTTTCGTAATTTTTGTGCGGCTGGTATTTCCTTTCAATTTCCCGCCATTTCGCTTTTCTTTCCACAGGCGTAGCATCCGGGTTTTCGTACACCCAATGCTGGAACTCATCAACAGAAACGCCATACGGAAGGAACAGCAGCGAATCGCTAAGGTGCTGGAACCGGTACTTATCAGTGTCTTCCTTGAAGAACAGCTCCATCCATGGCCAAGTGAAGAATTCCATGCTCATTGAATGGATTTCACACGCCTCATATGTTGGCCAGTAGTATTCAGGCACATCGAAATGGCGGCTTGAATACACTTGGAACGCGTGGCCTGCTTCATGTGTCAACACGTCAATATCGCCTGATGTTCCGTTGAAATTCGAGAAGATAAAAGGTGCCTGGTAGTCCTCGATATATGTGCAATAGCCTCCGGACGCTTTTCCCTTTTTCGCAACAAGGTCCATAAGGCCATTTTCCTGCATGAAACGGAAGAATTCTCCCGTCTCAGGGGAAAGCTCGTCGTACATTTTCTGTCCATTCTCAATAATCCACTCGGGGCTTCCCTTCGGAGCTGGGTTCCCTGAAGTAAAACTGAATCCTTCATCATAATAGTAAAGCTTGTCCACGCCAATTCTCTCCTGCTGGCGTTTTTTAATCTTCGTGGCAATCGGCACGATAAACTCTTCGACCTGCTTCCTGAAACCGGCGACCATTTCCGCGTTGTAGTCAGTGCGATGCATCCTGTAATAGCCAAGTTCAACGAAGTTTTTATAGCCAAGCACGTGGGCGATTTCTGTCCTTACCTTGACAAGGTCGTCATAAATCCTATCAAACGCCTCTTCATTTGCGCTGAAAAAGCCAAATTTCGCTTCGCTGGCCCGTTTCCTTGTGTCACGGTCAACAGATTGGATGAATGCATCAAGCTGCGCAAGGGTACGTTCTTCCCCTTCAAACTCATTTTTTGCGGAAGCAACGAGCTTCGTATATTCGGTCGTTAGCCGGTTCTCTTTTTGAAGCAGCGGCACGATTTCCGGCTTAAAGGTTTTCAGCTGTCCTTCTGCCAGCGCAAACAGCTGGCGTCCCCACTTTTGCTCAAGCTCCACGCGGAATTTCGAATTCGTTAGGGCTTCATAATACTTTGTGACAAGCCCTTCAAGCTCAGGTCCAACTTCGTCAATATAATCCTGCTCCGCCTTGTAAAACTCATCCTCCGTGTTAATTGTATGGCGGACAGAAGCTAGGGAGATCATTGTCCCGATATGATTCCTTTGCTTATTGATTTTTTGTATCGCTTTTTCCTGCTCCGATGCACTGGCCGCGGAGTTGAATTCCTCGAGCGCAGCTTCGAACTGCTTTTTAATATCTGCCATGTCCGGCCTTACGTATGTATAATCCTGAAATTTCACCTGGAACCCCTTCTCTCTTTTTAATTTCACATAGTTCATTTCGACATCCGAAACTTGGATTCCTCCAATTTGTGAAAAATCCCATTAAAATTTGTACCACGCCCATGATGGCAGACACCAAGGTTATGAAGATCTCGAAGAACATAAAAAAAAATGGCATAAATATGCCATTTTTTCTGGAGCCCGATCCTTAAAACTTCCCGGATGGCAGGCCAAGTTTCTTCAATAGGGTGATTGCCTCTTCCCGTTCCTGTTCAGTTAGGCGTGACATGAGCTCATGAATATTCCGTTCGTGCTCGGGAAAAACCTCTTCAATAAAAGACTTTCCTTTATCGGTAATTCTCGCATAGGTCACCCGCCGGTCACTTGGACATGCCACCCTTGCAATAAGCCCTTTTTGCTCCAATTTATCGACGACATAAGTGATGCTCCCGCTCGCAATCAGGATTTTTCCGCCGATTTGCTGAAGGGGCTGGTCACCTTTATGATAAAGGAGCTCAAGAACGGCAAACTCGGTTGGGTTCAGGCCGTTTTCCTGAATAAATTTATTGACCTGCTCGTTGATCGCCTTATAGGCCCTGGATAAAACAATGTAAAGCTTAAGTGATTGTGAAATTGACTCTCTTTCCAATTTAATCAAATCCTTTTATTATGGCGATTAAAATCGCCTTGAATTCAAGATAATTATAATAAACTTTTTGGACAGTGTCAATGAACCTGTTTACAATAACTTCCATGATTGATTTGTCATTAAAACAATTTTAAAACGTATCTTTTTATTTTTAATGATGACAAAATACTGTAATATAGGGGGTACAAACTTAAGGGAGCATTGCATATGAACCAGGCAGCATTAGTCCAAAAACCTGCCGATTCCGGCCAGGCTACCACCTATAAAATTCTTTTTATCATAGCCCTATGCCATTTATTGAATGATTCGCTTCAGTCGGTTGTACCCGCCATGTTTCCGATTATCGGCAAGACGCTTGGGCTTAGCTTCACCCAGCTGGGCATGATTGCCTTCGCTTTGAATATGGTTTCTTCCGTCATGCAGCCTGCCGTCGGGCTTATGACTGATAAAAAACCGATGCCCTATGCTTTGCCTGCTGGGCTTGCCTGTTCGATGGCTGGTATCCTCGGCCTCGCTTTTGCGCCGAATTTCGCGTTTATTATCCTATCGGTAATTTTTATCGGAATCGGCTCGGCTATTTTTCACCCCGAGGGATCCCGTGTCGCATATCTCGCGGCTGGCCCAAGAAGGGGACTGGCACAATCTATATATCAGGTTGGAGGCAATTCCGGCCAGGCCCTCGCTCCGCTCATAACGGCTTTAATCCTTGTTCCATTTGGACAGAAGGGTGCAGCCCTATTTGCAGCAGTCGCTGGCATTGCGGTCGCCCTGTTACTGTATATCGCCCGCTGGTACACCGAAAAGCTTTCTGCCACAAGGAAGGCAGCCGTAAAGAAAATCGGTAACAATGCCGCGAAGAAGGGGCTTCAGAGAGGCATCCTGCCAGCGCTGGCGTTAATCCTGCTCCTGATCTTCGCACGATCCTGGTATATATCCGGAATAACGAACTTTTACGCTTTTTTTGCAATTAATGAATATTCGTTTACGATCAAGCAATCGCAATTCCTTCTTTTTGCGTTTCTGGTTTCCGGTGCTGCCGGTACATTTTTTGGTGGGCCGCTGGCAGACCGGTTCGGTAAGAAGAATGTCATCTCTGCATCCATGCTGTTCGCGGTGCCTTTTTCGGCAATCATTCCATTTTTGCCTTCCGCCGCCGCACTTGTTTGCCTAATACTAAACGGATTCATTTTGATGACAAGTTTCTCAGTTACCGTTGTATATGCCCAGGAGCTCGTGCCAGGGAAAATCGGGCTTATGTCCGGGTTAACTGTCGGCCTTGCATTTGGCATGGGTGCAATCGGGTCCGTTGGGCTTGGCTATATCGCCGACCTGGCAGGCCTGAAGGAAATGATTATCGGAGTCGGCTTCCTTCCATTTCTGGGCATCTCATCGCTTCTCCTGCCTTCTGATAAAAAACTCGAGCAATGGCAAACTTAGAAAAGCGGCATCCATCCTACTTAAGGTTGGCTGCCGCTTTCTGTTTGGTTTTTAGTTACTATTTCTAAATTTCGTTGATTCTTTGATATAGCTCCGCTTTCTCATCGTCTGATAACATCCGTTGCGCCATCGGGAAAAGGACATTCTCTTCTTTTGCGAAATGCTCGGTCAATGTATAGTATGCTTCTTTGATTTGGGAAGCAAGCTCCCGGATTTCATCCTCGGAAAACTCAGCCCCCTCTTGCGCGGTTCTTTCCAGGTAAGTGCCAATAAGTGTTTTTGCCCGGTCATGTTCGTATTCCATTACAGCAATCGGACCTGATGTACGGCCAATATATTGTCCCATCATGTCAAACAGGACGCCTTCCTCCCGGTCGGAATGGGGCCCCAAATCGGCAATGAATTTGTTAGTCCTTTCTGTCAGCCTGGAGAACGTTTCTATAACATCCTCCTCTTTTTCAATTTTCCGTACTTCTTCAAGCAGGCCATCCAATTGGGATAGGAGTGGAGGATGTTCCTCCTTTAATTGTTTCAGCCCTGGACATAGCTCAACCTGTCCCGCTCCACCAAATGCACTCATGCAACCGCTCATTGATATTCCCCTCTCAATAAATTGTTATTTGAGAACAGTATAGGACGTTTTCATGAGAAAAGTTGTGATGGCTATCACAAGCCATGAATTTGTCAAAAAGTATGTGGATACGCTTTCAAGTTTCGAAAAATTTTAACATTTGAACTGGTATTCACCTTCATGGATTTCATATAATTTAGTTAGAACCAAAAAAGGAGGGACAGAACTTGAATTTCCCATATTATAGAGACTTTTACCCAAAAATCATCATGCCAATCGGGAGCAACGACACTGCATTGTTAAAGGAATCCCCCTTTGCGGAGACAGGCGCCACCCATTGGTTGATTGCGCTACAAGGTGATCATGAAGGGGTTCCCGCCGGATGCTGCAATTGGAAGGTGCTCGTCTATACATCAGACCCCGATGGTACATTCAGCTGGGATAAACCGTATTATGCCTCTTCGTTGATGGAGTCGATCGACTCTGCTATTGAACTTGCGCAGGAATTTGAATCATTTGGAAAAAATGACGTACTTTGCACAATGGGTTCAGATAAAAAAATCAGCTAATCTCTAAAATCTTCCTCTTTTTAGCTTCATCTTTTTGCCTTCTATTGTGAAATCCCATACATAGCATGTAAATAGTGTTTACTCTTATTCTCATAAAACGATTAACAAAAGGTTTCATCCAGTCAATAGAAAAGCTGCCTGCATTTAATTGCAGACAGCTTTTTAATTTCGTTTCTATCTTAAGCAAGCCGGAAGACGATTCCGTGGCCGCCCTTTGGATATTCCCATTTAATATTCTGGTATGGACAGCCTATCCTGCAGCTGCCGCACTCATGGCAACCCTCAAAACCGACCTGCATCCGCTTCCCTTCCCATTTATAAACTTCGGCTGGGCAGAAAACAGTGCAAAGTTTATCAGGGCATTTGGTCGCGCAAATGTCGTGATCAAGAACGGTTAAATGGGACTTTGTGTCACACCTGAAACGAAGGAGATACTGTTTTTCTTCCAGAGTTTTGGTTGACATTATTTCACCGCCTTCCATGCGCGATAGACATCCTGCAGCACCTTGAGCGTGCCGCGTTCACTAGTAATACTCTTCATGATTTCCTTCTGTTTGTCGCGTTTAGGTGTTCCGTCAACCGTGAAGAATTTGCTCATCGCCTGGTTCATCATCGGTACATATTCCTTGAAGTACTGTGGATATTTTTCGAATGTATGGGCTGCATCTTTGTATTTTTCAAGGTCTTTCATGATAAAGCTTCCATATAGTGCTTCACGGTAGCTGTTCAGGCTCGCTTCACTGAAATTGTTGCGGGCTTTCGCCTCTATGATCGCTTCTGCGGCAAGCTTTCCAGAATACATGGCCATGTTCGATCCTTCGCGGTGAATCGCATTGACAAGCTGCGCAGCATCCCCTACGACTACAACCCCATTCCCAGCAACCTTTGGCACTGACCTGAATCCGCCCTCCGGAATTAAGTGGGCCAAATATTCAGCTGATTCCCCGCCTTCAAGCATCGGGCGTACCATTGGATGAGTCTTCAGATAGTCGAGCAGGTCATATGGCTTCAGCTTCGCCTTAATCATGCTCGACAACGTTGTACCTACTCCAATATTAAGGCTTTCTTTATTAGTATATAGAAAAGCCGTTCCAAGGTTCCCTTTTGTTGAATCCCCGAATATTTCAATTGTACACCCGTGGTTTCCTTCAAGATTGAACCTGTCGTTGATTTTCTCCTTTGGAAGATTAATAACTTCCATGACAGTCAGGGCAACTTCATCCGGACGGAACTCTTTATGGAAGCCAAGCTGTTTTCCAAGCAACGAGTTTACCCCATCGGCGAGTACAACAACATCCGCGTACACATCGCCATCCGGCCTGTCAGTACGGACCCCAATAACCTTCCCGTTCTCGACAATGCATTCCGTTACTACCGTTTCGTTAATCAGGAGCGCCCCTTGCTCGACGGCCTTCTGTGCAAACCACTGGTCGAATTGAGCCCTGAGGACGGTAAAATTGTTGTATGGCTCACTTGCCCACTCCATACCTTTATATCCGAAGGAAACGACTGATTCCTTATCCATCATCCAAAAACGCTGCTCGACGACAGGACGCTCAAGAGGCGCTTCTTTCCAAAATTCTGGAATTAATTCCTCTGTCTGCTTCCTGTAAAGGACGCCGCCCATTACGTTTTTGCTGCCTGGGTATTCCCCTCTTTCAATCAGCAGCACGTTCAATCCGTTCTTTGCGCACACAAGGGCGCATGCTGTACCGGCAGGGCCAGCACCAACTACGATTACATCAAATTTTTCAGGCATAACTGATTTCACCGCCCTTTTGGTTCCGCATCTGCTTAAATTGTTCTGTCAGTTTCGGGACGATTTCCAGCGCATCCCCTACAATACCGTAGGTGGCTACATCAAAAATCGGCGCATTTGGATCTTTGTTGATCGCAATGATGATTTCTGAGTTTTTCATGCCGACCACATGCTGGATTGCTCCGGATAAGGCAATGGCAAAGTAGATTTTTGGCGTAACCGTTTCGCCTGTCTGCCCAATTTGGAGATGGTGCGGCAGCCATCCGGCCTCAACAACATCCCTCGTCCCGCCAACAGTCGCGCCAATCGCATCGGCTAGATCGTAGAGCATTTGGAAGTTTTGCAAATCCCCCATACCTTTACCGCCGCATACTATCACATGGGCATCAGAAAGGTTTGCTTTATTTGTTATGTCTTTCACAATTTTAAGCACTTTTGTGCGCATGTCATCTTCCGACAGGGCAATGCTCTCTTCAATGATCCTTCCGGTGCGCGAGGTGTCCGGCTCAAGCGCTTTCATAACTTTCGGCCTTACAGTCGCCATTTGAGGCCTGTGCTTTTTGCAAAGGATGGTAGCCATGATATTTCCTCCGAACGCCGGCCGGCTGGCTTCAAAAAGGCGGTTATCGAGGTCAATATCAAGCATTGTCGTATCCGCGGTCAAACCGGTGTTCAAATCAGTCGCAACAGCGCTTGCAAGATCCTTTCCGTTCGGTGTCGCACCATAAAGGAAGATTTCTGGTTTATACTTTTCTGCAAGCATGATGACGCCCTTCATGAACGACTCTGTCCTGTAGTTCTTCATGACCGGGTGGTCGATAACATACACTTCATCGGCCCCATATGCAATCACCTTTGATGCGAGCGCCTTTATGCCATGCCCCATCAGCACACCAGCAAGCGGAACCTCAAGCTTATCGGCAAGCTTTCTGCCAGCGCCTAGCAGTTCAAGCGAAACGCCTTCAATTTCGCCATCCGTTTCCTCTATAAAAACCCAAACTCCTTTGTAGTCCTCTATATTCATCAGAATCCTCCTATCCCCTTATGCTGGTTTAATTAATTTGCCGAATTGGGCGTCAAAAGCTCTTTTTTGTCCATCAGGAGGCTGATTAGCTCCTTTACCTGCTCATCCGCGCTTCCGTCGAGCCTTTTTCCACCTTCGGGCTTTGGAGGGGAAAACATTTTGCCTACGATGGTAGGGGATCCTTTGAGCCCAAGCTGGGTTCGGTCAACATTTTCGAAATCACTCACTGCCCAGATGACAGGCTCGTACCTGGCCGCCTTAATCATATTTGGGAGAGGCGAGTATTCAATTTCATTTATTTCCTTTTCGACTGTCAACAGACAAGGCAACTGGGATTGGATAAGTTCATAGCCATTTGTTTGCTTCCGTTTAATCAAGACTGTCTTTTCTTTCAGATTCACTTCAGCTACTTCAATTACATTGGTGATAGGCGGGATATCAAGCCTTCTTGCAATACCGGGGCCAACCTGCCCTGTATCCCCATCAATTGCATGCTTTCCGCAAATCACCATGTCAATTGGCAGTTCCTTGCTTATTTTTTCCAGTGCTTTTGACAATGCATAGCTTGTAGCTAGAGTATCCGCACCAGCAAATGCTCGGTCGGAAATGAGGTAACCCCTGTCGGCCCCGATTTCGACACTCCGCTTAATGACAGCGGTTGCCTGGGGCGGGCCCATCGAAAGGACCGATATCGTTCCTCCCGTAAGTTCCCTGATTTTTACAGCTTCCTGGACGGCATGGGCGTCATATGGATTCAGGATGGCTGGCGCGCTCCGCCTGTCAAGCGTATTTGTTTTTGGATTGATTTTGATGATTTTTGTATCTGGTACCTGTTTGACACAAACAACAATATGCATGTACTACCTTCCCCTCTGCAGAAAATTTGTGTAAGCGTTTCCCTTATTAATTCATTTAATGCTTTTGTTTTACGATATATGATTCGTAAGACAAGCATAGTACCAATAAAAACCTGTTGAAATACATGATGAACTGTCCTCGTCCTGTTCGTATTCAGCCCGAAATAGGAAAAACAGTTGAGGCGGTTATTAACATGCTGTTAATACTACTATAAAAAATATTCAGATATAGACAATGATATAAATCACATCTTATGGATTTTTATATAAAATTTTGGAAAAATAGAGAACTTTTTCGACAAAAAAAAGAATGCCGTTACGCATTCCTTCCAAAGGGTTTTAAATGGCTGATGAGACCGCCAGTCTTTCCCGATTAATTGTTGTTCGCCCCTTACGCCAGTTAGTAAGGAAAATGGCGGAACCGTTTTCCGGCTGCCAGCTCGTCTGCCTCGCCTTTTGATAGGCAACAATTAACTCATCCAGTTCCTGGCTGTACTGAATCGTTCTTTCATTGGTTAAACCATTTTCGATAGCCGAGTCGATCATCACTTTTCGTTTCATCTTAATCTCGTCCAGCAGATTCAACAGGTCAAAGCTATTCATAAGCACCTTTATCTTGCCTCCAGATAAATCCATTATTTTACAATAGAGATGTGCCCCTAGATCGTAAAAAGAGGCGCTTGTTGCATTATGCCAGCCTTTGGCACCAAAGTAAATAGATTCGCAAAACAGGTCAAAACATCTTATATTTCTTCGTTATTCGACATGGCCGGCTTCTATTTTTCCGATAAATGAAAAGAGCCGGATAAACTGCGCCGGCTCTCTTGGATAATTTTATATAGCATTTTCGTAAATTGGCACCCAGCCTTCAGAGGTAACAAAAATCCTGATTGCAACTACCTTTTTGTCGTCCTGGAGTGTAAAATAGTGGCGGACATTCTCCGGGACTGAAATTAGGTCGCCCGGGTCAAGGTTGACTTCAAAGAATTCACCATTTTTCCCCTGAATCACAAAGACCCCGTGCCCGCTTACAATAAACCGGACTTCATCATCAGTATGATGGTGTTCCCTCTTAAAATTTTCAAGGAGTGCATCCAGATTCGGTGTCGACTCGGACAGCGAAATTACATCCTGCGCCTTATAGCCCCTTCTTGCGGAAATTTCCTTGATTTCATTCTCGAATGCCTTTAGAATCTCCTCCTTGTCCCCTTCGGAAAGAGCATAGTTCTCCTTCAGGTTTTCAGGCAGCTTGCCGACATTCCAGTTCTCATAAATGACCTCCTGCGATTCAAGGAAGGCCGCGACTTCCTCCTCCCTCCGTAACTCTTCACCGCTCGTTTGAAATTTGATCCATGCCATTTCTATTCCTCATTTCCTTATCTTTTGGCCAGGTTTTCCACCTGGCTGATTTCCGCTCCAATCAGCCAGAAGGCTTCCGTTTCAATAATTTTTACACTACCCTGAACAATTGGATTGGTTTGTGTTCGAGAAGGCGGAGCTGATATTTGAATAAAAATTCGGATGCCTCCAATAGCTTCTTCGCCTCGAATGCACTTCTTCCCCATACGGTGATTCCATGATTGCGAATTAGCACCGCTCCCGTGTCGCCATGGACGTGCTGCGCAAATTCCTTGGCCAAAGTCGGGATATGGGCATAATTCCGGATAATCGGGATTTTCAAAACCGCATCCTCATCCCATTTATCAAACGCCTTGATAATCTCCTGCCCTTGGAACGACACTTCCCCGCGGTCCCCGTAAATTTCGGATATGACATTGTTGTCGATGGTATGGACATGAAGGCTGCAGCCCGCTTTCGTCCTTCTGTATATTTCAACGTGGAGGAGCGTTTCGGCTGAAGGCTTCAAATGGGTTTCTCCCACCGGCCTGCCATACTCATCTACCAGCAAAAAGTCTTCATCCGTCCTCTTCCGTTTGTCCTTCCCGCTAGCTGTGACAAGGAATTGCAGCGGCCTGTCGCTTACCTTTATCGCAAGGTTGCCGCTTGTTCCCATAAACCAATCACGTCCGGAAAGTTCATCCTTCACATCTGCAAGCTCATTCCACTTTACATTCAGCATGCCTGCTCCTTCACCCCTGTCCTTTTTATAATTGTTTCGATGCAATCAAGGAAGTTTTCAAATGGTGAATGGGGAAGACCCCATTCTTCACACTTTTCCAAAAGCAAGTCCCGGGCCAGGACGAAATCGGCCTGTTTTGCCGCTTCAAGGTCGGTGACTGAATCGCCTATAACAATTTTAAAATAATCATCCCCGTGTCCAAGCCTCCTGATGACACTTGGCTTACAGCAGCCGCAGTCATTTTCGCAGCTTTCATCACAGCTGTTGGGCCAAAGGATGCGAATTGTTTCGCCACCAAAGTCCGCACCGTTGCAGAAAATGCCGTCAAACGGACCGTATTCGGAAAGGACTGGATGAACAAAGAAATCGATCCCGCCGCTTACGATATATAAAGGGATGCCTTCTTTCCTTGTAAAAGAGACAAACTCTCCGAAACCCTCCCTGATTCTTGCCTGTTCAACCGCAAATTCGGCAATCTGGTTTTTCTGTTCCGATGGGAGCAGTGAAAATAGTTCCCCAACCCCTTTCCTAATGGAGATTTCTCCTGAAAGAATCCGATCCTTAATCCGTTCCCATCCAGGCGGAGCAAATGTCTTCATGATTGCTATGATGTTATCCTTTTCGGTAACCGTCCCGTCAAAGTCACAGTAAATCACAGGTTTTTTCATCTCAAGGCCTCCTCTTGCGGTGCACCCCATAATTCCAACGCTTCTTGAAGTTCAGGGTGGTATGCGGCCGAACTGGACAAGCTGTGGCCAGCTAGAACTGCTTCAATCGCCTGCCGGAATGCCTTCCCTCCAGCCGCCGCGCCTCGTGGATGTCCATGGACTCCACCGCCCGCATTGATGACCGAATCAATTCCGAAATCGGAAATGAGCAAAGGTACAAGGCCAGGGTGGATTCCTGCCGACGGTACCGGGAACGCCTTTTTGTACGGCTCGTCCTTCGTCAGTTCCTTTGCAATCCCGAGCGCTCTTTCCCTTTCAAGCGCCACCGAACCGTACGGTGATGGGAATAATGAGAGGTCCGCTCCGGCATACCTTAGCAATTTTCCTAAAAGGAGCGAGTGGGAGACCCCATATACAGACGATGATGCGATTGCCCCGCTGAATGCCGGATGCGCCATGATCGGCAGGCCTATATTATCGTCCTCCCTTAGTTCCTGCAGCACGTCTAGGCCGTAGGAAAAAACATTGACCAATAGGGCATCCGCACCTGCTTCCGCAAACCTTTTTGCCTTTCCCCTCAGTTCCGAAGTCCTCCCCGTCAGGTTCACAGCGTAAAGTGTCCTATGCCCCGTTTCGGAAAACACTTCATCCAAGATTCGGCGCCCGGCCTGAATCCTTTTACCTGATGGAGTCAGGGGGTTCTCAAAAAGAATTTCGTCATCCTTGACGATGTCAATTCCCCCCAATGCCTGCTCCTTTAATTGGCTTGAAAGGAAATCAAGCTCCTTCCCAATGACTCCTTTAAAGATGCTCATCAAAAGGGGGCGGCGATGGACGTTAAGCTTTTCCCTTAGACCCTCAATCCCAAGGCGGGGGCCTGGGAAATAGCTTTTCAGCTCCTCACTGAATTCAAGGTCAAGCAGCCGGATTTTCCCATCAAGGGACAATTTCCCAAAGACGGTAGTTATAATGGCGGGAAGGTCGGCGGAAAAGTTGGCTGCGGGATAAGCAATCGAGATTTTCGCAATATTTTCGCTGATTTGTTCAGCAGATACTACTCTTCCTTTGTGTTTCTTTAGCTGCTCCTTTTCAAGGGCGGGCAGGCTGGTCCAAGAACCGACCGTCAGGCCCAAGGCTATTTCCTCCGCTTTTTTCTCGGGATTCTTTTCATCCCGGACATGATATGTCGCTACCAATTCACTCATGATGTCCTTCCTTTCCAGGGCAGTGTTCCATGTTCCATCCAACACAGAGTTGATTTTGTTTTTTGGCATTAAAAAAACCCCTTCCAAAGAAGAGGTTAGCACGGCAAACTAATCTCTTCTCATCTATCAGCTTTCGCTGCAAGAATTAGCACCGTGCTTAAAAATAAGTCGGTTGCCGGGCTTCATAGGGCTAGTCCCTCCGCCTGCTCTTGATAAGAAATGATTTTTATATATTTACTATTTTCATAATGTTAAGATTTAATTTGGATTATCGCAGGAAATAAATTCATTGTCAAACATTTTTTAAAAAATATCCAAAGCCTTTATCCGCCGAACCGCTTCCGACAGCCTCTCTTCCGATGCGAGGAGGCCAACACGGACATAACCCTCGCCAAATCGGCCAAAGCCAATGCCCGGGGCAACCATGATATGCGCTTTTTCCAACAGAAAGTCGGCAAATTCCATCGAACTGAATCCTTCCGGAACCTTCAGCCAGGCAAAAAACGAACCAGCGGGTGCATTGACATCCCAGCCAATTTCTCTTAATCCGCCAATTAACGCACTTCTCCTGCTTTCATACAAGCGGACAAGTTCCCCAACACAATCCTGTGGGCCATTAAGCGCCTCCGCGGCCGCTTCCTGGACAGCCCCGAACAGGGAAACATACAAATGGTCCTGTATCAGTTCAATTGCTGAGATAACACTTTTGTTGCCAACAGCAAAACCGACCCTCCACCCTGCCATGTTATATGTTTTTGAGAGAGTATAAATTTCAATGCCAATCTCTTTCGCTCCTTCTGATTGAAGGAAGCTGACGGGCCTTTCCCCCTCAAATCCTATTGCCCCGTAGGCAAAATCATGGACAACGCAAATGCCATGCTTATTTGACAGCGACACGGTTTCATCAAAGAACTCCTTTGTCGCAACCGCGCCGGTAGGATTGTTCGGATAGTTGAGAATCATGAGTTTCGTATTGTACAAAACTTCAGTTGGAATCGTACCGTAATCGGGAAGGAAGCCGTTTTCCTCAAGGAGCGGCATCATCTCAAGCTTCGCCTGTGCAAGGGCTGCGCCCGATAAATAATCCGGATAGCCCGGGTCAGGAACAAGCATTGTGTCTCCCGGGTTAAGCAAGCATTGCGGAATTTCCACAAGGCCGGCTTTCCCTCCAAAGAGGATGGCCACCTCCGTATCCGGGTCCAAATCAACATTGTATTCCCGTTTATAAAAATTGGCCGCTGCCTCTTTTAAGTATTTGTATCCCTGAAAAGGAGAATATTTGTGGTTAACCGGATTTTCGGCAGCCAGCTGGAGCCGCTTCACAATGTGAGGCGGTGTAGGCTGGTCCGGGTTTCCCTGCCCGAGGTTGATCACATCATGTCCCTGCGCAATCGCCTCGCCCACCTTTTTGACAAGCCCAGCAAAAAACTGCCCCGGAAGGCTGTTCAATAATTCGGACTTCGGGTATTCCTTCACAATAGACCACCTGCTTTAAAATTTTTAAATGGATTAATATATTCATGGAAATCTAGTCACAAATGATATAACGTAATAGGTATCTTGTAAAGAGGTTTTTTACTTTTCTGAATTGGGGGAATTTAACTTGAAGATGAAAATTGCCATCGCGCAAATGGATATTGCATATGGAAATCCCGAAGAGAACTATGCCATTGCGGACAGATTGATTGGCGAGGCTGTTAAAGAGAATCCCGATTTTGTTGTCCTTCCCGAACTATGGACGACGGGATACGACCTAGAAAGGCTTGATGAAATTGCCGACGGCCAGGCTGCTGAATCCATAGCCTTTCTCGTTAAAAAAGCGTCGGAGAACAAGATCAACCTGATCGGTGGATCGGTTGCGAACCGCACCGGGGCCGGCGTGGAAAATACGATGCTCGTCGTTTCAAAAGAAGGCAGCCTTGTCCATACGTACAGCAAGCTCCATCTGTTTCAATTGATGAACGAACAACACTACTTTATACCGGGAACAGGAACCGCCAATTTTGAACTTGACGGCCGGACGCTTGCCGGCTTTGTCTGCTACGACATCCGCTTTCCCGAATGGCTCAGGAAGCATGCGTCAAAAGGGGCGGAAGCTATCTTCGTGGTAGCGGAATGGCCAAAACCAAGGGTTGCCCATTGGCGCTCGCTCCTGATTGCAAGGGCAATTGAAAACCAGTGCTATGTCATCGCCTGCAACCGGGCAGGTAGCGATCCGAAAAATGTATTCGCCGGCCATTCAATGATCATTGACCCGTGGGGCGAAATACTTGCTGAAGCAGGAGAAGGAGAGGAAATCCTTACTGCTGAAATCGATTTTGAAAAGGTGAAGGAAGTGCGTGGGATTATTCCCGTCTTTGAAGACAGAAGGCCGGAACATTATAGAGACTAGTATAACAAAGGAGGCTCGATAGACGAGGCCTCCTTTTTGTGTTTTATGGCTTAGCCCACATTTCTTCCGGATTCAGCTCATATATTGCATTTTCCCTGTACATGTAATGGTTGATGATAAATTCCCTGCGAATGGTCGCATAATCCTCGTGAAACTTTTTAATATACTCGTTTATTTCCTTTTCCTCGTATTTCACACCCTTTTTCAGCCCTTTTACAATATGCTCAAATACAAATAGCTTTTTCTTCCGCTGAGCCGGAATGTTTTTCAGCTTCCCTTCCGTTGTGAAGAAGTTGCTGATAACCTTCTGCCTCTCTTGGTTTGTTGCATTAGCCATTTCGTCTAGTTCCTCCCCTTGCCGTTCCGCAAGCTGTGTTAACGCCTTCGCTTGCTGCCCAAGCACTTTTTCATTCAGGTAAAAATAAATAGTATTTTTGTCCCTTTTTTCAAATACGACATGCACATCCCGGAGTTTTTTCAAATGATGGGTAATCGTTGGCGGGGTAAGCCCGAGCTTACCCGCAATTGCCTGGCCATGAAGCGGGCCACTTGCCAGGAGCGCAACAATGCGTATCCGAGTGGGATCGCCCATCGCTTTATAAAAAGCAACCAGCTTGTCTAATTGCATATTCATCACCTTAGTAGATTTGATATATATCTAATTAGATTTATATCAAATCTACATCTTGCAGTCAAGAGGGGTTGGGGTAAATTTTCTGATATGGGCCGGCTAAACCCGGTTTGCGATTTTGTCCGAAATGTGACAGTTTTCGATAAGTGGATGGAAATTTTCGTTATCCCTCTAAAAGTTTTCGATATATCTAAAATTTTTTCGATAACGGCACGAAATTTTTCGATATATTTTCCGAGCTCAAAAAAAAACAGTCGTTTTACATTTTAAGGTCGGACAAATTCGCCATTGCGACTAAAATGAAGCTGGAAACTGGAAGCCTTCCAAAAAAAACACGCCAATCCCGGTTTTAAAATAAAAAAAGCGGCCCTTTTTCATAAAATGGGACCGCTTCACTTAAATTTTTGGTGCCTCGCTCAATTTTTTTATAGCATCGGATGGTCGTGTTTAGCTTTCAGGCGCTGCCAGCGGTTTTCGATTTCCTTTTCGAATGCCGCGAGCATTTCCTTATTTTCTTCCTTAAGTAAATGCTTTGATTTACCCATATATTTCAGCCATTCGGACGCAGGCACTCGCTTATCTTTTTCCTCTGGATTGTACGTAATCGTTGTGGAGCCCTGTTCGATTTCATACAGCGGGAAGAAACAGGAATTGACTGCTGCTTCCATGATGGTGTTGCCGTACCGGTCCTCAGATTTCCAGTTCAGTGGGCAGGTAATCAGTATTTTTCCATAAACGGTACCGACATTTTGCGCATACCACTGCGCCTTTGCACCTTTTTTGACTAGGTCCTGAGGGAATGCTTCCGTACCTGTGAAGACGTACGGAATATTCGCCGCGGCCATCAGCTGTGCCGTGTCCTTATGATGGAAGCTCTTGCCTTTTTGCGTTTTCCCGACACTCGTAGTGCTTGTCATATGGCCCATAGGCGTTGAGTATGACATTTGCGAACCAGTATTCATATAACCTTCATTATCGTACTCTACGATGATCAGCTTATGGCCGCGAAGCGCGGTGCCAATCGCAGAGCCCATTCCGATATCCATTCCACCGTCGCCGGTAACCATCACAAACGTTACATCATCGGCAATCTCGATTTCCCCACGTTTTTGCAGCTCAAAGAAAGCCTCGACCGTACCGGACAATGTTGCCGCCCCGTTCTGGAAAAGGTTGTGGATCATTGTTTGCTTGTGTGAAGTGTACGGATACGCTGTCGTCGTTACATAGGCGCACCCGGTCTGATAAAGAACAACGATATCGCCCTCGATACCTTTAAAGAAAAGCTCAAGTCCTGGGAATATGCCGCATCCCGGGCAAGCGCCATGGCCGGAACCGAGCCGCTTCGGCTTCGCTGCAAGCGCCCTGAGCGGAGGGATTTTCACCTTCAGTTTGCCGGTTTCCTCATCCATTTTTACGTCGATTAGGCCAGAATTATACGTTTCTCCGTATTGCGGTTCAATGACAGGCTTGAGCGCTTTTTCCGGGTTGCCTGGAACAATTCCGTAATAATCGAACGGCTTTTCTGCATATCCTTTTTCTGCTGCGCCGATTGCAAGTTCAAAAAATGCTTCAGCATCGTCCGCGTAAAAATCTTTGCCGCCTAGGCCGAACACCCTGCTCAGGACAATGGTCGCGTTATCCCTGTCGTCCTGTAACGCCGATTTCACTTCATGAGTCAAATTCGGCCCGTGGGCGCCATATGAATCTGCCCGCTCGCCAACAAGCAATGCCTTGACGTTCTTAAGGGCTTCGCGGATTTCCTTCGCCGGGAATGGCCTGATGATGTTTGGTGAAATGACCCCTGCCTTGATTCCTCTGGATCTTAACTTGTCAACAACATCCTTGGCTGATTCGGCCGCGGAATTTAGGAGGAACAAGGCAACTTCAGCATCTTCCATTTTATAAAGGTCAAGGACAGGGTATTCCCTTCCGGAGAGCTTTGCGTACTCGGCCGTAACTTCCTTGAAAACTTCGCCCGCAGCGTAAATCGCTTCGGATTGCTGGAAGTGGTTATTCATCAGGTCCTCGCCATTCATATGCGCGCCAATCGTAACCGGTTTTTTAGGATTCCTAGCAAAATTGTAGTCGACCGGGCACTCGCCGACGAATTTCTGGACAACCGCTCGATCCTTGAAATATTCAACCCGCCTCTTTTGGTGAGAGGTGAAAAATCCATCATAGGCAACGATGACAGGCAGACGCACCTTAGAATGCTCTGCGATCTTCAGGGCCATGATATTCATGTCATATACTGCCTGCGGTGTTTTCGCGGTCAGGATGACCCAACCCGTATTCAAACCGTAATAAAGGTCTGAATGGTCTCCCCTGATATCAAGCGGTCCACTGACCGCCCTTGTCACCAGATTCATGACCATCGGAAAGCGCGTTCCCGCCTGGACCGGGAGCTGCTCAATCATATATAAAAACCCGTTCGCACTCGTCGCGTTGAACACACGCGCCCCTGTTGCCGCCGCACCGTAGCAAATCCCCGCAGAGCCATGTTCACCATCAGCCGGGATTAGCTTAATGTCATGCTCGCCCCTCGCCTTCATCATGTCAAGGTATTGGGCGACCTCGGTTGACGGTGTGATAGGGAAATATCCCATTATATGATAATTGATCTGCGCGGCTGCCATCGCCGCCATTTCGTTGCCGGACTCAAATGTCAGCACTTGCTCCGCTTTTGCATTTTCTTTTAATTGTTCCTCTAGCATTGCCATATTTTATATCCTCCCCGCCGCATAAGGAAAGTTTTGCCTGACCCGGTTGGCTTCCGCATAGCCAATCGTTTCGCGCAGATCGCTGAGCGCATCGGTTGGGCATGCCTCAACACATTTCAGGCAGCCTTTGCAGTATTGATAATCGATGCCTTTCAAAAACATTTGCTCCCTGCCGCGCTTGTCCTCTCCTTTTTCCCAAACAAAGCAGAAATCAGGGCAAACCGTATCACATGAAGCACAGTGGATGCACTTTTCGATTTTCAATTCTGGAAGGAATCCTTGCCTTGATCCGCTTAAATCTTTAAGGATGCTGTTCGCCGGAGCGATAATGGCGCCGCCTATCTCCTGGGTAAAATAGCCAAGCTGCGGAAGCGGCCGGGAAAAGGTCTTCCCTTCCGCACCGACCGGCGCATCATAATGCTTGAAACGGACTTCATTGTATCCACGCTCAAACGTCCTGATGTTCGGTTCGACCATATGCGGGTATTTCTTTTCAAATGTTTTCCTGATTACTTTCTTCATCGCATCCGGGTCAAGAAAATCGCAAATCCGGAAGAGCGCTCCAAGCATTGCTGTATTGACCTTCGTTTTCTCTTCCACTGAGATTGTGAGCGCGTCGACAATCGCGAGGGTCCCGTATTCAAGTTGCAAATCCTTTTTGATGCCGTCAAAATCCCGTGGTGAATTGACTAGAACAATTCCCTCTGCATCCAGGCCGCTTACAACATCGACCATTTTATACAAAGCCTCATGGAAAATACCTATGATATGCGGCTGTTCAATCGGGCTGTGATCCCGTATTTCCACATCAGGTTCACAAAAACGGATAAAGCTCTTTACAGGCGAACCCTTTTTCTCAGAACCATACGATGAAAAATTCGAACCATTCAGCCCAAGCCCGAGTACCCCTGCTTCAGCAAGCATTTTTCCGGCCAGGTTTGCCCCGAGGCCGCCAATCGATTCAAGGCGAATTTCAAAAAATCCAAGTTCATTTCTTTTTGGCAGTATAGACATGTTTTCCCTCCCATTTCCCTCTTACATTTTCAATGCAGAGTTAAAAGCCTGCATTCCCCACCATCTATTTTAGGCAACAGGAAATATTTACGCTGTGACAAATGTTATACACCCCTATTAAAATTTAGATACAGCCCGAACACCTTTTTCATGAATACAGGTTTTGCAAAGGCTGAAGGTTATGCATAACAACTAGTACAGATAACCTGTTGTAATATAACAGACTTAGAAACCCTAATGGATTTCATTACCTGTTTCATCAAAATCGTTTTCGGGTAACAATTAAGTGGGATAGCTGGGGGTCTCTTAGTTGGAGGAAATAATGAAAAAACGAAACTACTACTTTGATAACGCAAAATTCATTCTGATTTTTCTCGTTGTTTTCGGCCATTTGCTAAGGGCGTTCATTGAGGATAATGAGGTCTTTTTCGCACTTTACAAGGCAATATACACCTTTCATATGCCCGCTTTCATCCTGATCTCTGGTTTTTTCGCCAAGGGATTCAATGAAAAGGGATATGTTGCGAAAATAGCAAAAAAATTAATACTTCCGTATATCATTTTCCAGGTAATCTATTCGGTTTTTTACTATTACCTTTACCAGAAACCAAACTTCAGGATTGACCCGTTTGATCCACATTGGTCACTATGGTTTTTGGTCAGCATGTTCTGCTGGAACTTGATGCTGATTCTATTTACGAAAATCAGGCCATCTTTTGCCATTACGGCGGCGTTTGCAATCGGATTGCTGATTGGCTATGTCGGGTGGATTTCGAATTACTTGAGCCTTTCCAGGACGTTTGTGTTTTTCCCGTTGTTCCTGGTTGGCTACCATATGAAAAAAGAACATTTTTATTCGCTGTTCACCATCAGGAAACGGATACTCGCGCTTGGAATATTCCTCGCGGTTTTCATAGGTTTTTATTTATATCCGGATACGCAGTATCAGTGGCTGCTAGGTTCCAAGCCGTACGAGGCAATGGGGGCCGCATCAGTCTGGGCCATGTTTAAACGCCTCGGTATTTATGCATTGAGCCTTGTCATGGTGATGAGCTTTTTCGCCTTTGTCCCAAGGAAGCAATATTTCTTTACGACGCTTGGAAAAAACACGCTTTACGTCTACCTTCTGCACGGTTTCTTCGTCAAGGTTTTCCGTGAAAGCAACTTTGCTTCCTATTTTGATGAGACGGAAAGGATTGTCCTGCTCGCCGGCATGTCACTTATCATTGTCCTTGGGCTGTCAAGCAAGCTGATTACATCCTTTACCCAACCGCTGATTGAATTGAGAACCTCGCAGATGAAAAAACTTCTAGGAAGGCTGTCAGTCGGCCTGCGGCTTAACCAAGGACGCTAATAAAGCTAGAGAATCCCAAATCCTTACATCCCTTCCGACAGCCGGAAGGGATTTTTTTATTCCGTAAGTTTGTATCCCCTTTCCTATTAAATTTTCCTTCCTTTTACAACCTGGCGTGATTATACTAAAATACTGATTAAGAACCTTTTCGAGGAGTTACTAAAAATGAAAATCATCTGTTCAACATTGAACGCGAAATATATCCACACAAATCTTGCAATCCGATACCTAAAGGCATATGCGGCTCCCGAATTTGGCATTGAACTGGCGGAGTATACGATTAAGGACCCTGCCATGAACATCGTTTCGGACCTGATTGCAAAAAAGCCGGACGTTATCGGTTTCAGCTGTTACATTTGGAACATTGAAGAAACGCTTAAAGTGATTTCGATGATAAAAAAAATCAATCCTTCCATCACCATTGTCCTTGGCGGGCCGGAAGTTACGTATGATACTACAGAATGGATGGAAAAAGTGCCTGAAGCGGATTTTATCGTTATCGGTGAGGGCGAGGCAGCATTCAAGCAGCTTCTGATGGAACTGGATAGCGGGGCGCCAAAGCTTGAAAACGTACCCGGTTTGGCATACAGGCAGGATGGCAAGGTTAAATTCAATCTCCAGTCCGGCAAGCTCGATTTGAAGGAAATCCCTTCCCCCTATCGTTTCCCGGAAGATATCCCCCAGCTTGCAAAACGGGTCACGTACATCGAAACAAGCCGGGGCTGCCCGTTCAGCTGCCAATTTTGCCTATCGTCCATTGAGGTGGGGGTCCGTTATTTCGACAGGGAGAAAATCAAGGAAGACATTCGCCATTTGATGGCAAATGGGGCAAAAACGATAAAATTTGTCGATCGGACATTTAATATAAGCAGGAGCTATGCAATGGACATGTTCCGCTTCCTTATAGACGAACACCTGCCCGGAACTGTTTTTCAATTTGAAATAACAGCCGATATCATGCGCCCGGAGGTTATTGAATTCCTTAACAAGGAAGCGCCTCACGGGTTGTTCCGTTTTGAAATCGGCGTCCAGTCAACTAACGACTATACGAATGAACTTGTGATGAGGAAGCAGAATTTTGAAAAACTGAAGCGGACTGTCACAATGGTGAAGGAAGGCGGCAAAATCGACCAGCATCTTGACCTGATAGCCGGCCTGCCGGAGGAAAACTATCAATCTTTCCGAAAAACCTTCAATGATGTATTTGAGATGAGGCCGGAAGAATTGCAGCTCGGTTTCCTGAAAATGCTCCGCGGGACTGGCCTAAGGCTTCGCGCGGATGAGCATGATTACATTTTTATGGATCAGGCCCCTTATGAAATTCTCGGAAACAATGTCCTCCCTTTCGAAGATATCATCCGTATTAAGCAGGTTGAGGATGTTTTGGAAAAATACTGGAACAGCCACCGCATGGATGCGACGATTGAGTATTTGATTGCCCAGGAATTCGAATCACCTTTTGATTTCTTCCAGGAGTTCGGTGCCTATTGGGATGAAAAGGGCTGGGCCAGGATTGGCCATCAGCTTGAGGACCTGTACAAACGCCTCCATACCTTCCTGGAATCACGGAATACCCGGAATCTTGACATTGTAGAGGGACTCATGATGTTCGACTATTTGTCGAGGCAGAAATACAGCCCGCGAAAACCATGGTGGGAAAAACGCTTCGATAAAAAAGACAGGAGCTCTCTATACCAGCGCATCCTGGCGGAACCGTCCATTGCCGGGAAAGCATTTGAAAGACTCGGCCTCTCTGAAAAGGAAATGTACAAGCATACGATATTGGAGCCTCTAGCCTTTGATCTGAACGCCTACATGTCATCAGGTGAAATCCGGACAGTCCCTTCCGCATTGGCGGTTTACTATGACCCGTCCGGAAAAGGGCCTCTACTTGGTTCATTCGCACAATAAGCCGGCAAATGCCGGCTTATTTTTTTCCTTTTTCGGGTTCATCCTTATCCTTTTTAAGCTCTTCGCCCCTGCTCATTGCAAAAAGTTCATATAGTTTGATCCCGTTTACATCCCCGAATTCAATGCTGAATTCTTCCTGTCTGCCTTGTTTTTGGACCCTCTCCTTCATCAGCCCCGCCCTTTCCGCCCAAGATTGGAATTACGGTTAGCCCCTTTCATCGGGTCTTCCTCGTGGGCAAGTTCTGCGGAAAAATCCGACTCCCGGGTATTTTTATATGGGGTCTTGCTATATTTCTCGACCGCATTCCGTTCCGCTTTACGCTTAGCCATAGATGATGCCTCCTTTTTTATTAGTCTCTTTCACTTATAGTTTTTTCATGCATACCTTTTAAAGCGAACATTCACCCCAAGCACGGGCCTTCCTGCCGGGATAAAAACACCCATTTTTTCAAAAAATAATCCAAAAAAGGAGGAAAGAGAATGACAAAGGATGCGGACGGTTTAAAACGGCCAGAAATTGACGGAACTCTCCCACACCAAATCAATGCACCCGACTTCAAAGGAACGGGCAGGAACATGGAACCGCCTTTTGTGAATCGACATGGCGTAATTATTGGGGACAGCTCCTATACTTCCCCAAACTCCCCTCTTGAAAATTGGTCAGAAGAAACGGATCCAGAAATTATGGCCGGCAATGAATGGGTCCATCCAACAAACGATATCGGCTGGAACACCGCCGAAAACAGGGAGCTGCTTGAAATTAGGCGAAAGCCAAAAGCTGCCCCCTTCATGCATCCGAATATCGATACAGGAAAAGAAACAGATTAACTATCCAGAACCGACCCCCACATGCGGGGCGGTTCTTTCTTGTTCATTTTAAAGGCGTCAATCTACAATTAGGTTTATAATGGCTTTAAGGCTGTACTTCAAAGGATGGGAGGAATCATCTATGTTGGCGCAAGGAATTTCAGAGGAGATAAAAAAGAAGTTCATCGCAATTGTATCGCAGGAAAATTACGAAGATACACAAACGAGCCGGCTCGTTTATTCTTATGATGCGACACCAAATTACCAGGCACTACCTGAAGCAGTCATTAGCCCGAGGAATACCCGGGAAGTATCAGAGGTACTGAAGATTTGCAATGAACACCGGATACCGGTCGTCCCAAGGGGGTCAGGGACGAACCTATGTGGGGGTACATGCCCGGTCGAAGGAGGAATCGTCCTCCTTTTCAAACATATGAATAAAATCCTTGAAATTGATGAAGCGAATTTGACGATTACTGTCCAGCCTGGTGTTTTAACTGGCCAAATCATCCAGGCCGTCGAAGCGAGGGGGCTTTTTTACCCGCCGGACCCAGGGTCAATGAAAATCTCGACAATAGCTGGCAATATCAACGAAAATGCCGGTGGGCTCCGGGGCTTGAAATATGGCGTTACGAGGGATTATGTAATTGGCCTGGAGGCGGTATTGCCGAATGGCGATATTATCCGGACGGGCGGAAAGCTTGCCAAGGATGTCGCAGGCTACGATTTCACACGCCTGTTTGTCGGCTCCGAAGGTACACTTTGTGTCGTAACCGAAGCAATCTTGAAACTCCTTCCCCTGCCGGAAACAAAAAGGACGGGGCTCGCACTTTTCAGGGACCTTGAATCGGCTGCCACGGCGGTATCGAAAATCATCGCAAATAAAATCATTCCGGCTACCCTTGAATTCCTTGACAATGCAACCATCAGGGTCGTTGAGGATTATGTAAAAATCGGCCTTCCCGTCCATGCCGAGGCAATCCTATTGATTGAACAGGACGGCCCGCCGGAAATCGTTGAGCGCGACATGGCTAAAATAACGGAAATTTGCTTGCAGGAAAACGCGTTTTCTGTCGAGGTCGCGAGAACGGAACAGGAAGCCGAAGCGCTAAGGATGGCAAGAAGGACGGCATTATCCGCCCTTGCTAGGCTTGCACCTACAACAATTCTCGAGGATGCGACAGTGCCTCGCTCGGAGATTGCCAGAATGGTTAAATCAATTACTGAAATCGCCGGGAAATACAATCTTAATATTTGCACATTCGGCCATGCCGGCGACGGGAACCTTCACCCGACCTGCCCGACCGATATCCGGAACCGCGAAGAGATGGATCGTGTCGAAAAGGCGTTCGAAGAAATTTTCGCTAGAGCCATCGAGCTAGGCGGAACCATAACTGGCGAGCACGGAGTCGGGATTATGAAGGCCCCATACCTTGAGATGAAATTGGGAAAAGAAGGCGTTGCAGCCATGAGGGCAGTCAAGGCGGCGCTTGATCCGAACAACATCATGAACCCAGGAAAAATCTTTGCTGGAGACAGCCGGAATCGGGTGGTGGTATCAAGATGACAACGGTAAAGGAAATGAAATCCATCGAGCGGGGTTTTAAAACAAGGATGGATGAAGACGAATTATTGAATTGTATGCGATGTGGATTCTGCCTCCCAAGCTGTCCGACCTATATCGATTCCGGATTTCAGGAGAACCATTCGCCACGGGGCCGCATTGCGCTGATGAAGGCAGTCGCGGATGGGCTAATCGAGCCGGATGAAGGCTTTGAGCGTTCATTGGACCTTTGCCTTGGCTGCAGGGCATGTGAGACGGTCTGCCCGTCCGGAGTCAGATATGGCTCCCTCCTTGAGGAAGCACGCGATATTATCGCAAGCAACAAAACCTATTCGCTGCCGGTGCGAGTTGCCAGAAAGGCCGCTTTTAGCGGGCTGTTTCCACACCAAAACCGCATGCGCACGGTGGCAGGCCTGATTGGGTTTTACCAAAGATCCGGTTTGCAAACGGCCGCCAGGAAAATTGGGTTTATGAGCCTCCTTCCGGAAGGGCTCGCTTCCATGGAAAAAATACTGCCTGATGTACCACCAATGAAGGAATTAAAAAACAGGCCCGATTTTATGCCGGCATCAGGCGAAAAGACAATGAGGGTTGCATTTTTCAGGGGCTGTTTGATGGATACGATGTTTCTTGAAACAAACAATGCGACAATCAAGCTTCTCCAGCTCGCAGGCTGTGATGTGGTTATTCCGAAAACCCAGGCTTGCTGCGGCGCCCTCCACGGCCATTATGGAGAAAAAGATTCCGCAATGGAATTGGCGAAAAGAAATATTGAAGCGTTTGAAGGGACAGAAGCGGATTATATTATATCCAACGCTGGCGGATGCGGCGGCTTCCTTGTCGAATACGGCCACCTGTTTCAAAATGATGCAAAATGGAGAACGCGTGCCGAGTCCTTCTCCGGCAAGGTAAAGGACTTATCCGAAATTTTAATTGAAGCCGGTTTCCTGGAAAAAGTTAAGTTGATGCTTCCACTGCAAATCGTTACGTATCAGGATTCCTGCCATTTACGGAATGCTATGAAATCGTCCTCCGCTCCGAGAGCTTTGTTAATGGCGTTAGAAGGCGCGGAATACCGGGAAATGGATGAAGCGGACCGCTGCTGCGGCTCAGCAGGCATCTATAATATTTTGGAATCGGAAATGTCAATGAAGGTTCTTGATTACAAAATGGATAAAGTAAAAGAAACACATGCTGCAACGATTGTAACCGCGAATCCTGGCTGCCTGCTGCAAATGAAGCTTGGCATTGAGCGTGAAGGCTTATCCAAGTCGATGCGAGCGGTCCATATAGCCGATTTGCTTCTTGAGGCTGTAGCACCGAAAACGCAAGCATTGTAAAAGTGCCGATGTTTTCCTTCTGGATTTGCCACCCGGAAAAAGAATTACCACTTATATTTTCTGTCTCCTCCCGAAAAACTATACCTACAGAGATACATTCTCTGATGTTAGTGAAGGAGTGAGATCCATGGCAAGAAACAGCAATAAGTTGCTTGTTCCCGGTGTGGAACAATTCCTTGACCAGGTCAAATATGAAATTGCCCAGGAGTTTGGCGTCCAGTTGGGATCGGATACAGTTTCCCGCGCAAATGGTTCTGTTGGCGGAGAAATTACGAAACGCCTCGTTCGCCAGGCCCAGGCTCAAATGACCGGGCAAAACAACCAATAACAACCGAATACAAATGGAAAAAGTCCGGCTATTTGCCGGACTTCCCTTTTTCACTATTTTTTGGTTCAGCTTCCTGCCAATTGTTTTTTGAGGTTGAATCTTTGCTTTCTTTCTTCTCCAGCTTACTGTTATCTTTCTGGCCATTGTTTTCTTGTTTATTGCCCTTTTCCCCATTCTTGTTTTTAGAATCATGGGTGTGGTTCTGGCCATTATTATTGCCTTGCTTGCTATGAGCATTTGACTTTTGGCTGCCGTTCCCTTTTAAGCTGTTCTTATCCTTCTTGTTGTCTTTCTTTTGATTCGGGTCACCACCTTTTACATCACTGCCCTTTTTTCCCTGGTTATCCCCCTTGCCATTCCCGTTGTTTTGTTCGTTGCCTTTTTCTTTACCTTTTCCATTTTCCTTATTGCCATTGCTATGGGTTTTCCCTTTTTGATTGCTGTTGTTTTCTTTAGGTTTGCCCTCTTGTTTTCCTTTACCATTTTCAGCATTCGGGTTTTTAGTTCCATTGCCTTTGTTTTCAGGATTTAAAGGTACGACTGGCTTAAGAGGATCAGCTTTCTTTGTCTGGCCTGGAGCAGATGATTTTCCTTCATTTGCTTTAACCGCTGAGTGGCTTGCCGCAGGATTGTCCTTCACAGCCGGATTCACATCAGCCTGCTGTTCGGCAGAAACCCCAGCCTTGTAATTGCCGGTTGTCTTTCCCTGTTTACGGGCTTCCTTCAATTCCCTTGCCGAAGCGCTCACAATCGTTACATCGTGTTTATCCCTTTTCGCTGCGTCGGAGATTTCCTTGACTGTCTCCTTTAGCCTTAGGTCGGCCTTTTCTTCTTTTTCTCCAGTTTTTACAGTGGAAATGATAACTTTATTCGTTTTTGCAAAATAGCCCTGGCGCCCAATTTCGGAAAGGATTTTCTCCGCTACTTCGGATACATCTTCCTTTTTCCAATCTTTAAGCCGCGAGACTATTTTCTTTCCTTCATCGTTATAGCCATCCATTCTCAGGACCTGCATTTTCTCATTAACCCCTAGCTCAATGCTAGGGTTCACATCAATGGACATATATGCGTAGACCTGATTGCTGCTGTTCAGCGGGAATATCACAGAAGCCATAATGATCAATGCCGCGGCTGCGGACATCCAAACCTTCTTCATACCGGCCAGCTTTGCAATCGCGTTTCTCTTTTCTCTATGCGATTGGGTTGCAGGTTCAAATGTAATCTCCTGGCCAATCGAGTATACCTTTCCTTTCCTACGCGCCCTTAAAAATTCTCCCTCAGGGGTTAATAAGGTTAGAAACGACTCATCCATTTCCAAAATGATACCTGTTCTCATGAATCAAGCACCCCTTTTATATAATCCTTCATATATACATAATCATCGGACATGATCAAAGCCATTGCGATAATGTACTTCCTGTTCCGTTCAAGCGTTTTTCGGCTGACATGAACCAAATCTTCCAATTGCTTCATTGGAAGCCGTTTTTTAACGAGAAGGCTTTCCCGTAATTCCTCATTTTCAGCAAGAAGCCTTGCCGCCTCGATCGCGTTCTTTCGCGCATCCGCGTGTTTTGGCGCCTGGTCGACCAAATCTTGGAGGCTTAAGTCATAATCACGCAGATGTTTCTGGAAACGAAGAATTTCTTCCCTCCTCAATTCCTCATCCGTCTTTTTCCGGTAGTCATCAAGCGATATTTCATTTTCGATTAATGATCCCCTCGAATCAGGTTCTCCCGCATCTGTCTGAAGCTCAAAGCTTACGGTCTGATTCTTTGCTTCCTTCCGGATATGGTCAATGACACGCCTCTTTATAAGTACTTCCGCAAAGCTCAGGAGCGAGCTTCCTTTATCAGGCGAATATTTTTGAATTGCTTCATTAAACGCAATAAGGCCTATGCTAAACTCATCGTCTGATTGAACGATATATCTTTTGCATACAACCGAAACAGTTTTGGCAATGAACGGCTTATAGGCTTCAATCAGTTCATTATTCAGCTTCTTGTCGCCCTGCTGTATTAGTCTGACAGACTCTTCTAGCGTTTGCTTCTTTTTTCTGGCTAAGAACAATAAGCTTAGCATAAACCTCACCTCTCTAATCCCCAATTATAGCATATGAGAGATGCCTGTGGTTTAATTGGGAGAAAAGATAGCCCAAATAGGACTATCTTTTCGATTGCTCCATGCTTATGGATTCCGCCTGGTCAGCCTTAGTTGCCGTTCTTGCCATTTTCGGCTCCATTGCCGTTTGCTTTCTTTTCAACTTTTACTTGTGCTTTCGCCTCAACCTTGGCGGCTTTTTCAGCCTGCTTCACTTCTTTTGCCTGCTGTTTTGCCTGGCTGCGGACTTCCTTTACTTCCTGTTGCGCTTGCTTGCGTACTTCTTTTGCTTTTTGCTTTGCTTCCTGCTTAGCAGCGGATGCCGGTACAGCAGGCGTGGCAGGGACAGCTTTTATTGCAGCATTTTTACCTTTAGTCTCTTCCTTTACAGTAACCTCAGCTTCAGCAGATACGGCCTTGTCGGTTTGAGTTGATTTTTCAGTTTCGTTTGTCTTGGCCACTTCGTCTGTATTTTCCGGTGCTTCGTCTTTTTTATCAATTTCGGATTTTTCTTGCTCTTGAACAGATTTTTCAGCCTTTTCAGCCATTTTAGCTAGCGTTTTGTCGATGTTTTTCTGAAGGGCAGCCCTGGCTGTTGGATTTTTAACTTTTTCAAGCGCGGCTTTCAGCGCAATAATGTTATTGCGGACTAGCTCATCACTTGATTCTGTCTTGTCTTCATCTTGTTCAGTGGCTTCTTCTTCCACTGGCTGTTGCTCAGTGCCTTCTGTTTTGTCTTCAGCTTTTTGCTCGTCCGATTTTTGCTCCTCTTCTATAGGTTCTTCGGACTTTTGCTCATCGGTTGTTTCTTCCTGCTTTGCATCGTATTCGTTCAGAAAGGCAATACCGTCCTGAAGGGTTTTAACCGCCAAGTCTTCTTTTCCGGCATTGAAAAGCTCTTCTGCCTCAGCAAGCCTTTCTGCGGCATATCCCGCCAACAAATCAGCTTCTTTTTCCTTATCGAATGTAATGGCTAGCTTGATTTTTTCAAGAGCGATTTTTACAAAGTAGAAGAAATCGCCAGGTATCAAAGCCGGCTTTTCAGCATCGTTCTTTACTTGGACATCGGTCGTAACTGACGTTTCAGCCTGAACCTTCTGTCCCTCCTTAAGTGTGTCCGCGGACGCGAGTGCTGGCGAGAATGCAACTGTTCCTGCAAGGGCCATCGCCATTGCTGCTTTAGTTAATTTTTTCATTTCTACGTTTTTCATTGTTGTCACCTCGTGAAAGATTGTAGCGGCCGCTTTCATTAAACCTTACGCAGCCAGGGTGTGTTTTTCTGTGGGTAATAGAAAAAATATGTTCTTAACAATGAAAAAGGGCGATCAATTTATGCTGCAGAGTGAACTAAAAAACAAAAGGCCGCAGCTCGGTGCGCTGCAGCCTTTTTAACTCGGTAAAACCTGTTACTCATGCATATCCATTGGATTGTAAAGTTTTATTTCAGGATTTTTATCCTGGAACCATCTTAAGGCAAATTCATTTTCAAAAAGGAACACATACTTTCCGAATCGATCCTTGACGAGAAGGCTGCGTGAATTAGAGAGGTTTTCATTTACTGTTTCCCCTTCAACCCATCTTGCTACTTTTGAGCCGAGGCGTTCCATAATGACATCGGAATTGTATTCATTTTTCATCCTGTGTTCAAAAACCTCGAACTGAAGCACCCCAACGGCACCGAGCAAATATTCTTCCATCCTGGCTGTTTTGAAAAGCTGGATGGCTCCTTCCTGGACAAGCTGTTCAATTCCTTTATAGAAAGACTTCTGCTTCATCACGTTCTTCGCTGACACTTTTACAAAAAGTTCTGGGGTAAACTGTGGCAGACGCTCAAACTGGAACTGGGTCTTGCCACCAGTTATCGTATCGCCAATCTGGTATGTCCCCGTGTCATAAAGGCCGATAATATCCCCGCTGACCGCCTCTTCAACGGTGCTCCGCTCTTCCGCCATAAAAGAAGTAGATTGTGAAAGCTTAATTTGTTTCCCAAGTCTTGGCACATTTACGCTCATCCCGCGCTCGAATTTTCCTGAACAAACCCTTACGAAAGCAATCCTGTCACGGTGGGCAGGATTCATGTTCGCCTGGATTTTAAAAATAAAGCCTGAGAAGGTCTCGGAAAGGGGATCGATTTCACCTATCGAGGAATTACGCGGTTTTGGCGGTGGAGCGAATTCCAGGTAGGATTCCAGGAAAGTCTGGACGCCAAAAGTAGTTAGCGCGCTTCCGAAGAAGACAGGCGTCAAGTTCCCTTCTGCGATGCGTTCGGGCGAAAACTCGTTCCCCGCCTCATTCAGCAGCAATACTTCTTCAAGGGTCTGATCATATAATCCCGTTTTTTTAATCGGGTGGTCCCCTTCAATTTCACCGTCATCATTCAATGGAATGAAACGGTCTTTTTCATCAACCCGGAACTGCTCAATCCTGTTGTGGTACCTGTCGTAAATGCCAAGGAATTCCTTTCCCATGCCGATCGGCCAATTCATCGGGTACGATTCAATCCCAAGGACTTCCTCCAGTTCAGCTAGCAGCTCAAGCGGCGGTTTCCCCTGGCGGTCCAGTTTGTTCATGAACGTGAAAATTGGAATCCCCCGCATTCGGCAAACCTTGAACAGCTTCATCGTCTGTTCCTCGATTCCTTTCGCGGAGTCGATGATCATGACGGCGCTGTCGACAGCCATCAGCGTCCTATAGGTGTCCTCACTGAAATCCTGGTGTCCAGGTGTATCAAGGATATTGACCCTGAAGCCGTCGTAATCGAATTGCATAACACTTGATGTAACGGAAATTCCGCGCTGTTTCTCGATTTCCATCCAGTCACTTGTCGCGAATTTACCGGTCTTTTTTGCTTTAACAGTTCCCGCATCACGGATTGCCCCTCCAAAAAGGAGCAATTTCTCCGTCATTGTTGTCTTCCCGGCATCCGGGTGGGAAATAATCGCAAAAGTCCTTCTTGAGAGGACTTCTTCTTTTAAACTCTTACCCATTTTTGTATCCTCACTTTTGACAATTTAGATTTTGTCCGTAATTTCTATCTTATCCTTGAGCAATAAAGTTTGCAATCCTGAATATTTTCCTTATTAACAGGGAGTTCCTTTTGAAAAAAAACAAATATGGCTGAAATGTGTCCATATTGGGGGTGATGCCGAAAAAAACAAATTGCATTTTCGTTTAGGTTTTCAGTTCGATTTATACGCCGAAAGTCCCTTCCCTACAATGCCCTCGATGTGTTTGGAGTGCTAAAATACTCATAAATTCACAGGTTGTTCATATCCCTTACTGCTAATTTCCTGCAATTCCCATTGGGGATAATTCTCTTTCCCTATTTATTACAAATGGTATTTTCATATAATAGAGATAGACATAAAGGAGTTGAGCATAGTGGATATGAGTAAAAAAGCTTTAAATAAATTCATTCCGCTGATTGTAGCAGTGATAATAGCAGCCGCGGGAATTACTTGGACAATACAGTCTACGGCAAAAGAAACCGTTATTCCGTACTCTTCAATGGAAAATAAAATCAAGGCGGAAAACGGTAAAATGGTCTCACTTGAAGAACGGTCCGATGGCAGCCTGACATTAACAACAAGCGAGGGGAAATTTATGGCAAAAGTGCCACCAAACAGCCAAATGGCAGATGAATTGGTTTCCAAATACAAGGTTGATTATACATTTACGAACAGCAGCAAGTACGGAAAGTGGATTATGGGTGGGGTCATTGTTTCATTGGCAGCCGCGGCGTTTGCTCTTCAAAAAGCAAAAGGCGGCAGCGGAATTGGCGTTTCAAACACAATGAAAAACAGCCTTTCCAAAGCCAGGCCACTGCCGGAAATCTCCCTAAAGGATGTAGGCGGACTGGGTGAAGAAATGAAAGAAGAAATCCTCCAGACGCTTTCCATTATAAAAGAACCGGAACGCTCCTCGAAGCTTGGAATCAAGCCGCCAAAAGGTATCCTTCTATATGGGCCTCCGGGAACAGGTAAAACACTATTGGCGCAGGCGATCGCAAAAGAACTTGGCGCATCATTTTTTTCAACAAGCGGCTCAGCCTTCAACGAACTGTTTGTCGGAGTAGGTGCTTCAAGGGTTAGGAGCCTGTTCCAAAATGCGAGGAAGCAGACACCTGCAGTCATTTTTATTGATGAAGTGGATGCCCTTGCCGGGAAACGAAAAGCGCTTGGCGGCGAGGAATCCGAAAAGACGCTTACGGAGCTGCTTGTCCAGCTTGATGGCGGACATTCAAATGACGGAATTTTATTTGTGGCGGCAACAAACCGAAAAGACATGCTGGATGATGCATTCCTCCGTCCAGGAAGGGTCGACTTCTCGTTCCAGGTTCCGCTGCCCGATACAAAGGGCCGCAGGGAAATCATTGAGATCCACACGAAAGGCAAAGCGCTTGCCGACGATGTGATGGCATCACTTGATGGCCTCGCAGAAAGTACATCTGGATTTTCCGGTGCCGATTTAAGCATGCTTTTTGAAACAGCCAGCCGCAGGGCAGTCAGGAACGGGCAGGATATCATTACAAAGGCAGACCTTGACTATGCGCTGGACAGGACCATCCTAGGCAGTACATCACGTGAGCTTCAGGATTCCGATACAAAACGGCGGGTGGCAATCCATGAAGCAGGCCACGCCATTGTGGCTGCAATCACAAAGCCGGGATCCGTCCGGAAAGCAACCATCATTCCAAGGGGTGACGCACTCGGCTATGTCGCACCAATTCCAAAAGAACTTCATCTTTCGACTACCAGCGACCTCCTTGACAGGATTGCAATGATTTTGGCAGGCGGCGTCGCCGAGAGGATGTTCCTTGGCGAGCACAGCATCGGGGTAAGCGGCGATGTTCGGCAGGCAAAACATATTATTGAACAAATGGTCGACACTGGCATGCTTCAGGATGGGTTCACCCTCACCTTCGTAAAAGCCGAAAAGGAAGCAAAAATGCAAGAACTATTCCAAAACGGACTTGAAAAGTCCGAACTGATTATACGTTCAAACCGCCAGGCTTATGAACAATTGGTGGAAGCTCTTCTGAAAAAAGAAACTCTCGAAGGCTCCGAAGTCGAAGAAATTATCGCCTCCTGCAGAGCCGCAGAGGAAGATTATATTTACGCATAAAAAACAAAATGCGAAAGCGCCTTCGCGACAAGCAAAAACCGCTTGTCCCTGCGATGATTATCCTCAGGAGCTTTCCTTAGTGGTCAGCCCCGACAAGCATAAGACGGGGCCCGCAGGACGGGCCTGCCCTCCGGAGGGAACCGGCTTATGACCTCGAGGGGCTAGGACGCTCCTCGAAAAAGCTATCGCTTTTTCTTCGTGCGAGGATTATGCTTCCGAAGCTTACTCTTGTGGAGCTGGATTACAATAACTTATTTCGAGTTATCCACGAGGTTCCATTATAAAACTACCTAGACAACAAGAAACCGGGTCCTAATTAGTGGGACCCGGTTTTTCATGCAGTGCTATCGCATAGAAAAATGTTTAACGTTTAGCCAGTCCCATTCCGTGGAAAATGACCTTAAAGCAAATACCATTCTATAAATGAAAGGATGCTTTATATGGCAAAAGGCTTTGCAGGCTTCGGCAAGAAATACAAACAGGAAGCGGAAACGTATTATGATCATCCGCATAAGACCGACTCGCTCCTAAAGAGGGCATTTGGAAAAGCGGACAAAAACAGAAAATCTCTGGGTTTCTCCTGGCAGAAACTTCAGCTTTTATTTGAATTGGTAAGGGCATGGGCCAAAGGAGATTACAAAAATGTATCTAAAGGAACAATCCTTGCTGTCATTGGGGCAATCATTTATTTTGTTTCCCCGGTCGATATTATTCCTGATTTCCTTCTCGGATTTGGCCTTATTGATGATGCTGCAGTCCTTGCGTTTACATGGAAAAGGCTTTCAAAAGACCTTGAAGAATTCAGCGCATGGAAAAATACGATAGATTTGCCTCAAACTGAAAAACCCCTTTCCTAAATGGATAAGGGGTTTTATCATGCCATGATTAGCTTGTAAATACATGCCTACCTATTTTTCCTATGATTGACCTTTTTCGAATCCATGTATCAGTGGCAATATCAGGATTATAGAAAAACAATGCATCGGTTACCTTCTTATCTGTTCGGATAGCTTCCTCTACAGCCTTTTTCGCATCCGGTCCCGCAGGCTTGTTAATTTCCCCGTTCGAGACAGGCTGGAATTGCCTTTTTTGATAAATCACGCCTTTAACTGTATCCGGAAAATTCCCGCTCTGAACTCTGTTCAGTACTACCTCCGCTACGGCAACTTTTCCTTTAAAAGGTTCTCCCTTAGCTTCAGCATGGACAAGCCGGGCAAGAAGCTCCTTCTCTTCCGCGGACAATGCCGGCACACGTTTAGCGGGAGGCACCTGGTTTTTCTTTTGAGGCTTCGAGCCAGGTTTTGCCGAGGCGGCCGCCTTTTTGGGCTTGAATAATTTTTCAACGGCCGGGATGCAATGTGGATCATTTTGTTTTTTAACTGACGGGCTGCCAGATAGGAAATTAGGAATGGCAAGCAAGAGCGACATGGCCGGCATAAGAAGCATAAATGCTGGTTTTTGCATTCTCATCCCTCCAACTCCCTTCTTTTTAGCTCCCTATAAGGCTAACATTGACTAAAGCCGAAACCAACCCCAAAATGTTGCCATGGAAAGACAGACAACTTTTACCGGAAAGAAAGTTGGTTCTTCTTTCAGCTAAGAGTCATGGAGAGCCAATCCTTATTCAAAAAAGAAAACCCGGAGCACCCAGGCTTTCCAATCTTTATTCTGTTATGAGGGCAACATCCTCTACCCCTTTGTCCCGGAAGAGATATTTGCGCCTTCAATAAAATAACGCTGGAAGAAGAAAAACAAAAGAACGACAGGCAGCAGAACCGTTACAGACATGGACATTAAGTAATGCCATTGCGTCTGGACGGTGCCCTTAAAGGTTTGCAGGCCAATCTGCAACGTATACATCCGTTCATCATTAATGTAAAGAAGCGGACCGAGCAGGTCATTCCACGCGCCATTAAAGGAGAATATGGCCACAACCATCAGCGCAGGCTTTGTGAGCGGAATCATGATATGCCACCAAATCTGTAGATGGTTGGCGCCGTCAAGCACAGCTGCCTCGACAAGCGAATTTGGGATTGTCATCATAAACTGGCGAAGCAGAAAGATGAAAAACGCGCTTCCGAGGAATGCCGGGACGATCAATGGCAAATACGTATTTACCCAGCCAAGCTTGGAAAACAGGATATACTGGGGAACCATCGTCACAAATCCCGGGATCAACATCGTTGACAGGACGATGACAAATAAAGCATTTCTCCCCTTGAACCTGATTTTTGCGAATGAATACGCAACAAGGGAGTTGACGAGAACACTCCCGATTGTCCCGACAATTGCGATAAACGCGGTATTCATTGCCCAGCGAGTAAATGGCGCTGTCTGCCAGGCTTTTATATAATTATCAAACCTAAATTCCTTTGGAAAAAATGTCGGCGGGTATTGGGCGATTTCAGCCGGCGTTTTTAGGGATGTGGAAATCATCCACCAAATCGGAGACAGGATAATCACACTGCCCGCCAGAAGCAGTATGGTAATGAGCCACGCCTTAATCTTTTCCTTGAATTTCTTTTTTTCGTAAAACTTTGGAGCAGTGTAGGCACTCATTTATTCTCGCCCCCTTCATAATGGACCCAGCGTTTTCCAAGCTTTAGGTTGAGCACAGTCAAAACCATGACGATGATGAAGAGGATCCATGCCATCGCAGAGGCGTAACCCATATCAAAAATCTTGAAGGCGTTGTTCCACATATGCAGGTTGTAGAATAGCAGCGAGTTAGCCGGCGCCCCACTTCCATTTTCCGTCATGACGTAAGCTTCCTGAAAGATTTGGAAACCTCCTATAGTACTTGTGATGATATCAAAAAAGATAATTGGGGATATCATTGGCAGCGTGATGTAGAAGAACTTCTGCAGGCCGGTCGCCCCTTCAATATCCGCAGCTTCATACATTTCCCGAGAAACCCCCTGGAGGCTCGCCAGATAAAGAAGCATCCCGCCCCCGACACCCCACATTTTCATCAGGATCAATGCCGGCTTGGTCCACTCAGGATCAAATAGCCAGGCGGGTCCATCGATTCCGAACCATCCGAGGAAAGTGTTCACCAGACCTGTTGACGGGCTTAACAACTGCATCCATAAGAAATACACCGCGACTCCGGATAAAATTGCAGGCAAATAATAAATCGTCCGGAAAACCTTCATCCCGAAAATTTTCTGGTTTAATAGGACCGCAATCAGAATAGCGCCTGCTGTCGTTAATGGGACCGAAAAAACGACATAATAGAGCGTATTCCATAAAGACGTCCAAAAGAGGTCATCAATCGTGAACATCCTGACAAAGTTATCAAAGCCAATGAAGTTCATTTTTGATGTAATATTATAATCCGTAAAACTCGCTGCAAGGGAAAATAGCAGCGGGCCAAGCGTTAAGCCGAGAAACCCAATTATCCACGGACTAATAAACAAATAACCCCAAATATTTTCCTTTACCGCCCTCGATATCCCTTTCTTTGGAGACGTATTACGGGAAGCATCAACCTGAATATCATCCGTCATCGGAAGCTGTTTTTCGTCAGTCAGTGCAACGTTTGCCGATTGTGGCGGTTTCATTTTTCTTCCCCCTTTTTCTCTTTTATATTGGAAATAATAAAATAGAACTTCTGGTCAACTCGAAACAAGAAATTGTAATCCAGCACCACAAGAGTAGGCTTCGGAAGCATAATCATCGCACGAAGAAAAAGCGTTAGCTTTTTCGAGGAGCGCCTAGCCCCTGCGTGGGCCAATTCAGGGATGCCATTCAGTGTCCTGCGGGCCCCGTCTTATGCTGGTCGGGGCTGGCCAAGGCGCTTCCGCATCTTGTTCTATTATTGAAAAGAGAAAGGACAGCGCAGCGCGGCCATCCCTTCTCTTTTGTAAAAAGCATTACTTTATGGATTATTTCTTTATTTTTTTCACATCCGCTTCCGCTTTCTTTAATGCTTCTTCCGGGCTTTGCTTTCCGGTAAAGACCTTGTCGATATGCGGATTGATTCTGTTCTGGTAGTCAGGATATTCGACAGGGACAGGATAAAGATTCGTTTCCTTCAAGTTATCAACAGTCATCTCGTATACTTCCCTGGCTTGTCCATCGAGTGACTCGGAAACAGCTTCAGCGCCTTCAATGTTGGCGACGTTGTCGTAATTCTTTTCTCCCCAGTATTTCTGCGCTTCCTTGCCTGTCAGGTATTTAATGAATTCTACAGCTTCTTTAGGATGCTTGGAGCCTTTTGGAACTTCAACAACAAAGCCTCCGCCGTCAGCCCAATTTCCGCTGTTTTCATCATAAGCGGGAATTTTGGCAACCCCGAATTCCATGCCGTTCCCGTAATCACGGATTTGCGTGTAAAAAGTGCCAACATCAATAATCATTGCTACCTTGCCCGAAATGAATGGGTTGGCCTGCTCGCTTCCAAATTCAGCCTTGAATGCTTGAACATTCTTTTCGCCATATCGTTCCTGCCAGCCCAGCAGCCATTCAAGCGCCTCTACTTTCCGCGGTGTATTAATTTCCAGCTTCCCGTCATGGATGAAGCCTTTACCTCCGTCCGCGCTTGCCATCCAGGAAGCAGGGCCAGTGCTTCCCCATAATGGATAAAACCCGAAGCGTTCGTATTTATTACCGTTTTTAATATCAAGCTTTTTTGCGTATTCCTCCAGCTCCTCCCAAGTCCGCGGAGGTTTGTTTGGATCCAGGCCTGCTTCCCTGAATGCCTGTTTATTGTAAAATAGCAGCCTCGTGTCGGTATTGAAAGGAACCGCGTAAGGTTTTCCTTTATATTCAACCATATCCCAAAGGTGAGGATAGAAATTGTCCCTGAAAGAATCATCCAGGTACTTGCTTAAATCTTCAGCCTGGTTATTCTCCGCCCGCTGCGCAACTGAGTTGATGTCATTCACAATGACATCAGCGGGATTTCCCGCTGCAACCGCGGCAAGGTTTTTCGTCCAAATGTCTCCCCATGGCAAAAACGTATGTTTAACTTCAATTTTATCCTGGGAGTCATTGAAATCTTTAACAATCTTTTCGATAATCGGCCTCCGTGTTTCCGAACCCCAGAACGTCCAGAAATTGAGGACGACTTTGCCCTCTTTCTCCTTCGTGTCAGCCGAGCTCTTTTCCCCACTGCATCCAGCTAGGATCCCTATTACCAAAAGAATACTCAAAAACCCAATTAACCCCTTTTTCATTTTCTCCTCCTACAAATTATTATGTATTTTTAAGCACTACACCTATTTACCCACGTTCTTGCAATTCAAACTTTTTTTGCGAAATTCATTGCAATTTCGACATTTTTTTAAATCTAAAGGATGAAAAGGGTTCAGCTTCATTAAAAAAGGAAGGTGAAATTGGGTTAGCTTCTTTCGGCAAACAGCGCATTATTCTTAAATACTTTTGAAACCGCAGTAGTTATTACAAAACGCATGAAGGGATAAGGAGCGGGATTGTAAATAAAAAAGACTGAACCACGGAGGTCCAGCCTTTATTTCCAACTAGTATCTAAAACATGCAGCGCCAACGATAATCAACAGGATGAACAGAACGACGATCAGGGCGAAACCGCCATGTCCGTAGCCGCCATAACCGTAACCGCAGCCGCCATATCCGTATCCAAACATAATAGAACCTCCTTTAAATTAATAGAAACCTCCGTACCCCCAGGAAGCCCCGATAATTACCAACAGGATGAACAGGACTACCAGCAGGGCGAAACCGCCGCCATATCCGTAAGCTCCTCCAGACATTCACATTACCTCCTTTAGTAAAGTCCATATATCCTATTCAGAGGCATGAAAATGTGCAATAGACTCAGGATACAATTTTAATAATTGGGCGCGAAGAAAAACGTAGCCAAGTTTAACTGAGCCAAAGAAAAAAGGAACCTGTTGAAAGGTCCCTTTTCCTCTAGATTTTGAAGTTCATTTTGATGACATTCACCTTTATGAGCGCGTCGATAATAATGACGATGGCAGGCCCGGCAAACAGGCCGATAAAGCCGATAAGCTTGAAACCGATGTAAAGGCTGGCAAGGGATGCAAGTGGCGATATTCCAAGGCTTGTCGCATAAACTTTTGGCTCCACGGTCCGGCGGATGACAGTAATGGCTACGAAAAGCACAATCAATCCAATCCCAAGGAATTGTTTATCCTGGATAAGGGAAAGGACAGCCCACGGAACGAGGAAGGAGCCAGTTCCGAGGATCGGAAGGATATCGACTATCACGATTAGAAGCGAAAGCAGAGCGGCATACTTTACTTTTAAAAGAAGCAGTCCCACAAAAGCAAGGATATAGGTCATAAGGCTGAGGATAATCTGGGCTTTAATAAACCCGACCCCCGCTTTGGTTAACTGGTTTAGGACAATGGATACCTTCCTCTTTGTCCCTTCGGTAAGATGCGCTTTGATGGAAGCCTTAATCTCCGGAAGTTCAAGGCTGATTAAAAACAAGGCTACAAGGTAAATAAGGAATTCAATTAAAAAACCAGGAATTGAGGTAAGGACACCGATTAAAGCCTGGATGATTTCATGAACAAACCGGTCCAGCGCATTAACGGAATTATCAATCGTTTTCTCCACGGAAATAATAACATCCGGCGGAAGTGTTTTTGAATAGGCTTTCCACTTTTTAATAAGCGGTTTTATTCCTGTTGAATACAAATCCCTGACAAATGTAGGGGTTTTTTCGGATAGATTAATAACCTGCTGAAAGAGAATTAGGAACAGGTTGTAGCCAATAACGAGTAGGCCAGTCAGGAAGGTTATAAAAGCCGCAATAACGGATTTGGCCCTGGTCAGTTTCAGCTTCCTTTGAAAATAACCAACCAGCCCTTCCAGGAATATCGCGGTTACCAACGCAAAAATTAGCGGCAGGCTATACGGTATAAAAAAGATAAACAGCAGGATTAGAGCTGTAATTGTGATCCACTTTTTCCACATTCTACTTCTCTCCCGGGAACTATTAGGCATTTAAGCATTATTATTCAATTATATCTTGTATATCCGCCCAAAGCGAAACATTTGTCGAAAAAAAATGGGGGCCCATTCGCGGGCCCGCCTCCTTATCAAATTATTTTCCGTGCCAGGACATTTTTCCGCCCGCTCACCAGAGAGAAAAACTCTTTTACGACAGAGTATTTTTCATAAAGGAATATAAGCGTGTCCCCTTCTTCCGACAGATTCCAGGCCTCCTCATAAGCTTTGAGTTCATCAGGGATGATGGAAATCTGTTTCCCGCTGTTTCCTTTTTCCTTAAGCGCCGCGGCTTGCATGATATTCGCTATTTCATAGGGCGCCCTTCCCCTTAGGTCTTCGTCTTCCCGGATGATTATTCGGTCGGAATGTCGCATGGCGATTTTGGCCATTTCGCGGATTTCATGATCCAGCCTGTCTCCCGGGGCGGATATAACGGCTATCGCGGATCCTGCCTTAAAGTGGCGGACTGTATCGAAAAACGCGTTAATCCCGGCAATGTTATGGGCATAATCAACAATTATCTTCCTTCCAGCTATCTCGTACGTATTGAACCGTCCCTTCGATTGTTCACTGTCCGGCTTAAAAGATAACGCCTTCTCTTTCAACACTTCAAAAGGGACGCCTTGCGCGTATGCTGCAGCCAGTGCCTGAAGGAGGTTGGAAATGTTGTGTCGGGCCTTTCCTTCAATTGTTACCGGAATGTCCCTGGCTGGAAGGAGCCTTTTCGGGTTGCCATTTTCAATGCAGCAAATCCAATTTTCTTCATCGAGAATCCAAACTGTCCAGCCTTTCTCGGCGGCTTCCCTAATATGGTGGTTTGTATAAAACAGGCTGGTATAGATAATCTTTCCTCTTGTATATTCCGCCATTTGAACAACTTCGGGATCATCGGCATTCAGGATGCAATGGCCGCCATCCATGACCACCTCCGGAATAAGCCGTTTCAGTTTGACGAGCTGGCCGAATTCCTCAATCCCGTCAAGGCCTAGATGGTCTTCGGATACATTTGTGACAATCCCAACGTCGCATTGCCTGAAAGCAAGGCCCTCACGCAGGATGCCGCCCCTTGCCGTTTCAAGGACCGCAGCATCGACGTTAGGGTTTGATAGGATTTTGCGAGCGCTGATCGGTCCGCTGCAATCCCCTTCGTCAATGGTATTGTTCCCGATGTAAACGCCATCTGAATTTGTCATACCGACTGTATAGCCTTCCCGTTCAAGGAAATGCTTAATCATCCTCGTCGTTGTTGTTTTTCCGTTCGTTCCCGTAACCGAAATAATGGGAATTGACGCATCTTCCTTTGACTTGAAGAGATAGTCGACAATTGCCTTGCCAACATCGCGCGGTTTCCCTTTCGCAGGATAATGGTGCATCCTGATTCCTGGAGCAGCGTTCACCTCAACAATCGTTGCTTTTTCCCTGTCAAGCGGAGCTGAAATATCAGGACATATAAAGTCTACTCCCGCCACATCCAGTCCGATTGCTTTAGCCGCTGTTACGGCCACGTCCCTAATTGTTGGGTGAACTTCTTCCGTCACATCGATGGCTTGCCCACCTGTTGAAAGATTCGCATTCCCTACAACCTGGATAATCCTTCCTGGTTCCGGGGTGGAATCGAGTGTCACCCCTGTTTTTTCGAGATAACAGGAGACTGTGGCATTCATTGGAATTTTGGACATCGGCTTTTCATGGCCGTCTCCCCTTAGCGGATTGTTGTTTTCCTCCTCGATCAAGGCCCGGATGGAGTCTCGGCCGTTCCCGATAACATAAGGGGCAATACGCATGCTTGCGGCAATGAGCTCGCCATCCACAATCAGGAGCCGGTAATCATGGCCCTCATAAAATCTCTCCACGATAAAGTTGGTTTCCGGTGATTCCATGCAGTGGAGAATGTTAAAAAGCTCTTCCCTGCTTTTAATATTCGTATAAACCCCCCGCCCCTGATTCCCGTTCAAAGGCTTTATTACTAATGGAAAACCAACACGGTCCGCAGCTTCGAACATTTCCTCGGCGGTTGATGCCATCTCTCCTTCAGGGACTGGAACGCCTGCTCCCGCGAGGATGGTTTTGGTTATTTGCTTGTCGCAAGAATTTTCAACAGCCATGAACGATGTCTGACTGGTTATGGTAGCCTGGACGTATTTTTGCTTCGAACCGGTGCCAAGCCTTAATAAACTGTCCTTCCCGACTCTTTCAACAGGGATTTGTTTCGCAAAGGCGGCATTGTAAATCGCCTCCGTACTTGGTCCTAGCTTATTTGTGTAATAAAGGTCTTCGATTTTTTCAATATATGGACCCGCATCAACGGAATGGCCGCTCCCAAGTATTTTTTCAACAATCTCTTTCGCCGCCTCGAACGCATAGAGCCCCGACTTTGGTTCGCGGTAATCGTACGTAACGTAATAAATGCCCTTTTTGTTGCTTGTCAGGGTTTTCCCTCTCCGGACCTTTATTCCGGCCAAATGCTGCAGTTCAAGAGCAATATGTTCAAGGATGTGTCCCATCCAGGTTCCTTCGTGTAATCTTTCTACAAATCCTCCAGGATAGCCGAGGGAACACGTGTGTTCCATCAAACTTGGAATTGTCTTAAGTAACGCTTCATTAAAACCCGGGAGCTCATTGGAAGGGCTGAATTCCATTTCCTCCAAATCCAGCTCGATCCACATGGTTGGTTTGTAGTTAAAGTAGTTTGGCCCCTTTAAGTACCTTACTCGATTTATCTTCATGGTTTACTCCCCTTTGATCAATAGTTTTCTGTTTTTTAAATCGAATTTATAGCCATGTGTAAGGGTATGAAGCTTGAAGTTGGAAAGCGTCAGTTCCTCGCTCCCCTCCTCGGTTTTGTTTACTTCGACAAAACTGTTTTCCTTCCCATCAAGGATTAGCACCTGATGCTCGCCAATCACTTCAAATTGATCACCTTCTACTAGTATTGCTGTGTTCTCATCTATTCCTATTCCCATCAAATCCGGATTTCCCGCAATCGCCCCTAGCAGCCTGTCAAAACGGGATCTCTGTGAAAAATGCTGGTCGATTAGCATATTTTCCATGAACCCGAATCCTATATCCATCTCAACTTGGAGGATTTCATCGGAATCTTTAGTCAGTGCATTCACAATCATATGCTTTCCCATAATGGACGCGCCCGCGCTAGTACCGCCAAGCACCATCCCTTGTTTCCATTTGTCAAAAAAGAGCTTGTGCAATTTTGTACCCGTTATCATTTGGGTCAACCTGCTTTGGTCCCCGCCTGTAATGAATAATGCGGAAAGGCCCTCCACATCCTTAAGTATTTTTGGGTCTTCGGATTTTTGCCTTGAATCAACATCAAGGGTGATTGGGTTTTCTATCCCCAGATTTTCAAACACAGTTTTATACTCGCCGCCTACTTCAATAGGTATTTTCGTGGCGGTTGTCAAAATTCCGACTTTCCCATCATTTTTCTTGGAAAGCTCCACAAATTTTTTCAGGATGATGACACCGCTGTATTTTTCTTCAGCGCCGCCAATGATTAATAAAGGGCCATTTTTCACACTCATCACCTGTCTGGTCAGAATTAGTAAGAAATTACAACAACATATATTTACCCGTTCCTGCTTTTTTAAAACGCAATCCGTAACAACGTATATGTTTGAAAAGATATAAATATAGCTTATTTTTTCAAATATCCTAAAGGAATTTTCATTTTCCCTAGTTGTTTTAGCCATAACCGGAAAAGGGTATACAAATGCTAGAGGTGATAATCGTGGATAGAATCGGAAAGAAGCAGAATGCATCACTTCAGCAGGGAAAACGCGACAATCCCGAGCAATTTCCTACAAATACTGAGAGTCTATTTGACAAATTCGAGAGCGAGAGGAACGTCGACCCGATTCCTTTGGAGGACCTAAAGATGGAACAGCGGGAGGAAAAGGCCGGACACCATACAAAAGAGGATTCTTCGAGCGAGCGAAAATACAATACAGGTTTTAATGATAATTAGGAGGGAGCAAGGTTGGATAAAAACAAAGAACAAAGCAACTCTTTAGAACAAGAACAGAAAAGGAAGATGGGTGAAGACATCGAGCCCCAGCGGGATCCCGTCAAGCCACAGGAAGAAAAACCAAAAGATAAAACGAAATGACCGAAGAAGCGAAGCCTGGCCTAAAAGCCAGGCTTTTCTATTTCATCGTACCTTTTTTAACAACACGGCATACGGTTGTATCTTCACAAAAAAATCGGACCATTCATAAACTATCTTGGAAGACATTGAAGGAGGTAGGCGAATGGAGAATAGACAAATGTTAGGCTTCCCCACTGGTGCGGGAGGATATGGCGGATATCCTGGCTATGGTGGATTTGGCGGATATCCCAGCCATGGAGGTTATCACGGATTTGGGGGGTACGGCGGAGTTCCTGGTGTTGGAGGATATCCGGGTTATGGTGGATATCCAAGTTATGGAGGATATCCGGGATACGGCGGGTTTCCTGGGCATGGCGGTTATGGAGGATACGGCGGATACCCCGGGCACCATTATGGATATGGCCACCACCATCATCATGGGCATCACCACGGACATCACCATGGACATTACCATGGACATGGAGGCTATTCCGGAGGCTACGGCCACAGGCAGGATTAAGGAATTCCAGCCTCTTGCTCTCTAACGATAGCAATTGCGTTGCGGCAAGCAAGGACCGCTAATTCTCCGCGATAACGATTCTTGGAATCTTTGCTTAAGCGCGGAAATCAACAGCAAATAGCCTTAAAAGGAAAAAGCCTGGCTCCTCCAAAGGAATCAGGCTTTTTTGAGTTCGAGTTTTCCTGCTAAAATCGACAGCAGGTAGTTGACTGCAAAATACATAAATGCAAGGAAAACGAGCATTGGAATAACGTATCCATCCTTCTGTCCGTAAATAATCTGGGCATTATGCGTTAATTCCGGCAATGAAATGACAACTGCCAGGGAAGTATCCTTTAATAGGGAAATAAATTGGCTGACAATCGGAGGGACCATTCTTCTCAGTGCCTGTGGCATAACAATATACCGGATTGTCTGGACATAGCCCAATCCTGAAGAACGAGCCGCCTCAATTTGCCCCTTCTCAATCGAATTCAGGCCGCTCCGGATGATTTCCGATAGCATTGCCGATTCGAATATGGTCAGAGCGACAATCGCCGCGGTTGTTACTGGTAGCTTAAGCCCCACTTCAGGAAGCGCGAAATACGTAAAGAATATGATGAGAAGTAAGGGCAAATTACGGATTGTTTCAACCCCAACTGCCAATATTTGTGAAACGACCGGAATCCTGGCATACCGAGCGGTGCCTATTGCCCCTCCAATAATGAAGCTTAACACGATGGCAATAAAAGCAACCAGGAGGGTAACCCCGAATCCCTGCAGAAGAAACTTCAAATGGTCAAATGAATAAGCGCCGATAAAATCCATGCGGGCACCCCCTTTAATTGCTCCTCGCCAGACGGCGTTCCAAATAACCTACACCCAGGCTGAGCGGAATTGTCAACAGCAAGTAAAACAATGCGACGATAATATACGTATCAAAAATAACAAAGGTCCTTGAGGAAATAATGTCAGCTTGGTACATCAAATCCAATCCAGCGATGACGCCAAGGATTGAGGAGTTTTTTACGAGATTGATAAATTGGTTGCCAAGCGGCGGAATAACAATTTTGATCGCCTGGGGAAGGATTATCAAAAGCATCGCTTGGTTGTACGTCAAACCCGACGACCGGGCTGCTTCCATTTGTCCCTTTGGAACAGCAAGGATTCCCGCTCTAATGGCCTCTGCAATAAAAGCAGCCGTGTACACGGCCAATGCGATTGTTCCCGCCGTCAATCCGTCAAAATCCACCCCAACGGAAGACATTCCAAAAAAGAAAAAGAAAGCGATGACCAGTACTGGAATATTCCTGATAAATTCAACATACGCCGTTCCAAACCAATTCAACGGCTTTATGGGAGCAATCCTGAAAACAGCTATAAGTGTCCCGAGCAAGAAGCTGGAAATAAGCGCGATTAAACTTGAAATGATTGTTACTTTAAAACCCTCGAGATAGAGATCAAGGTTATTCGTTAAAATTGAAAAATCCACCCGCGTCACCTCTCTTGCATTTTGCCAGTCTGGCAAACCTATATCCTCTTTATGCAATCAGGATGAGCCAGGAAGGCCCATCCCGATCTTGTTTGCCGATTATTGTTTAATCCATTTATCCTTGATCTCATCATATTTGCCTGAATCCTGGACCGCCTTAAGAGCTTCGTTCAACTTTTCGACGAGATCCTCGTTGCCTTTTTTCACGGCAATCCCGTATGGTTCCTCAGTGAATGTGCCACCGACAAGCTCAAAGGACGGATCTTCAGCAGCCATTCCGTATAGAATGGAGTCATCAGTAGTCAGTGCATCACCTTTTCCTGATTTTAAGGCAGTAAACGCTTCAGCGTAATTTTCAAACTCGAGCACCTGGGTTTCAGGGGCTTTTTCACGGATATTGATTGCCGATGTAGAACCTTTTACCGCCAAAACCTTTGTACCTTTTTTCAAATCTTCAAGGCCCTTGATTTTGCTGCCCTTTTTGACAAGCAGGGACTGCCCGGCCATAAAATACACATCGGTAAAATCAACTTCTTTTTTACGCTCCTCGGAAATGGTCATTGTTGCGACAACAGCATCGATATCTCCATTGTTTAGCATTGGAATCCTTGTTTTGGAGGTGACTTCCTTGAATTGAACCTTATTTTCATCTCCGAGGATTTCCTTTGCCAAAGCTCTTGCCAAATCAATATCGAACCCTTCAACTTCTCCGGTGCTTGGGTTCTTCAACCCAAAGAGCCTTGTATCATGTTTCACGCCAAAAATGATTTTGTCACGTTTCTCAATCTGGGCCATGACGCCCTTGTCTTTGCCGGCCTCTCCGCTTGTCTTTTTGTCATTGCCTCCGCATGCGGCGAGAAGCAGTACAGCGATAATTGAAATAAGTGCTAATTTAAAAATCCTTTTCATAAACATTTCCCTCCTGAATTTTAATGGTTTAATATACGGCTGAGGAATGACTTGGCCCGCTCTTCACGCGGGTTTTCATAAAACTCAGCCGGTGTTGCTTCTTCAAGGATCCTGCCTTCATCCATAAACACAATCCTGTCAGCTACTTCCCTAGCAAATCCCATTTCGTGCGTGACGACCACCATCGTCATACCTTCCTTTGCGAGCGCTTTCATAACATCCAGCACTTCACCGATCATTTCCGGATCAAGAGCGGAAGTCGGTTCGTCGAAAAGCATGATCTCCGGATTCATTGCAAGGCCGCGCGCTATGGCCACACGCTGCTGTTGGCCACCCGAAAGCTGAGAAGGATACGAATTGGCCTTTTCGGGAATGCCTACCTTTTCTAAGTATTTGATTGCTGTTTCTTTAGCCTCCTTTTCCGATTTTCCAAGTACTTTCATAGGTGCCAAAGTAATATTTTCAAGGACGGTTTTATGCGGATACAAATGGAAATGCTGAAATACCATCCCGATTTCCCTGCGCAGTTTATTAATGTCGGTTTTTTTATCGTGAACGCTTACATTATTGACAGTCAAACTTCCGGATGTTATTTCCTCAAGCCGGTTAATGCAACGGAGCATCGTGCTTTTCCCTGATCCGGATGGACCGATGACAACTACCACCTCCCCTTTGTTGATTGTCACATTAATGTCCTTTAGGACGTGGAAATCCCCGAAATACTTGTTAACCTTGTCAAAAACAATCATGCCATTTCCCCTCTCATCAAACATCAATTCATTCGCATACAAATGGATGAAAATAAATGTTTTTGCAAACTAGATAATTGTAAATTTTCAGAATTCATTTTCCTATTATAATATAACAATTACAAATTGGTCAACACTGTAACATTACAGGTAATCTAGACGCCATCTTATTCAATGTTTAAAGTTTTTATGACCCAAGGGATAAATGCTCTTTATTTTACAGCAGCATTTGGTTTCGATTTTCCGCGACAACAGGTTGATTCCAGAGGTTTCTTTAAATTCCAAGTTTAACTTTTGGCTCAAAAGGAAGAAGTACAGGGAGGAATGTTATTTAAGGGAGGAATTTTTGTTATGCATTTAGATAATTTCGAAGATAAAAAAGTACAGATTAAATTCCGAAACTTCCCAGAGGAAATGAAAGGCGAGGTGACAGGCATATACGAGCCGGAAGAATGGTACCTTGCGAAACTTGTAAAAAGCGAAAACTTTGGCGTTTGGGTTGAAAACCCGTGCTACAAACGGACAATGATTCGAGACGAAGAAGGAACCGTAATCCCACAAGAGGAGCAAATTGAAGAAACATGCATCACCCACCTTCTCATTCGCTGGGAGTACATCAGCGCCATCATCACCTTCCCCGAAAAGAGCCGTGTCGGAGTCGACAAAAAAGCCCGCCTTATCGGTTTCCAGCCAGATAACGATTAAAAAACTCCAGTGCCTGGCACCGGATTGGGACGAAGCCATCCCAGCCGTGGTGCCAGGCAATATGAAACCAAAATGAAAGCATTGTATAATCAAAATATTATGGCAGACGATTTCCTCTTGAAGCGATGTAGAGTCTGTACCATTCTTCTCGTGTCATGAGGCTGGCCTGCCGGGTTGCGTCCTGGCAGTTTTTGATGCGTTCAATGTTTGTGGTGCCGATGACGGGCTGGATGTTTGCCGGGTGGCGGATGAGCCAGCCAAGGAGAATCGCTTCTTTTGTCGTTTCTTTTTCTTTGGCCATCATTGCGACGAGTTCAGCGGTTTCTTCTTCGGCTGCTGAGGCAAAATCCGTCCTGCCTGTGTAGAGCCCTTTTGCAAGCGGCGCCCATGCCTGGAGCTGGATTGATTCGAGCATGCAATATTCGATTAACCCTTCGGAAAAATGAGTCTCCAATCCAGCAGACTGGTTGACATGGACTCCTTGATCTACCCAATCGATTTTTTTCAGGCTCATCTCCATTTGATTAACAACGAGCGGGCTGCCGATATATGCTTGAAGAAGCTTCATTTGCCCGGCATTCATGTTCGATACCCCAAAATTCCTTACCTTTCCCGCTTTAAGCAAGGAACTGAAAGCTTCGGCGACTTCTTCCGGTTCCATCAACGGATCTGGACGGTGAAGAAGGAGGATATCCAAATAATCCGTCCCGAGCCTTTCGAGTATGCCATCCACCGCTCCGAGAATGTGGCTTTTTGAAAAATCATAACGGGCCGGGTTTGCGGCATCCGCAAAACGGATTCCACATTTGCTTTGAATGATGATTTTTTCCCTTAAGCCTGGCCGGTTTTTTAGGCATTTCCCGAATACTGCCTCCGCTTTTCCTCTTTTATAAATATCCGCATGGTCAAACATTGTAATGCCTGTTTCCAAGGCCATATCAAGGCCTCGTTCGGCATCGGCAAGTTCACCCTTCCCAATTTCACCTGTTTCCCAATCGCCTCCAAAGCCCATAAAACCAAGAATAAGGCGGCTGCTGGTAATTCCCCTTTTTTCCAATGGCATGATTGACATCTCTTTTTCCTCTCTTTCAATTAACTTTTCGGAAATATGAAAAAACACAAAAATTCCTATGGCAGACTTCTAAGCCTGGGCTGTAAGTGGGTGCTTAAACTTTTCAGGCAAACATACTCCCTCAGCCATACGGACAAACAAGGTTTCATTTCCCTGGTATGTATGACTTTCAAACCGCAACCCGACGTCTTCTGGCATAAAGTGAAAAATGATTTTTTCGGTTTTCTCGCCGGCAATCTTGGCCACTATCGAATGCAAATCGACGCGGGATATGCTGATGAGATCGAAAAGCTGCAATTCTCCTGCATCTTCTTCATAAATTGCGATGCATTCTTCATCTTCGAGATAATAAATACAATGACTGAATACATTCAAGCAGTAGAACATGAGAAGCTCCTGCGTATCGGTTGCCGTGAACCTTCGGGACACCTCGATTCGCCGCTTCGCGAATTGAAAAAGAAATTGCCTGTCGCGTACATCTTCCATATTAAGTTTTCGAATTAGCGCGCTTATTTCCCCGCTTCGCTTAAAGGACAGGGAGAAAAGAAACTCCTTTTTTTGAACAAAGCCAAATTTGGGGTAAAAATCGAGCACTGATTGGTTGGCGAACAAATACATCACATCATACTTGCCTTCAAAATCATCCAAAACAAATTCCATTAGTCTGCGGGAAAGCCCCAGTCCCCGAAAATCGGGATGTACCATCACGGTTCCAATTTGGAGCCCTCTTCTTTCCACCCCATCCATTACAAGGCCAATTCGATTAACGGAAACATTTGCAATAATATTTTCGCCATCACAATACGAGTATGGGATATACTTGTCTGTCCAAAATCCCATCTCATACCAGCGATTAAACTGTATCCCGAATATGGACCTTGCCAAACTGAAAAAGCTTTCCCTTAAAACTGGGTCCTGTCGATACCCTTTTACAAACCTAAACGCCATCCCGTTCTCTCTCCATCCTTTTTAAGAACTTCTTTCCATTTTACTCCTTTGTTGGATGTAATACTAATCTCAAATAGTGTACTATTAAAATTAGAAATTTAGTTCTATTGCGCAGCAGCTGGAGGGCATTGCCGTGGAAAACATATTACAATTAAAAAATGTCAAAAAAACGATTGGAAAAAAACCAATTATTAACGGCCTGAGTTTCACGGTCCGTAAAGGGGAAGTTTTCGGTTTTCTTGGGCCGAATGGCGCGGGCAAGACAACAACAATCCGGATGATCGTCGGGCTAATGGATATTACAGAAGGAGACATCTTTATATGCGGGACCAGCATCCGGAAAAACTTTGAAGAAGCGATCGGAAATGTCGGGGCGATTGTTGAAAATCCCGAAATGTACAAGTTCCTTTCAGGCTATCAAAATTTGCTCCAATACAGCAGGATGCACGGGGGCATCCCTAAAAGCAAAATTTCTGAGGTTGTCCATCTGGTCGGGCTTGCCGATAGAATACATGACAAGGTAAAAACCTATTCACTCGGAATGAGGCAGCGGCTGGGGCTGGCCCAGTGCCTCCTCCATGATCCAAAGCTTCTTATCCTCGATGAACCGACAAATGGCCTCGATCCGGCCGGAATCCGTGAAATCAGGGACCACCTGAGGATGCTCGCGCGCGAAAGAGGCATGTCTGTAATTGTTTCAAGCCATCTTTTATCAGAGATGGAGCAGATGTGTGACAGGATTGCCATCATCCAGGATGGCGAGCTTATCCAGGTCCAGGAAGTGAATGCGTTTGTTGCTGAAACAGGCAGCAAATATTCCTTTGAAACAGGGCCGCTGGGAGATGTGCGCGGCTGGCTCCAATCCGAGTGGGGCGCTGTCTTCTCGGAAGATGGCTTTACTGTCGATGCAAAGCGGGAAGACATTCCATTTATCCTGAAAAAATTAATCGGAGCGGACGTGGCCGTTTTCGGAGTGAAGGCGGAATCGAAAACATTGGAAGACCGCTTCCTCGAAATCACGGCCAACTAAGGAGGCTCATTCATGAAGAATCTTGTAACAAACGAATTAGTTAAAATTTTCAGCAGGGCCGGGACGTATGTGATGATCGGCCTGATTGTCATTCTTGTAATGGGGATGGCGGGGCTGTCCAAATACGAGGAGTATGACAATCCTCCAAAGGAAAATCCGCATTGGAAAGCAGAACTTGATAAACAGATTGTGAACGACCGTGCCTCACTTGAAAATTTTCAAACGGGAAATCCAAATCTGGCTCAATTCTACAAACGGGAAATCGCTATCAAGGAATATCGGCTCAAGCATGATATGGCTCCACCTTCCGGGATGCATGTTTGGTCTTTCGTGAATGATGCAAAAAATTTCATCAGTTTTGTCGGGCTTTTTGCAATTGTGATCGCAGCAGGCATCGTTTCGTCCGAATTTTCCTGGGGGACTGTTAAGCTTTTGCTCATCAGGCCGATTGGAAGGTGGAAAATCCTGCTCTCAAAATATTTATCTGTACTCATTTTTGGAGTGGGCCTATTAACCCTGCTGTTTGTGTTTTCCCTATTGGCGGGATTAATCCTTTTCGGGTTTCCGGACCATCCAGCTCCCCACCTTGTTTATACCAATGGCCAGGTGGTTGAACGGAACATCGCCCTGCAGCTTATCGCAGAATATTTGCTAAGTTCCATCGACATCCTGATGGTTGCGACAATGGCATTCATGATTTCTGCTGTTTTCCGGAACAGTTCGCTTGCGATTGGGATTTCACTGTTCCTCCTCCTCACTGGCGGTACATTGACCATGCTGCTTGCTGGCAGGTTTGAATGGACAAAATACTTCCTTTTTGCAAATACGGATCTGACTGTTTACCTTGATGGCACACCTCCAATTGCGGGGATGACACTTGGATTTTCCATCACAATGCTGCTTCTTTACTTTTCACTATTTCATTTGCTCGCTTTTTGGATATTCTCGAAGCGGGATGTCGCGGCCTAATCCCCTCAGTTGTCTTCACAAGGGGGATTCTTTTCTTTTTGTAAGAAAATTGTAAATTTAGGCAACCTTAACCAGTCCATATGAGGTATAATTAAATTGGGTGATGCTTAATGAAATATAGGGCTATTATTATAGCAATGTTGACGATGCCAGCTTTGTTATACATACATATTAAAAATATGGATACACTCCTATTATCGATTTCTCTTGCAGCCGTTGCTTTTTGCGTTTACAATCTCTCTCAGCTTAAAAAGGCAAAACTAGCTGCGAAACACGCCCGGGATGAACTTATTGAAAAAACCAGGAAACTGGACACCATGTTTGGCCACTCGGCCCTCGGGACGATGGTTGCCGACAAATCCGGGCAGCTATTGGATGCCAACCCGAAATTCCTTGAGATGCTAGGGTATTCCCTGGAAGAATTGAAAACTCTTAGTTTCATTGACCTGACTTTCCCAGAGGACCGCGAAAAGGACAAGGAGCTCTATGAGCAAGCCGTAAAAAAGAAGCTGCCTTATTCAAAAGAAAAAAGATACCGGAGGAAAAATGGCGAGATGTTCATCGGAAAGCTCTCTGCTTCTTTTGTCCTTGGTGATGACGGCGAGCCGATGTACGCAATTGCCCATGTGGAGGATATAACAAAGGAAAAGCTCCTTGAAAAGGATTTAAAGGAAAGCCAGAAACGGTACCGCGACCTGGTAGCCTATTCTCCTGAACCCATTATCGTCCACCGCGACGGCGTTATTATTTTCGCAAATGAAAAAGCCTGCCGAATGGTTGGAATGTCAATGGAAGAATTGCATCACAAATCCATCTATGACTTCATTAGCCCTGACTACCACAGTAGGACAAGGGAAAGGCTTGATGAGCTACAAAATGTTGTAGGGGAAGAAGAAACACGCAATTTTAAAATTATCATTCCTGGCGGACGAAAGCTGACAATCGAAATAACTCATAAAGCCATTGAATATGAAGGGCTTCCCTCCATCCAGGCTACCTTCCGGGATGTAACGGAACGAAACCGGCTTGAAAAAGATCTTCGGAAAGCGACTGAACGCTACCGCTTCATTACCGAAAATTCGAAGGACGTCATTTCTTTCCTTGATTCCGTTGGCCGCTATGACTATATTTCTTCCGCCAGCAGGGATATCCTTGGGTATGAACCGGATGAACTAATCGGCAAAAATGTTTTTAGCTTCGTTCATGAAGACGATGCCCCTGAATTGGAAAGAGCACAGCTTGAAAATCTCATCGGGGTGAATGACCATTTTTCGTTGATTTACCGGCATCGTTTAAAGGATGGAAGCTATCGTTGGATTGATACAGTTGCCAAAGTGCTTTTGAATGAGAAGGGAGAGATTGATTCCTTCCTTGCGATTTCTCGAGACGCCACCGAGCGGAAAGAGAAGGAAAAAAGCCTTGAAACCGCGAACGATTTCCTAAAGTTGCTTTCTTCCCTCGACGGCTTGACGGGCATTTCGAACCGCCGCTATTTCGAGGAAAACCTCGAGAAGGAATGGGAGAGAAACAAGGCAAATGAAACTCCCCTTTCCGCAATCATGCTCGATATCGACTGTTTCAAGCTTTACAACGACACGTTCGGCCACCTTGCCGGCGATGATTGCCTAAAGAAGGTTGCATCGGTTATCCGCGACTCCCTAAAACGGCCAAGGGACCTTGCGGCAAGATATGGCGGCGAAGAATTCATCATCCTTCTCCCGGAAACGGATAAAGCGGGGGCCATGCTCATTGCCGAAACAATTCGGCAATCAGTCCGAAAGCAGGAAATCCCCCATACATCATCGGAAATCGATTCGTATATCACCATAAGCGCTGGCTACGCCACCATTGTCCCAGATGAACAGTTTGAGCCGAAGGATTTAATCAGGGAAGCCGACATCGCCCTTTACCAAGCCAAACGGAACGGGAAAAACAAAGTGAGCTCGAAGCTGGTGAACTCTCCTTTATAGCCATAGTAGGCGGGATGGTTCGAATACAAAAAAGAATCAAAAACGCCCAGAATTAAATCTGGGCGTTTTTGTGCATTTTCAATCACTGAAGCTGACCCCACATACTCAAAAATATGTCATCATTCATTTTGAAATATGCACCCATAAATCCATAATAGATATAACCATCTTTAAGAAGGATAAGTTTAACCTTTGTTCCATCATTTAACTGAATCGTTAATTCCTTAAATTCATCGTTGTTTCGGGAATTACTGATTGGGTCTAAATTTTCTCCGCGAGGGAGAGGTTTTGTTTTATATAACTCTTCAACAAAATCATTTAAAATTTTCATATTCGCAATAGGATGATAATTGTCAACGCTATTGTCCCAATCGCTGAATGTTCTATATTCCGCACTGGATACATTCCCAGCCATTTTTAATTTACCAAAAACATCCACACCACTATTTATTGTTATCCCGTTAAGGTTTTCGTAAAAATCCGCGTGAGGCTTCCCGTCCCATTCGCCATAAACCATTATCCTAAAATCTTTATCGTACCCTTCAACAGAAAAAACGTCTTCTATCCCTATTATAGATGCGAATTCTTCATCATAGGCCTCTTGTTTACTCCATTCATCAATGGATGCCTTTGTCGTACCAAGTTTCTGTCCTGTAATAGCTTTTGCTTTTTCCCCATCTATTTCAGTGCTGGTTTGAGTATAAATCTTTCCGTTGTAAACGATTAAACCAATCATATCAGCTTTTGATCCATCGTTTGGCAATTCAATATCCGGGATTTTCACACCGCCGCCATTCGTTGCAATTGGTGTATTTTTAATGTTTGCTGTGTCATTTGGAGAGGAAAGATCATGATTTAAGAAAGCGAACGTCCCAATGGATAAAAGCAAACAAGCGACGATGCCAATACTTCTTAAATAATATCGTTTTCTACTGTTTTGCATTTCATTCTTTGCTTTAAGAATGCCAATCTTACTTCTTTCACTAAGTTCTTTTGGAATTTCAATTCGATTTATTTCTTGTTTAATTTTATTGCCCATAAACACCATCTCCTTTCAATTTTTTGCGGAGGTTGCCTAAAGCTCTATATAAAATTGTCTTTGCTGTGCCCAAAGGAATATCGAGAACTTCTGAAGCCTCTTTAATCGTCAAACCCTCGTAAAATCTTAAAATAATCATGCTTTTCTCATCTTCATTTAAAAGTTCGATTAAATCTCGAATGGTTATTTCTAAATCAATATCGTCTTTGTCATCTACAGGTATGAATTCCTCATACTCCGGTTTTAATTGAACTACTTTTTTTTGCTTACGAAGCAAATCAATAGAACAACTAATTGCAATTTTTATTAACCAGGTTTTAAAGTATTTGGGTTCTTTAAGATTTTTGATTGATTTGAATGAACGATACGCTGTCTCCTGGACGACATCAAGAGCATCGCTTTGATTTTTCACATATATAAATGCTGTTCTATAAATGTCTTGTTCATATTGCTGAAATAATGTTAAAAACGCTTTATCATTACCTTTTAGAGCTTGTTTGATTAAATACACCAACCTAGCCGCCTCCTTAACTCCCTTACTCATTAGACGGACAATTACTTCTTTTGGCTTTAAAAATTCCTGTTTTTTCATAAAAAAAACATCCTGCCTATTCAACAGGATGATTCTACTAAAGTAAAGTATATCGTCTATTTTTTGATTTTTTAAAAAGGCGTAGTGCATATCGGTTTTTCATCTCCCTGGAAAGCCTCCTCCATGAGAGGACCGAATTCCGGTTTGCTTAGCTTCAGCCTTCCAAAACGATGGAGCTTCCTAAAGCCAACCGCTCCAACCATTAGGGAGGAGAAATCGGTGATATCCAGTTCAATGTTAAACTGTGAATCTTCCGCCTTTCCTTTCGAAAGCTTCCCATCTTCCAGTCTGACGTTTATTGTTACGGGTGAGGCCGTCTCGAAGCTGTCGTGGACAAGCAGGGAAAAACAAGCTGTCACATTGCCGAATACCCGTCCCTCAAGATCGCTAATTATCTTTTCCATGTCGATTATTTTGTACATTAAGCCGACGCCAGAACGATTCGTTTCGTGGAAAACGCTTGGAATCAGATAATCACTGCCGTCCCGCGCATCACCAAGAAGATATTCGAGTCCGTCATCCTGGGTATTCAGGATAATTCGTTCAATCTGGTCGGACTGTGTATTAAGGAATTTTGACAGGCTGGCAAGGGCATCGGAAGTTTCATAGATGAACTCCCTAATAACAAGGTTGTTACGCAGAAAATTTTGTTTATCCGCCTGTTCAAACCCATAAACGATATAGCCACTCAGATCCCCACCATTGAAAACGCCAATAATGCGGTTTTCAGGGTTTTTAAAAAGGGCGTCCGTGTCGAACACGGTTTTGAGAATCATGCCGTGTGTCTTTTTCGCGTACCGGTTATAGCAATCCCTAATCTTTTCCTTATCGGTCTCGCCAAGCATTGCAAGCCCTTCCTTGCTTCCCCCTGGCGGAAAGCTGTCTGGTTTAATCCTGTATTGGTTCATCTTCGTCCCGTAACCGAAGCCCATTTTTTTATAAAAATCAGGCCTGAAAGGGTAGAGCATCGCTATGGACGCCCCTTTTTCCCGAAAATGGCGGATGAAATAGCCAATCAGTTCTTTGGCAACCTTCTCTTTTTTATGCAAGAAATTGACGGCGACAAGGCCGACTCCCCCAGCAGGAACTATTTTTCCAAAAAGGTTCATTTCAAATGAATGGAGCCTCATCCCGCCAAGCAGTTTCCCGTTCCGGAACAGGCCGTAAAACCCGATTGTTCCTGATTCTTCGTGGATCCGGCGGAGATTTACCGCAAATTTCTCCTTGTATTCGGGAGTGTTTTCCTTATTCGCCGGAAAAGCCTGTATGGCAATGTTGGCAAACTCAAGGAATTCATCCTCGGCCAACTTTCTAATGGTTGATTCCATTTTAATTTCCCCCTACAGCGTTATTCCATTTCACGGTTCATCATGACTAGGGAGACAAATGGCGTAAAGCCGATTTCCTTCAATGTTTCATGGGCAAGCCTGCTCCGTTCCTTTGGCAAATTAAGGACTACACGCCTTATGTCTTCTTCAAATGAGCCAAAAACCTGTGTTAAGAGAGTTTGCAGGATCTCCTTTGCATCATCCCTGTTTTCATCCGCTTCGCATTGGCAGATGGTGGTCGAAGTATGGACGCCTTCTTCATTAAATGCTTTTTTGAAATACGCATAGCCGGCATCGTTCCCGTTTTCATCCGACAAAATCACCGCTTCGGCATCCTTCGCGCTTTGCCAGTGGGTTTGCCAAGGGTTGCCTCCTTTGTAAAAAGCAAGGTTTCCTACTTGTATCGGATATGCTTTCCTGATTGAAAATCCTTCTTCTTTTAAGATCGGGTTCTCTTCAAGCTTCCCTTTTAATTCGAGGAATTCCAGCTCATCAACGATTTCATAGCCGAGGCTATCATACAAGGCAATCGCTTTTTCGTTTTCTTTGATTGCTTCAAGCATCGCCAGCTGGACGCCTTCCTGCCTGTATAAATCGAGCGTTGCTTCCATCAGCGCACGCCCGACGCCCTGTTTCCGATATTTCACAGCGACTGCGGTCCCTCCATTCCAACCCGTTTTTACCCCTTTGATTGTTCGGATTCCATTTACAATCAACCCAGCAGGTTCTCCGTCCACAAAAGCGACGACACTTATTGAAGGTGAGAGGTCCTCGGCTGAAAACCTCCTAAGAAATACCTCATGGGACATCGTCATATTTACAAAATACTCCTCAAACCCGGTGTTCCAGGCTGTCAGCGCCTCATTAAATGTACAGTCTGCAAGCCGCTTTATCTCTATCATTCTCTCTCCCCCAATTAGCTTTATTTTCCATTCTTTTTTTAGTTTAACTACTTGGTGGTTTGTCCGTCAAAAATGAACCGCCGCTCGGGATAGCCGGGCAGCGGTATTAATTATCTATATAACGACTTTTTTGAATGTATGTATTTTTTAAACCAAGGAAATGTTGGTCCTCTGTCCCGATTCCACATTTATTGGGACTCATAAACCGCCAAAGACGCTTCTGTGTCCCGATTGATTACAACGCGTTCTGACTCTTTACCTTAAGCAGCCTTGCAACATTTTCCGCTGCTCTTTCAAGATTCTTCGGCCCATTGGCAAGTGCGTTTTCCAGCGGAACCACTCCTTCTGTAATCCCAAAAATAGCATCGATTTTTTCATATAGGGGTTCAATCCCATCGCCAATTTTTCCTGCAAAAGCAATCACTGGCTTGTTCCACCTTTTGGCCAGCTCAGCGACACCGTATGGCGTTTTCCCATAGCGGGTTTGAAAATCGATGCTTCCTTCCCCGGTCCAGACCATGTCCGCGTTTTTTATTTTTTCCTCAAGCCCGGTGTATTCGGTCACAAGGCTAATGCCTGGCTTCAGGCTGGCATTTAGAAAGGCGATCAGGCCGGCTCCAAGCCCGCCAGCAGCGCCGGCGCCCGGGATATTGATGATATCGTGCCCAAGCTGGTTTTTGATGGCCTCAGCAAAATTCTTAAGGTTTTCGTCAAGCTTTTTAACCATTTCCGGGCTCGCGCCTTTTTGCGGCCCGAAAACATGGGATGCGCCCTCTGGACCGCAAAGGGGGTTGGAGACGTCGCAGGCAACCTCGACTTCAATGAATTTCAACCGTTGATCGAGCCCTGAAAGATCAATCCCGTGCAACCTTCCAAGACTGCCTCCCCCTTTTGGAAGTTCAATCCCGTTTTCATCGAGGAACCGTCCGCCTAGCGCCTGGACCATACCGGCGCCGCCATCATTTGTGGCGCTTCCGCCAATCCCAATCAGCAGTTTTTTGATGCCGTGGTCGAGGCAGGCGCCAATCAACTGCCCTGTCCCAAAGGTTGTGGTTATAAGCGGATTGCGTTTCTCCCTCGGTACAAGATGGATTCCACTCGCGCTCGCCATTTCGATTGCAGCCGTTTCCCCATCGCCAAGGATTGCATATTCAGCTTCCACCTCTTCGCCAAGCGGGCCGCTTACCGTTTTTGTGAAAATCCGCCCGCCGGTCGCATCCGCAAGCGACCGCATTGTTCCTTCCCCGCCATCGGCCATCGGGACTTGGATGCAGCGGGCAGGGAAACCGCATTTATGGATTCCCCGTTCCATCGCCACGCACGCCTCCTTCGCCGTCATACTTTCCTTGAAAGAGTCTGGTGCGAGCACTACAGTAAATTCCATTTTCATGCTGACCCTCCGTACAATTTCGATAACTTCATCGTAACAATGTGGAAGGTTTACGTAAAGTTCCTTCAGGCGGCGTTCAAGTGTTAAAAGCTAAGGTTTAATTTTACAAAAACCAACGAACTTACGATTCAGAAAAAACAGCCCGGGCATCCCCGGGCTGCATCATCCATTCACCTTCAGCATAAATTCATGTACATCGCTTACTGGTCCAGCAAAGGCGAGTTCTGCGTCAATAGCCTCAAAATGCTTTTTCGCGAATTTGATTTTCGCGAGTTCTTCTGGACGTAGTCCGGACTCGATGCTTGTGCCTTTCGTCTCGATGACAAAGTACAGCTTTTCCTCGCCGTCCTTTGTGATGACCGCGGCCCAGTCCGGGTTGTAATTGCCAACAGGCGTTTCAATTTTGAACCATCCAGGCAGCTTCACATATACTTTGACATCTGGGTCATTCTCGAATCGTTCGGCAAACTTCGCCTCGATTGTATACGAGTCGTACAGCACATAGTCGAACGGGGACTTCCTGCTCGGCAGCGCATTGTCATTCAAATAGGCGAGCAGCTCTTCATTTTTGAAAAGTTCGACCGCATAATAGGCGCCATCCCCAATCTTGTGGTACCGGACACCATCCGCGAGCAGGAGCCTCATTTCCCGCTGAATGATTTTCGAAGCCTCTTCAATGAATTTTTGCGGGTTGTTTTTAAAATCGTCAAGCCTTCCGCAAGCGGCCAATATCCGCACTACCGTCTTCCTCGTCAAGTTTGTCCGGTTCTGCAGCTCGGTGATGATATCCGGAAGTACATGCCCCGGACCAACATAGTCCTCGACGCGTTCACTTGTCATCGCACCTTGCACGCCTGACAACCGGTCAATACCCGAAATCCGGTCTTTCCTAGAGATGATTCGCACCCTGTCGATTTTCGGCATCGAGGAAATTCCTGCCACCGCCTTTTTAATCAGCTCTTCGCTGTCAAAATCCACCGAGTAGACAGTCTTGTACTTAATTTTCTCCCATAGTTCAAGGAAATCGGCTGAATCGAGCACAGCCTTGTTTAGCTTTACCTTTCGTTTCTTCGAGGCATCCTTTATCGGCAGGCTGTTCACAATATGATTCATTTCCCTCATGATGGCCGATGTCCAAGGGCTAAATTCATCTGGAAGCGCAAGTCCGCCGTTTTCAAGGGCTTCCTTCATGGAACCTGTCGCCTTGTCTTTCCTGTCAAGATATCCGGCAGCCTTCAGCCATTTGAACAACTCCGCTGATCTATCATATCCAAGCGTTTGTAATTCATCGCTTTCCGGGTTAAAATAGCCAAGCTTCGCAAACGTATGCTTTTCAATTTTCCCAAAAACAATCCCGGTCTGTTCTTCCATTTCCTTTTGCAGATTTGCGACAAACTCTTCATATGATTCATTGGCCATTACGGTAAGCGTGTTAATATTGTAATCCTCAACACGCTCTCCCGCCTGGTTGACGGCAAGCCGCAAACCGCGGCCGATTTCCTGGCGCCTGCTTATATACGTGCCTGCTGAATCCTTAAGCGTACAAATCTGGAATACATTCGGGTTGTCCCAGCCTTCCCGGAGTGCCGAGTGCGAGAAAATAAACCTGAGCGGCTCATCAAGGCTTAGAAGCCGTTCCTTCTCTTTCATAATAAGCGAATACACATCCGTATCGGCCGCTGTGTTTCCTTTCGTATCCTTTAAAACGCCTTTTTTATCCTGTGCAAAATAACCGTTGTGGATCCGGTCAACTTGTCCGGCTTCCTCATCGATGTCTTCGAACAGCCCCCGATATTTCGGTTTCCTGATGAGCTTGCGGTATTCTTCTTCGAAAATTTCGGCATATATACCGGGAACCGGGTGCCCGTTCCTATCGTAATCACGGTAGTTAGCGACCTTGTCGATGAAAAACAAGCTCAGTACCTTGATACCTTTTGTCTTCAACTGCAATTCCTTGTCGAGATGCTCTTCGATGGTTTTACGGATTTGATACCGTTTCAAATCATCTTGCACATGGCCTCCAATTGCCTCCCCAATCGCCAGCCTGTTCCCGTTTACCTCGATTGACTCACTGCCTTCCGTCCAATCGATTTGCTCTACGAACATATTGCGGTACAGATCCCTCCCGCCTGAAACCTCGAACAGGTCATCGCCGTTTTTCACCGTTTTGGCTGTACGCTTCACTTTTCCCCGTGTTTCCACATCAAGTTCAAGCTTCGCCTTGCCCGGCTTAACTTCAATAAGCTTCATGTACGGCAGGTTATGGTCCTCTTCGGAGCGGACCGACATGACTTCAATTTTCTTGACGAGTTTTTCATTATACGCATCCACCGCGTCGAGCCTGTATACCATATTGTATTTTTCTACATGCGTCGCCGAATAGCGAAGCGTGCAAAGCGGATGCAGAGAGGAAATCGCTTCCTTTGACTTTGGCGTCGTATCAACGCTTTGCGGCTCATCAATGATGACGATCGGGTTTGTCTGCTGGATGAACTCGATTGGACGGTAGCCATTCATGCGGTCATTCGCGCGGTGAATCAGGTTAGATTTATCCTCTTTGTCCGGGTCATCAAAGCTTTTCCGGAAGGCATCGATATTGATGATCATCACCTGGATAGCCGTCGCGGTGGCAAAATTGCGCACCTGGTCGAGCTTGTCGGAATCATACACGAAATACTCAAGCGGCGTCCGGTCGTAAAGCTCGGCAAAATGCTGTTTCGTCACCTCGAGTGATTTATGGACGCCCTCCCGGATGGCGACGGATGGAACGACGATGACAAACTTGGAAAAGCCGTATTTCCGGTTCAACTCATAGATCGTCCTAAGATAGACGTACGTCTTTCCGGTCCCTGTTTCCATTTCGACTGTAAAATTTATGCCATCAAGTGTTTCGCTTTTTGCAAGACCGTTTTGGACCTGGATTTCCTGGACATTTTTCAAAATTTCAACCTCAGTCAATTCAAGCCTGTTCCCTACTCCTAGGTCGGTTTGGAGCATCCCGGCGTCTTCCCCATAGGAAACCGTGAAGTTCGACTGCTTCATCGGCTGGCCTTTAAAAATGCCAACAACAGAATCGATTGCCCGGCGCTGGTAGGGTAGATCGGAAATAAATTTTAGTTTCATCCCCTACACGCTCCTGACATCGAGAATCCCGTTTTTCTTTAGCGTCTGGATCGCGTTTGTCTTGACGGTATCGTTCGGGAAACCGGATTCCTTGAAAATCACCTTTGTGTCGAGGGAGGTAGACTTTTGATTCGCCAGCTCGTTGACAAGATTAAAATTGATTTCATCTTCAAGGCAAAGGAGAACAGCCCCATTTGCAACCTTATAAATTGTCTTTCCGGTAATCTGGATTTCCTCTACCGTTTCTGTCAGCGGGATTCCAACCTTCAGGAGCATTTCCGCGAGAAGGTCCTCCTTCGTCCGGCCTTCCTTGATGCTGTTTTCAAGGTCGAACAGGCTTTGTTCAAGATTGTCGGTGTCCGGGTCCCACACCTTGATGTTCGAGCTATCAAGCTTGTACACCTTGAATCCGGTATCTATATCTGCTCCGCCCGTGGCATCTATCTTTTCCCCGGCACGGCGGATGCGCTCCTCCGCAATTTCGCAAATCGTTCCAAAGCCTTCCCTTGCAGCTTCCGAATCAGCGCTTGTCCGTTCCGGAAGCTGGACCATGATGAACTTCCGCCTGCTGCCGAATTCCCGGTTCACGTCCATGACCGCATGTGCGGTGGTGGCTGAACCTGAAAAGAAATCGAGGATGAGATCGTCCTCCTCAGACCCAATCAGGATGAAATCCTTGATGAGCTCGAGAGGCTTCGGGTTGTCGAACACCTTCCCGTTAAACAGGCTTTTCAGCAGGTTCGTCCCGTTCCCGGAGCTGTATTCAGGCTTGTAAAACAACGACTTCGGTTTTTTGCCGCGAATGCCCTTGTCCTCTTCAAGGCGCTGCTTTTTGTAAAAAGAAATGCCATTAGCCGTCTTTTTCACAATAATTTCATCATACGTTTCGGCGAGCGTTTCCTTCGAGCGCCGCCACGACATTTCCTTGCCGTCGGCTGTTTTCGGATACACTTCGTAGTCGTCGGCATTCATCCGCTCAATCGAAATCCGCGAGAGGTCCTTCGTTACATAAATGGGATAATAACCTTTCGGTCGTTTTTCCCGGGCGCCCGCCTCACCTGTCCGCATCAGCGTCGCACCCTGTTTGTAATAGCCCTTTTCATCTTTAAGGCTGTAATCGCCGATATCTTCCTCTGTCAACGGCAGCTCGCCAACCGAATCCTCATTGGCAATGTTTTTTGCATAAACAAGAGTATATTCATGGGTTCCCGAGAAACCGTATTGGTCATTGTTTCCTTTAAGGTTCATGATGGTCGGGAGCTGGGCCACGAAATTAATTTCGCCGAAAATCTCGTTGCAAATCGCGCGAAGGTTTGTGACTTCGTGGTCATCAATGGAAATGAAGATTACTCCATCGTCGGAGAGCAAGTTCCTGGCAAGCTTCAGCCTCGGGTACATCATGTTCAGCCAATCTGTATGGAAACGCCCGCTCGTTTCGGCGTTCGCTTTTGTTGCCTGGCCCGTCACTTCCTTGTAGTTTTTGAGATTGTCGATAAAATTGTCCTTGTACACAAAATCGCGTCCCGTATTATACGGAGGGTCGATATAGATCATCTTCACCTTACCGAAATACGCTTTTTGCAAAAGCTTCAGGACCTCCAGGTTATCTCCTTCAATGTAGAGGTTTTCAGTGGAATCCCAGTTTTTGCTTGAGCCTTTATCAGGGCGCAGTGTCCCTGTGGAAGGGGATTGGGCAATTTTTAACGCCTGGGCTTTCCCATTCCAACTGAACTCATAGCGCTCCTTGCCCGTTTCGACCGCATCGCTAAGCAAAGCCCGTAATTTATCAAAATCAATTTTCCCTTCCGTTGCCGCTTCGGGAAAAAGCCGTATCAATTCATCGATGTTTTGCTTCGTTATATTTAATGAAGAACGTTCTACTTTTTGCATCCAAAACTCTCCTTATGCTGAGAATCATTTAGCAGGACATCTATCCTGTCCATAACCATTTCTTTTTTAGTATAACAAACTCGCTGGATTGGTTAAACGGTTCATGCACAGGGGGCTGGTGGGGTTGGAAACTGCATAGGCAAGTCTACTTGGTTGACTTTGGCAAAAGCGTTGTTTAAGATATCTTTAGTTCAAGAGATACTTAAGGAGGTTACAGAATGTTTGATATCGCAATTATCGGAGCAGGCCCCGCTGGAGCAAGTGCAGCACTTTTCACCGCAAAAGCCGGTAAGAAGACAGTCGTCATTGACAGTGACAAAGGAATGACAAAGCGTGCATGGGTTGAGAACCATTATGGTGTTCCAGAAATAACCGGCCCTGACCTAATCGAAACAGGTAAATCCCAAGCCAAGAAATTTGGCGCGGAAGTAATTGAGGATGCCGCTACTAACGTTGAAAAAACTGAAAGCGGTTTTAAAATTGAAACCGAAAATAAAGGTACTGTCGAGGCTAAGCACGTTATTTTTGCCACAGGCGTTTCCGTCGATCTTGCCGAAAAGCTTGGCGCAAATACGAAACCGGGTACGGAACCTAGGATCAAAACCGTCCTGGATGCCGACGCACAAGGACGGACGAATGTTGAGGGCGCATGGGCAGCCGGCACATGCGCGGGCGTAAGCGTCCATACAATCATCACAGCCGGGGACGGCGCGAAGGTTGCCATCAACGTCATCAGCGAGCTGAATGGCGAACGCTATGTCGACCACGATGTTTTAAAGCCAAAGGAATAAGATTCCTTTGCCACATTCATTCTTTCAAAAGAAAACGGCCACGCATGCGCTTGGCCGTTTTTCTCCTAACAATTGCAAATCATCAGCACATTTCCATCAGGATCTTCAAAATTAAAATACGCAAACTCTCCAATCCGTTCAATCTCCCTGACAACCGGAATATCCTTATCTTTTATAAACGCATACGCTTCATCGATATCCTTTACATAAAAATTGAACAAAACATGTTTGGATGGCCGCAATGTAAAACTTGGGTCAAAGGTATGGTCATCGAGGGATAAGCCTGTTTGGCCAGTTACGGGGATGTTGTATACCGGCGATTCGATTTCCTCAAGGTTGACAGGTAGGCCCAAAAGCCTGCAATACCAAGCCGCGGATTTTTTCAAATCACTGACATGGATGAATACATTGTTGATTTTGCATGCGATTGGTGATGCTGATGTTTCCATTAGAATTCCACCTTTACGTTTTATCCGCTATGTATTCTCCTTTTCCACTTTAAATACCTTTATAAAGCATAAAATTACTTGTCTGTAATTCTCACTCATTATTCTTTTGCCTGTTAAAATATCTAAAAATACATGAGGTGAATTGAATGAATTTTTCTTTGAATGAAGCGATCGAGGTCCTTGATAGGACACCGCAAACGCTTGAATTCTTTTTAACTGGCCTATCCAGCGGCTGGCTTGATTGCAATGAAGGTAATGGAACATGGAGTCCCTCCAAAGTAATCGGACATCTTATTGAAGCAGAAAAAACCAATTGGATTCCAAGGCTCAAATTTATTTTAAATGAAGGGGAAAGCCAACCTTTCCCCGCTTTCGACCGTTTTTCGCATTTGATTGAAACGGTAGAAAAGCCATTCCACGAAAAAGCGGATGAATTCAAGTCGATTCGGAAACAGAACATTGCCATTCTGCGGGAGCTTGTTCAATCGGAATCATACCTTGAAAAAACGGGGTTTCATCCGGCTTTTGGAACTGTAAAGATCAGGGAGCTGGTCTCCACATGGGTTGTCCATGATTTGACTCATATCTCCCAAATCGTTCGGGTGATGGCCAAACGGTATAAGGAAGATGTTGGGCCTTGGAAGGAATACCTGGGCATTTTAAAAAGTGTTTAAGTGGTTCTTAAAAATGTTTGTAGTATCTTGATAAAGAGCTTGGAGTCTTTCCGTCGAAAAAGGAATACAAGCCTCCGACACGAATAGTAATTCTTAATGAACGTTTTTCAAATCCACAACCAGGAGGCCCTGCTGCGAATTGGATTCGGGCCTTTTCGGCGCGGAAATTGTACATATTTTTAAAAAGCTGAAATTATCCCCTCACTTCTCCGTCTAATTCGTAAATCAAAGCAAAGGAGGCCGGACATGGAAAATGAAAACCTCATCCAGAAATGGTTCAACGATTATCACGATGATGTCTATAACTACCTCGTTTATTATTTTGGGACAAAAGACGTGGAGGATTTTGTTCAGGAAGCTTTCATAAAAGCCTATCAAAATATGTACAGGTTTGAAGGGCGCTCGAATCCGAAAACCTGGCTGATTACAATCGCGAGGAATGTGGCAATCGACCATTTGCGGAAAAATCGTCTTAAACGATTCCTCCCTGTCAGCTTGTTGAATAAGGCCGCCACTCCGGAAAAAAACCCTCTGGAACATGTCCTTGAAGACGAAACGAAGCGTGAGCTTTATGAAATGATTAAGCAACTGAAGCCTGCGTACCGGGATGTCCTTATCCTTCGCGGCATTATGCAGCTTACGCCGGAGGAAACAGCCGCAATCCTAGGCTGGGAAAAAGCCAGGGTCAACCTTTCCTTCCATCGGGCAATCGAAGGGTTGAGGAAACAGTCAAAAAATGAAAAAGGAGGTTCCCAAAATGCGGCCATTAACGAATGAAGAAATCCAAAAAGAGCTGAACGACTTCCCTCGGCTAGGCCTTAATTATTCAGCGAAGAAACGGATAGCCGCATCTCTGGAGCGGATTGATTCCCCCATCGTGAAAAAGAAGAAGTTATTCCCAGCAGCCCTTAGCTTCGCTGTGCTTGCCCTTCTCTTTATCGGGATTTCCACCTTCGTGATAAACAGCATTTCCGGTAACGGCCTCTTCTTCGGCCTTGGCTCGGCCCCCGCGGAAAAGTTTTCGATTGACCCGATGGATAAATTTACGATCGAGAGGATTGCCGATGACGAAGTGGAGTTTTATGTGGATGGCAAAAAAGCGGGCGGAATTGAAATCATGACCGAAGCGGAAATGCATAAGAATATTGCCAAACAGAATCTTTTTGAAAACAATGTCCTTCCGGGCTTTCAATACCCAGTTAGATGGACGCTCGACCATCAGAAAACGATGGAAGCAGTTCAAATACGCCACTACTTCTTCCTCTCCGAAAAATCGAAGCTCCGCTACCATGTTTATTTTTACTCGCAGCGGATAAATGATCGAGACGCCGAAAAAATCGTTAGGACATTTCGGATAAATGAATAACCCATCCGCGCCGGTATCGACCGGCTTTTTTTTTGCCTTTTTATAAAAAAGGAAATATGCTCATACTTTCACAATAATAGATTGTGAACAACTGAGCAAGGTAGTATACTATAGTCGAAGGGAGTGATACAGATGGTAAAAAAGGAAAATATTGTTATCCTTGGTGGAGGGTACGCAGGTTTGCTAACGGCCGTCACTCTCCAGAAGAAAGTCCATACAAAGCGCGCGGAGATTACCCTCGTCAACAAACATGACTACCATTATCTCACAACCAAAGTCCATGAGTCAGGTGCTGGGACCATCCCGTCGGAATCTATCGTGTTCCCGATTAAGGAACTGATCGATCCAGAGCGGGTAAACTTTATTAAAGATGAAGTAACCGGCATCGACCTTGCTTCGAAAACAGTCACGCTAAAAAACAATGAACTCCATTATGATTATCTCGTTATTACGATTGGCGGCGTCCCGCAAACATTCGGGCTTCCCGGAGTGAATGAGCACGCCTTCTTCCTATTTGATTGGGAAGGAACGAACAGGCTCCGCGGCCACATCGAGGAACAGTTTGAAAAATACCTTGAGGACCGAGATGAAAACCGGCTCCGGTTTGTGATTGGCGGCGCGGGGTTTTCAGGTATGGAATTCATTTATGAACTTACTGGTAAATTGCCTGAACTATGCCATAAATACGGAATCGACCTTGATCTCGCGAAGGTCATCTGCGTTGAGGCACATACTGAATTGCTGAAAGGCTATGATTCTTGCATGGTAAAGGATGCGAAAAAGGCCTCCGAGAAGATTCCGGCCGAGTTCAGGACTGGAACCGCGATCGCCTCCTGCACCGAAACGGAAGTCCATTTTACGGACGGTTCATTAATTGAAACGAATACATTCGTCTGGGCGGGCGGTGTCAAGGGCAATCCGCTTCTTGATGGCCTAGGCTTTAAGACCTGCAGTGACGGTCGCATCATTGTGAACGAATACTGCCAGGTGCCGGGCTACCGCGATGTGTATGTGCTTGGGGATGCTTCCGCCAGCTTCTCCCCCGAAGGTGTTCCCTACCCGCCAACGGCGCAAATCGCCCTGCAGCAGGGACAATATTGCGGGTATAATCTCGCTGCTAAAATTTACGGTGTTCCGGCGAAACCCTTCAAGTATACTCACCGCGGTACCGTGATGAGCATGGGCCATCATAACGCAACAGGTGTCGTATACGGAAAGGCGATTCACGGGCGATTCGCCTCCTTCATGAAATGGGTTATAGAAAAAAGGTATTTCTTTATGCTCGGAGGCCCCCGCCTGCTCCTAAAGGAAATCAGGAAATAAAGGAAAGAATGAAGTTGCCGTCCGCTCATGCGGGCGGTTTTTGTTTGTACAGGATACGGCTCCTGTTCCAAGGGAAGTGAATCACCCAAATATGCCCCCTGCCGCTCATTATAAAATATTTTGTTATTATGCGATTTACCCTACAAGTCTAGTAGACCTGTCCTATTTCTCACTATTTATTTTTATTGTGTGGTAAAAACGAGGTTTTTTATCTATTTTTATAGGAAGGGAAGTTTTTTACCAGGAGGCTGTTGAATGGAAAAGGAATCTATTTTAATTGTTGAGGACGAAGAAAAGATTGCTCGGGTGTTGGAGCTCGAACTTGAATTTGAAGGGTATTCTGTTAAGAAAGCCGCGGATGGGATCGAGGGCCTTGAAGCGTACCGGACGGGCAAATGGGATTTGATTTTACTAGATGTTATGCTGCCTGGCATGAGCGGGGTCGACCTGCTCAGGCGAATAAGGGCGAACGACCCTGTTACAAAGGTCATTATGCTGACAGCGAAAGGCGAGGTGGAGGATAAGGTGGCCGGCCTCGACCTTGGGGCAAATGATTATATAACGAAGCCCTTCCAAATTGATGAACTGCTGGCAAGAATCCGCGCTGCATTAAGGTTTAAAACAATCCTGCCATCCAATGAGGATAAAAACGAACTGACCTTTGGAGGGCTGACTCTCAACATGAATACGCGGGAGGTAAACCGCTCCGGCACTTCGATTAATTTGACGCCAAGGGAATATGATTTGCTTGTCTATCTGCTCACCAACCGAAGGCAGGTACTGACAAGGGACCAAATTCTTGAAAAGGTTTGGGGCTATGACTTTGCCGGCGATACAAATGTCGTCGATGTGTATATCCGCTATTTACGAAAAAAAATAGACCTTTCCGGCCTCCCTCCCCTTATCCATACGGTACGGGGCGTCGGGTATGTGCTGCGGGAGGCCCAATGAAACTCCGGTCAAAAATAAACCTGTACACAACCGCACTGTTCGCACTTGTGTTAATCATTGTCAATGGTTCCATATACATCACATTCAGCAAACTGACCTATGGAAGCCATATGGAAACTACCGAAGACGAAATGAAAAAAGTCTCCGTCGTCGTGGCCCAGTCGCTAGGGAACATACCCGAAGTCGTTCTGTTGCGTGCCTACGTGCCTGTTAACGGGATGATTCAGCTGGTCAGCACTGAAGGGAAAGGATTGGCGACAACCACTTCCCAATCAGAGAAAAAGCTGGCCGAACGGACGCCCCGCTATTTCGCGAGTGATACGAGCAAAAGAATTGAGTACCTTGGCCGGGATTACTCGTTCCAGTCGATGCCAATTATTCTTCCAACCGGAGAAGTCGCAAATCTTCAGATAACCACAAGCCTGGAGCCTGCTGCAAAAATCGTCCAAACACTCGGTCTTGTGCTCCTGCTTGCTACATTAGCCGCTTTGATTCCCGTGCTGGCTTCAAGCGCATTACTCGGAAAAATCATCATAGGCCCTGTTACCTCGATGATTGCGACAATGTCTGACATCCGGCGCAGCGGCCAGTTTAAACAAATCGCGCTTGAAGGTAAATCGAAGGATGAGCTATACCAAATGGGCGAAACATTCAACCATATGATCGAGCTGCTTGAATCAAATTTTGACAAGCAAAAGCAGTTCATTTCAAATGCTTCCCACGAGCTGAAAACGCCAATTACGATAATTGATAGTTATTCCTCTCTATTGAAACGGCGAGGCATGGAGAATCCAAAAATTTTCGAGGAATCGGTTGAAGCAATCCATTCAGAAGCCATTAGGATGAAGGAGTTGACTGAGCAGCTTTTGCTTCTGGCAAAGCATAATGAACAGTGGAACCTCCAAATCGAACCTGTTAATTTGATTTCGCTTGTTATAACTTCTACAAAAGCGTTTGAAAATGCATTCAACTCTGAAGTGATTCTGGAGCACTCCGGAGAGCCCCTCATCGCCAAGACAGATGAACAGAAACTGAAACAGCTGCTGTTTATTTTTCTCGACAATGCCCGGAAATACAGTGACGCACCGATAACAATCACAGTTGGCAATGATGGCCGGGAAGCGGTAATCACAATTGCCGATAAGGGAATCGGAATAGATAAGGACGAATTGCCAAAGGTTTTTGATCGTTTCTACCGTGTGGACAAAGCAAGAAGCAGAAAACACGGCGGTTCCGGCCTTGGCCTTTCCCTGGCAAAAGAAATCGCCGACGCCCTCGGAATCCGGCTGCGGCTTGAAAGTAAGGTAGGAAGTGGAACGAGTGTAAGCCTTTATTTTAAAAAATGAGGCCGTTCTCAGGAAATTTTAATGTTTGCAGTGCAAACTGGTTGAAGAATGCAGCTGTGGTAATCTGAAAAAAGGCGGTGAGATGTATAAGTGGGAAAGAAATGGGGATTTATCACTTTATTTATTTCGCTTCTCATCCTATCAGCACTGGTTGGCTGGCTCCTGCTTAAGCCAGAAGATTCCTCAGCCGAGGCGATTTCAAAACAAGAAGCGAAAAAGATTGTTGAAAACCGCTACGGCGGGAACGTAACTTTATTGCAAGCCGAAGAACAACTATATTACGCAAGGCTGGACATCAAAAACCAATCCTACTGGGTAAAGATCGATTCGAAAACAGGAAAAATATTATCTATTGAACGGATTGGTACGATAAATGAAGAAGATCCGCCTCCCTCCCTTTCAGAAGACGAGATTAAGAAAATAATCCTCTCAAAAGCTGCCGGGGAACTAATCTCTTTTAATAAAACGGAAAGCGGTGGAAGGCCGGTTTTCGTTGGAGTTGTCAGGGATACAGACGAGAATAAAACAACTGTCACAGTCGATGCGGATACCGGTAACGTTGTTTCTGAAAAAACAACCCCAGCCAATCCACCAAAGAGGGTTACAGAGAACGAGGCGATTGCGGCGGCCCAAAAAGAAGTAAAGGGCGAGATTGATGATGTAGACATTGAGACAGAGAATGGCCAGACGTTCTATCTCATTGAAATAAAGACGCCAGACGATAATGAAGCGACCGTCCAAATCCACGCCATAACGGGAGAGGTCATGTCCGTGACGTGGGACGACAAATAAACGCGTAATCCAGTGGAACAAATTGCCGGCTTTCTCATGAATTTCTAATCTATTTATCCCGTTTTTCTCATTTTCTCACGATATAGTGGAAGCAGAATAACGAATGGGAGTGAAAAAATATGAGAAACAGATTATTGGCTGCGGGCATCGTATTTGGGCTGATTGCCGGAGGAACGTTCGCGGTTGGAGCGGTAGGAAAAGATGATTCCGGCCGTGAAGTGGAATTTAAGTATGAGCGGGAATCCGAACATGGGGTGGAATTTGAGCACGAGCAGAAATCAGAACATGAGGCGGAATTTGAGTATGAGCAGGAATCAGAGCATGGGGTGGAATATGAGTATGAGCAGGAATCAGAGCATGGGGTGGCTTTGGTTAAAACGAAAGGAACCGATGATAAAAAAGCCATTGAAACTGCCGCTTCAATTTCACTTGAAAAAGCAGCAAAAATAGCAAAAAGCACTGCAAAAGGTAAAATTACAAAGGTTGAAGCTGAATTGGAACACGGCCGCATCGAGTATGAGTTCGAACTTAAAGATGGGAAAAGAGAAACAGAAGTAAAGATTGATGGAACAACCGGAAAAATCCTCGAAATTGAAATCGAGGACGAACGGGATGACGACAAGAGTGATGATAAGAGTGACGATGATTAAGAATTAATAAAAAGGCAGAGTCCGTTAAACGCGGATTCTGCCTTTCTAGTTAAAGCTGCATCGAGATATATTTTATCTCAAGGAATTCGTCCATGCCGTGATGGCTGCCTTCCCTGCCAAGCCCGCTCTCCTTCATGCCTCCGAATGGGGCCTGGGCCGTTGCCGGAAGCGCATCATTCACCCCGACAATGCCATATTCAAGATTTTCAGAATAATAGAAGGCTTTTTGGAGCGATTGTGTAAAGACATACGCCGCGAGCCCGTAGCGCGTATTATTGGCTCTCCGGATGGCTTCTGCATCATCCGAAAACGTGCTGACCGGGGCAACCGGGCCGAATGTCTCCTCCCGCATACAATCCATATCGTCCGTCGCACCTGAGAGAATGACCGGCTCGATGAAGAAGCCCTTCAATTCATCGGCTTTCGCCCCCTTGATGGCTTCCGCCCCTTTGCTAATGGCATCATCGATTTGCCCCTGCACCTTCTCAATTGCCGCTTCATTAATGAGTGGGCCGATGTCAGTCGATTGCTCAAGCCCGTTTCCGACACGCAAGGAAATGAGCGCGGACTTGAACGCATTGACGAATGGTTCCTTTATTTTTTCATGGACATAAATCCTGTTCGCGCACACGCAAGTTTGGCCAGCGTTTCGGAACTTTGATTGCATGACCCCGTTTACTGCCGCGTTAATATCGGCGTCCTCGGCAATGATGAACGGCGCGAGCCCGCCAAGCTCCAGAGATACCTTTTTGACGGTTTTAGCCGCTTTTTCCATCAGGAGCTTGCCTACTTTTGTTGAGCCGGTGAATGTTATTTTTTTGACTCGGCTGTCCTCGAGCCACACGTCCGAAACAGCTGCCGCATCATTTGTCGTGACCACATTGAGAACTCCTGCAGGCATGCCCGCTTCATGAGCGCATTCAGCCAAGAGCAGTGCGGTCAATGGAGTCGCCGGCGCAGGCTTGATGACGACAGTACAGCCCGCGGCAAGGGCAGGAGCGACTTTCCTCGTAATCATGGCTGCCGGAAAGTTCCATGGCGTAATCGCCGCTACGACTCCGACAGGCTGTTTTTGGACAAGAATCCGCTTTGAACTTGACGTGGCTGGGATGGTTTCGCCATAAACCCTCTTCGCTTCCTCGGCAAACCACTTGATGAACGAGTTCGCATAAGTAATTTCGCCGCGCGCTTCCGTGAGAGGTTTCCCCTGTTCGAGCGTAATCATCCTTGCCAGTTCTTCCGTTCTTTCCGAAATAACTTGGAACCATTTTTCTAGGAGTGCCGATCGTTCATAGGCTGTTTTTTTCGACCATTCATGAAATGCTTCGTGCGCGGCATCTACGGCCGACTCAGCCTCTCTTGCCCCTCCATCAGGCACATACCCGATCGTCTCGAGCGTCGCAGGATTATCTACGGCAAATGAATCATTGTTGAAAAGTTCCTCACCGTTTATATACATGCCTTTTTTTAAAATTGCTCCATCCATCCCTTTGTTCCTCCTTATCGGAAAATTTTCAGACTGGGCCAAAACCAAGGTGCTTGAAGCAAAATCAACATCCTTTTTAAATGCAAGCTTAATACTTCCAAAATTAAATTGGCAATCAGCCGCTTCCAAACAGGAGGATTTCCCTTATATCCTCTTCGGTGAGCGTAGCGTTGGAAGGATCGGCCGCTCCGATTATCCCGTCAACAAGATCCCGTTTCCTTTCCTGCAAATCGTGGATTTTTTCCTCGATTGTCCCTTTGGCAACCAGCTTAATAACGTGGACGGTATTTTTCTGCCCCATCCTGTGCGCCCGGTCGGCTGCTTGTTCCTCGACAGCCGGATTCCACCAAAGATCGTACAAAATAACCGTATCGGCCCCCGGCAGGTTAAGCCCTGTTCCGCCTGCCTTAAGCGATATCAGGAAGAAATCGCGCTCACCCATATTGAAACGGTTGCAAATGTCGACGCGTTCTTCTGAGGGAGTTTGCCCATCAAGATAAAAATATGGAATTCCCAGGTTTGCAAACTCCCTCCCAATTAGTTCAAGCATTTTAGTAAACTGCGAAAAGATTAGGATGCGCCGGCCGGCCAGCCTGGATTCATCGACAATTTGCATGAGCTGTTCGAACTTTGCGGAACCATCCTTGTAACCGTCGACAAATAAGGCGGGATGGCAGCAGATTTGCCGCAGCCTCGTCAGCCCGGCAAGGATCCGGATCCTGTTTTTCCGAATCGTCTCCTTATCAAGATGCTTGAACGTCTTTACTCTGAGCTTCGCCAAATACGCCGCATACAGTTTTTTTTGCTCAGGGAGCAGTTCGGACGAGTCGGTTGTTTCGATTTTTTCCGGCAGCTCCAAAAGGACGTCTTTTTTGAGCCTGCGAAGCATGAAAGGCCTTGCTCTCCGGGCGATTTGCTTTCTCGTCAGGTGGCTGTACTCGCGCAAGCCCTGGAATAAATCAGGGAAAACTACGTGGAAAATCGACCATAGCTCCTCGATAGAATTTTCAATTGGTGTGCCGGTCAGGGCAAACCGGTGGGCCGCGCGGAGCTTTTTCACAGCACGCGCCGTTTGGGTTACAGGGTTCTTGAATGCCTGGGCTTCATCAAAGATAATGCAATGGAACTCTTGGCGCTCATATGTGCCGATATCCTTCCGGAGCAAAGGATAGGATGTAATTACCGCATCAATTCCATCCAGGTCCCTAGCCAGGCTCGCCCTCTCCGCCACCCCGCCGTCGGCAACAACAGCATTCACTTCCGGTGCGAATTTGGCAAACTCGTTCAACCAGTTATAGGTTACCGAGGATGGGCACACAATTAGCGCCGGCAGCTTCTGCTCCCTTAATTTCGGAAGCTCTGACAGGATGAATGCGATGCTTTGCAGTGTTTTTCCAAGTCCCATATCATCTGCAAGGATACCGCCAAAACCATGGCTGGCAAGGTTTTTTAGCCACTGGTAGCCTTGTTTCTGGTAGCTTCGCAAAACAGGCTCCAGCCGTTCTGGTACAGGATAATCCATCTCACCTGGGTTCCGGATTTCTTCAAGGAAAGAGCGAAACGATTCCTCAAATGAAAATGTCGTCCCTTCCCCAACCGAATCGAGCAGGCGCAACCCCTGGATGATCGGGACATTCAAAGTCGATTCAAAATCCTCTTTCTGGATAGGCGCTGCCTTCAGGAACCGTTGGATTTCTTCGTACTCCCGGTCCTCAAGCGAAAGAAGGGAGCCATTACGAAGGCGGTAATACTTCCGTTTTTCTTCAAGCGCGGCAAGGACATCCCGTATTTCTTGATCTGCTATTCCGGCAAGCTTGAATGTAAATTCCAGCCAGTTGGTCCGTTCCTTCTTAACCTTAACGCTGATTTTCGGAGGGGAAGGGGTTTTGAAAATCCGGTTCCTGACCGCGGTCGTCGCAAAAATCTGGACATATTTTTCAAGCATCGGGACGATGTGGTACAAAAATTCATACTCCAGCTCTTCGTTGTGCAGGAAATAGCCGCCTTCCGTTTTTGCAAACGAACCCTTTTCCATCAAGTCAAGGATGAGGTTTTCCTTTTCTGTATTGCGGTGAATTCCCGGGTTATGGGCGGAAGCGCCTGTTTCCAAAGGATTAAGGATGTAATCGCCATAATGGAACTCAAGCCCTGCTAAAAGGCGGTTCTTTACCCTGTCCAAATAAAGCTTCGCAATAAGCGGCGGAAAGGCATCCTTCCTTGCAACCGTCCCGGAAACCTGGATGCTTCCTAGCTTCCTTAATCCCGGGACAACTTTTTCGAGAAAAAAAGCTTCCTGTCCGGAAGGGATGGGAATGCCCTTTATCCCTTCTCCTTTAAAAAGCCGCTTCAGTTCAGCGAGGCGGGCACAGTCTTCTTCCGCCAGCTGAACGAGTTTACCGTCCGCCAAAGCAATGCGGTACGGCTCCATTAGCACTATTTTTCCGAGCCCTTCAACCACAAGCTTATGTATCCCGGTTTCTTCCTTCATCTCAATCTGCAAAGGAAGCGGGCCGTCTGACAGCTGCATGCTGGGATATTGATGGCCGCCATAGGAAAGTTTTACCCTGGGTGCCGCGGCAAGCAATGGCAAAAGCTGATTCCAGGATGCAGGAGGGATTGAAAGAAGTACCGGTTCAGCCTGCCCGCCCGCATATCCGCTCTCTGAAAATGTTTCCTTCAGTATTTTTTCGTCCTCCATAATCCGGATTAATTGATGGAGGACGGAATCTGTTTCGGCATCGAAGCAATGGAGCTGCGGATCATAATGGCCGGATGCATCGGGAGCGCCTTTTTCAACGCTTTCAAGGAACCCACGGATATTCTCTATCGCATTAGAATTTACATATAACTCGATTCCAAGCATTGCCTGTCCATTTTTCAGGACAGTGGGCCTGCAAATGAAGCCTGTAGGCAGGACGCTTCGTGTTTCAAAATGAAGCCTTTGTCCAGAAGGGAGCTTGTTCCGATTGGTAAAAAGGGCAGCGAGCGGCCCGTTATCCAATAGCGGAGACGAATGTTCTCGAAGGAGCGGAGTTTTCCCATCCCCTAATATGGCAAGCAGGACCGCGGCAACGTGCTGGCAGTCTTTGTTTACCGATGCCAGGGAAGGGCAAGTACATGCCGTTATGAACCCCCCTCGGCCGTCGGCTTCCACAGTCACGTTGAAATCCTCGGCGCCATTTACGGTGGCAGTCCATTCCCCTTCTCCGGCGGAATGCAATTTCACCTTATTCGCGCGAAAATAAGCCTCACCCCTTTTAAAGGAAGCCGGGCCGCAGCGATTTTTTATCATAGTTTGAGTCAGCTTTAGTTTCAATGGATAACCCGTTCCTTCCATGGGAAAAACGTTTTTAGAAATGTTTTTTTATGTGTAATTCGAACCTTACCTCATTATAGCCCTCCTTCAGGGCGGGTTTCCAGAGTAAAGCGATGATGAAGAAGGGGCCTTTTATGCTTCATTGCTACACTTGGGATGGAAAGGGCAATTTTTTAAAAAAGAAAAACCCCGCCTGGGGCGAAGTTTAAGTAGTTAAGCATATAAAATAGCAATGTGCCTCTACGGAAGGATGGGCTTTTCAACAATTGGAGGCTGCCCTCCAAGGGTTTTCAGGAAAGCAAGAAGATCCGCTTTTTCCTCATCCGAAAGCCCGAGCGGCATGAATTGCTTCATAAAGAAGCTTTTATTAGGATGGTTGTCTCCACCCCGGTCGTAATAGTCAATCACATCTTCAAGAGTTTTTAGGCTGCCGTCCCTCATATAAGGAGCAGTATGGGTAATTCCGTAAAGGCCAGGCGTTCGGATGCGGCCCATGTCACGAGGGTCCTTTGTGATAGCGAAACGGCCTTCATCAGCCGATTCAATACCGATATTGTAATAGTTATTGTCTGAAAGGTTCTGTCCATTATGGCACGTTACACACATTGCCTTGCCGACAAATAGATCGAGCCCGCGGATTTCCTTGTCTGAAAGTACGTTCATATCCCCTTTGAGGAATTGGTCGTACCGAGTATCTTTTATGACAATCTGCCGTTCGAACGCAGCGATGGCTTTGGCGATGTTATCCTTCGTAACCCCGTCGCCAAAAGCTTTTTTAAACATCTCTTCGTAGCCTTTGACCGCCTTTAGTTCCGGAATCAGTTCCTCAAGCTTCTGGTTCATTTCGTTCGGATTTTCAACCGGGCCCAATGCTTGTTCTTCAAGCGATGCGGCACGGCCATCCCAGAAATTCGTACTATAATAGCCGGAGTTGATAACAGTCGGCGAGTTCCTGGCACCCGCTGTTCCATCCACTTTTTCGAATGTTGCTTTTCCGTCCCCATAGCCAAGGCCGGGGTCATGACAGGACGCACAGCTCCTTGTATTGTCTCCGGACAGGCGGGGGTCGAAATAGAGCGCCTGGCCAAGCTTCAATACTTCCGGAGTCATCGGGTTGTCGCCAGGGACAGGGATGTCTCCAAGCGGCGTGAGCATTTGATGGGTCTGAAGGACATGTTTCAATTCGCCGGACACTTCCTTGCGCTCATCCCTGGCTTCCTCGTTAGCCTCGGAAATGGTTGGCGCTTTGACTACCGCCTCTTTGGAGATTGAACAGCCCGCCATGTTTAGTAAAATATAAATCAAGAATAGAATGCCAATTATATATTTAGCCATTATGGTTCCCTCCGGATTATCCTTCGTACTTCCATTATAAGCGGGGGGTTGTTGCCAAACGGCTATGCTATGTGAACAAATTATTAAACATGTAAACGTGAGAAACTTTCTGTTTTTAAAAAAAGTGAAGCAAGGCTTCCCCTGATTCACTCTAATTCATTTGCCTGGAAGTTCCGGACGCCTTTCCCCTTTCACGGAAAATCAGCCAGACAATCAGGCTGAGCGAGACGAGCAGGCCTTCGAGTGAAAGGATGTACCATGGATATGGCCCGAGTACGTCCAGGAGGCTCGCGGTTTCCGGCTTGTGGCTCAAATACATATAATTGCCGCCAACCATTTTGTTAATGAGCATGACAACCGGCATAATCAAATTCAAAAACACGACGAGCCTGATGACGGATGAAAAAGCCGGCCTGTATCCCTTGACCCACGTGTAGTAAAGCGGGACAAGGACGATCAGCATGTGTGTATAGAAAAAATGGACAAACCTAAAATGCGGAAAGTCATAGAACAAATATGGCGTTGCGAGCGCCTGAGTGGCGCCGAGCAAAGCAGTGTAAAGAAGTATATCATAGACCGCTTTGCTTCCTGTTAATAAAAGGATTACCGCCAGGATCAGGCTGATGCTGCAAAGGCCGGCGGGCAAAGAATCGACCGCCCGCCAAAAGCCGTTCGCATACATCCAAACGTGGTAGAGGGATTCCATTACAATGAGCGTTCCCGCCGCCCAAACTTCCATTTTCCGCTGCCCGTGCCCTTTGAGACGTTCACGAAATACATAAATCGCGATTGCCGCCAGGAGAAGAATCGCCAAAACGATGACGTGCGATACCGAAAACATGACAAACCGATAATTCTCCGAACTTCCTCCGAACCAGTCCATGGTAAATGCCCCTTTCAGCCCCGTTGGATATAGGGTTGGGATTATTCGTTCCCCTTTACTTTTAACCCCTTCTTCATTGCTTCCCTTTGGCCCATTTGTTTAGGCTGTTGCCTTTTAGGATGTCCTCAAGTAATTCGGGGAGGAGGTTAGGGCTGCAGCCGAAGCATGGGATGCCCATTGCGGCAAGCTTAGTGGCGTTTCCCTGATCGTAACTTGGGACGCCCTGGTCGGATAAGGCAAGCAGCGTAAGGACCTTCACACCTGATTCATGCATTTCCTTCATCCGGCGGAGCATCGCTGCCTGGTTTCCTCCCTCATAAAGATCCGTTACGACAATAAAAATGGTTTTTGACGGGTCTTCAATAAATGCCTGGCAATAAGCAAGCGACTTATTAATATCCGTCCCACCGCCAAGCTGGATGCCGAATAGAAGGTCGACCGGGTCAAGATTGGCCTGTTCAGTCAGATCGACAACTTTGTCATCAAATGCGACAACATGGGTTTTCAGGGCCGGGATGCTTGCAAAAATGGAACCGATAATGGAAGCGTAAATGACTGAATTCGCCATCGAACCGCTCTGGTCGATATCTAGGATGATTGTCCAATGATGCGCGTTTTTCTTTCGATCAAAAAAGTAAAAACGCTCGGGGATAATTGTCTTTCTGTCAGGCTGATAATTTTTTAAATTCCTTTTGATTGTGTAGTTCCAGTCAATGCTCTGCGGCCCGCCCGGCAGCAGCGTCCGTTCCCTCCGGTTCAACGCTCCCTTGACTGCTCGGCGAATGTCGTTTTCCAGCAGCTTCTTAATATCCTCTACGACGGACCTGACCAACTCCCTGGCCGCGTCTTTCGTCCGCTCGGGTATCTTCCCTTTTAGCGCCATTAGAGCTGCGACCATTTCAATGCTCGGTTTTACCGTCCGGAGCGTTTCTGGTTCAAATAGGAGCTGGGACAACCCCTTCCTTTCAATCGCGTCATTTTGGATGACTGAGACAATGTCATCCGGAAAACTGGCCCGGACGTCGCCAAGCCATTTGGCCAGCCGAATGCCGCCGGATTGTCCGAGCCCACCCGTACGGTCTGGATCATAAAGGGCGGCCAAAGCTTCGTCCATGAGCAATTCTTCTTCACTTAAAAGCGAAGTGGAGTCCGCACCCGCAAGATTCTTTTCTGCCGCCTGGCCTAGTATGAGCCGCCAGCGCTTTTGTTGAGTTTCCATATCACCAGTCCCCAAAGTCGAAATCATTTAATTGGTCAAGCACGGATTCTTCTTTTTCCGTTAAATCCTCATTTAGCTTTTCGCTAACTTGCTGTGCGTTCAGGTCCCAGCTTTCGGCAAGGATTTCGGCGACTTTTGATCTGTCCCCGGCGTTGTAAGTACTGAAAGCCCGACGTAAAAATACCAAGGCCCTTAAAAACTCTTCGTCCGAAAGTGTGGCTATGTAGTGATCCACCTTTTCCCACAAAAACGCTCTGGACAGGAGTGCATACTTGTTTCCAAGGCACAATCCCTCGAACCATCCGCCGCCAAGATCGGCTGGGATTCCCGGTGAAAGCCTTCTTGATACCTCTTCCTCCAGTTTTTCCGGGCCAATTTCATTTTTCTCCAACAGCAGCGCACAGCAATAGCCTGATAAAATCGGATTTAAGTCATCCCTTTCGCTAATTTCCTTTAAAGTTTGAAGCCAAAGGGGCTCATCAATTTCTTCATAAAGCTGGCCGGCCGTTTCGTCCATTTCCTGAATCCCTTTCAGGACCAACTTTGCCGCTTCATTATTGCAGCCTGAAGAACCCGGCAGAAGCAGAGCGCCCCGCAAGAACAGCCTCGCAACGAGCGGTTTGAGCATGTCGGTGTCAAGGCCCCGTACGTCCCCGAACTGAAGGACGTAGGCAATCTGCCCAACAGCGGCAGCCGTTTCTGGAAAATCCGCCGCTTCAGCCCCAAGCGCCGCTACGGCCGCCCTCGCCTCCTCCATCATCTCCATCATCCCGCATAGCCAGCTGTCCCTAATCACAGAGGAAGCTTGCCCTACATTCTCCGCCTTCGCAAGCCTTTCTTTTAAAACAAAGGCCGTTGCAAGCTCGATTGTATCTCCGAGCAGGGTCGTTTCGACGAGACGGATTTCGGACTCGGGCGTCCAGCGAAGATTCCACTGCTCCGCCCAAGATGCCTGGTCCTGTTTATATCCTGACTGGTTGGCAAAACCAATGCCCAAAACATTCAGCTGATGAAAAAAGAATGACCTGTTCCGGTCGAGAAACGCGGCTTCCCTGCTTTTCACCCGCCTGTTCTCACGTAAATCGAGCCTTAGTTCCGTAAGGGTAGGAGATTTATATTTTTCCAGCTTCAACTCCCTGATCCTTCTCGTAAAATCCTCCTGGATGGGCGCCTGGATCACACCATCGGGCAGCTCACCGATTGCCATACCCACTTCAATCTTCGCGCAAGCATCGGCAATGACAGAAAAGTTCCCGTGGCCGAGGCACATGACAGCCGAATCCCTTAAATCCTGAAGCGTTGGGCCCCCGTTCCGAAACGAAGCAAGCGCATAAGCAAGCCGCGTTCCTTCCATTACTTCCGCAGTCGAGCGGAATGTACCTGATTTTCGAAGTTCCGCCGCCAATGATGACAAATAATAAAATGGAAGTTTGCCAGGATCGGATTCCCTCATGCAGTGCCACATCATATGAAAATACGACGGAGCATGGTTTCCCGCTCCGTATCCCGATTGGGAGGAAAGCCGGAAATTTGAATAAGGCATGAGTGTCATTTTTATCTGGACAGAGGGCAGTTTTGAAAAATCGGTCAGTTCCCCTGTTTCCTCAAGAATCCCTTTAATATGGAAAGCGCCTGTCACAACGACGATTTTTTCGGGATGGTGGCCCGCGGCAATTACTTCGGCTATCTTGCTTCGCATATAAGCTTCCCGAAGGCGATTATAGTCCTGCTCCTTTTGATTGTCTGTTGTTTCAGCCAGTAAACGGATTTCCGCAGAGAACGCGGCCATGGCCGAACAGAACCCCTCAAGGTCTCTAATTTGCTCAAACGATCTTTCCCAGTACGATTCATAATTCTGCTCCCCAGCCAAACGGGCAAGCTGTTCGTATACGGAGTGGCGCTCCCCGGCCGGTTCGCCTTCCTCCTGCCCCTCGTTTGCTTCCTGCCTGTGGACTGCAAACGAATTTTTCGCCGGCAAATCAATGAATTCAGCATGCGAGCCGTGTTCAGCCGCCCATTTTAACGCCCTGTATTCGGGCGAATAGTCAGCGAGCGGATAAAGAATGGTTTCAATCGGAATCTCTTCCGTGTATGCTAAAGCCGCGATAGGCGGTTTTGTCTTGTGTTTTACAATATCGGGTATCAATCCCGACATATCGGCAGGCCCTTCAACGAGGACGGCTGTCGGCATAATCGCATCGAGAAAAGATTCAATATGCCTGGCGGCCGCGGGAGAAAGATGGCGCACCCCAAATACATGCGGCTTCATGACTGGTTCATCTCGCTGCAAGCAAGATACAGCTTCCGCCATTCCGCTCCCCTTTTTTTCATGATATTTTCAAGATATTCCTTCCACACGAGGCGGTCCTTTTCCTCATCTTTCACGATAGTGCCCTGCAGCCCCGCGGCGACATCTTCCTCGGTAATCCTTCCTGATCCGAAGCTGCCCGACAAGGCCATGCTGTTTGTTAAAAGCGAGATTGCTTCAGCTGTCGAAATGACGCCGCTCGGGGCTTTAAGCTTTTCCTTCCGGTCGAGTGTCATGCCTGCCCTGAGTTCCCGGAAAATGGTGACCACTTTTTCCACAAGTTCCTCGCCCGGCAATTCCGATTGAAGCTGGAATTGGGTAGACAGCTCTCCAACACGTTTCCTTACGATATCCATCTCTGTTTCAATATCGCCAGGCGCGGGAAGGACCAGGATGTTAAAGCGCCTTTTCAGGGCAGAGGACATTTCATTCACGCCCCTGTCCCTCGTATTCGCTGTCCCTATAATAGAAAAGCCACGGACCGCAGAAACTTCCTCCCCGAGCTCTGGTATCGTCATGCTTTTTTCCGAAAGGATTGATATCAATGCGTCCTGCACTTCCGAAGAACAGCGTGAAATTTCTTCAAATCGGGCAATCGTTCCGGACTCCATCGCCCGGTAGACAGGGCTTTTTACAAGAGCCTCGCGGGAGGGGCCATTTGCAAGTAGCATGGCATAATTCCAGCTGTAACGGATCTGCTCTTCTGTCGTACCAGCCGTACCTTGGATGATCTTTCCCGAGTCCCCATGGATAGCGGCCGCGAGAAGTTCGGACAACGTTGACTTCGCGGTTCCTGGCTCCCCGATCAAAAGAAGGGCCCTGTCTGTTACAAGTGTAGCGATTGCCATTTCAATCAACCGCTTGTTGCCAATGTATTTTGGCAGGATGTCTTTTTTTCCAGCCTTTCCACCGGCGATGAATGTAAATACCGCACGGGGGGACATCGCCCAACCGGCGGGAACTGTCCCTGAATCTTCCTTTCGTAAAATCTCCAGCTCTTCTTCATACAATTTTTCCGCTGGCAGGCGCAGCAACTCGGCCATTATGATTCCTCCCTAATTCGCATATCCTTTGCAATTTCAAAAAGCCTTTCCTTTAATAGCTCATGTTCAAGTTCCGATTCAGCAATCTTTTCCAACTCACTAGCATGAGAAGCCGGCAAACGGGAGAACAAGCCAAGATTATCACGAATCCTTTGGTAGTGGAACTGTACCGATTTCATGTTCACATCTGTCTTTTTCAATGTATCGACAAGCACTTCAAAGGCGTTTTCATAGTTAATCTGGATGAGTGACGCCATCGCCATCATCCCCCGCTTGCTTGAAAAATAGGGATTGAGGGCAAGCTTATCCAGCACGTACTTCAGATGTTCCTTGCTGTAGATTTTCCGGGCAAACCGGAAAACGAGGTTTTCCTCGTCAAGCTCGATAAAAAGCGGAAGCCATCTATCAATCCACGCAATTTCTTCTTCGCCTTCTTCCTTTTCACTGTCCTCCGCATACCGATAGGCTTGCCATCTGTATTCCTGGTCAAATTCCTGAAGGCTTGGCTCGAATGAAATAAGTTTATCCATCGTTTCGAGAATAGCCCCACCAGCGGGATCCTTCCTTGATTTCCTAACAAATTTTGCATACCTGGAATACACATCATCCGGTGTTCGGATCGACAAGGAGGCCAGGAAGGATAGATCAGCGAAATGCTCCTTTTTCGGTAAATGGCATAGGTACTCAATAAACTCCCTAACTTCATATACCTCCTTCTGGAGCAGGATTCTTGCTGAGTCCTTTGATAGTTCCGTAGAAACACGGGATTCTGCGGCGACTTTCTTCAAAAACTCGATAACGCCTTTACTCTCGCCACCATCGAGGCTCCAGATTACAGAAGAGAGCAAATTCGAGGTTTCCCGCTTTTTCCCTTCAAGATAAACCTGGAGTGTTTTTTTAGCAAAATCGAGCAGGGCATCCGCAATTCCAGGTGAAGGATTTGCTCTTGCAATTTGAAGAATCATCTCCTGGTCTTTGGACTCAACAGCATCACCGAGGCGTTCAAGTGCCGCGGCGGTTCCCCTTGCAGCCAATGCCGTATAAGCCGCGCGCCTCGTTTCCGCCCTCTTTGCCATGGTTTGTTCAAGAATGGCTTCCTCAGCCTCGTCATAGCGGGCCAATATCTCGAGCGCAGCCTCCTTAATTTGCGGAGAACCGTTTTCAAGGCATTCAAGATAAAACGGCAGTCCTTCGTTTTCCAAAATGGCATGGATGGCGATCAGTTTTTTTCCGTCACCCGCCTTCCCTTTTATTGAAAATGTCTCCTCAATATACGGAAGGATCTCTCTTCCAAAGCGGGGCAATACCTTTTCTGCTATGAAAACACCAATCTCTGGATAGGAATCCTCAAGGCCTTTAATAAACGGCATGACGAGGCGCAAATCACGGAACTTCCCCGACTTAACCGCTTCCTGAATGATTTCCGTCCGTCCATACCCTTTTGATTCCAGGGCGTGTATGACTGGCTGTAATTCAAGCCACGACAAATCGGTCGGCAGCTCAATGCCCCCTTCACTTTGGGCCAGTTCGCCATCCTTGCCTGTTGTTCCCATAGTAGACAAAACGGATGTCAGCAATCCTGATAACTCCAGCAGATTTGCCGCAGAGTTCTGTTCATCGGTAATTAGCGTTTCCGCCATTTCCGAAAGGCGCCTGAAGACCGGAGCCCTCTCGCCAAGTTTTTTCAAAACGGGGATGATCGCTTTCACCCTAGGATCGCCAATTGCCAGGCTGCTGCCCGCTATTGCCAGCCTCTTTGTTTCTTCCTGCAGTTCATATAATGCTTGTATGCTCATTGCCTTCCCCCCTACCCGACCAGCCTGATATGCCGGTCTTCTGTAATGATTGCCAACGGCTGGGCCCCGAGCCTGCCGGTTAGAAGGTCTGGGTAAAACCGGACAAGCATCGCCCCATTTCGGGTGTATTTCTCAGGGAGAAGTTTTAGCAGGCCCAGTGAATTGCATCCTTCTTCCGGCCCTTCCACTAAGGAAAGCCTCTGCCCTTGCCGATCCTCAAGCTGCCAGTCGCCATCAGCCAGTCCGACTCTTTCATAGGCTACAAATGCAACCGGATGCTTATCAGCCAATGGAAGCTTCAGGAGATTTTTCACCTCTTTGATTACCTCTGCCACGTTAACACGCGCTAAGCCCTTCAACTCTGTTAAATCCGGTTTTCCATGGAAACTATACTCATTCCAGCGTACCCGGCGGATTCCCTCTCCCGGGTAAATGAACAACTCATTTGTACCGAGTACTTCCATGATGGAATCCTCTTCTTTTACATGCTTCAGCGCTTTAAATGGCCTGTAGTTCTTTGTGCAAAAGAGCTCCCCTCCGGCAAGGTCGATCCATATTCCCTCGTCGATAAACTCCTTCCGCGCATCGTGGCGGGAGGAGGAAAAGGACAGCTGGGCCAGCCTAACATCTGGGCGGACTAGCTCTAGCTCCTTCAGCTCGGCAAGCTGCCATGTATGCCCGAGCCATTCCTCAATCGAAGAGGAAGTGTCTGGCGTAAGGTTTTCATCCTCAAGCCGGCGCTCAAGATGTGCGTTTCCTTTTTTGCAAAGCGTGTGGAGAAGGATGAGTTTTTCATAAGCAATCTGATAGAGCCGTTCCTCGGGAAGTTTCTTCCCCCACAGCAGGGTAAAATCCCTGAGTTCATTTTGCGCCTCTTTCAGGTAATGGTTCCCTAGCTGTTTTGCGGTTTCTTCAAGCTGGCTTAGTTTTCTCGGGCTCATGGACGCCAGGCCCGCGGACAGAAGTTGGCTGATTTGTTTTTCCAGCAGTTGAAGCCCGTCAAGCTGCGCCTTCAACTTCTTTGCTAGCGCAGCCTTATTTGGCTTTTTCTGGCTTTTAGTTTGGTCTTTTTTCTTTTCCTCACGAACCGCGGCCTTTTCACGTTTTGCCGCTATATCCTCAGGTATTGGGGCTTCGGAAAAAGCCGCGCCATTTATGTATGCGTACAATAAGCCTAGGGAGTGCTTGCACGGGAACTGGCGGCTTGGGCAACTGCACCTAAAAACCGGCTGGCCGCCAATGAAATCCGCCGATGTTAGGTAAGGATTTTTCCCGCTGCCTTTACACTCGCCAAAGAGAAGGGTTCCATCGGCGCTCCTATGCATGTTTTGGAACTGATTTTTCCGGACGAGCCCCCAGCCGTTCTTTATCGCCGCCGCATTCGGGGCCAGGGAGTCCACATACGCTTCAGTCAACGCTTGCATATATCCACCTCTTTACGAATTTTCAAAAAATAGATTAACAATATTTTACCATCATTACCTTAAACGGGGAGGATGCAAAAATAAAAAAGCGTACGGAAATATTTTCCGACGCACTTCGCGGTGACACTAGGGAAACGGTTCAATAGGAGATTTTTTACAAAGGGCGTGCTTGGTATTGGGCGTGTTCCTTTTTCTTTTGTAATGTGGGATATTCAAGAACTGCAGATGGCTTCCCGTCTGTTCCGAATGGTAAACTATATTGGTACATATTTGCTGGATTCGTAATTTTTTTGAGGGGCCTGCATTGCGGAATTGGTTAATGCACGTCGCCTTTTTAAAGGGGGATTATTTTATGGGGAAAATAAAGGTTGGCATCATTGGCACCGGGGGTATTGGCGAGCGCGTAATGAACGCATTCCTGGCGCACCCTGAAGCAGACGTTCAGGAAGTTTTCGACGGCAATGCGAAGCGGCTCGCGGAAGTTTCCGAAAAGTATGGGATAGCCGCCGCGGATGACTATAAGGCTCTTTTCGACAACCCTGACATCAACTTGATTTATATTGCCGTTCCGCCAAAATACCATCACCAGTATGTCATCGAGGCGCTTCGGGGAGGCAAGAATGTCCTTTGCGAAAAGCCTTTGGCCAGTACGGTGGCTGAAGCAGATGAAATGCTCGAAGCGGCTGAGTCCAGCGGGGTAATGCACGCGGTCAATTTTCCGACGATCTTCGGCAGCGGGTTTTTGGAGCTGGAGAGGCTGGCACGTGATGGGTTCCTGGGCGATTTACGCCGGGTTGAACTACACTGCCATTTTGAAGAGTGGCCGCGCAAATGGCAGCAAAACAGCTGGATTTCTTCCAGGGACCAGGGCGGCTTTGTCCGGGAAGTGTTCCCGCACTATATCCAGATAATCTTGCATTTGTTCGGAAAAATAAGCGATGTCCGTTCTTCATTGGAGCTGCCGGAAAATCCCGGCCTTTGCGAAACCGGCATCATTGCAAGCGGACGCCTTTCAAATGGTGTGCCTGTCCTTTTCAACGGACTGTCTGGACTTGGCATGAAGGAAGAGCTTCGTTTTGATTTGTATGGTACAGAGGGGACTCTTTCCCTCCGTAACTGGTCGGAGCTGTGGGCTGCTAGAAAAAATGAACCCCTTCAGCGGATTGAGGTAGAGGGCGCAAACAGTTATCACCGGTTCATCGATGAGCTTGTGAAAGCTTTCGAAGGAAAACCGGCCCGGATTGTTACCTTCCAACGTGGAAGGGATGTCCAGGAAATCCTCGACCAGCTCTTGGAGGGGTGAAATAGTGAAGCAGTGAGGCAGGGGAAATATCCTTTGCTTCATTTTTTATATGGAACATGAGTAAAAAAGGGGACGGGCCCTCCGCTTTCGTTTTTGCGGAAGTGATCCGTCCCCTGTTTTTTATTGAACCCTCTTAACGTTAGCCATTATAAATCCGCTTTCCGGGCGCGTCGGCATCCGGACGAGGCTGTAGCTTAAATCCTGTTCCTCCGGTACTTCATACGTGATTCCGTTTACTAGCAAATCAAGGCAAACTTTCATTACCTCCACCGTAACGCCTTCGCCAGGGCAGCGGTGGCCTTTTGCCGGATCCCCGCCTCCCTGGGGAATGAACTTGAACAGGTTTCCGTCCCAATCCCGGAACCGTTCAGGATGAAATTGGTCCGGAAATTCCCACAGCCTGTAATCGTGGTTCGTTCCGTACATATCAAGCAGGACAAGCTGTCCCTCTTCAAAATTGTAGCCGTGCCATGTAAATGCATTTTTTACCCTTGCACCGACAAACGGCCCAAACGGGTAAAACCGCCTTACCTCCTCGGAAAACCATTCCCGGTATTCGTCGCCTTCCGTACGGAGCTTTTCCTTGCATTCCGGATGTTCATGCAGAGCCAGGGCACTAAACGAGATGAATGTGGCGATCGCTACAATTGGCCTTAGTACATTTATCAGTTCGACCGCGGCCATTTTCGCGTCAAGCGGTTGTCCATCCGGGTCACGGTAAACCGACCATGAATGAAGCGCCGACCCTTCCCTCGCCGCAAGTTCCCCTGCCCTGACATTCTCGATAACTTCGGTGATCCATTCCTCGGCGCGAGTCCGGGCCCTCCTGCCTTTCCAATGGCGTCGCCCCACAGCTCCGAACGCATCGACCATCGCGGTGAAATCCTCCGCGCGTTCTTTTGCCTCATCCTCTTTTAAAGGAACGCCCGCCCATTCGCAGGCAATTTTACAAAGGATTTCTTCAGCCTCTTCAAAAAGGACGACCCGGTCCATCGTTTCCCATTTACTAGCGGCTTCACGGAAATACGTTTCGGCCAGTTTACGGACCTCGGCAACTCCCTCCGGTGACAGGAGCGCCATGAACAGCATCTTTCTGCTTTGGTGCACAGCGCCGTCCTTTGTCTGGACCGCATTTACCCCAAACAGCGTCTTTTGGACCCTTTTCGGTGCCGCCCCTTTTCTTTGAAACTTATCATTATCATAGAAAATCCTCGCCGCTTCCTCGCCGGTCATGCACACGACCTTTTGGCCAAGGAGCCGCGCCTCGAACAGGTCCGCGCCATATTTCTTGCATCGGTTCCCGATAAATTCATACCCCTCCTGCATCAGTGCCAGGCTGTTATCAATGCTGTGGTCTTTAGGAACTTCACCGTTCAAATCCATCTTCTCCTTTTTGGAAAAATAAGTTCTTCCTACTGCATACATTTTTGCCTATCGAAAGGCTTGCTAAACAATAAAGGATCCTTTGCCATTTGACCGAATCATCCCAGTTAATGCGGACGGCCCTAATTGTGTCCAAATTTGCCAGTTCTGGATATGTGCCTCGAATTTTAGATATCTGTTTCGAAATCCTGGATATCCTCTTTAAAATCCCGGATAAGTGTCCTGAAAACCCGGATAAGTGGTCTGAAAACCCGGATAAGTGCCTTGAAAACCCGGATAAGTGCCTTGAAAACCCGGATAAGTGCCTTGAAAACCCGGATAAGTGCCTTGAAAACCCGGATATCTATCCGTTTGTATGTATGTTGACCAGGTAAACCGGAGAAAAGCAGCCTGATTTATGAAAATGCCACCAGTACAGGGACTTTCTCCGAAGATGGAGTCCAATCAGCCATACTGCACTCCGAAAAACAAAAAAGACAGGGAATATATCCCTGCCCTCGAGCATTTCGTTTGTTTTAAGATAGGACTCTTCTATCCAAAAATCACTAATACGTCCCTCGTTTCGTACTGTTTCTTGCCTTACTCTCCGGGAAAACCACTAGATCCCATGTAGCGTTCCATGAGGATTTTGCGGTGATGGAGTTCGTGGCCTGCGATCATGGCGGCGATTGCCCGTACTGATACGAGATGGCCATTGGCATTCCCAGTTCGTGGCCACGCTTCCTCGCTGAGCGACCTTACCAGAGCGCTTGTCGACGCCCGAACCGCCATGAAATTCGCCAGCAAGTTCTCAAGCGGTTCCCTGTCGAACCCAGCTTCCCGAACGTACGCGTTCTCCTCAAAGCCAGGGAGTGGTACCGTGTCCCCGCGCGCAATCGTCAATAGCCGGTACGCCATAATCCGTTCCGTATCCGCCATATGGCCCAAAACTTCCTTAATGCTCCATTTTGATTTGCCATACCTGAATAAAGCCTGTTCGTCCGATAAACCTTTCAGGAGGATGACGGTTTCATCCGCCTGCCTCTCCAAAGTTGAAACGATATCCCCTTCCGGAACCAGCGCAATGTAAGGTTCATAATAGGTTGCATATTCACCATGTTCTGGCCTTTTATACATGAAAACCACTCCCTTCGGTTGCTTAATTTTACAATATCACGTTCAAAGGTACCTTTACCAAATATAAGTGGACTGCAAACATAGCGCCCCCTTATAAAAAAATCGTGAAGGTAAATAAGAATAATTGTCCGCCCCTGTTTACTAGTCGTACCTTTCAACTTCCTTTAGCACTTCCGCCAAACTTTTCTCTGCCATCGATCCAAGCCGTAGCCGGTAATTTTCAAATGGAAGATGGTTCGTTACCGGGTTCGGGACGATGACACAGTGCATTCCGGCGGAGATGGCCGCGGCTGACCCATTCAGCGAGTCTTCGAAAGCAACCGCCTCATTGGGCGAAATCCCCAGGCTCTCCAGGGCCAATAAGTAAAGCGCGGGGTCCGGTTTGACTTTTTCGACGTCTTCTTTGGTCTTAATTGTTTCAAAGTAGCCGTAAATGCCAAACTTCCTTAAATACGATTCGACCCATTCCCTCCGTGAGCTTGAAGCGAGGCCAATTTTCACACCAAGGGCCTTTGCTTCATCCAAATACTCGCGAACCCCCTCACGGAGCGCCAGGCTGCCTGCTTTTTGCATGTAAAACTCCTTCGTTTTCGAATGGATGCCTGCTTCCTCGACCGTCATGCCTGTCATTTTTTCAAAATATGCATTCAGCACTTCGTTGGTCGTCCCGATCACCTTTGAAAATTCTTCAAGCGGGAGTTCGCACCTGAATTCTGCCATGATTTCCTTATATGCTTCATACCAAAGCGACTCCGTATCGACAATCAGGCCGTCAAAGTCGAAAATAATTCCCTTGATCACGCTATTCCCTCCAGTCAATTCCCGAAAAATGGAACTCTACTAAATTCCTGCCAAGTCTACTATACTATAGATACAAACTTTGCAAGAAGAAGGTGGCCTTTTGAGAAGAGTGATGATTGTCGAAGATGAACCGAAGTTAAGGCAGTTGATTGCCGCTCACCTGGAAAAATGGGATTTTTCCCCCTGTCCGGTCGGCTCGTTTGAGGAGATTGATGTACAAGCCGCCGATTTGAAGCCGGATCTCATCTTGCTCGATATCAACCTCCCAAGCTACGACGGGTTTTACTGGTGCAAAAAAATCCGTGAAGTGACAGCCGCTCCCATCGTGTTCATTTCATCGAGGACGGAAAATATGGATATTGTCATGGCCATGAATGTCGGCGGCGACGACTTTCTCCAAAAGCCTTTTTCGTTAGACGTGCTAGTCGCGAAGCTGAATGCCATTTTGCGGAGGGCGACAGCAACGACAATCGGACAGCAGGAAACGAATGTGCTCCAATATAACGGCCTTCTCTTGAACCTTGAGAAAGCAGCCATACAATTTGAGGGCAAGGAAGCCATTTTAACAAAAAACGAATTCCATTTAATGGCGATTCTAATGAAACGGCCTGGTAAAATCATAGGAAGGGACGAAATGATGCGCGCCCTGTGGCAGGATGAGAGCTTCATAGACGACAATACGTTGACCGTCAATATGAACCGTCTCCGAAAGAAGCTTGAAAGCCTCGGCCTTAGCGGCATCATCCAAACGAGAAAAGGCCAGGGGTACATATTGCTATGAAACTGGGAGAATACGTTTCCGACAACAAAGCCCTTATCATCTGTTTCTTACTCATCATCGGCTTCATCAATGCCGTCGTCCTTGCCGACTCGTCCCTGTCCATTCATCCGGCGAGCCTGTTGTACATCGATTTTGTTTCGATATTGATCTTCTCTGGTTATCTAGTCAGCAATTTCCACAGGAAGAATGCATTTATGAAAGAAGCAGGAACCTACGAGCCTGGCGGCGCACCACGTTTGCATAGCATTAAAAACACTCACGAAGAAAAACTTTATCTGGCTATGATCACGGACCATTATCAGAACTATCTCGAAGAGCTCAGGCACGCCAATAATGAAAAAAAGGAATGGATGGAATACATGACATCCTGGTTCCATGAAATCAAAACGCCGATTGCCGTTAGCCGGATGCTCTATGAAACCGGTGAAGGCAGCGCGAGCCTTGAAGAAGAAATGGACCGGATTGAGCATTTCGTCGAGCAGGCGCTTTATTTTTCCCGCCTGAACGATTTCAATAATGACTACCTCATTCAGGAGGCTCAGATTGGGAAAATCGTCAAGGAATCCCTGAAAGCCCATTCCAAGGTTTTTTATGCAAAAAAAATCCGCCTGGACGTCCGCTTCGAAGACTTTGAGGCGCTCACTGACAAAAAAGCCCTTCTGTTCCTTTTCAACCAGCTACTCGGGAACGCGCTAAAATATACCCCGCCGGGAGGGGAGCTAACTGTGTCCGTCCTTCCAAAGGAAAGGATAATTTCCATCCGCGACAACGGAATCGGGATTTTCCCCGAGGATCTTCCTAGGGTTTTCGAAAAGGGTTTTACCGGGAAAAACGGTCGTGAACTTTATTCCTCTACAGGGATGGGGCTTTATCTCGCCAAAAAAATCGCCGATAAGCTCGGCCATGCGGTAAGTGTCCAGTCCGAAAGGGGGGTATTCACCGAGGCGCGCATTCACTTCCCTGTTCCTGGCGGAGCCGCCTATCTTGGACTGGAAGCCGAAAACCATATGGAATAATAGACAAAAGGGATGGAGGAACCATCCCTTTTTTCATGGCTATTCATTTACGAGTGCATAGAAACGGGCCGACGTGTAAGAAAAGTATGCCAAATACAGGCCTATATACAGGCCAAGGACGACCATGAACGGACCGGCCATCCGGATGCCGGCAAACCCTGCGAGCGCCGATATAAGGACAGAACTATGCGATATGGCAATCAGGATTGGAATAGAGAAAATAAACAGCGTTTGGACCCTGATCGATTTCCTCAAATCCCGCGCTCCGAGCCCAATCTTTTTCAAGATTTGGTACCTCGGCTTGTCGGCGGCCGCTTCCGACAACTGCCTGTAAAAAAGGACGCTGCCGGTTGCCATCAGGAAGACAAGCCCGAGGAAGCCGCTGATAAAAATAAGGATGCCGTATGTTTCCATTCCTTGTGAATATTCCTGGTAAAAACTCGACCAAATCACCTCGTTCCGGTCTTCCGCATGGTTCCAGAGGATTTCTTCTATTATCCCCCCCAGCTCCTTTGTAGCCTTTTCTTTTCCGAGCTTGTATATCTGCAGCTGTGTTGTCGGCGCACCAGACTCAACGGACTTTTCATAAACGGCGTCCTTGACGACGAGCGGGAATGCGAAAATGGCTTGATTCAGCAGCGAATAGTTTTCATAGGAAGCAATCGTTACGTTTTCCCCTCCCGGCAAGCCGATGCTTCTGCCGGTATAAGGGTCATTGGTCCTGTTCAGATTTCCATCATAAAAGGCGATCGCTTCATTATCCGCGAAATCAATGGCATCTTCCTTCCCCATTTTCCCGGCAAGTTGCCTAAAAGACGATTCGGGAATAAGCAGGACTGGATAATAAGGAGGAAATCTTCCTGAAAAATCCGGTCCCGCTTCCATTTTCACAGGCTCAAGTTTTTGGCTATAAAGCACATCTTCCCTGCCCTTGAATAACCGGCCGATTTCCGTTTCCTCATCCCCATTTTGAACTGTATAAATAAAGCTATGCGGAAAATTGTCTTTTGAAATATCATTCAGGTTGGCGTACAGGCTCCACGTCACTCCCATCAGGAAAAGCGTGAACGTAGACAACAGCGCCAATACCGACAGGACGGCGATATTTCCTTTTATCCTATATAGGAGATTCGATGCACTAATGATGTTTGGTCCTTTATAGAAGAATGCCTTCCTTTTCAAGAGTGCCGAAAGCAAATAGACGATGAACGACCGGATGAATAGGAACGTTCCAATTATGATGCCCACAAGCGCGCCTAGGATTTTCAGCCATGCGTAGCTCGACCAGATGCCGGATGAAACTGGCTGAAGAATGACCCAATAACCAGTTCCGATGAGCAGCAGTGACAATACAGCCACAGCGACGGAGGCAACCGGCTTTTTCTCCGCTTGTTTTCCCGCCTGGAAAAGTTCTCGGAGGGTGGATGTCCGGATGACCCGGGCATTATAAATCGAAGCAGCAGAAATGATGAGAAAAAAAACAACAACCGTTTGGACTGCCGCGGCTACAGATAAGGTGAAACCCGCGACGATTTGAATCCCCATCAGCTTTACAAGAACCATCGCAAACAGCTTGGAAAGAACCGCACCAATGCCTATGCCAATCAGAAGCGCCCCCGCGCCGACAAGCAAATTTTCCAAAAAAAGCATCAGCCCAATTTGTTTTTTCGACATACCAAAAAGAGAGTATAATGCGATTTCTTTTTTCCGCTTTTTCATAAAAAAGCTATTGGAATAAAAGATGAACAGAGCCGAGAAAGCGACCAGGAAAACAGAAGCGGCCATAAATGCGGGCCCTATTTTACCAAGGCTCGCTGCAGCATCTATAATTTTCCGGTTGTATTGCAAGGAAACAAAGGTAAAGTAAATCACTACGCTAAAGGACATCGGATAAAAATAAACCAAATACGCCTTGAAGTTTTTACGTATATTTCTTTTTGTCAGTTCAAACAGACTCAATCTGTCCACCCCCCAAGGCAGCCAGCACATGGACAACTTGCTGGAAAAACTGTTTCCTTGTTTGGCTTCCCTTTCTTAATTCAGTGAAGAACCCACCATCCTTTATAAAAACGACACGGCTGCAAAAGCTTGCTGCGAAAGGGTCATGGGTTACCATCAATATGGTCGAGCCTTTAATCCTGTTGATTTCCTCAAGCGTCTTCAATAGGATATGGGCCGACTTCGAATCGAGGGCTCCCGTAGGCTCATCCGCGAAGACAATACTCGGGCTTGCGACAAGCGCCCTCGCTGCGGATGCCCTTTGTTGCTGCCCACCGGAAACCTCATAAGGATATTTGCCGAGTAGTTCTTCTATCCCGAATACTTTTGCGAATTCCGCTGCCCTCCCCGCAATTTCGACTGGCGGCATACCAGCAAGTGCGAGCGGCAAGGCGATATTTTCTTCAATTGTCAATGTATCCAGGAGGTTGTAATCCTGGAAAATGAAGCCGATCCTATCCCGCCGGAACCTACTGACTTCCTCTTCATTCAAACTTTGCACATTCGTACCGTTTATCCTTACGATGCCTGAAGTCGGCACGTCGATCGTCGATAATATGTTCAGCAAGGTTGTTTTTCCGGCTCCTGAAGGCCCCATAATCGCGGTGAATTCCCCTTTTTCAACCTTTACATCGATGTTGTTCAGGGCGGAAAAAACATTCCCCTTTCCTCCATAAGTCTTATTGAGCCCGACAGCTTCCAAAACCAATTCCATTTTCATCCCTCGTTTATCCTTTTGTTACTTTTACTGTAATAAAATTCTTTTCTATCATCCATCGCATTCCCTTACATTTTTAACTTGCAGCCTTACAATTTTGTAAGAAATAGAAGGTGAAAAAATCTATTTTTACAGTTGTTTTACATATTTTCGGCACATTTTTTTACTTTTTTCACAGTTTGTTTACATTTTGGCAACCATGAACCATACTGTACCTAAAATGATTTAAGAGGCTAAAAACCCAGTCATATCAATGTTTCTGGCAGAAAAATCTAGTATTATCACTTTTTAAAGCAATAAAAATGTTAATTTTCTGAATTTTCACAGCCTCTTGTAATAGACTTGTAATCTACCTGTGAAGACGCTGTTAAAAAGAATAGAGTATAGTAGGTTTAGCAAAAAACACCAGGGGGTAAACTTACATGTTGAAGAAATTTATGGCGGTTCTGTTTATGACAACTTTGATGATGACACTTCTTCCGTCCATGAGTGAAGCTGCAACTTACCACAACAATGCAATTTCTGTCGCGAAAGCCAATATGGGAAAACGGTATACATGGGGCGGAATCAGCCCAAAATCCGGTTTTGATTGCTCAGGCCTCGTAAAATATTCTTTTGGTAAAGCAGGAAAGTCCCTTCCAAGGACTGCAGGGGAAATGTGGGGCAAAGGTAAACGCGTCTACAGCCTGAAGCCTGGCGACCTTGTTTTTTATAAAACGTACAAGTCTTCAAGACCGACTCATGTCGGCATTTATATCGGAAACGGGAAATTCATCCATTCCGCTTCATCCAAGGGCGTATCTGTTTCTTACTTAAACAACTCTTACTGGAAGCCACGTTACGTAGGTGCAAAGCGTATCTAATTATACTATAAAAAGAGAGCCGGACGGCTCTCTTTTTTGTTTTGTCTATCAAAATCAGTTCTCGTATTTCAGCTTCCTTATTCCCAAATAGTAGAACAGCAGGCAGAATCCTGCTAGTACGGCGATTGCAGTCCAAATCGTCGGTCCGTGCAGGCTTCCGCTCACAATTTCCCGGATACCCGACATCATCCAACTCTGCGGGACGAATTTTGCAATCAGCTTCATGAAATCAGGTACGACATCAAGCGGCCAGTAGACACCTCCGAGCATGCAGGTGCTGACAATGATAACCGCGCTCAACGCGCCCGCCTGCTGTTTTGTTTTTACCAGTCCGGCAATCATGAGGCCCAGTCCGACCACAGTCAGGATGACAAGCGACGCAAATGGGATAAAATAGAGCGGGCTTCCCCATTTCCCGTTGAACAGCACTTTAATCGAGAGAGCGAGAATGCCAAGCTGGAGCCAGCCAAGCAAAAAGTAGGACAGGATATAACCGCAAATGATTTGAACCCTGTTAACAGGGGCGGCCATCAGCCTTGCCCAGGTTCCGCCCGCCCTTTCTTCAAGGATTGTCGCTGCCGCTCCCGAGATCCCGAACATCATAAACATGATGGTAAATCCAATGGTACTCAAGGATACTGCTTCTCCCTTGCTTCCTTCCCTTTGAATGATCTCCTTGTCAACGCGGATTCCCTGTTGGCCTGACGCTTCCTGTAAAAGTGCCGAAAACCCATCCGTCCCGATAGCGGCAGCTAATTCATAACCCGAGGCAATCGTCCGCGCGGCTCCTTCAAGATGGGGATACAGCGCCAAATACTCCTGTGTCTCGCGTTGGATTGCAACGGTGAACAGCGGTTCTTTTTTTGCAATCCGTTCTGCCAATCCGTCTCCAATCATGACCGCAGCAATGGCCTTTTGATTGTTAACCGCTTCCCTAGCTTTTTGTGCGGAAACTTTTTCCCATTTATATTGTTTATTGCCTGTCAGCAGTTTCGCAGTCTGTAAAGATAAATCATCGCTTCCGGCTGAATACAGTACAAGCGGTTTGTTTTTTTCCGAACTGCCAGCCATTCCACCGAAAATAATACTGAATACGAGTGGCATGACAACCATCATTACCCATACTGAGGGGGTGCGAGCCATCGACTTCAGATGCAACAGGGCAATCGCAGCTGTTTTACGCATACTTTCTCCTCCTTTCCCCGGCAAGCATAAGCCAGCCGATAGCAAGGAATAGAACCCCGAGCCCCAATAGCCCCGCCGCGCCCGGGAGGATATCCTTTATCCCGCCCCCAGCCATCAACTCCAGGAATGATTGAAGGGCAAGTGCGTTTGGAAAAACTTTTACGAGCGTGTTCACCCAATCAGGCATCAAGTACAAAGGCACCATACTTCCGCCAACTGCCGACATGATTTGTGTGCCGAGCATACCTACAACGTTAAAGGCCTTTCCCGTGTTCACCAGTGAACCCGCCATGACTCCTAGTCCGCAAGCGCTGAATACGAAGCTAATACCGATTATGAATACGCCAGTGAGGGATGGGCCCCAATCAACCGAAAAAATGAACCGGGTTCCGAGTATAATTACAAACAACTGAAGCATGCACAAAAAAAGCAAGCCCAGGACTTTTCCCGCCAAATACTCATAATGGGTCAATTTTGATACAAGCAGCCGTTTATAAACCTCCTGATCCTTTTCTTCAATCATGGCCGATACCCCAATGGTAACTGTCATCAGCAGGAACATGACCCCCATGCCCGCGGCGTAATATTGAAAGGAGCCGACCGGCAATCCTTCTTCCTTCGGAGCTTCCTCTTTCACAAGCGGGAAGGGTTCCTCCCCCAGGGAAAACTGCGCGGCACCAAGGTTTGCCTGCCCTTGATTCCCCGCTTTTGCGGCAGCCTCGATGACAGCCTTCATCCCGGCCGTCCGGATAGCGGCTTCACTTGCAAACTGTTGGATGATGTTCTCGGTAATTGTCGCCTGAATTCCCGCCGAAGGAATCGAAATGAGTTTCACTTTCGCTTCATTACCAGATAGAACCGCATTAGAAAAACCTTTTTCGATAATTAGGCCTACGGCGGCTTTTTGGTCTTTAAGGGTTCTATACAAATCAGCTTCATTCATTTTTTTAACTTTCACAAGATTAGGCAGGCCTTTTTCGAAAACTTCTTCCTCTAGAACCGTGCCCATCTCCCCATCGTCAAGATTGGCCACAGCGAGTGTAAATTTGTCCAGCTTCACTTCGCCGTCTCCCATGAGCTTGCCAAATGCCGCTCCCAATATACCAATCAATAACAACGGCATCAGGATGAGTGTCAGCAAGGCTTTCCTGTCCTTTGCGATAAGGATTGTGTCTTTTAAAGCAAGCCACCACAAATTCATTCTTTCTCCCCCCTTAGTCGCGCAGGTTTCTTCCTGTCAAATGCAAAAAGACGCTTTCCAAGTTCGGTTCGACGATTTCCACTCCGGAAATTTGCGCACCCGTTTCCGTAATTCTTTGTACGAGCGTACTTAAGACAGCTTGAGGCTCCTTGTGGAACACCGTCAAATTCTCTTCAAAAACCTGGCAATCACCTGCCGGAACAATCCCATTTAGCATGTCAGGGTTGGCCGCGCCTCCCTGAATGGCAAAGACCATCCTCGACCTGTCGCCTATCGTCTCCCTCAGTTCCGGAATGGTTCCTAAAGCAATCAGCTTTCCATGGTCCATAATGCCAATCCGCTTACATAGAAACTCCACTTCCTCCATGTAATGGCTTGTGTAAATGACAGTCATTCCCTCATTATTCAATCTCTTAACCGTTTCAAGGATATGGGCCCTTGACTGTGGGTCAATTCCAACGGTTGGCTCATCCATAATCAATAATTCAGGCCTGTGGAGGATGGCCGCGCCAATATTGACCCTCCGTTTCATCCCCCCGGAAAACGTCTCGACTTTATCCTTCGCCCTGTCGGCAAGTCCAATCAATTCGAGTGTTTCGGCGACCCGATGATCAAGGATGCTGCCGGAAAGGCCGTACATCCTTCCCCAAAAATAAAGATTGTTTTTCGCGCTCATCGTTTGGTACAGCGCGATTTCCTGCGGGACAATCCCAATCAGCGCCTGTGCTTTTTTCGGGTTGGCTTTCATATCAATGCCCGAAATCATGATTGAACCCTCTGTAGGTGGAAAAAGGCCCGTCAGCATGTTGATAGTCGTAGACTTTCCTGCGCCATTCGGACCCAGCAATCCAAAAGCTTCTCCTTTACTGACTGTAAATGATACGCCGCGTACTGCTTCAAAATCCTTAAACGCTTTCCTTATTCCCGACACCGAAAGCAGTTCCATTCTCCTATCCCCCTTCTTATCTATGACTATTTTACTACAACTATTTTCTAAATTGGGTGAATTGTCCAGTGATCTGGAAAATTATTCAAAAAAAAAGCCAGCATGAGCTGCTGGCCTTCGTTATTTATAGGAAGGATAGCCGGTGAACTTGAAATCACGGCCAACCTTTTCTATCGACGTATTTTCCAATTCAACTACATCCGCCATTGTATTGGCGCCTGCCCCTTCAAGAAATGTAGGCGCCGCTTGCCCGCCAATTAACATCGGAGCAAAATAAAGAATGACTTTATCAACCAATTTCTTTTCAATAAAACTCGCATGGACGGTGCCGCCGCCCTCAATCAGGATGGAGGAAACGAGCTTTTCCCCAAGAATATCAAGCACTTCTCCAGGGTCCACTTTCCCCCGGCCCGCTGTCCGGAAAACACTTGCGCCCCGCTCCCTCAGCTGTATCTCCTTATCGGTGTCAGCATCTCGGGTTGTAAAAATCCACGTTTCCGCCAGTCCGTCCGTAACCACCTTGGAATCGAGCGGTATTTTTAAGGAAGAATCAAGCACGACACGAATTGGATTACGGCCATACGGAATCCTTGTCGTTAATTCCGGATTGTCTTTTATGACGGTATTGACCCCAACCAGGATCGCCATGTGTTCGTTCCTTAAATGATGGGCATCCCGGCGAGCATCTTCGGAGGTAATCCATTTGCTTTCAAATGTGTGGGTAGCAATTTTCCCATCAAGGGAAGACCCCGCTTTCAATGTGACGAATGGCCTCTTATCAACGATAAATTTATTGAAAACCTCGTTCATCTTACGGGATTCCTCTTCACGGATGCCTATTTTGACTTCAATTCCGGCATCCTGAAGAATTCTAACTCCATTGCCTTTGACAACCGGGTTCGGGTCGAGTGTTGCAATGACCGCCCTTTTCAAACCGGCCTGTACAATCGCCTCGGCACACGGGCCTGTTCGGCCATGGTGCGAGCAGGGCTCCAACGTGACATAGATGGTGCCTCCACGGGCCTTCTCCCCCGCCATCCGGAGGGCGTGGATTTCCGCATGGGGTGTTCCAGCCTTCAAGTGGGCCCCAACACCGACAATCCTTCCTTCATTCACGATAACCGACCCGACAAGAGGATTTGGATCCGTCTGGCCTTTTAACGCCCGTGCATTTTGCAGGGCGAGGTCCATATAGAACGCATCGCTAGTCATTCGTGCAATTCCCCTCTTCCCTCAGGTGTCCTGAACGGTTCACCTTCGTTTGGAGGTATTGCTCATTGTATTCCGAAATATCTCCCCATAGCGGCCGCCTGCCTGAAATTGGCATACCTGACTGCCTTAGAGCCTCAAGTTTTTTCGGATTGTTCGTAATCAGCGTGACAGGCTTGGAGCGCAATGCTTTCAGGACGGAAATCGCATCTTCGTAATTCCTGGAATCGTCGACAAATCCAAGCCCTTCATTTGCCTCAACCGTATCATAGCCATTTTCCTGGAGAATATAGGCCATCGCCTTGCTGAACAGCCCAATTCCCCTTCCTTCATGATTGGCAAGGTAAAATAATGCGCCCGTTCCATGCTCGACAATCATTTTCATTGAATTTTTTAATTGGAAGCCACAGTCGCAGCGCTTGCTTCCAAAAATGTCACCTGTATGGCAGATGGAGTGCATCCTAATCAGCGCTTCGTTTCCGAACTGGAAATCCCCGTAAGCAAGGACGCTTGATTGCTGCAATTCCGCAAGATTGGAAGAGGACAGTTTATCAATGATTCGCTGATAATCTTCCGTCACTTCATCACAGTTCAGCCAGCAGTACCACTGGAATACGACCGTTTCCCCGTAAAGATTGACAGGAAGCCGAATTGGGCCGACAAGGTAAATCGCCCCTTTGCCGGTTTTAATGAGTTGAATCTTATCTTCCAAAATGGAAAGCACTTTTGAATCCATTTTCAGCTCGCTCACTACTATTTCTCCTTTATAAAAAGATGAGGATTTTATAAAACCTATCAAAGAGCCATTTTTCGGTAACTCACTTTAAGAAAGGAACACGCGGTGCGGTTCCTTGAATCGTCTCGAACTATGCCTCAATGGAACGGAGAAGGTTAGCCATTTCAATTGCCGATGAGGCTGCCTCCCAACCTTTGTTTCCGGCTTTCGTACCCGCGCGCTCGATAGCCTGCTCGATTGAATCAACCGTTAGTACGCCGAAAATGACGGGAATTCCCGAGGATAGCGCGGTGTTCCCGACGCCTTTTGCAACTTCTTTGCATACGTAATCAAAATGCGGTGTGGACCCGCGAATGACCGCGCCAAGAGTAATGACTGCATCATATTTTCCGCCTTTGGCCAGTTTTTGGGCGATAAGGGGTATTTCAAAAGCGCCTGGTACCCATGCCACATCAACGTCTGTTTCATTTACTCCATGGCGCTTTAGGGCATCCAACGCGCCTCCCAATAGTTTATCAGTGATAAATTCATTGAAACGTCCTGCAACGATTCCTATTTTCAGTCCGGTGCCGATGAGGTTGCCTTCGTATACTTTATTCATTTTCCATTCCTCCAGTCATTATCCAACAGGGCAAATTATTTTACTGCCCCTAGCTGTTCTTTTCTTTTTCTAAAAGCAATCAAATCTTCTATAGTTATCATTTTGAGCCCGAAGCGTTCCGCAACGCCCTTTAGCTCCGGTACCCTGGCCATTGTGCCATCTTCATTCATTATTTCACAGATGACGCCGGCGGGCTTAGCACCGCAAAGTTTTGCCAAATCAACCGCCGCTTCTGTATGTCCTGGCCGTTCCAGTACTCCGCCTTTTTTCGCAACAAGCGGGAAAACATGCCCTGGCCTTTTAAAATCATCGGGCCGGGCGGCTTGGTCGATCATGCTAAGGATTGTTGCCGAACGTTCGTAAGCAGAAATTCCCGTTGTCGTGAATTTATGGTCGATGCTGATGGTAAAAGCGGTCCCGTGGGCATCCGTATTCTTGTCCACCATCGGGTGGAGCCTTAATTTTTCCGCGATGCCTTCCTCAACCGGAACACATATTAGGCCCCTGCCATGGGTGGCCATGAAATTAATGACTTCCGGTACCGCCTTTTCCGCCAAAGAAACAAAATCGCCTTCGTTTTCGCGCCCTTCATCATCGCAGACAATGATGACCTTCCCTTCCTTTAAATCGCGAAGGGCTTCTTCTATTGTGCTGAACATTGTGCTCCCTCCTTAAATGAACCCATTCTTCTCCAGGAATTGGGCGGTTATTTCCGGTTTCTTTTTCCCCGTTTCGCTTTTGCCTGGATTTAGGATATGGTGCACATATTTGCCAAGCATGTCGCATTCAATATTGACACTGTCCCCCGCTTCCTTAAGGGAAAGAATCGTTTCAGAAAGTGTATGGGGGATAAGTGAAACAGTAAACGTATCGCCGGTTACATCAAAAATTGTCAAGCTTGTCCCATCCACCGCAACCGATCCTTTGAGAATGAGGAAAGGAATAATGGATGGAGCTGCTTCAATTTCATAATAAACAGCGTTCGCCATTTTGTTTTTTCTTACAATCGTTCCCGTTCCGTCAATATGGCCGCTCACAAAGTGGCCGCCAAACCTCCCGCCGGCTGCCATGGCACGTTCAAGGTTGACCTTGGATCCCGGCTTTAAGTCCTTAATATTCGTAGCTTTCACGGTTTCAGGCATCACATCGACGGTAAACCTACTTTTTTCAAAAGAAGTAACAGTTAGGCAGACTCCGTTGACGGATATGCTGTCTCCGAGATTTACATCCTCCAAAACCTTCTTCGCCTCGATTGTAAGGACCATGGATATGCCTGTTGAGGCAATCCTTGAAATGGTGCCAATTTCCTCAATAATTCCTGTAAACATTCTCTTCTCCTTTTTATCGTGGCTTATCCATTATGAGGATATCCCAAAGGGGTGGAAAAACATGCGAAAGCCCCAAAGGCAAAAGCGCTTTGGGGCTGAAAAATGGCATGCTCAAATATAGGTTTGAAAAACAATAGAGTCAGGCACGCCCAAAGAAGGCCTTCCACCATGAAACAAGCCTGCCTATATACTGCCGCTGTTTGCAGAAGGGCACACCATTCCCTTTTTTCAAAACCTGCTGCTTCCTTCTCCCATCCAGACTATACTGTCGGCCCCGGATTCACACCGGATCCACCGCTTGCCATAACCAGATGGCAAACGGGTCACGGGCTGAGAGGCATTTGCCCCATCACCGCCGGTAGGGAATTTCACCCTGCCCCGAAGGAATATTCAATTGGAATAGAAACATTATACTCAATTCGCCGTCAAAAAGAAACTATTTCGTATTATCGGCCGGGGGGTTTCCCATTTTCCAACTCTGGTTACAGGTTAAAAAAGTCCTGGAAATCACTGTTTTCGTAAGGATTGAAATCAAGCCAGGAGGTAAAAGGGCGATTGTCCACTTTGAAATATTCTTTCGTGAAACGAATGAATTCAATCGTTGCCAGTTTTTTGCCTGAATAGGCGGAAAGGTAATCGGAAAGGAAGGCAAGTGCAGTATCCGTTCCGTAGGGTTTCATCATTCTCCATAGATATAGCGTGGGTTTTGCCTGGATATGCCCCACCATTCCGCCGGGCAATCCGGTATATTTGTCCGCGGCCATGTTTGATTTAACATCCGTCCTCATAATATAAAAGTCATCAAATGCGTTTGCATAGGCAAAGCTTTCCGCTTCGCTTTTCTTTTGGCCGCCCAAAAAGAAGAGGGAAACGGCCAGCTCGGAAAGTCCGTCATTCAGCCAAGCATCCGTATGCCGGTCAAAATGGGCTTTGCCATAAAACCATTGTTGGGCAAGCTGATGGACGAGCAAATGGTCAGGAGTTTCCTCAATAGGCTGATAGAAGAGCTCGTTACTTTTGATAACGTCCGGCTGGAAAACAATCCCCGGATAGCTGCCCTTCCGCTCGTTTGTCAAAACAATATCAATCTGCTTATTGGGCAAATCGCCGAGGCGGGAAACAAAAAAACCAACCGCTTCCGCCGCTGTGCCAAGTACCATTTTTCCCTTTTCCATTTCCTTTTCCGGGGCAAATACACGGACTTCAATGGAACCCGCCGACGTTTTAATCATTTTGTAGCCATCCAAAAGAACAACATACATTTCTTTCAGCCAGTTTTCCTGAATGTCTCCTGTTTTGCTTGCCTGATCCCGGTCGGGACCCGAAGTTACCGCGATAAGATTCCCTGGGATTTGATAGTGTAAAGTGTAATTTGAAGCCGGTGCGGAATATGTTTCTTTTCCCGGAGCAGGCGGCTGGATTAACCAATCATATGTATAATCCGGAAGCATCGGATGCCATTGGAGAAGATCATAAACATGCTTCTCATTTCCCGCATTTGGCATTGAGAAAGAGTAGGAAATCTCGACGTTTGCTTTCCCGCCAGTCTTCAAGGCCTTCATTAACGGCACCTTCAGCTGTAGGCCTTCCAATTCATACTTTGACGGTACACCGTCGATTTTTGTACCGTCCACTTCCAGATTACCGCTGCCAATTTCATTAAGGCACTTGTCAATCGCCCAAGTGAGGACCTTCCTGCGGCATTCTTCCCTTGCCAGATCACCGAGCTGGTTTGGAAAAAAATGAAAATAAATTTGATTCCAGCCCATTTCAGATGTATTGGTTACATCAATTGACGCGCTGACCTGAAATTTGTTTTCCTGTGGCACTTTTAAATCGAGGACATAGGAAGCGGAGGAGCCTTCACTTATAACCTGAGGATGAAAATCCCCCGGCATCCCTGGTTTTTGCAGATTTTCTCGTGCGGATTTTTCTGATCCGGCTGTAGTCTCCTTCAAGGAATCCCGCCCTATCCCCCGCTCCGAAGGTTTCATTTTTTCAATTGAGAAAAACGCTGCAACAAGCAGGGCAAGTGAAGCAATGATGATTGCCGCGTACCGGTAAGTTTTCTGCGTTCTCGGCTTGACCTCTATATTTTCAGAGGAATATGTAAATTCCTTTTGCTTTTGTTCCTTATTGAGCATCTCATAATTTTCGTTAACAAACGTGAATTTCTTTTCCATGGCTATCCTCCAGTGGCTGTCTTTTTTCCTAAACCTTTAGACTGTATTTTAATGGATAAGGTTACAAGAAAAAGGATACTTTACAAAAATTCCCCACTCCTGTTCAGAAGCGGGGTTGCTTTTCTATCGCCATGTTAAATATTTGAACCTTCGACTTGCTATTTTTAAGAGGCAAGCCTGCTTTTCCCTGGTGCTAAAATTTCTCCAAAGCCTTCCAAGTGCCTGAGTCAACGATGCCGGTCACTTTCAGTTTGTTGTCCTTTTGGAACTTCTTCACGGCTGCTTCCGTACCGGGACCAAAAACCCCGTCTATCCCATTCGTCTTATAGCCCCTTTGCGTTAGAGCAATTTGCAGCGTTTTTACGTGTTCGCCCTTGCTTCCTTTTTTTAATGTAACAGAAGAAGGGACAGCTGCCGGAATTAGCGAGCCAGACACTTTATATCCATTCGCTGAGGCGATGGAGTGAAAAGGCAATTTTGAAGCAGTGATAATGACGGGTGTGTTAACCGCTACCTGATCAAAAAGCCACTGGACCTCCTCATTGTGCATCCTGATACAGCCACCACTTACGTATTTGCCAATCGAGGAAGGATTGTTGTTTCCATGAATGGCATAGGTCGTGCCCCATGTCCCATTGGCATTCAGTCCAAGCCACCTTTTCCCAAGCGGGTTCTTAGGGCTGCCACCGGGAATTTTCTCTTTGTAATACGGGCGATTGACGATTTTGTTGACGACTTTAAATTTCCCCTCTGGCGTCAGGGATGGCTCCCTTCCGGTGCCAACACTAAAGATTTTCACAAGAGTACTATTTTTATAATAAGCCAATAGGTTGGTCGACTTATTGATAATAATAAAATCACCACCCGCAGCCAGTGCCGGTGCTTCATAAAGCACCATTGAAAAAAACAGAAGCAGGCTTATTAGCACTTTTTTCATTTCCATTGCCCCCTTTAGTTGCGACAATCACTGTTTGGCGAATTGCCCTCTATATATTAGAACGATTTATTACATAATAGTTACACAGTTTTCACCGTAGCGGTATTTTTTTCTTCCTGCTTTTTACGACAAATTTCTCTTGTTCCACGATGTCTTCACGCCTAACCGGTCTTGATAAACATAAAAAAGGCTTCCCCTCATTTAATAGGGAGAAGCCTCTATTATAAAAACTTTATACAGCCTTCTGGGAGGCGTGGAGTTTCCAGTAGTAGCCCTTTCGCCGCAACAGTTCCTGATGGGATCCTTCCTCAACAATCCGGCCATTATCGATAAACAGGATGCGGGTTGCATTTTGAATTGTCGACAGGCGGTGCGCGATGATAAAGGACGTCCTTCCTTTAAGGAGTGTTTCTAATCCTTTTTGCAAGGCGAGTTCGGTTTCTGTATCGATTGAGGAAGTAGCTTCATCGAGGATCAAAATCCTCGGGTCGGCCAGCAATGCCCGCGCGAAGGAGATTAGCTGCCTTTGCCCGGTTGATAGCCTTGTTCCCCGCTCGTTTACTTCCGTTTGGTAGCCGTCCTTCAGCTGGCTGATGAACTGATGGGCCTGGACGGCTTTTGCCGCTTCAATTACTTCCTCATCGGTGGCATCAAGCCGGCCATAGCGGATATTGTCCATGATGGTCCCCGAGAAGATAAACGGATCCTGCAGCATGACGCCCATCTGGCCGCGGAGCGATGGTATCGTGACACTATTGATATCGGTGCCGTCAATTTCTATTTTGCCGCCGGTGATATCATAAAAGCGGCTGATTAGGCTTACAATGGTTGTTTTTCCGGAACCGGTTGCGCCGACTAGAGCGATGGTATCGCCCGGCTCGACCTTAAAGCTAACATCGTCAAGGATGCGGTCCGCTTCTTCATAGCCGAACACAACATTTTTAAACTCTACCCACCCATGGATGGGGGCAAGTTCTTTAGCGTTTGGCGCATCTGTCACGGCTGGCTTTTCATCCATTGTTTCGAAGATCCGCTCAAGATAGGCCATAGCGTTGATGATCGCGTTATAGAAGTTTCCGATGTTTGCAAGCGGCGTCCAGAACATCCAAATATACCCCACGAATGCAACCAATGAACCAACCGTGACTCCATCACCGATCATTGATACACCAATGATGTAGATGAAAGATACAGTCAGGACGGAAATGTTTTCAATTGCCGGCCAGAGCAGGAAGTGGATTTTAATCGCGCGCATCCAGCTCGTACGGTAGCTGCCTGAAACATCACTGAAGATCTTGGCATTTTCCTCTTCCCTGGAAAAGGCCTGGGTCACTTTTATCCCGCTGATGCTTTCGTGGATATACGCATTCATGTTCGATTGCTTATTGCTCAAAATTTGCCAGGCCTTCCGCTGTGCATTTTTTAAAAGAAGAATGACGCCAGCAAGAACCGGGAAGCCAGCCATCGCGTAAAGGGTTAGCTTCGGATCGATTGAAAGCATGAATCCAACGATAACCAAAAGGCTGAACAAATCGGTAATGACATTGATAATCCCGTTTGACAAAAGGTCGCTTAGGGAGTTGACGTAGTTTACGACTCTCACAAGGATTTTTCCATGTGGACGGCTGTCGTAAAAAGAGAAGGACAGCCTCTGCAAATGAATGAACAAATCCTTCCGGATGTCCCTAATAATGCTCTGACCGGTCTGGGACATCATCCGGATTCGGAATTTCATGCATATTCCAGTCGTGATGAGCGCCAGGATATAAATCCCTGCCAATATCATCAATCCGGAAATATCCTTTGCGGGGATTTCCTTATCGATCGCCTGCTTGACCAGATAAGGCCCAATAAGGTTGGCACAGCTTGCCAAAAGCATCATCATGACAGTAATCATGATTTTTTTCTTGTAAGGCTTTATATACACAAGCAGCCGTTGGAAGTGGACGAGCCTGAATGGCGACTCCAGTTCCTCATCAACATCAAATTTATTCCGCGCCATGGCCTACACCACCTCCTTAGCCGCATCCTGGCCCTGATAGCTGTTATGCTGATTTTTGAAAACCTTTGAGTAGTACCCCTTCTTATTTAGCAATTCTTCATGAGTTCCCCGTTCAATAATTTGGCCGTTTTCCATGACCAGGATCAAGTCGGCATCTTTCACGGAAGAAATACGGTGCGCGATAATGAAACAAGTTTTTCCCGTCAGGACTGACTTTAACGTTTCCTGGATTTTGATTTCGGTTTCCATATCGACCGCCGACGTTGTGTCATCCAGAATCAGGATCGATGGATTTTTTAAAAGAGCCCTCGCCAGCGCAATCCGTTGTTTCTGGCCCCCGGAAAGGCCGACACCGCGTTCCCCGACAATCGTGTCATAGCCTTCAGGGAGTCCGAGGATGAACTCATGCGCTTCCGCCATTTTTGCGGCGGCCTGGACTTCTTCCAAGGTTGCGTGGGGATTACCGTAAGCGATATTTCCTTCGATAGTATCCGAGAAAAGGAAGATATCCTGCATGACCATCGCCATGCTCTCTCGGAGCTTGTAAAGGTCCCAATCTTTTACATTGATGCCATCGACCTTTACTTCACCGCTGTCAGAATCGTAAAACCTGCTCAAGAGATTCACCAGGGTTGATTTTCCCGCCCCCGTCGCACCGATGATACCGATAGTCTGACTAGGCGAGGCTGAAAAACTGATGTTCCTCAGTACATCCTCATCGCCGTAGCTGAACGAAACATTACTGAATTCGACAAATCCCTTCAGTCCTTCCCCATTCAGCTTTTTGCCATCATTGGCGATTGATGGTGTTGTCTTCATCAATTCCTCAACTTTTTTAGCGGAGGCATTAAATCTTTGCACATCGTTTATAAGCCATCCCGCCATCCGCATCGGGTTGTTCAGTGCCCAAATGAGTCCGTTGAACGTTGCAAGTTCCCCGATTGTAAGCGAACCGTTAATAACCATAATTCCGCCGACGAGAATCATGACAACCGTGAACAATCCCGCAAGCGAGTCGAGGACAGGAAGGAATTTCTCCCATACCTTTGCAGAAGCAAGCGACTTTTCCTTGTAGCCTTCATTCTCAGCGGTGAATTTATTAATCTCGTAGTCTTCCTTCGCAAATGCTTTTACAACCCGATTTCCGCTAATATTTTCCTGGACTACCGAGTTAAGTTTCGCGAACTGTGCCCGGATTTCCGAAAATGTCGGTCCGACGGCAAACGTCATCTTATAGGCAAAAAAACCGATAATTGGCGTTATAAGCATCATCGCAAGGGCAAGCTGCGGATGGATGTAAAACATAAAGCCGACCGCGAAAAGCAGGATGGTCGCATTTTCAAAAATCATATAAATGGACCATGCGGAAAACGCCCGGACCATTTCCATATCCCCGGTCATCCTTGCCATAATGTCGCCGGTCTTTGTCTTATCATAAAATTGAAAATCCAGCTTGTTGAGGCGGTCATACAGCTCTTTCCGAATCCGGAAGATTGTATTCTGGGAAATCCGCTCAAACTGGATTTGGTAAGTGTAGCGGATAACCGTTTTTAGGACTGTAGCCCCGATCATCACACCGATGAATGGCCATAACAATTCCTGTTGCTTCCCGAAAATGACTTTGTCTATGATTTTTCCCGCGAAAAATGGATTAACCAAATTTAAAGAAGTAACGCCGAGTGCAAGGGCCAACCCAAGAAAAAAACGGAACCGATACTCCCTCAGATACCCCCATATCCAACGAAAACTTTGCATTTCTTTCTCCCCCCAGGTAAAACTAAACAGTTAGTAAGTGAACCTTCCCTCATGGGGGTTTTATTAATCCCCAAAGTGGAATAAAACCAATATATTGTGGATCCGACCCTCCTATGTCTAATTATGAACTATTACGAAAAGCGAAATAATAACTTGATAACCATTCTACAACAGTAATAACTGCAATACTAGATAAAAATGCCATAAATTGAAGAATTTATTAAATAGAAGAACAAAATGCGTAAGCGCCTTGGTAAGCCCCGACCAGCATAAGACGGGGCCCGCAGGACACTGAATGGCATCCCTGAATTGGCCCACGCACGAAGGAAATGCGCGCATTTCCGAGGACGGGCCTACCCTCCGGAGGGAATCGGCTTATGACCTCGAGGGGCTAGGCGCTGGAGCTGGATTACAATAACTTATTTCGAGTTATCCACAAGGTTTCATTTTAAAATTTCCTAGAGAAACAAAAAGCCCTTAGTAGGCTATATTTTGAGGTTCAAGAGAGGATTTGCTTTGAATCGGGAGGGCTTTTTTCTTCTGGCCAAAAAGAAAAGCACCTGCCCCCTTTAATTCGGGAGCAGGTGCTTAGGAAAGGTATTAACGAATTCCCTTCATAAAGCCTTGTATTTTCGGAGCTAATATGAAGAGCACGATACTTAGGACGATGGACGCGCCACCGATTATGCCGAAGTATGCCATTTCATTTTCCGGGGAATAGAATCGCACAATTTGGGCATTAATTGCCTGGGCAGCCGCATTCGATAGAAACCAAAGGCTCATTGTTTGCGCGGAAAACGCTGCCGGCGCAAGCTTTGTTGTCGCAGATAGCCCAACAGGCGACAGGCACAATTCGCCGAGTACCACAATCAGGTAGCTCAGGACAAGCCAAAGCGGGCTCACCAAAGAGTCAGTTCCGCCGAAATATGCAGGCAGCAGGATGACTAGGAAGGACAAGCCTGCAAATAACAATGCCAGCGAGAATTTTTGCGGGATTGTCGGCTGGCGTTTGCCTAATTTAACCCACATCCAGGCAAATACTGGCGCTAAAAAGATGATGAAAAGCGGGTTCAGAGATTGGAACCATGCCGGGGATATTGTCATACCGGCAAAATTCAGCTGGGTACGATTGTCCGCATAGCTGGCAAGAATTGTCGAGCCCTGTTCCGCAATCGCCCAGAACATAACAGAGGCGATAAACAGCGGAATGTAGGCGAGTAAGCGCGAACGCTCAACATCATTTGTTTTCGGGCTGCGGTACATCACAATGAAATACAGGGTCGGAATTAATATTCCCAGTACCCCTACGAGATTAATAAAGCTGTTGAAAGTCAACAAGCCTGAAGGAATCGCAATTGCAATAACCACTGCAAGAGCAGCGACAACTAAACCGATGATGGTGTAGGTTTTTTTCTTTTCATCACCTGTAAGCGGGTTTGGTACATAAGTCCCGGCAAGTCCAAGATTTTTTTTCTTCGTTTTAACAAATTGAACCAAACCGAGGAACATACCAAGAGCTGCAATACCAAATCCAAGGTGGAAGCTTGTTTTCATAGCGGAACCAACAATCAGCGGTGCGAGGAATCCACCAAGGTTAATTCCCATATAGAAAATACTGAAGCCAGAGTCACGGCGGGCATCTTCTTCACTGTAAATATCACCAACTACTGCTGAAACGTTTGGCTTTAGCAACCCGGTACCAAGAACAATGAGCACCATTGAAATAAAGAACAAAGCAACATTGCCCGGAATCGCAAGTGCGAGGTGGCCAAACATGATTAAAATACCACCATAAAAAACGGCTTTAGATGTTCCGAATATCCGATCCGCAAACCACCCGCCGATTATACCGGACATATAGACGAGTGAACCGTAAATCGACATAATCGAAAGTGCGAGAGTCTGATCAAGCCCAAGCCCACCTTCAGAAACCTCATAATACATATAGAAAACTAGGATTGCCCTCATTCCGTAATATGAGAAACGCTCCCAGAATTCTGTGAAGAAAAGAGTGAACAGTCCTTTTGGATGGCCAAAGAAGCCTGTTTGAGGGACACTAGCCACAATTTTCTGTTTATCATAGTTTGACATTTGTCTTCGCCTCCTCATTTACATTATTTTATGATAATTTCTATCGTGTAAATTTGTCAAAAACTTTTTTTGCCAATTATTTTTAAAATGGTTTAAAAATGCTGATAAAACAATGAATTCTAAAAATATCACACTAAAAATAAAGTTTTTTTAAAATAATTTTAATATTCAAAAATGTCTCCTTCAACACGAGTTTCACCTCTTCACGCTGAGTCCTCACTTTGCAAAAAAATTGGCCCCAGCCAAAAATGGCGGGAGGCTGAATAACTGGCAGTTCCCCATCCAACTGTGCAAGTTTTTCCGACTGTACCCGGAGCTGACTGGAACGCCACTTGATTGCGGGCTTCTAGGTATGAAACTGCTTGTTCCTGTGCTGGAAGGTGAAACTGAAGGCCTAAGTGTTACCCTGGCCGTGAAAACTTGTTTCCTCCAAAGCTTCCAACGGCTTGCCTCATTCCAAATCAACAGGCGAAGAAAGCTTGTCCTCATATTTGTCGATGAAAAGGACTCCTCCCGTGTTGATGACAGCATAATAAATGTCTTCAACTCTAAGGTTTCTATTTTTGCATTCCGCCTCAATCCAATCCTGGCTGTAGATTCCGCTCGTATTTTTGGCTATGATTTTCCCATCCATGATTAACTCGACTGGCAGGGACTGTTTCGCATACGCCATCCCAAGATCCTGTTTTGTAGGCGGTTGGAAAGGCGATTTTTTAATTACGGATAAACCTCCGCTTACCTCAAGCAGGGCATACTCTACCTCGCCAACATTAAAAACGTTCTTTTCCCTTAATAGCTGATTTAGATCATCAATCGACAATTTGACTTTCTTCATGTTCGTATCGAGTATTTTTCCGTTTTCAATTAATACTGTCGGCCTGCCTGATAGCCACTTCCTTATCCATCTGCTTCTCCAAGACAATAGAAGGCAAAGGTAATATAAAATCAATAAAGCAATAAATGCGATTAATATATCCATGAATTTCAGATTTGTATGGAAGCCCATATTGGCAATAAAGGAGCCAATTGAAACGGACAATGCAAAGCTAAAGTGAGTTTTATGCGAATTAATATGCTTGCCGATTACAAGGGTTACAAAAACGAGTAGAACGAAACTGGTTAACGTCCTCCCTATCGGCACTAAAAATTCTTCCATCCCAATCTTCCCATCACATTGGATTCCTTCTGGCATCATAAAAAAAACAGGCCGGGGAGATTCCGTAGAATCCACCCGACCTTTATTGTTCCAAACTATTCAATATTTATCCTTAATCTGTTTGGTGTAAAAAAGCTTCCAAAGCCTGTCCTCCCAGGCTTCGATAGGAAAAGTCGAATCCGTAAATCAATGGCGTTTCCCCGCCAAAGGCTGATTCAACTTATGCAGGTTGCTCATCACCTTCGTGCTGTACGTAAAATCCCCGTAGCAATAAGGGTAGCGGAAGTTGTTTTTGTCCCCGCCGCAATTGTATAGGGTAGGATTCTTTTGGACTTGAATATACGAATATTTTTTCGCGAATTCCTCTTTGTGCTTCCCGCCATTTTCCGCAACAAAGTCAATGTAGCCCAGTCCCATGTTATACGCCTGAATGATGGTGGGAAGATCGACGTTCTTCTTTTCTCCATATTGGATTGCCCGCTGAAAATGCTTTACTCCCTGCCTTATACTTTGCTCGGGATCAGTAATGGCATTGGGAGGCAATCCCGCAGATTCAGACGACTGCATCGGGTCTCCGCCCTTTCCCTTGCTTTCCTGTTGCATAACCGCGGCAAGGAGCGGTGTATACTCCTCGAGCTGTACCTTCATAAGTTCATTATGGATTAAAGGGGTATACCGTTTCACATTTTCAGATGGGATGTTTTTGTAAACGAGCTGTGGCTTTTTTATAAAAGAAAATTCCTCGTTTAAAACCTTAACAAGGAAGAAGACCCCGGCAAGGATGATCAAAATATGAAACAATCTCCGCTTTTCCTTCCTTCTATTCGACAATTTCCGTTTCTTCTTCATCTCGTCTCTCCAAACCTTGTATTCTCTTATCTATTATTATCAAAAAATAGCGGCGAAGACTACTATTTGGAGGTGCAAAAAATACTAACACTCTCCGTTTTCACCAAAGTGGCCCCAAGTTCAGAAGTCCTGCCAGAAAGCTTTTTCAAAGGAAAAGGTTTCCTTTCCGGAAAGTTGGTAAATAAAAAGGATAAGCAGCGAATCTACACTCATTTGTTAACAATGCTGATAGCCATGCTCCCAGTATTCACAACTGCACCTTTCTTCCAATTTCGGAAAAAACTATGTAATTTCTTTTTAAACAAACAACTTTTATGTTAATATAAAGTTGTTACTTTTTATTAAAAAACTACTGCCCAAAAAAGGGGGAATATGATGATTAAGTTTGATAACATCGTAAAAAAATATCATCGGCAGGCCGTTATCCACAATTTCAGCCTCGAAATTGAAGAAGGCCAGCTTGTGGTTTTCATAGGACCGAGCGGCTGTGGAAAGACCACTCTTTTAAAAATGGTCAATCGACTGATCGAGCCCACCTCCGGAAAAATTTATATTAACGGGAAAGACATCTCCAAAATAGACCCTATCGAGCTCCGGAGGAATATTGGCTATGTCATCCAAAGCACCGGCCTTTTTCCGCATATGACAATCAGGGAAAATATTGAACTGATTCCAAAGCTTAAAAGCGAAGATCCTGCAGCAATTGAAGAAAAAACCGAGAGGCTATTGAATCTTGTCGGCCTGGACCCCGTCCAATATCTCGACCGCTACCCGATGGAATTAAGCGGAGGCCAACAGCAGCGCGTCGGTGTTGCCCGCGCCTTTTCCACCGACTCCGATATCATCCTCATGGATGAACCATTTAGCGCCCTAGACCCCGTAACTAGAAGTTCCCTTCAGGAAGAACTGTTCAACATGCAGAAAGAATTGAACAAGACAATTATTTTCGTGACACATGATATGGATGAGGCGTATAAAATCGCCGATCGCATTTGCCTTTTGAAGGACGGAGAAATCCTTCAATATGACACGCCTGAAAATATCCTTAAAAACCCTGCTTCGGAATTCGTTGAGAACTTCCTTGGTAAGAGGCGGGTATGGAACAACCCGGAAGTGCTGAAAGCGGAGGATATTATGATTCCGAACCCTGTCAAAGTTTCGCCGGTACGCAACGTGCTGCAGGCGCTTGAAATCATGAAGGAGAATAAGGTAGACAGCCTAATGGTCACAAGCAAGGATAATAAGCTGATTGGCCTTGTTACATTAAAAGACATCCAAGTGACCGACCGGTCCATGCTCATCGGCGAGGTAATGGAGCGGAATATCTATTCCGTTTCCGAAGACTTGGATTTAATTAGTGTTTTTAAGAAAATGAACGAACACAGAATTGGCTATTTGCCTGTCGTCAATGATTCCGGGCAACTGATGGGGCTGATTACCCGGAGCAGCATTCTTTCAGCCTTGAGCAGCCAGCTTATGGACCTGGAGGTGGCATTTTAAATGAAGGATTTCTTTGAGTATGTATCGAACAACACTGGCCAAATCTTGAACTTGCTTGGCCAGCATATCTATTTAAGCATCCTTTCAGTATTGATCGCTGTTGCCATCGGCGTGCCTCTTGGAATCATCATTTCGCGGAATAAATCCCTGTCAAAGCCGGTAATCGGAGCGGCGAATGTCGCGCAGGCGATCCCAAGCCTTGCGCTGCTCGGTTTCCTTATTCCTTTTATCGGGATCGGCAGTACGCCCGCGATTGTCATGGTCGTTATTTACTCCCTTCTTCCTATTGTTAAAAACACCTACACAGGGCTGACGAATATTGACAGGGATATCCTTGAAGCCGCGCGAGGAATCGGGTTGACAAACAGCCAAATCATGAGGAAAATCCAGCTTCCGCTCGCGTTTCCAGTTATCATGGCTGGCGTACGGATTTCAGCTGTAACAGCAGTCGGGCTGATGACGATTGCCGCGTTCGTAGGTGCCGGGGGTCTAGGCTACCTTGTCTTCTCTGGGGTTTCATCAGTAGACAACAATATGATCCTTGCCGGTGCCATCCCAGCATGTATTCTCGCATTGCTCATCGACTTCGTTGTCGGCAGGGTTGAGTCGAAAATTTCCTATACGTCGAAAACATCCGCCAAGCCTGGACGCAAGAATGCGCCCCTCATGAGAAGAATTGCAATCCCCGCATTGATTGGGATCGTTATCATTGGAACAGGTGTTACCTACGCCTTCAATATGGCCGGAGCGAAAGAAAAAATTGCAATCGGTTCCAAAAATTTTACAGAAGCGGTGATTCTCGCCAATATGGCAGCGGACCTGATAGAGGACAAAACCGACATTGAGGTTGAACGAAAACTGAAGCTTGGGGGAACCCAGGTTGTGTTCAATGCCCTCAGGAAAGGAGACATTGATACGTATATCGAATATACCGGGACGGGGCTTGTCACCATTATGAAAAAGGAAGTCTCGAATGATCCCGATGAGGTGTACAACATGGTCCGCGAGGGTTTCAAGGAAACCTACGGCCTTGAAACACTGAAACCGCTTGGCTTCAATAACACATACACACTTGCGGTTCGCCAGGACACCGCCGAGAAGTATGGGCTCGAAACGTTCTCAGACCTTGCGAAAGTCAGCAATGAATTGACACTTGGCGCAACGATTGAGTTTACAAACAGGAAGGACGGGCTTCCAGGTCTCGTAGAAATGTACAATATGGACTTTGGGGATTTACGAGCAGTCGACGGGGGCCTTCGCTACAAAGCTCTTCAAAGCAGAGAAACAGATGTAATCGATGCTTTTTCAACAGATGGTTTGCTTGAGGAATTTAAGCTTAAGGTACTTGAGGATGACAGAAAATTCTTCCCGCCTTATTTCGCGGTTCCAATTGTCAAGGAAGAAACATTGAAAGAACATCCAGAAATAAAGGACGTGTTTGACCTGCTTGCAGGCAAACTGACAGATGAAAAAATGCGTAAACTGAACTACCGGGTCGACAGCTTGAAGGAATCCCCGCAGGAAGTCGCAAAGGACTTTCTGATTGAAGAAGGTTTAATAGGCAATTAAATTACAGAGCAAGGGGCCGTCAGTCCTTCTTTTTTGGAAAAAGAAGATAACTGAGCTGCCCCTTTTTCTGTTGAAGAAAGGGAAGGACAGTTCGAGCGTTGCTTTCCCCAATCCTAGGAGAGTGTGTCCCGCCCCTTTACTCTTTTAAAAAGTCGGACACGCGGTTGTATGTATGCTCATTGCCGATGACGAGCAAAATATCGCCCGCTTCAATGCTGGCGTATGGTCCTGGCGAGATAATGATATCCCCTTCCCTTTTCAGACCCACAATCGTGCCACCGGTATTTTGCCAAAATTTCATGGCCGAAATCGTTTTGCCGATTTGCGGACAGTCCTCGTTAATTTCAATTTCAAACGGAACCAGCGGATTTGTATATCTCAGCTTTCCTGAGTAATCAACGATTTTCTCAATCGTTTCAAATAACTCCCCATCCAGCCTTTCCCGCTCCCCAATAATCTTTCGCAGCTTCTTTTCCATATCCTTTACGCTTTCAAGGTTGGAAAAACGATTTATGTACGTTAAGGCGTTCTCCCTTGAAGAAATAACAACCCCAGCGCCCTTCTCCGATTTTACAATCTCAACATCTTCAAGGATCTTGATTGCTTTTCTAACCGTTTCCGGCGACACGTTGTATTCGCTTGCCAGTGTGGAGCGCCCGTGAATCTTTTCGCCGACCTTGTACTTTTCATTGTAAATCCGGTTCGCAATATCAATCGCAATTTGTTCATAAATGGGAATTTTAGCCCGCATCAAAATCTTCCTTTATAAGATGATAGTGTTTCTTTTTAAAACAGTTCCGCAGGTTATATCCAAGCGGATTTTAAAAGACACATTGATTACAGTATACCATTTCAAACTGAATTCTTTATTCTAAAACTGTTTCAAAATCCGACAATCGTGAAACGGCCATCATAAAGGCGATCAAGACCGTTTCGACTCGCGCCTGCCTTTGAAACGGTCTTCATCGGCCATCATTATCTTCTCCACACAGCAGAAAATAAAAACTATATATATAGAAAGAAGACGGCTTCCATCATAAGCCGCCTCCTTCCTATTCTTTCGCAAATGGACTCTTTTGGTCGTTCAACATTAATAAGGCTAAGGGATGATTTAATTGATTGTAGTTTTCAATATCCTTTATAGCCCGTCCACTTTGAGCGCTTTTTTATAAAAACATAAACGTTCCCAAGAAGAGGCAAAGCGACCCGACTGGAATGGGATGCTTCAGAAATGATGCAAAATACTGAAGGAGTGATTCGGCTTCATAGCTTTCTTTTCGGAAAACGCCTAGAGTAACAGCCAGGAATACCGCGGAACAAAACAGCAGGATGTATTGAAAAGACATAAAGTGCGTGCTCACAGGGATGCGGAATGTGTACACAAAACCCCTCTCCTTAAGCATGATGAAGACTGTATACGCAAGAAGGATTTCAACTCCAAGTGTCAGCACTGCCCAAAGCCAGAATTCGATTTTCTTTCCCATACATTTCTCCTTTGGTTGATTTTCCCTTATTATAGTTGGACAAGCCCTTTCCATCAATACTCCTAATCTACCGATCTCGCCCTTTTTCCGAAAAAGAAAGCCTGCCGCCCGCCCGATTTTTCGGGGCAAAGCCTGCAGGCTGATACAAATCTATTTCCCGTGTGCCAATGACCTTCTAATTTTGCCGCCTTTCAGCTCCCCGGCGTTCAAATGGACGGCAGCCATCGCGGCCAAAAGCAGGATGCCTGTTGCGATGAAGACGACCTGGACAGGAAAAATACCTCCGATAAATCCGCCAATCATTGGCCCTATCATACCGCCGAGCTGGTTCGCGGTTTGATTCAGGCTGAATGCCCTGCCGCGGAAATCATCCGGGGTTGATTTTACAACGAGACCATTCAATGCAGGGTAAACCGCGCAGAAGAAGATCCCGAATATAAACCTGATAATGGAGAAGCCCCAAATATGCGCGAATAAAACATGCGCCAGCATGCCGAGGCCTCCTCCAAGCAAGCCGATAAACAGGACCCGCTGGAAACCAACTTTATCCGCCCATCTGCCCCACCGAGGTGCGAACATGACGCTGGCGATGGCTGGAAGGGAGAAAATGATTCCAGCCAGTAGCGCGGCGCTATCCGCAGACCCGCTTAATTTTACAACATACAAAGGAAGGACAGGTTCGATTGTCATAACCGAACAGCTGACGACGAGCGTCAGGATAAGCACGAGCAAGAAAGTATGATTGTTAAGAGCCACCTTGAAGTCTTTAAACACGGAGCCCTTTTCCTTGCTCGGCTTGAAGTTTTCCTCGCGTACCCAGAAGATGATCAGCAAAGTCGCCAGGCCGACGATGATTCCCCCGGTAGCAAATGCCCAGCGGTTCCCGACAAAATGGGCAATCGCGCCGCCAAACAGCGGCCCGGCAATCTGTCCGGCTGCTGAACCCGAGGAAATGAGCGAGAGTGCGTAGCCTACATGCTTGCCCGGAGTGTTTGTCCCGACAAGGGCGATCGCACCCGGGATGAATCCGCTCAACAATCCCTGTAGGATTCTTAACCCAAGTATTTGATAAGGGTTCGTAACAAATGCCATAAGTGTATAAATAACAAAAAGGGCAATACCTGCCCTTACAATCATCGGTTTACGGCCGTATTTATCGGCCACCCTCCCCCAAAAAGGCGAAGCAATGGCGCCAGCGAAAAATGCAGAGCCGAAAATGAGCCCGGACCATAATTCAGTGTTTTCTTCAACACCCAATTGCAGAAGAAATAATGGCAGGAACGGAATGACCATTGAAAAACTAGCTGCTGTAAAAAACACACCAATCCATAGAACCCATAAATTACGTTTCCATATTTCCATGCACTATCCATCTCCAAGCTGAAGATATATTAAACATCCCATATATCGACAATTATAGCATGGAACGAAATTAATTTCACTATCGAAACTTTCGTTATCCGAAATAATTTTTTAAACTGTTTTCGAAGGTTAAATTTCCAAAAATTAAATCAGGTACAAGCTTGAAAAATGCTAAAATAGTATCATCTGACAAAAGGAGCGGACATGATGGATAAAACCGAGATTATTGCTAGGAGAATTATGGGCTGGAAACTGAACAGGTGGGACCGCTGGTACGATCCAGAGAACAAGGTTTTCATTCCCGTAGCCGATTTCCAGCCCTCTAACAATCTGGATAACGCCATGTCAATCATAAAGCGGCTGGAGCAGGCCGGATACACCTATGAAGCTACCAAAAAAAATGAAGTTTCCTTTAATGGATTCCGTGCCACTGGGGACACATTGGCTGAAGCAATTACGGAAGCCGCCTTTGCAATCGCTGACAACAGCTCAGTTGATGATGGCTGGTTTTAATATAATTCTTGCAGCACAATTGTCCCGGCAAATACCAACAGCCCGGCTTTCCACTATAGCCGGGCAACACTAAGAAACGATCTGAATCCTATTTTTCCTTCACCAAATAAATCCGTTCCGGCCTCCCAACTGTTCCATACGCCAAGTCCGCATCGACTTTTTCTTCAGATACCAAATACTCCAAATAGCGCCTTCCAGTTGTCCTGCTAACCCCGATTTCCATAGAAACTGATTCCGCCGTAAGCCCGGAATCGGCTTTTACAAGGACATCGAGGACTTTTTCAAGCGTACGCGGGTCAATGCCTTTTGGCAGCAGGGGTTTCTCCGCCACAACGACGCCGGCCTCTTTTCTTAAAAGCATATCTACCTGCTGCTGCGTAACATGGGAGGACTGCCTTCCAATAGTATGAAGCTGGGTGTAATAGTCTCGATACCGGACAAGCGATTGCTTAAATCGTTCAAAAATGACCGGCTTGATAATAAAATCAAAAACGCCAATCGTAACTGCTTCCTGGACTCGGTTAAATTCCTTTGTAGCGGTAATCATGATGACATCCATCTTCTTTTTTTGCTGCTTTAGCTCCCTTAACAAGTCCATGCCGTCCATATCGGGAAAATAAACATCCAACAGGACAAGATCGGGCTGCATGATGTCAATATAGCTTCTCGCCTCATTATAGCTCGCGGCAATCCCGACAGTCGTAAAGCCCCCGACTTGTTCAATAAACTTCTGCTGGATTTCCGCAATTCTTAAATCGTCTTCTATGATGAGTACTTCAATGTTATTGCCGCTGTCCATTCCGCTTCCCCCTTTTTGGCAGTGCTACGGTGAAAAGTGTCCCTTCCCCTTCAACGGAAGAAAAGGTGATGGTTCCGCCAAGGCTTCCCGCAGCATTTTTTACAAGGCTAAGACCAATTCCCTGGTTCGTTGATGAACGTTTCGTCGAAAAGCCTTCTTCAAAAATTTTGCCGCAGTCATCCGCTGGTATTCCTTTTCCGTTGTCCTCAATTTCTATAATCAAGTCCTTCCCCAAGTCGGTCAAAAATAAGGAAACTTTCTTCTCCTTGTCCTTGTTATTCTTAACCGCTTCAAATGCGTTATTAATGAGGTTCCCAATAATAGTAATCAATTTGTCTCTGCTGATTTCCGGGGGAACATCCTTAAAGGAACTGGACTCGTCCACATGAAACGTTAGTTTCAATTCACTTGCCAGGCTTGCTTTACCAAGAATGAACCCGGCAATTACTGGATCGGGCACTTCCCTCATCAAAAATTCGATAAAACCCTGTGCATGATCCATTTCATTCGAAATAAATTCGATTGCCTCTTTATACGAGCCGAGTTGGATTAGGCCCAAAAGTGTATAAAGCCGATTTGAATATTCATGTGTCTGTGCCCTAAGCCCCTCCGCATAGGATTTGATATGCGTCAGTTCCCTAAGGAGCTTCGATATCTCCGATTTATTCCTCAGGCTTGCAACAGCCCCTATTACCTCATTTTTGTGGTTAATAATTGGCACACGGTTAACAAAGAATGAACTTCCGTTAATGGTGAGCTCCTGGTCATATTCCGCCTTTCCGCTTTTTACAACGTTAAGAAGCTGGGAATTAACAATGACCTCTTCAATCCTTTTGCCTCTTAAAAGGACTTGATTTGGGACGTCCAGGATTTTATGGGCCGTTTCATTGACGACCGTTATTTTTCCTTCAGTGTCGATTGCGATGATGCCTTCGTAAATCGATTCAAGGATGGCGTGCTTTTCCTGGTACATCCAGGCAATTTCCTTTGGCTCCAGCCCAAAAATGGCTCTTTTAATATTTAAAGAGATTAACAGCGCTGCAACGATGCCGCCGAGCAAAATTGTGAGAGTCGCGAGGAATATTTTCTGTTGGACCTTTGAAACTTCCCTTTCTATATCGGTTTGAAGGTATCCGACTGAAACGACGCCAATGACTGTCCCATCATGGAAAATCGGTGCTTTACCGCGAAGAGATGGGCCAAGGGTTCCGGTAGATTCAGAGATAACAGACTCTCCTTTGAAGACCCGGACGTTGTCTCCTCCGACCATCGTTTGCCCAATCCTCAACGGATTCGGGTGGGAGTATCGAATTTCTTTCCTATTTCCGATAACAATAAATTCCGCATCAACCTTTTGCCTGATTTTCTCGGCGATAGGCTGGATAATAGCGGATGGATTTTCCGAAAAAAAAGCTCTTTGGATTTCCGGCATATTTGCGATGGACTGCGCTACTGAGAGGGCTTTGGTTCCTTTTTCATGTTTTAAATTCTCTTCCATTATCGTTTTAAACGTATATTCAAATATCCCGCCAATCAGCAGGATGACCAAGCTTATGCCGACCATCAACTTTGTATGTAAGCGCATAACAACCTCCCTCTTCTTACTATAATGAATCATGAATATTCTGCCAACAAGATACTTTTTTAAAAAAGCAAAAAAACTCCTCGAAAGGAGTTTTTGCATATCAAGCCTCTTCGTTTATGACTACCGTTTTTCCTTTAAGTTTCATCAATACTGGAATGATGAGCCACAATACGGTCATCAAAAGGAAAACGAGAGAGAGTGGCCTTGTGAAAAACGGAGTGAAGTCGCCGTTTGATATGGTCAGCGCCCTCCGTAAATTATTTTCGAGCATTGGCCCCAATACGACACCAAGAACAAGTGGGGCAATCGGATAATCATTTTTCCCAAGAAAGTAGCCGACAAGGCCGCAGAAGATGAGCAGCAGCAAATCATTGACTGAAACCTGGACCGCATAAACGCCGAAAATCGAAATGGCGATAATAATCGGTATCAAATACTTCTTTGGCGTCTGGATGATTTTCGCGAAAACTCTTACTAGCGGCAAGTTCAGCACTAGGAGCATCACGTTGCCGACAAACATACTCGCAATTAGCCCCCAGGCAACCTCGGGGTGGTTGTCAAATAGGAGTGGCCCCGGCTGCACATTGTACATCATAAACGCCCCCATCAGGATGGCTGTCGTACCGGAGCCCGGAATTCCGAGTGTCAAGAGAGGAATCATCGCTCCGCCTGATGCGGCATTGTTAGCCGATTCTGGAGCAGCAACCCCCTCAATCGCGCCCTTACCAAATTTTTCAGGGTTCTTCGAAATCTTTTTTTCAAAAAGATAGGAGAAAAAAGATGCTAGGGTCGCTCCCGCTCCGGGAAGTATCCCGATAAAAAAGCCAAGCAGTGAGCCCCTTGCAATCGGCGCGGCTGATTGCTTCAGCTCGGCTTTCGTCGGATACAGGTTCTTGATGGCGGCGGCTTGGGTATCCTCCGAATCCTTTTCCAAAATTGTCTTAAACACTTCTCCGAGAGCAAAAAGTCCGACAGCAATTGTCAGGAATTCAATTCCTTGATAAAGCCATGGCTGGTTGAATGTAAACCGGGCAATTCCCGACACGCTGTCAATCCCAATTGTTCCAACCAAAAGCCCCATAATGGTCATAATCAATGCTTTCGTCACTGACTTACCGGCCAGCCCGCTAACAGCGCCAAGGCCGAGGAGCATCAACGAAAAATACTCGGCAGGCCCGAACTTAAGGGCAACATTTGACAGTGGGGTTGCCAGCGCAACAAGCGCGATCAAGGTAAAAATCCCGGCGACAAACGAGCCGATTGCCGCAATGGACAAAGCGCTTCCGGCCCGCCCATTTTTCGCCATTTGGTAGCCATCAAGCGTTGTAACGACCGAGGAAGATTCTCCAGGGGTATTTAACAAAATCGACGTCGTCGACCCACCGTACATCGCTCCATAATAAACGCCCGCCAAAAGAATAATCGCACTTGTTGCAGCCTGCTCGGGAGGCAAATTCCCGGTAATCGACGCTGTAACCGGAATGAGGAGCGCGACTCCACTCATTGGCCCGATTCCGGGCAAAACCCCTACGGCAGTGCCAATTAAAACCCCGACAAATGCAAATATCAGATTGTACCATATTAATGCCGTACCGAATCCATCCGCTAAATACTGTATAACGTCCACTTTACCTTCTCCTTCCCTTATCTAAAACCAAACCGGCCAGCCAGGAAGCGTTCCTTTAAGCACTTCGACAAACATAAAATATACCCCATATGAAAAAATGGCTGAAATGATTAAGGAAACCACCCATTTGGAACGCTCCATTACCTGGAAGCAAACAAAGAGAAACACAAATGTCGTGATGACATAGCCGATTATCTCCAAGGTAAGTGCGTAAATAATCGTTGCTGCAAAAATGATAAGGAATGGTTTGTAGTGGATTTTTTCCTTTTTACCGCCGCTGTTCTTCCTTTTAAAAGTCTCATAGAAAAGCCGTATGCTCAAAAGGATAAGCAATACTCCCAAGGAGAAAGGAAATATATCGGGGCCTACACTGCTTCCGTACGCCGAGGCGGCCAGCTTTTTGCTGCCAACCGCGAAGGCGAGGCCGACCGCAAGAAAAAGAACCGATGCTATCCGATCAAACTTGTTTTCCATTGTAATTCCCCCTCGCATCCCCTGAAGTTTCCATTTTAATTACAGCAAGGGACAAAATTTAAAAGGGGGAAGGAGAAGAGACTCCTTCCCTCAATATCCTATTTTTGCATTCCGAGTGCTTCAAGAAGCTTCTGTACCTGGCCTTCCTGATCCTTCAAAAACTGTTTGAAATCCTCGCTGTTTTTGTATTCCAATTCCCAGCCCTGTGATTCAACCTCTGTTTTCCATTCAGGAGTTTCAACGAGCTTGGCGATTGTCTTGTCCCAATAATCTTTTGCGTCATCAGACATTTTCTCCGGTCCGAATACGCCGCGCCAAATCGTAAACTCAGCGTCTACTCCCTGTTCCTTCGCGGTAGGAACATCAGCATAGTCCCCTTCAAGGCGTTCAGAAGAAGTAACAGCAAGAACCTTTACCTTCCCGGCCTTCACGAATTCCTTAACGCTCGACGCGTCCGTACCAATGACATCGGCATTGCCTCCTAGAAGAGCGGTAATCGCTTCGCCGCCGCCATCATAGGAAACATATTTTACCTTCGATGGGTCAATTCCATATTCAAAGGCAGGCAGAATGGAAATCAAGTGGTCCATTGAACCAGGTGCCGATCCCCCTGCGAATGTCAGCTTGGCAGGGTCCTTTTTCACCTCATCCAAAACCGATTTCAAATCAGTAAACTTGGAATCCGCCTTAACGACAATCGCTCCATAATCACGTGTCAATTGGGCCAAAGGCGTCGTGTTCGCATACCCATACGGGCTGTTTCCTTCTTTTTTAAGATTGTTGATAATTATCGGTGGTGAATTAACAAACAGCATTTGGTTGTTGGATGCTTGCTGGGTTGCATACTCGGCCATAAAGACCGCACCGCCGCCGCCCGGCTTATTTTCTACCGTCATTGGCTGCTTGACCAATTTTGTTTCACTAAGAATCTTTGTAAACGAACGTGCGGTTAAATCCCATCCGCCACCCGCGCCGGATGGAGCAACTACCGTTATGGCTTTGTTAGGATAATCAGATCCACTTTTTTTCTTTCCCCCTGCAGTTTCCTTTTCACTGCATGCCCCCAGACTTAATGCGAGTACCCCCGCCGCTGCTAAAAGCGAAAATTTCTTCCATGCTTTCATACATATCCCCCTTTTAAATTGAAAACGCTTTCTTAATTTTATTAAAAATTTTGATAATTTGAATATTATAAATATAAATTGCATTAAAAACTTAATCTTCATTTTGTTCATTTTGTTCACTCGAGAGATTCGCCGCCTAAAAACATGTTTGATGAGGACGCCTTCCGATTTCCCTCAGTTGCATTTTCTTAAATAGAAAAAGCCTCCGTGATGGAGGCAATAAACTTGGTTTTTAAAAAATAATTAACACAAATAAATTGGTAGGCTTTCATCCCGCAAGAGGCAACGTGATTGTGATGAGCGTCCCCTCATTCACCTGGCTCTGATAATGAATACTCCCATTATGCTGCTTAATGATTTTATGGCAAATCATCAAGCCCAGGCCCGTCCCTTTCTCCTTCAAGGTGTAAAAAGGCTCGCCAAGGCGCGGAAGAATCTCCTCGGGAATGCCGCAGCCATCGTCCTGAATAGTAATAACACATTTCCCGGTTCGATCTTTTCGGAGCATGATATGGATTTCCCCTCCGTCCTCCATCGCTTCCATGGCATTTTTAAAAATGTTCAGGAACACCTGCTTGACCTGATTCTTTTCACAAATTATGAGGCATTCCGGCTCTTCATACCGAAAACTGAATTGGACATCCTTTAAATGCGCCTCTGGCGAAAGGGTGTCAATTGTATTTTCAATGATATCCCTAATATTTGCCTTGTCCATTGTAATTGCCTGCGGCTTGCCTAGCGACAGCATTTCGCTCGTGATTGTTTCAATCCTGCTCAATTCATTTAGAATCAAATCATTAAACTTAAAAGCCGGGTTTTCTGCCTTATAAAGCTGGATAAATCCCTTAATCGTTGTCAGGGGATTGCGGATTTCGTGGGCAACCCCTGCCGCTAGCTCGCCGACAACCGAGAGCTTCTCCGACCGCAACAGGATTTCTTCGGCTTTTTTCCGTTCAGAAATATCCCTGCTCACGATGACAATGTGCTCGATTGAATCGTTTTCTTTTACTGGCATGAGGCGGGATTCAAAGTCAATCCAGCGTCCGTCTTTATGGCGCAATCTCAATTCAACCGAAAGGGTCTCTTTTTTTTGAAAAACTTCTTCAACCGCCTTACGGGAGGAATCAAAATCATCCGGATGGATTGTACTCACTATCCCCATTGCGTCAAGCTCTTGGAAACTGTAGCCCAACGCGCTTCCATGGGATGGGGAGAGATAGGTAAAGGATCGATCCTTGCCCAAAACGGAAATGAGGTCTGAGGTGTTTTCGGCAATAACCCGGTACTTTCGCTCGCTCTCTATCAAACTCTTCTTAATAGCCTGCTTTTCGGCAATAGTCCTATGAAGCTTCTCATTCGCTTCAATAAGGAGTCCTCCAAGCAGAACCCCGAGCAGGATAAATAGCAAGTATTCAAAGTGGAAAAAGAAATCATGCCTGAATATATTAAATGCGAATGGAACAATGGCAATGTAAATGCCGGTATAGGCCACATAAAGAATGAAACATTTCAGGAACGGACTGAAAATGGAATATCTTCGATGAATGAGCGTAAATGCCCCCATAATCACAAGCCAGCCTACGACCGCCGGTGGCCAGTTCGGGCTTTCCAACAGCCTGGACATAAGGGAAATTCCTCCTGCTAACAGTCCCGGAAAAGGACCAAGATAGGCAAAGACGAGGATGAGTACCGCGTAACGGATATCATATAAATATCCCTGTTCGTGTATGGAAAGATACACCAGTACAGAGGATACAATTCCTGCATACAGACCTGCAAGAAAACGACAATGTTTCATTTGAATGGGCTTCATGAACGAACGAATTACTAAAGGAATGCTGACCATCATTGAAAAAATTGAAAGGTTTATCATATAATCCAGCAACATCCAATCGCCCCAATCCTTACCCTGAAGTGATATTCCTATTTTCAGTAAATCACAAATTTCGGTATTTTTATACATTTTTTTCTAAAAAAATAGCCCCCGCTCAGTTTCCTGGCGGGGGTTGCAAAACGGTAGATGGGATTGTTTTCTTTTTGCTTATATAATCTGTCTTTATTTACATAACGGCTGTCGCTGCCTTCCCAATGTGTTCGTCAAGGAAGTCGGCAACGCCTGTATAGGCGGTAATGTTGTTTTTCAATTTTACAAAGAAATGGCCTTCATCCTCAAAACGGATGTACTGGACTGGATGGTTCCGGGCTTTCAATTCATTGACCATCTGCTCGGTTTCCTCGATCGGCACACGCGGGTCGTTCGCACCGTGGAGCATCATGACTGGGCATTCAATGTCCTTCGTCCGGTACAGCGGATCAATTTCATCAAAGAAATCGCCATCTGCTTCGATGCTGCCGTATTCGGCTTCCCTTAGCTTGCGGCGCCAAACGCTCGTATTTTCCAGGAACGTGCGGAAGCTTGATATCCCGACGATATCAATTGCCGCCGCCCAAAGCTTCGGATAATGGGTGATGGCGGCAAGAACCATGAAGCCTCCATAGCTCCTTCCCATGATGGCGATTTTATCGGGATCGGCGTTTCCTTCCTCCTTCAGCCAATCGACAAGCGCTACGAGATCCTTGACTGAGTCCATCCTCTTCCTCACATCGTCCAGGTGGGAATAGCTCTTCCCATACCCGGTGCTTCCCCTCACATTCGGCGTGCACACCGCATACCCTCTGCTCAAGAAATATTGCAGGAACGGATTATAGACCGCGCGAATTTGCGACTCGGGACCGCCATGGACAAACACCACGACCGGCAGCTTCCCTTCGGCATTTTTCGGCCTGTAATAAAAGGCTGGCACCTCAAGGCCATCAAACGATGTAAATGTAATTAACTCTGGCGCGATGAGCTGTTCCTCGACAACCGGCAGGCTCGATACGAAGGTTAGCCTTCTGGTATTCTTTGATTCTATTTCCAGCTCCCATATATCGGATGGCTGGGTCGCGCCGTTCAGCACATATGCCAGCTTTTTGCTGTCCGGTGAAAAAGAAAGCTCGGTAATCACTCCGGCCGGTGTTTCCCATGTTTCAATGGAACCCGCTTCAAGATGATAAAGAACTCCTTTTGAAATTCCACCCTCATTCACCGTATAGGCAAGGACGCTCTTATCCTTGCTTATCGCAAGGCCTTCAAGGTCCCATTCCCTCTCGTCAAGCCACGCCAGTTCTTTTGTTTCAACCGTAATGGCGGCCAAGGCGGTGAATTCACGATCCTTGTTTGTCAAAACGTAAATGGCCTTTCCATCCTTGCTGAATTCGGGGTTTTCAAATTTCGCTTCACCTTCATGGACGGTCAGCCAGGAAACTTCCCCGCTTTCAAGATTGAGGAGGCCAAGGTCATTATCAAGATTTGTGTTGACTCTGTCAATCAGGAGAGATTGGCCATCAGGGGACCATTTAACCGCATGATACATGCCGTCCCCCTCGAAAATCTTTTTACATTCTAACGTTTCAAGGTTTTGGATATAAATATCAAACTGTGCCGCGTTCCTCCGGTTGCTCGCCCACGCAATCCAGCTTCCATCTGGGGAGCTTCCGCCATAGTGATGGATATGTTCAGGAGAATCGGTAAGCGGCACAAGGGTTCCGTCGTCATTTAACAGGAACAGCTGCTGCTTTTCGTTCACTCCGGCGTCCATTCCGATAATGCGTTTGACCGTTCCGGCTATGTAGCTGACAAACATAATTCTTTCTTCCGTAAACGAGTTTTGCGAAGGCCAGCCGCCATTCAGGCTGAGCTCCCACACTTGTGGCAGGCCGGTATTATCGGTGATGAAACTGATTCTCGTGCCATCCGGGTGGTAAATCGGCTTCTTCGCCGTCCGGACATGCAAAAATGGCTGAATTCCTATTGTCATTTTGGTTTGGTCCTTTCTCTTAAAAACTATTTTTAATTTGGATGTTGATTTCCTCTCCGGGCACACGCTTTCCGCGGGGGGGTCTGTATAATTAAGCTTCGATGGTTTCGGCGGCAAGCTTTATGGCTTCCGGGAATCCAGCAAGCATATGGGCCATGTGGACAATTCCCTGTTCGAAGTCAGCCAGGCGGATCGATTCATTCGGCGCGTGAGCCTTTGATTTCACCCAACCCACCCCGGTGCTGACGATCGGCAACTGAAGCATTTCGCCGAAAATATACATTGGCCCTGTACCGGCGGAATTCGGCGCAATGACGCTTCCAGCTTCGTACACGTCATTTGCGGTCGCGATAACATGCTGAATGAATGGATGGTTATAATTCGAACGGTATGCTTTCTGTCCGTTCAGAGATGTAACCTTTACATCATGGAAGCCGTGCTTTTCCAAATGCTTTTCAACACAGTGCAGGATATGGTCCGGATCCTGGCCCGGAACTAGCCTGCAATCGACCTTAGCTTTCGCGCTTTTCGGAAGGACGGTTTTCGATCCTTCCCCGGTATAGCCGCTTTCCAGTCCGCAAATCGTCATTGTTGGATGGAAAACCATCGCTTCTCTCGGGTCCTCGCCCTTGGCTGCCGTAATGAGCGGCCGTTTCAGCCCGTAAAGAGTTGCGGTTGCCTCTTCATCAAATGGGAGCGCCCTGACCGCCTCCAGTTCTTCTTCAGTCGGCGGGATAATTCCGTCATAAAAGCCTTCTACCAGTATCTCATTCCATTCGTTCCGCATTGTCGCAAGAGCCTGGACCAACCGCCATGCCGCGTTATCCACATAGGCGCCAACAGACGAGTGCATATCAATATCGGCACCGATACAGGAAAGTTCGAGGTACGCCATCCCTTTTATGCCGGCGACCATATTGATCCGCTCTTCGCCATCCTTTCCGCCAAACTCCCAAATGCAAGCATCAGCCGCAAACAAATCCTTGTATTTTTCCAAATAAGGCGCAAGATTCGGGCTTCCGATTTCCTCTTCGCCTTCAATTAGGAATTTAATATTGCATGGAAGTCCGCCTTCCGCTTTTTGCAGCACGTTGATGGCTGCAAGTCTTGCGACAAGATCGCCCTTATTGTCCGCTACTCCGCGCGCATAGAGGATTCCATCGACAATGACCGGGTTGAACGGTTCGGAATGCCACTCCTCAAGCGGCTCCGGCGGCTGGACATCGTAGTGGTTATAGAACAAAAGCGTCTTTTCAGGGTCTCCGCCTTCTCCGGCCGGGAAAAAGGCGTAAACAACCGGATTGCCACCAAGGTCATCGAGAACTTGGGCTTCACCACCCGCATCCTGGATCATATTCACAACAAAAGCAACCGTTTCAGGAATCGCTTTTTTTTTGGCAGAAATCGTTGGCAGCCTCAAATACTCTTTTAAAAGATCAACCGCCCCCGGCACCTGCTCCTTCGTATAGTTTTTCAAATCCTCCAACTGTAGCCTGGCCATAAACCTGCCCCCTTTTAAAAATATGTAAATAAATATTTCGACACCCGAAGCACTAATTCCTTCTAGTTTTCTAAATGTTCTTTTAAAAATGATTTGGTTGATAGAATCATCGGTGGACTCAAAATGGAAAAAGGAGAGGCGGCGATTAATCCGTCTCCCCCTCCTATCACCGCTTTGGTAAAAGAGGCTGGCTTACCCCTTCGACGCCGACAAGACCGAGTATAGTTAAAAAGATATTTTGCACTCCTTGAAATGCGCCGGTTGGCTCGTAATATTCCTCTAGGGTATGGCAGCCGCCGAAGGCTCCTCCCCCGCCGAGTGTAACCGCCGGGATGTCAAGGCTGATCGGGACATTGGAATCCGTGCTCACCGGTCCGTTCAATATAGGATCAAATCCAAGCGCGGAGGATGCAGCCATTGCCGCCTGAACGATCCTGCTGTCCTCGGGCTGCGAACCAGCGGGCCTATCCCCGACAAGCTTAATATCTACCCTAATTGAGTCGGTATCCCAACGCCTGTTTTCCGCCTCAGCCGCTTCCCTTACAATTCCAAGTGCCTTCTCCTCAACCTCGGCAAGGGCATCAGGTGATACAGAACGTAAATCAAGGAGCATGTCGGCGCTTGCTGAAATCGTATTGACCGATGTTCCTCCATTAATCGTCCCAACGGTAAATGTCGTTTTCGGTTCAGCAGGGGTCTCGATATCACTAATCCCCGCAATCGCTCGACCCAAGGCATGGATTGCGCTTGGCTTTCCAAAATCCCCGAAGCTGTGCCCGCCTGGACCAGTATACGTTATATGATAGCGCCGGCTTCCGGTGCCAAGATACGTAATCCGTTCGGGGCTGCCCGGCTCGATTGAAATGAAACCATCAATACCGTTGTTATTTTCAAACAATGCTTTGACTCCGTTCAGGTCACCAAGGCCTTCTTCCCCAACGGTTGCGCCAAATAGGATGTCCCCAACAGTATGTATGCCTGATTTTTCAAAAGCCCGGAGCAATGTCAGGACTGCGGCAAGCCCGCGCCCATCATCGGCAATGCCCGGCGCATAAATCCTTCCATCCCGCTGCTTCGCCTTCACATCGGTCCCTTCAGGAAAAACGGTGTCAAGATGGGCGCACACAACAAGCGTCGGCCCATTGCCGCTCCCTTTCCGGATGCCAAATACGTTCCCTTGTTTGTCAGTCGTGACATTTTGAAGGCCGTACCCGATTAATCTCCGTTTGTAGTCCAATCCGCGGACCGACTCATCGAACGTAGGTGCCGGAATCTCAGTTATTGAAATTTGCTCGCTTGTCGTATAATCATTATCCTGCTCCAGGAAATCCAACCCTTGCTGAACGAATGCATCTTTGACAAGCGATTCATAAATGCCTTTTACATGTTCGGAAATCAGCTCAACTGGATTTTCCTCGGCCAGCTTCAACTCTTTTGCCATTTTTCCTACCTCCCGTGTTGTCATAGGCTAACAACTTTAACTATACTCCGATAATTCAGAAAATTAAACAACAATGCTTTTGGATTATGTATAGTTTTTTTAAAATCCCTTATTTCAGTGACTTCCTTTTCGAATTTTGCCAAATCAATATCACTCATCTGGATTTGAGTGACTTCCTTTCTGGATTTTGCCTAAACAATGTCACTTATCTGGATTTGAGTGACTTCCTTTTCGGATTTTACTCGAACAATGTCACTCATCTGGATTTGAGTGACTTCCTTTTCGAATTTTGCCTAAACAATGTCACTCAACGCGTTTTGAATGACTTCCTTTCTGGATTTTGCCTAAACAATGTCACTTATCAGGATTTGAGTGACTTCCTTTTCGGATGTTACTCGAACAATGTCACTCATCTGGATGTGAGTGACTTCCTTTTCGGATTTTACTCGAATAATGTCACTCATCTGGATTTGAGTGACTTCCTTTTCGAATTTTGCCCAAACAATGTCACTCATCCTGGTTTGAGTGACTTCCTTTCTGAGTTTTGCCCAAACAAAGTCACTTATCTGGATTTGTGTGACTTCCTTTTCGGATTTTGCCCAAACAAAGTCACTTATCCCGATTTGAGTGACTTCCTTTCTGGATTTTGCCTAAACAATGTCACTCAACGCGTTTTGAATGACTTCCTTTCTGGATTTTGCCTAAACAATGTCACTCAACGCGTTTTGAGTGACTTCCTTTCTGGACTTTACTCGTACAATGTCACACAACGGGATTTGAGCGACTTCCTTTCTGGATTTTGCCCAAACAAAGTCACTCAACGGGGTTTGAGTGACTTCCTTTCCTGATTTTTCCTAATCAATGTCACTCAACGGGGTTTGAGTGACTTCCTTTTCAGGTTTTGCCCAATCAATGTCACTCAACGCGTTTTGAGTGACTTCCTTTTTTAATTTTACCCGTACAATGTCACTTAACGGGATTTGAGTGACTTCCTTTTCGGATTTTGCCCAATCAATGTCACTCAACGCGATTTGAGTGACTTCCTTTCCTGATTTTTCCTAATCAATGTCACTCAACGCGATTTGAGTGACTTCCTTTCCTGATTTTTCCTAATCAATGTCACTCAACGCGATTTGAGTGACTTCCTTTTCGGATTTTGCCCAATCAATGTCACTCAACGGGATTTGGTGCGACATCTTTTCGGGATTTCTGCTAATCTTTGTCCTTTAGGCACTTCTATTTCGCCAAACACATTTCCAAAAAGTTTACCCGCCAAAAAGAAAGAGAGAAATCTTCAAGATCCTCTCCTCCACAAAAATGCAGTTTAATAGCAAATCATCGATGCGAAGTCCCTTGGATAATAAGTCAGCATTTCCATGCCGTTTTCGGTTACGTGGACGGTGTCGGAATGCCTGAACCCGCCGAGGCCCCTGACATAAATTCCCGGTTCTACAGTAAATACCATTCCCGGCTGCATGATCGTCTGGTCGCCTAGATCAAAAAATGGCGCTTCGTGTCCCAAAAGCCCTATTGCATGTCCCGTATGGTGTTGGACAAGATGCTCGACCCCCGACTCCTTCCAGAACTTTTGAACGGCCTGTTCGACAACGGAACACGGTTCGCCAGGCTTGATTGCGGCGAATGCGACCTCCTGGGCATCGTACATGATGTGAAAATATTTTTCCTGCTCTTTGCTCGCTTCCTGGACAAACATCGTTCTTTCCAACTCACTGTGGTAGCCCCAAACATCCGCCGCAGCTCCGGTTACAAGTGTATCGCCTTTTTTCAAAATAAGGTTTTGGGTCACGGCGTGAGGGAAGGCTGACATTTCCCCTACCTGGCCGCGGAAAATGGCGTAAGCCGTCCTTCCATGAGGGCGGTAGTCTTTCCCTAGCGTTTCAATCATTGCCATTGTTGCTTCAGTGGACGCCTTGCTCGTAATCTCGATTTCACTCAATCCCGGCTTTGAATATTTTTGCAGAAGGCGGTGGGCGAGATTCCCCCAACGGCACGATTCCTTGATCAATTCTATTTCGGCCGGGGACTTGATGAACCTCATCTCTTCCACAAGGCCTTTCAAGGAGACAAATTCCGCTTCGAGGAAATCGCTTACTGCCGGCCCGCGATACCCCATCGATGATCCATAGCCAATTGCGTCATAGCCTACAGCCTTTCCGGTAATACCAGCTTCCGTAAGGGCATCCTTTAAATACTCCATCGGATGGCGAAGCCCCGGATATTCAGGATATGAATGGACATGGTCAACAACTGCAAACTCCTCCGCATGCTCATGCTCGAGTGCCGGGACAAACAGATGTGTCTTATGGTTCGGGTCCACAAAAAAGCCGATCGGCCTCTCGGTTGGGTGAAAGTGGAAGTTCGTCAAATAAAAAATATCCGTCACGCTGAACAAAATTGCGCAATCCGCTTTCCTCTGGCCAAGCTCCGTGATAAACTTCCGCTGCCTTTCAAGAATCTCTGATTTCGGAATGGATAAAAGCATACATTCTCATCTCCTTTGTTTTTCTTTTAAAAGCGTTCTCTTAAGCTTATAAAAAGGAGTCCGGAATCGGTTCTACCCAATAACCCGTTAAGACTTGGAAGTATCACAAAGAGATTTCCGAATTATCCTCCTTTTCTGAAATTAATAAACGTTCTTCCATTTGTCAATATTATTTCGACTGCCTAAATACATAAAACAACTGAAAATCAAAAATTGCCCGCAATAGTAGAAAGGCTTCGATTCAGGCCCCATTTCCCATTGCCTTTCCATTTTTTATACTTTAATGTATAATTAGTTGATTTTAACCGTACCCAGCGAGCCGGTCTGCGGTTTTTAACAGGAAGGGGTGATGAGGATGGCGGAGCTAAGGAAACCCACTAAGGAAAGAATTCTTGAATTATTAAAGAAGGAAACCAGCATGACGGTCGTATCTCTTACAAACCATCTGAATATCACCCATATGGCAATTCGGAAGCATCTGAATGTCCTTGAAACGGATGGGTTGGTCAATTCACGCGAGGCTAGGCAGCCGATGGGCAGGCCGCTACAAATCTATTCTTTGTCAGCTAAAGGAGAAGCTCTATTCCCTAAAAATTATGAAGGGATTACCCTTGAATTCCTTCAGGATATCCAGGAATTATACGGGGAAGACGCCGTAAAAGATCTTTTCCAAAAAAGGGAGAAACGCCTGACAGATGAGTATTCGCGGAAAATCGGCGAGAAATCGAATCCGGATAAAATTAAGGAAATTGTCAGCCTTCAAAATGAAAAAGGCTATATGGCCGCAGCCACAAAAATTGACGATCACACGTACGAGCTGGTCGAATACAACTGCCCCATCCTTGCGGTTGCCAACCAATATAAGACAGCCTGCAAGTGCGAAACACAAATGCTGAAGAATGTCCTTAAGACGGAAAACATCAACCGGATTAGCTGCAAAGCGGACGAGGATGACCACTGCCGATTTAGAATCGGGTTTACCGTAAATAAATAAAAAAACACTTTTAGAAGGGAGATCCCCGTCCTAAAAGTGTTTTTTTGTTGTTACTTATTTCGCCGCGGAATAAAGCTTGTTCACTTCCTCCCAGTTGATCACATTGAAGAATGCTCCGATGTAATCAGGGCGTTTGTTTTGATATTTCAGGTAATAAGCATGCTCCCAAACGTCAAGTCCGAGGATTGGAGTCTTGCCTTCCATGAGCGGGCTGTCTTGGTTTGGCGTGCTTGTCACAGCCAATTTGCCGTTATCGACAACTAGCCAAGCCCAACCAGAACCAAAACGGGTTGTTGCAGCTTTCGTGAACTCTTCTTTGAATTTATCATAGCTTCCGAATGCTTCATTGATTGCATTCGCAACTTCGCCAGTCGGAGCGCCGCCGCCATTTGGCGAAAGAAGTGTCCAGAACAGGCTGTGGTTCGCGTGGCCGCCGCCGTTGTTGCGTACAGCAGTGCGGATGTTTTCTGGAACCGCATCAAGATTCGCGATTAGCTCCTCGATTGTTTTACCGGAAAGATCATCATGGCCCTCAAGCGCCGCGTTCAGGTTGTTCACATATGTCGCATGGTGGCGATCATGGTGGATTTCCATTGTTTGCGCATCGATATGGGGCTCAAGCGCGTCGCTTGCATAAGGCAATGCAGGTAGTTCGTATTTAGCCATTTTCCAAATCCCCCTCTATGTAATAATAGTACGATTTGATTATAAAACTGTCTTCTTACTTTTTCAACTAATAAGTATAAAAACCCATGTGTAGGCCTCCAACTTGCCGCTGCATCCGGCCTAGGCTGCTTCCTTTGCTAATCTCCTTTAAAGTTCATACTTTCCTTTACTAATGCTTTTTTAAAGAAGCCCCGACTCACTCCGAAAAGATCTCTGAATACTCTAATGGGGAGAGGAGGGCCGTATATGGGTTTATATAAGCAAGAGGAAGTCGCAGGGCTGGAGATGGAGCTATGGAAAAAGGATGCAGTACAGAAATTTTCGGAAAAAGTAAGCCATAAGGAAAGGCCATTTCCTTGCATACCAGCTACCATTGGCCAGCACCTCGGGCACTTCAGATTTCAATTTCTGCCTCACCCCAAGGAGGCCGATTCAACTGCCAAACTGGCACTAACACTAGGAGAATATGCTAGGAGATACAGGGAGTACGGAAACTATACTTCCCTCGTTCTATTTTATAAAGATACTGACCAGGATATTTTAAGTGTTGCACAATATGAGCAGTTCTTTTGGGAACAATTGAAGGAGTGCTCCCGGCTTGACTCTGCCAAATGGCCGGCCCATATACCTGTGGATGCCGGGAATCCATTATGGGAGTACTGTTTTAATGGAGAGCAGTTTTTCGTATACTGCGGAACTCCCGCGCACCAACAGAGGCAAAGCAGGCATTTTCCTTATCTAATGCTCGCCATAACACCGAGGTCCGTTCTGGTGGAATTTAATTCGGTGGAGGCTCGCGCCGCGAAATTCAAGGCGGATATCCGGAAACGTCTTGCCGCTTATGATCGCGCTCCGATACATCCGGATTTGAATACGTACGGAAATGAAAACAATTTTGAATGGAAACAATACTTCCTCAGGGATGACGAATCAAGTCCTGGAAGCTGTCCCTTCCATCATTTTTTAAAAAGCAGGGAAAAAGTGAAGGTTGAGGGTGAAGAATAACATTCAGCATGCCTCTTGGGCATGTTTTTTGTGGCCGGAGGAAACCTATATTGCAGAGAAACATTAATAAGGAGGAACTTTTTTGCGACAACTATTCGATAAACCGGCTCTGCTCATCCTCGACGTCCAGAAGGGTTTTGACGACCCTTATTGGGGAGAGCGGAACAATCCCGAGGCAGAGGAAAATATTTATAGGCTTCTGGCAGAATGGAGGAAGCGGGAATGGATTGTCGTTTACTCGCAGCACCTCTCCCTGCTGCCCGACTCGCCGCTGAACTATAAAAATGGCATCAATATTGAAATAAAGGAGCCCCTCCGGCCGCTTAAAGGCGAAACGGTGTTCACGAAAAATGTCAACAGCGCGTTCATCGGGACTCCTTTGGAGGAATTTTTAAAAGGGCATCAGATTAAAACGCTTGTGATTACCGGCTTTTCGACCCAACATTGCGTTTCAACGACAACAAGGATGGCCGGCAATTTAGGGTATTCGAACTTCCTCGTTTCGGATGCAACCGCAGCGTTCGAAATTACCGGCCCCGACAACGTAAGGCATCCCGCCGAAGAACTTCATAAAATCGAATTGGCGATGCTTCATAAGGAGTTTGCGACCATCACCACAACGAACGAGATTCTTGAATCGATTGGATGATATAGCCGAACCAAAACCCGCTTTTGCGGCTGAACGAATTTTATATCCTATCCCTTTAAAAAGGGACAAACCCGTTAAAGGTTCGTCCCTTTGTTTTTTTATTCACCTGCATGGTGGACCGGCGCTTCTTCACCAAGCTCTTTTAAGCGCTCGGCAACTTCCGTTTCGGTTAAACCATGTTCTTTTACATAAAGGTTCCGTGGATGAACACGGCACTCGTGCGTACATCCGCGCATATACTTGTGCTCGTTTTCCTCGGAGCATAGGATTTGCTTGTTGCATTCAGGGTTGGCGCAGTTTACATAGCGCTCACATGGTTCGCCAGTAAAATAATCCTTCCCGACAACAACATGTTCAACCTGGTTAATCGGCACGGAAATCCTTTCGTCAAAGACATACATTTTTCCGTCCCACAGCTGCCCCTTCACCTCAGGGTCTTTTCCATAGGTCGCAATCCCGCCATGAAGCTGGCTGACATCTTCAAAGCCTTCCTTCTTCAGCCAACCTGAGAATTTTTCGCAGCGGATGCCTCCTGTGCAATAAGTAAGGATTTTCTTGCCTTCGAACTGATCCTTGTTTTCCCTGATCCAGTCAGGAAGATCGCGGAACGCCTTGATGTCAGGGCGAATGGCGCCGCGGAAATGGCCCAGGTCATACTCGTAATCATTCCGGGCATCGATTACAACTGTTTCCGGATCCTGCATCGCTTTAAAAAATTCCTTCGGTTCCAAATAATTCCCGGTTAGTTCATTTGGGTCGACATCGTCTTCGAGCCTCAGGGTAACGAGCTCGGCCCGCGGGCGGACGTGCATTTTCTTAAACGCATGTGTATCCGATTCGTCAATTTTGAAAACCATATCGGCAAAGCGCTCGTCTCCCCGCATCGCCTTCATATATGCATCGGTTTGTTCAACCGTACCGGAAACCGTGCCGTTGATGCCTTCCTCGGCAACAAGGATACGTCCCTTCAGGCCAAGCTCCTTGCAGAACGCCAGATGCTGGTCGGCAAATTCCTCAGGATTGTCAATGTGCACATATTTATAATAGAGCAAAACTCTATATGGGTGTGAATTTGTCATTTTCCTTACTCCAATCTAAGTAGTCTATCTAATAACGCTAATAGTCAGCGTCTGGACATTTTTATACCAAAAGGCATAAAAACATTGTATAAAAAAATCCTCTTTTTTTCAATATGGCCCGTTATTCGCCAGTTTTTTTCGAAATATTTGCGGATTTTCCGAGAGCTTTTCCTTGTTCGCGAAGGTTTGCCACCTGTTCGGAAGACTATCCTGATGTGAAGCTTTATTCAAAAATCGCAAGCTCCTTTTCAATCTGCTTTCGGATTTTTTCCAGGCACTCCTCGGGGGTTTTCGCAAAAACCCTCTTCCCATTCACAATCGCAAACGGGCTTCTCGCACACATCCCGCAAAACGACAGGCAATCATTCTGGAGAACGGACACTTCCGGGTATTCCGATTCGAGGATCGTTTCAATATCAAGCACATTGATGCTGTTGCTTTGGCATATATCCACGATGACAATTCCCATAGTGGCCCCTCCCCCCTTTTTTTTAAAAAACCATCAAATTTAGTATACCCTTCATTCCGCGTCGATATTGCTGTTTTGCTTTCTGAGGCTAGCGTCCCAAGAAAGTCATTTTTTACGGGATGGTGTCTAAAATTGCTACAAAATTATAGCGAAAATTATTTTCCACAAAATGCATCTTTTTCTCAGATTTACCCACAAAAAGAAATTCCACCCACCGAAACGTATGGTAAATTCAGTTAGGGGGTTTTACATTTGAAAAAGTCATTGAAGATTGCAGTACCAGCCCTTGCTCTTGGATTGGCATTCTCCTCTGCAGCAGGAAACGTTTCGGCCACTACCGTGGGACACAAATCCGAAGTAAAGGTTTCAGCTTCTGTCTCGGTAAAGGCGTCTGCCAAGGATAAAGAAGCAAAAAAGCGCCTTGCATCCATACTTAAGAATATTGCCAAGGTAGAAGCAAGCACGAGCAAACTGGCAAAAGCTACGGCCGAGCTATATGCGAAAGCGGCAACCGGTACAATTTCGGCTAAAGCAGAAGCTGAATTTTACTCAAGCACATCGGGCAAATTGAAGGCAAACAGCAACCAGCTGAAAGCGTTCAAAAAACAGGTCGACCAGGTGGCCAAAAAATATGGAAAAACGGAATCAGTCATCGCGGCCTACGCTAAAATTACAGCGCAAACAAATGTCATCTCCCAGGAACAAAAAAAGCTTGCCGATTTGCACAACCAATTTGTCCAGAAGCAAAAACAAATTGATGTAGCCAAACTGATGGCTTCCATTCAGGATAGCGTCGTAAAAGCTGAGGCAAAAGTGGCCGCACTCTCAAAGGCAACAGCCGATTTTTATGCGAAAGCGGCAACCACTCCCGTTACGGCTCAAGCTGAGATGGAGTTCTATAAGAAAACATCAACTGATTTAGGTTCCGCGTCAAAAGAGCTCGCAAATGCGAAAAAGCAGCTCGATGGACTAGTGAAAGTATATGGGAAAACAGATGTAACGATAGCCCTCTATGCAAGAATTACCGTCCAAAATGATGCAATTGCCGTAGCAAAAAAGAACCTTGATAACTTGCACAGCCAGTTCCTTCAAAAGGAAGCCGCCAAGCAGCTCGCCTCCTTCAATGAAGCCCTAGTGAAGGCCGAAGCAAACCTGGCAGCCACTTCAAAGAATATTACGGATTTTTATGCGAAAGCGGCAACCACTGCGGTAACCGCAAAAGAAGAGGCGGATTTTTATAAAAAGTCGGCAGGGGAAATTACTGCGCATGCGGTCCTCTTGTCTTCTTTAAAAAAGCAGCTTGACGCTCACGTCAAACTAAACGGAAAAACCGATGCCACAGTTGCCATTTATGGAAAAATCACCGTCCAAACATCGGCGAATGCCGCTTTGAAAAAGAAGCTGGACGAATTGCATAGCCAGTACCTGAAGGCTGAAGCAGCGAAACAAGTAGCCGTGATCTCCGGCGAGGTGGCCAAAGCCGAAGCAAAAGTGGCTGCAACTACGAAAGCAATCGTCGACTTTTATGCAAAAGCGGCAGCCACTCCTGTTACGGCAAAAGCAGAAGCGGAATTTTACGTGAGCATGACGGGCGAACTTGCCACAAGCTCCGTCCAGCTTGCAGGACTGAAAAAGCAACTCGATGAATATGTAAAAAAACAAGGGAATACAGAAGCTTCATTGGCGGTTTATGCGAAAATAAATGCCCAAAATCAGGCAATTGCCGCGGCAAGCAAAACACTTCTCGAATTGCATATTAACTTCAAACCGGCATCAGCTTAATTTTTAAAGGAAGGCTTTTTAAAGGCCTTCCTTTTTACGTTTTATCCAAGGTACAATTGGGTGCTCCAGCCTTGAAGCCTGAAATAGTGTCAGGATTTAAGCTAAAGCTCTTTAACCTACTCCCTAAACGCAAGGTCGATTTGGCGTATTTCATCTTCCGTCAAATTGACATCCAGCGTTTTCAAGTTATTCATTACTTGTTCTGGCCGTTTTGCTCCCGGGATGATCGCATCAATGACATCGCGTGTCAAATACCAGGCGAGGACGACATTTGCAATATCCGCGCCTTTTTGCTCAGCGATTTCCCTTACTTTTTCTACTTTTTCCAAAGCTGCCTCAAAGGTTTCCTTTTGGAAAAACTTCCCGCGCTTCCCTTCAAGGTTTGTATTCATGTCGTACTTCCCGGTCAAAAGCCCTTTTGCTAGCGGGAAATAAGGGATAAATGAAATATTTTTTTCGCGGAAATATGGAAATAAGTCCTGCTCGGCACTGCGGTTCAGCAAATTATATTCGCCCTGATAAACATCGATGTAGCCATCCTTATTTGCTTCCTTCAACTGCTCAAGCGAAAAGTTGGAGACACCGATCGCACGGATTTTCCCTTCGTCCTTCAGACGCTTCAACGCTCCGACCGCCTCATCCTTTGGCGTATTCTTATCCGGAAAATGAATATAAAACAAATCGATATAGTCCGACTGAAGACGGTTAAGGCTTTCCTCGACGGAACGGGTCAAAAATGCCGGGTCATTGTTATGAACAACTTCATTCCCGACAAATGTATAGGAAGCTTTTGTGGCAATGACCGCTTCCGAACGTTTACCGGCCTCTTTTACCACCTGTCCGATAATTTCCTCGGACCGCCCCAATCCGTAATAGTATGCAGTATCGAAAAAATTAAGGCCATTTTCCAAACCGGCCCGGATCATGTCATAGCTTGCCATTTCATCGATATTCGGATAAATATTATGCCCCCCGACCGCATTCGTTCCCATGCCAATCGGATTCACCTCTAATTCCGTCCTTCCAAGCCGCGTCTTACGTGCCATTCCCAACCATCCTCCCTATATGTAGTAAATTTCATTCTAACAAACCGGGCTTTCTGCAAAAAATGATTTGCCGCCCTTCCTGTTCATTTTCTTCAAAAAAGAGAACCTCCCACTCCCAAAACTGCTCCAGCAGTTCATTCGGCTTGAGCCGGAATCGTTCTGAAACCTTCCCCCCTTCCTTATTAGGAGAATTATAATACGTCTCCATAAAGAAATGGCCTCCTTCCTTCAAAAGGCGCTTAACATAAGGAAACAAGGAACGGTCCAAATAATTCGCAATCACAATAAGGTCATACGCGCCATTTTTAAATGGAAGATTTTCCGAATCAGTCAGGTCCATAACCGAGGCATTGATATTTAATCTCCTCTTCACAGCGAGCTCCCGCACAAACTCAATTGCTGTTTCCGAAATATCGACTGCCTCAACCACGAAACCCTGTTCTGCCAAGTACAAGCTATTCCCGCCTAAGCCGCATGCGAGGTCAATGGCAGTCCCTCCCTGTACAGTTGGAGAAAGGTTTTTCAACCGTTCATTCGGCAAAGGGTCGGACATGTCCGCCAGCCGTTCTTTATGCTTCTTGTTCCATTTTGCTCTTGCATAGTCTGATTGCAGCATGAAGTTACTTTCCTCCATTCCATTGGCGTTTCATTATTTAAGTTCAACAAAACGCTTGTTAGACCCTTCCTTTTTAAAAAAATATCGCGATTCCATTGCCGGTTTAAAGTGATTCTTTCTATTAATAAGATTTTTCATCGCTCCACTGTTGCTTGGCAAAGTAACTTATTTCCCTATAAGCCATTAAATACCATCATATCCAACTTAAAAATATTGGTATAATTGGTAGCGAATGATTATTAGGGGGAAAGAGAAGTTGAAGCTTATTAAGACCATTATGATGATTTTGCTGCTGTTGTTTTTGTTGATCCTAACGACTGCGGCACCAATCGCCTTGATTGGCGTGGCTGTTTACGGGGCAGGTTTTTGGCTGAGCCACCAGAAGTCAAAGGGCAAGGTTTATTTTAAAAAACCTTGGTTGTTCCTGACAGCGGGAGTTGTTTTGACCTTTATTCTGGTAGGAACATTTGCCGAGGCGACCGAGGGCCAAGCCTCTTCCAAGCCAGCTGTAAAAGTTGACAAAAATGCTGGCGAAAAGAAAGCCGCTATAGATAAAGAGAAAGCGGACGAAAAGGCCAAGGAAGAACTTTTAGCAAAACAAGCCGCTGAGGAAAAGGCCAAAGAGGAAGCAGAGAAAGCAAAAGCTGAAGCTGAGGAAAAAAAACTAGCTGAAGATAAAGCAAAAGCTGAAGCAGAAGCGAAAAAACAGGCCGAGGAAAAAGCAAAGGCTGAAGCGGAAGCGAAACGTAAAGCTGAAGCTGAGGCAAAAGCCAAGCAGGAAGAAAAAACTAATGCGCTCGTTGCCGCCCTTGCACTTGAAAAGGTTACGGTTGGCCGTGTAGTCGACGGGGATACAATCCATACAACCGACGGCAGAAAAATCCGCTTCGTCGGAGTGAATACGCCGGAATCAACGACTAGGCACGAACCCTACGGCAAGGAAGCAAGCGATTATACGAAATCGAGATTAAATGGGAAACAAATCTGGATCCAAAAAGATGTGAGCGATACGGACCGGTACGGACGCCAGCTCCGCATCATCTGGCTTGCTGTCCCAACGAATGACATGGATGAAAAGGAAATTCGCGCAAAAATGTTCAATGCCGAGCTCGTCCTGAACGGGTACGCGGAACCTTCCACTTACCCTCCCGATGTCAAATACAGCAATTACTTCGTGAAGTTTGCACGGGAGGCGCGCCAAAACAACAAGGGACTATGGGCATATGGGCCGAACGGGACAACGAAAGGCGACCTTGATCCGAAACCATCAGCTCAAGGCACTTCACAACCTAAGCCGGCTGCCTCCCAGCCTGCTAAATCAACTACAACGACACCACCCGCCGGAACGAAAACCGAGTTTTTCAAAAACTGTACTGAGTTAAGGAAAAAGTATCCGAACGGCGTGCCATCAACGCATCCAGCCTATCAGGCAAAAATGGACAGGGACAAAGACAACTACGCCTGTGAACGATAAGGAGTGAAGCCATTTCGGCTTCACTTTTTTATTGGGTAAAAGTTTTTCGAATAGATTACCGAACCAGAATATCACTTAACGTTCAAACAAATCAGACCCCTGTTGAATACATTGAAAGTATCATTGCCGGGGCGGTGTCTTAAATGGAGTATGCCAAGTCAACAAAACAGAAAGAAAAGAATGTTCAGGAGAAAGAACTTGAGGAGCTTAAATTAACTCTTGAAAAGCAAATCGCAATCTCAATTTGGATCCAGGCAATCGGGCAGATAATGGAAGCCATACTCGTTTTAAAACTATTATCTATAAGCGATAAAACTGAAGGAGAGCAAACACTGGCTACCGGGGTTGTGTTCCAGATGATTGGGCAAATTGTGGAGTCGATAGGTGTAACAAAAGAAGTAACGCTTCGTGCACCAGGTGTTCTGCCAGAGGCCCAGCGAATTGCCATCACTGGTGATTGGCTCCAGTCGATTGGCGCCGCAATCGAAGCCATTGGAGGAGAAATGGTACTTACAGAAGAATTGCAAAGCGGACGGCCTGATTTTGTACCTTAAAAGGCGATTAAGTGAAGAAGAGGAACCCCCCCTCCCTCACTTAACCGCATTCACTTCAAGCTTATCCATTGGCTCGTTTGCTCGAGTTGGCCGGCTAGCCGGAATAGAATGTCTTCTTTTCCTTTGGCCGCCATAAATTGAACGCCGCATGGTAGACCGTTTTCTGTCATGTGCATCGGTACGGACATTGCAGGCTGGCCAGTTAAATTTGCCAGTTGGGTAAAAGGGGTCCTCATCAGGCTTTTCTCGGCAAGCTGGTCGACAATCCCTATTTTTTTGAGGACCCCTCCCATTCCGGACCTCCCAACTATCTGAATCGCCATCCTTTCAGTGGGCCCGGGCTCCAATTCGCCTATTTTTGCCGGTGGAAACGCTGTCGTTGGAGTTATGTAAAAGTCATAGGTTTCATGGAATTCTTCCATCTGATATGCCGCCCGATCCCATTCCCTGAGTCCAAGAACAAAATCTTCAGCGGATGTGGCTTTTCCTATAAGCCCAAGCAGCCAAGTGGTTGGTTCGACATCTCCGAACCTCGCTCTTCTGCCGAGTGTATCTTCAAGGGAAGCCAGTGTTGCTGCAACTTCACCGAAATATAGGGTTAAATAACTGTTTGCGATTTTTTTCCCATTGACCGGTGCATCCACTTCCTCTACATGATGCCCCATTTCTTCTAACAGCTTTGCAGTTTTATAAACTGCTTCCTTGCATTCCGGATCGACCTCCGTGCCAATTGGCGAGCGGACTGAAAAGGCAATTCGCCTCCCCTTTTCAAGCGAAATGCCAACCTCTTCAAGGTAAGAGCCCTTATATGGAGGTGCAAGGAAAGCCGCCCCTTTTTCATTAACAGCAAGTTCGTCCAGCATAGCTGCACTGTCTCTTACTGATTTGGTCAGTATGTGGTCGACTGATGCACCTTGCCAATGCCTTCCGAAAGATGGCCCTACAGGCGTTCTTCCTCTTGTAGGCTTCATTCCGAACAAACCGCAATAGGAAGCGGGGATTCGAATCGACCCTCCTCCGTCATTCGCTCCCGCAATAGGAACCATTCCCGAAGCAACCGCTGCCGCCGACCCTCCGCTCGATCCGCCCGGAGTGTGGTTTTCATTCCAGGGATTTCGAGTCGGCCCATAATGGGCAGGTTCCGTTATCCCCATCAATGCGAATTCCGGAACATTCGTCTGCCCCAGGAAAATTGCCCCTGTTTCCCTAACCTTTCGGACAAAAGCCGAATCCTGTTTTGCCCTATTGCTCTGCAGCGAGCTGGAGCCCGAAGTCAACGGCTCCCCTTCTATTTCCTGTGTAATATCCTTCATGAGCATTGGAACCCCCGCAAAGGCACCATCATCGCTCGCCTTCTCTGCCGCCAAACGGCCCTTTTCATACATTTTGTTGATGACCGCATTCAAACTGGGATTCAGCATTTCAATCTTTTTTATTGCTTCCTCCACCAACTCCCTTGGGTGAATTTCTTTCTTTTTTACAAGTTCGGCCAACCCAAGTCCATCATAATCTTTATACTCAAGAAACGACACAGCTTCTTCCTCCCCGCTTGTTTACTGTATTAATTCTCGTTCCAAGATTCCTATCCTTTAATGTTTCATCTGACAAGCCGAGGATTTCCCGCTCAATGTAATTTTGGTAATGATTTTTTCAAAAGCGAATTTGCCCCAGTTTGAAAAAAACAGGAGGCAACACTGCCTCCTGCACATCTTCACTTCCAATAGCCGATAGGAACGTCCCTCTCCTCACTTTTGGCCGCTAAGGAACTGGGTAACGATTTCGTTAAACTTCTCGCTATGTTCCCAAAACATCATGTGCCCTCCAAGAACCTTGACATTGGCATTTGGAGTTAGCTTTAGAAGGTATTCAGCTGCCTTATCTCCCCAATGCTCAGCAACAATGTTGAGAGTGGGAACAGAGCTGCTCGCACGTTTTGCTTCCTCGCGATAGTCCGAGAACATCCCGCTGGCAAACAAATTAGCGGCTATATAATAGGGGGTTTTCATTGATTGCTCAACAATCCAGTTCAGTTCTTCTTCCCCTAACTCCCTTTGAATCATTACGCCGGTTGTATAGCCACTGATAAACTCCCTTTGCCCCTGTGGATTCCTAAGGAATGCATTGTAAGCTCCTCCAATATCATCGAGAGTTCCCTCTACCCATTCCGTCTCCTGGTTAATCGATAATGATTTTGGCGGCATATCTACAAAAATTAATGACTTGATATTTTCTGTCCCATGCTGCCTGATATATTCCCAAATGGTTAAACATCCGAACGACCAGCCTACAAGAGTTACATTCTCAAGTTCCAATGCTGCCATGAGCGCGGCCAAATCGGATCCATGGGTTACATACTCATTTCCATGAAGAGTAATTGAAGAACGCCCATGGCTCCTCGGATCAAAAACAATGGTGCGGTTCGTTTTTGAAAAATGCTCCATCTGCGCAGAAAAAACTTCTGTAGTGAACGTAAAGCCTGGGATGAAAACGATCGGATCCCCACTCCCAGCCTCCTGGACAAACAACTCCACTCCCGGTTCTACCTCAATATAGGTTCCAGCTGCACTTGACATATTCTTCATTCCCTCCATTCTTAATCCTACTGTCTCTTTAATGATATTTAGGCAAATCTCTGAAAAATCCCTTCTTTATAAAAATATAATTTACACAATATTTTAACAATTAAATGTTAAGACTGCCTGCTTATGGAAGTATGGCAAAAGGTACCTCCCGTTTTCTTCCGGTCTAAATCACCTCTGAAAACTTAAAAAGGATGCATGGAACAAATGAGAATGCTGCCTTCGAAAATGACATGAATGCCATTCTCTTTTATATTGAAATAATAAAATATGCACAGAAATGAACTGGTTCAGGAACCTAGGGTAGGCTCTTGAATCTTAATATCTACAAATATATTTATGGATTTTTATTGAACAATTGTAAATTAAAGGTTTAACTTCCATGTTTCTTTCGGACAAAGTGATTTTACTCATTGTAATATATCTAAATTTTCAATATAATATTCTAAATTAACGTTATGCACAGATAGCTTTAAAGGCTATCATCAAGAAGCATCAAGTCAATTTGCACAAACGGGGGGAGAATATGAAAGGTCTATTTAAGAAATGGAATCAATTAAGCCTGGTCAAGCAAATCATCATCGGTTTGGTGGTTGGTATCATCCTGGCTGTTGCGATTCCTAGCGTAGCAAAGCCTTTAGTTATTTTAGGTTCATTATTTGTAGGCGCCCTGAAAGCAATCGCGCCTATTTTGGTCCTGTTCCTGGTCATGTCGGCCATCGCGCAGCATAAGAGCGGCCACCAAACGAATATGAAATCAATCATTGTCCTTTATCTTCTGGGAACCTTTCTGGCTGGATTAATCGCGGTTATTGTCAGCTTTGCCTACCCTGTCAGCCTGACTCTTGCAGAAGGTGCGGAGGATTTATCGGCCCCGGGTGGAGTTGTCGAAGTCCTAAAGACTTTGCTTCTGAACGTTGTCGACAATCCTGTAAAAGCGATATTCAATGCGAACTATATCGGTATCCTTGCCTGGGCGATCGTCCTGGGGATTGCCCTGCGCAATGCACCGGATACAACCAAAACACTTATTTCCAATTTTTCTGATGCCATAACAAAAGTTGTTACATGGGTAATCAAATTGGCTCCGCTCGGCATCATGGGCCTAGTTATTGAGTCAATCACAACAAGTGGCCTTGAGTCTTTGTTAAGCTATGGCAAACTGTTGGCGGTATTAATCGGCTGCATGCTGTTCGTCGCATTCGTTGTCAATCCGCTGATTGTATACTTTACAGCGCGCATGAATCCATATCCGCTTGTTTTCCAGTGTATACGCGAAAGCGGGATTACCGCCTTCTTTACACGTAGTTCCGCGGCCAACATCCCTGTTAATATGAGGCTTTGTGAAAAGCTTGGATTGGACAAGGATACGTATTCCGTCTCTATTCCGCTGGGCGCAACCGTCAATATGGCTGGTGCAGCTGTAACAATTTCCGTTTTAACACTCGCGGCCGTCCATACACTGGGAATTCAGGTTGATATCCCAACAGCGATCATTCTTAGTGTAGTTGCAGCAATTTGCGCATGCGGCGCATCCGGAGTAGCCGGCGGTTCATTATTGCTGATTCCTCTCGCGGCAAGCTTGTTCGGAATTCCAAACGATATAGCCATGCAAATCGTTGGTGTTGGCTTTATCATCGGTGTCCTCCAAGACTCCTTTGAAACAGCCCTCAACTCTTCAACAGACGTCCTGTTCACTGCGGCGGCTGAGTACAGGGAACGCCGAAAAGAAGGAAAAAGCATTAGTATGAAAAAAGCAATCTAATTTAAAGTGAGGCAGGGGACAGAATCCTCTGCCTCTTTTATTTTGTAAAAGAGATACGATCCTCTGCCTTACGTGATTCCACTTCCCATGGCCTCTTCGATTTTTTCCCGCCACATTTCTACACTACCAGCGTGTAAATTTGCAAAATACTCCATAAGTACCCTTCTATTTAGTACCTTTACAGTATCTAACAAACCGGCCTTGTTGTTTACTATGAATGTAAACCCTTACAAAAAGGAGGCTCGGCCAATGAGGTGGAGATATATCCGCTCTTGTATCTCACTGCTGATCATGGTGGCTCTTTTAGTGAATCCAGCCCTTAGCAAAGCATCTTCGAAAAGTACTGCCCCCGAAAAGACCCCTGCACCTTTGCAGCAATGGGAAGAAACAATATATGACCGGCCAGAGCAATTCTCAGGCTATAAAACAATAAAAGACATCTTTATCACGATGCGGGATGGGGTCATCCTCGCGGCCGATGTGCATCTCCCGGACGGGCCAGGCCCATTCCCTGTCATCCTTACACAAACCCCTTATAATAAAAATGTCAGCAATAAGGAAAATTTGAACGAATACTTTATTAAGCGCGGCTATGCCCACATGGTTGTCGATGTCCGGGGGACCGGAACATCCCAGGGCACGTGGGACTCCTTTGGCGAAGCGGAACAGCTCGATGGAAAAGAACTTGTCGAATGGGCGGCCCGCCAGCCGTGGAGTACCGGTAAAGTCGGACTTTACGGTTCATCCTACAGGGCAATCAATCAGCTTCTAACCGCCGCACATCAGCCGGATGGTTTGAAGGCTATTTTTCCGATTGTCCCGATGGCGGACATGTACCGGGACATCCTGATGTCGGGCGGTCTCGTTAATACAGGATTCATTCCGCTCTGGCTTGGCCTTGTAACCGGAAGTGGTTTGCTTCCGCCAACTTACACACTTTCGGAGCCGATCATGGCTTCCACCCTGTTGATTAGCCATGCCGGGCAAACGACAGGGTTTCCTGCCAGTACCCTAAGCTCCGTCTTGACTGGAGGGGAATTTGCGTATGACGGCCCGCAATCATGGCTGCGGTCTCCAATCACTGGGGCAGACCGAATCAACGTACCTGCATTTTTTACAGGCGGCCTTCATGATTTATTCCAGCGGGGAACGCCCCTTCTTTATGAAAAACTAAGGGCCAACGGCATCACAACAAAGCTGCTCATGGGGAACTGGACGCACGGGGATTATGGGAGCGGCCTTCCTGATGGCAATGTCCCTGCCCTCGATCAAGTCGCGCTTAGGTGGTTCGATCAGTACTTGATGGGGATCAATACGAACATCAACAAAATACCGGACGTCACACAATACGTAATTGGAGAGGACAAATTTATCGTCCAGCCTGGCTGGCCACATCAGAAAACTGCAGCAGAGAAGTTTTACCTGCGGGCGGGAAATCTTCTAACGAAAGACACACCAGCCTTGCTTGAACCTTCCAAGTCGATGTTCCAGCAGCCATTGAATGGGATTTGCTCTGGAAGCACAAACCAATGGATGGCTGGTACTCCAAGCGCCATTCCATGTACAAAGGACAATCGCCTGACAGAATTGACCGAGCTCACCTATACGACTGCACCCGCCAGTTCAGACCTCAAGGTTTCCGGGCCAATTGCCGCGAACATCTTCGCAAAAACAACAGCCAGGGAACTTGTCCTGTCTGTCCGGCTGACAGATGTCGCGCCAGATGGAAGCTCGAAGGAAATAACGGCAGGCTGGCTCGCCGCCTCCCATCGGGCAGTGGATGAAAAGAAAAGCAGGTTTTTGGATGGGCAAAACATCCAGCCATGGCACCCTTTCACGAAGGCTATGGTAAAGGAGGTCACCCCTGGGGAAGTCATGGAACTGAACGTTGAAATCTTCCCTTCTAATTTCGTCATTAAAGAAGGGCACAGTCTCCGCGTCGCCATCGGTCCAAGCGACTTCCCGCATTCCATTTCGCCTATACCAAATCTTCTAAACCAGCTTGGCGGTATAGCAACCATACTTAGCAACAAAACGTATCCATCCCACGTTGTCCTTCCGGTCGTTAAGGAGTAGAGGCCAGTCTGAATCTTTTTTGGAATATCAAAAAAGCAGCCAAATTTTCGCAAATTGGCTGCTTTTTATGTTGGGCTATTTGTCGAACCTGACCGGGATTTTAACCAAGGTGTAGTCCCTAGTCCATTTTTGAGTTGTGAGAATGAGAGTATCTCCCTGTTTTTCAAAAAACAGGCCACTTCCTTCCTTTTGGAAATAAGTCCAGCCGTACCGATTGACGAGCTCTATGATGGCCTGGTCAGCTGTTTCCATATTTCGTCCTCGAAGAATATACCATGCATAATTGTTTTCAGTTGATAGCCTTACAATCTGGCCATCCATTCCATTCGCTTTTTCTATAACTTCCTTCTTGCTCATTTGTTGAATTGGAAGCGGCGGATAGTAAATCTTGCTAGAGAAAAGAATTGCTCCGGCAAAAGTGGCCAGCACCACTGCCAGCACCCATTTCATCCGGAAACCTTTAGCCATTTGCGGTTAGTGTCTTTTTTTCCAGATTGATGCTTCCGCAACGGAAACAAACCTTTGACGAATTGGCAATCAATTTCTTGCATTTGAAGCACCTTTTCATTTTATCCTTCATCCCTGTTCCCTCCCAGAGAATTAGTGCAAAGCAGCCTAAGCAAGTGTACATAGGAAAAAACCTGAATTAGCCGATCGAGCGGCCCCAAGCGAACAACAGCGGCTTCTCTATAAGGGCCTTTCCAACAAATCCACTTTATTTTATTTGATTCAGACTTAGGTAAAAAGGTTACAAAAACAGGACTGCCTTTCTAGTAAAAATACTATCTATATCTATTATTCTATAGTGAAGTTAGAAAATCCTTTATTTCAGTGATTAAAATCAGAAAAGACAGAAAATTTAATGATGGTGATTTTCAGCCTCTCCTAATAACTAAACGGGCTTGAACATTTTTTCTAATATCTCGGTTTGACATCCCGATCCTCCTAGATTTATAGATTCTATTGGCCGCTAATCGCCCTCTACTATAATTTTATTAAATCCTATCTTAAAGTAAAATTCCGGGTGGTTTTTCCCACTAAAATAGGGCTTAAGGCCCTGTAAAGATGTAGGAGAGACCCCTGCTTTCACTTTTCAGGAAAATAAAAACAGGAAACGGCCTTATACCGTCTCCTGAGATTTTGTACTTTATTTTTTTAAAAAACGGGAACCTTCACGCTGCAAGCGATAAATTCCTTGAATAGCCGGTTCATGGCTTCATCGGTTGGGGCGAGCGATTCCGGATGCCATTGGACGCCAATCGTAAATCTGGAAGGCTTCGCGTATTCAACCGCCTCCACAATGCCATCCGCCGACCGCGCCACAACGCGTAAATCATTGGCCACTATGTCCAGTGCCTGATGGTGAATGCTGTTCACCCTAACCCGGTCGGTACCGAAGATTTGAAACAGCCTGCTATCGGGTGAGACTGAAATCCAGTGTGAGTCCTTGTGCCTCGGAATCTTTTGCCCATGCTGGATGGATTCCGGCACCTGGCTCGGAATGTCCTGAATCAATGTCCCGCCGAGGGCGACGTTCAGGATTTGGCTGCCCCTGCAAACGCCGAGGAGCGGAATATCATGTGCAATCGCATACCTCGCGATGGCAATTTCGGCCAAGTCCCGTTCAAAAATGGTAGGGCCCAAATTACGGTGCGGCTCCTGGCCATACATATCCGGATTGACATCCTCGCCGCCGCTGAGGATAACCGCATCAACCAGAGGGAGCATGTCAAGCGCCATTTCCGGGCTGATGTATGGAAGAATGATCGGTATTCCCCCATTGGCGGCCACTACCTTGTGATAATCATGATGGACATAGGCGCCTTCCATATTTTCATTGTGTTTAACATAGGCAGAAGTAATCCCAATTACCGGCTTTCTCATCCCTTTTCCCCCAACCGTGTATTTTACTCTCTATATCCAAAATATAACACAAACCGTAAGGGGAACAAGTGAGAAAAATACCTTTTAATGAAGGAAATACGCAAAGGATTTAGTAATTAGACGGGAGCCATTGAATTCAAGTGGAAAAGGAACTCGAAAAACCAATTATGTCCCCTTTAGTAGTGGCCATCCACTTATATTCGACTCACTCCACCGTTCGGGAGCTTCATTTAATTGGTTCAATTATTTTATCATCTAGTACTGGCAGTTTTTTATATTGTTAGGCATTGGTAGGAATATAGAATTTTAATCTCCTGGGTATGGCTGGACCTCTGCAACCCTAATGCTATTATAATATACGGTTACGGGCGACAAATACCCATCCAAGTCATTCACATAATAGGTAGCCCCGCATTTACATGAAAAACTGCCTATTTGCCCATAGCGGCTGTTGTCATAGCCAATTACATAGTTCTCACTGCAAAGGTTGCAGGTAAAATTAATGTAAAAAGCCGAAGTTTTTTTGTTGGTGGCGGAGTTAATTTTAATATAATGGCCTTCTTGATAAACCATACTTTTTTCCTCCCTGTATGGAGCATGAGCCTTTACTTTATCTCCTGTCTTTCGCATTAAATTTTACCATAATCCTCGTAAAACCCGTTGTCGTTTAAGGGATTCATGAGAATAATTTGTTAAATGTCCATCTCCCACCACTTTTTTTCTGTATCTTTCATTTGCTTTTTGGTTTCCTCCGGGTAGGCGATGCGGAATGAATGCTTGTCAGCCGGGATGATTTCGACCATTTTATCAATCATATCCTGAGGATCAAATTGATTTTCCAAACCTTCTTCAGCCTTTAACAAATCCTCTCTCTTCGTAAAATTCTTTTCCTCATCGTACCATTTCCAAAGTTCTTCTGCGGCTCGATCGTTAAAGCCGGTATTGAACGCCCCGGGATTTATGGTCGCAACCTTCACTCCAAATCCTTCAAGCTCCTGCTTCAGTGTTTGCGCGATAGCTTCAATCGCATGTTTCGTGGCTGCGTACGGTCCGCCGTATGGAGACGACATAATTCCAGCCATGGAACTCATGAACACAATTTTCCCACCCTTTTTTTCGACAAGCTTTCTTGCCGCCAGTTGGACTGTTTCAAGCGTCGCGAAAACATTCACTTCGAAAATCGCACGGAAGCGGTCCAGCGGCACTTCAGCGATTGGCCCTCGTTCATTAATGGCAGCATTGGCAACAAATACATCAAAGTCGTATTTGGGAATCTCTTCACGATCCCGCGGATTTGTAATATCCAGTTTGAATACATCCATATCCAAACCCATATCCTTTGCTTCACGCAGTAAGTCTGTTTTTTGCGAAGTCAGTTCTGTGGCTGCAATAACCCGATGGCCTTTCCTCGCCAGGCCAATCGCGGCACCTCTCCCAAGCCCGCTTCCCGCGCCTGTAATGAAAATGGTCTTGCTCATTTAGAATCCCTCCTATGTGATGGCATGCCAATTTCCTGTTCCCATTGCAGTCAACAGAGAAACATTGCAATTTAAGGACGAGCCACATACCGGCTGATTCCCCATAAAAAAAAGACCCTAAGCCGGGTCTAAAAAAATTGTTCGCCAAGCGATATTCCAGCGTGTTTACAGCCCAACCTGCTTCTCGATTGCGTCCAATTTTTTTGATAAATCTTCGGATTTGGCTTTGATTTCATCGCTTTTCTTTTTATCCAAATCCGAGAAATACGTATTGATTTTGTCATTCCGGTCCCAGAGCCACTTAGAAATTGCATTCTTCTTTACAGCATCAATCATGCCTTTTTCCTCAAGCCGGTCCAGCAGTTCCTTGAATCGCTTTTCTTCGTTCTTCCTGAGCTTGTAGGATTTACCCATTAGCGAATCAACAGCGTTGTTGTGGTCCAGCGTCGTCCACACATTGTCGGCAAAACGGTGGACGGCCCACCATCTCCATGTATTTATGTTGATTTTTTCTTTCCATACATTCTTAATTTCCTCGAGCTCCTGCTTTGTTTTAACAGAGGAATATTCACCGCCGCCAGCCTCAGCTACCACTTTGAGCTGCTGGTCAGCAGCATCATCGACATCAAATCCAATGATATTGATTTTGACATTTGTATTATCCTGGACAGCTTTTTTCGCTGCGGCAACCGGGTCGCCATCGCATGTCTCAATCCCGTCACTGACAACATAAATAAAGTTTTCCGTGTTTTCATCCTTTTCCGCGGCCAACTGCTCGTTTGCCATCGAAATCGCGGCCGCCAGCGGAGTCCAGCCCATTGCATCAAACTTTTTCAATGAATTACCGAATGCTGTCCCTTCAAATGTATTCAACGGGTACATCGTTTCCACCGCCTTGCAGGATTTCGACTTATCCGCATCGCTGCCCGTTCCTTGATGGCCAAAGGCTATAAGAGAAACCTTTACGGACTCGGGAAGTTCCTTTGCCAGGCTTTCGATACTTTTTTTGGCGAGTGCCATCTTGGCCTCCCCGTCCACCTTCGCCTTCATGCTGCCGCTCGAATCAATGGCCATGACAACATTCACTTTTTTATCTTCATCCTTAGTCACTTCGTCCATAGTGAGGTCCTCGAGCAGGCGGCCGTCCGGCAACCTCAGTTTTTCGTAAACGACAGGGTAGTTTTCCAGCTCTTCTGCAACATCTTTATAGCCTGCCCGGAGCGCTTTGGTGATGGATGCCGCCCACTTTTTCTCGTCCCATTTTTTCGTATTTTTCTTTCCAACTTCCTGGATGTAAGCATCCAGCGCATCTGAAGTTGCTTTTTCTAAAGCTTCCTTGTCATCGGTAAATTCCTTGCCTTCTATGAACTTCTGATAAAGATTCCCCTTGCCTTCCTGTATGTATTCTTCGCCCGTGGTAGCCGGAAGCTCCACTTCATCAGGCTTTGAAGTGGCAATCGCCTTCCCTGGGACGATTCCTTCTTCTTTTGGTTCCTGATTTTTACGTCCGCCCTCGTCCTTTCCCTGGCAGCCCAGCAACAAAACGGCTGTGAAAAATAAAGCAACAACTAGTTTAGCTCTTTTCATTCTAATCCCCTTTCAATTCTATTTTTCTAATTCACAAACCCTTTAGAATGGAATTTATAGAAGGATTTGCCAAATAACCCTTGGTCCTTTACCCTAAATGAAGGATATTATGCATGTGAAATAAAAAAACTGTCGAATTTTCAGTTCTTATTTGGTCCTAATCGTTTACTCATTGAAAAAAGACTGCCTTGGCAGACAGCCCCATCTAAAAAGTAACCCCTATATTAAGCTTTACTCAAAAGGATTAATAATCCCGTATAAATCAAGGTCTTCAAAGGTCCCGTTCTTAAAAACATGGTCTTTGAGTGTGCCTTCGTACACCATCCCGCATTTTTGCATGATTCTTCCTGAAGCGGGATTGGAAGTAAAATAGCGTGCGTAAACTTTGTGATAGCCCTTTTCTTTAAAAACAAATTCGATCACAGCTTTTGCGGCTTCCGTTCCATAGCCATTTCCCCAATATTCTTCGCCAATCCAGTAGGCGAGTTCGCCGTGTTTGTGCTGTTTTTTATTCGATATCCCAATGGCCCCATACAATCTGCCGTTTACTTTGTCCGTAACAGCGAATTCATACATACGGTCTGAATTGAAATTTTCCTCATGGCTGGCTATCCAGGAAACCGCGCATTCCAACGGATACGGAAACGGCAGCGTCAACGTGCTTTTGTAAATATTAAAATTATTGCACATCCTGCTGACTTCGTTCGCGTCCCCCTCGTTAAACAGGCGCAAATGCAGACGATCCGTTTCGATTGTTCTCTCTGTTTTGTTGTAAATCATTCCCTTTCCCCCTGTACGAATCGCTGATTATATAACAAAGGATACATCTCTGCTTCATTTTAAAAATCAAAGATAACATACCCTGCTTCACGCTAGTTTGTCGTTTACGGCTTTGAGTTTAGCTTCCATTGTGCTTTCCTTGTCACGACGGTCGTCGATCCGGATATTTGTGGCGACTCGCTGAATTCCTTTCTGAAACGGAACCTCATGGATTTCCCCAACAACATCAAGCAATTCCTTTAAGTCTCCTTCCATCAATGTACTCATCGGTGTCAATTGGTACTTAATTTTCCCTTCGTACTTTTTAAGGACTTTATGTATATCGGCCACATACTCACTTACGCTTGGCGTTTCCGTCCCGATTGGAATTACTGTAATATCGATGATTGCCATCATCTTGCCTCCTGTTTTCTGTATTTTTTTCATACTATCATAATCGCCTAATTGAAAAGAACATACAAGGTAAAGGAACGGTTAGAAATTAATAGGGAGTTGGTTCAGTCATTCAGCAAAAGAAATAGAGCACTTATCATTGGCGGCAGTGCCGGGGATGAGAAAATCTACAATTCTTTTATAAAAGTGATGAACGTAGTCGAACCGGCTATCACTTTGCGCTCCCTCTTGATAAACTATGGCAAATAGAAAAAAGCTTGGTTGATGATCTCAAGCTTTTCTTTTTAAAAAATTTCCCGGGACATTAAACGATTCCGCCCATGGGTATCCTTTTCCGCTTTTGTTTCAGGCAACTCACTTCACGCTTCGAAAAAAAAGTGGACACATAGTTATGGAAGGTTCGCAATCGTTGCCGGAATGCTCCATCGTTTCCCTTTGCGCCTGATAAAATCAGAGCATGAGTGAAAGTGAAAAACAAAAGCAAGGCTTCGTCCTGTTTTTTCATTGTTCTGTACGGATGGATTTCAGGTAGCCGTACCCCATCCATACCTTAACTGTCCCGACGATCTTACCTTCCCTTGACCTGTCTTCCCAGTAAAGCCCGGTCCCTTCCTTTAGGTAGTAGCGGTCGAACGGGTATGTCACGCTGAGCGTTTTACGGGAGGGGTTATAATAGCCTTTCACCTTAAGATAGGTTCCGGAAGGCCTGCTCTTTGTGACCTGCACTGCCTTGTCTTTTTCAAACGCCACATAGAAGCCAGCGTCTGAGCCATAGGAGTTGTACTCATATCTTTCCAGTTCCTTCAGGAAGCTGGGGTCGATCTTTTCGGCAGGGATTGTCGCGTCCTCGAACTTGAGCCGGACATAATCCCCATAGAACGGATCCCTCGGATCGACCGGGATGGTCTTCATTTGGATCTCTTCTCCAAATGCGAACGCCATGAACGGCTTTGCCATGAGATAAAGAAGGAATAGAGTAGGGATAAGGAACGAGAGATAAAACAGCTTATTCTTCCTCATGATGGTTTCCTCCTTTTTTAAAACGGTGCAACAGGAACGCGACAGTTAAGATGACAACTCCGGCAAAAACAAAGAACATGGATTTCGGAAGGAACTTAAACGACAGGTCGAAATAGAACCGGAGCAAAAGCGATGCCATCAAAAGAGCGGCAAGTATTCGTTCCGTCTTTAACAGGTAGAAGAGGTAGAGTACGTAAAGGACGTTGAAGACGATGGTTCCGACATCCGGGAAGAACCCATACCAGATGCTGTCGAACGAAAGGAATATCCCTGACACCCCGACCGAAAGAAATCCTACCCATTTCCCTTCATACCTGAACGCACCGTAAGGCAGGTGAATCAAGAGGATGCCGATGGCGAAATAAGCCAAAAGGATCAACGCCTCCTCTGCATGGAACGTTTCGAACAGGGGGATGAGGCTCGCTAACAGGAACAAAAGCGAGAGCACGTGCCCTTTTTTCGACTGGATGACCTTTTCGTTTAAGGCAAGGTAGCCTAACGAAAGGAGGAATGGGAGGAAAAAACCAGGCAATTGCCCAAGGAACTGGCCCCCTATCGATAGGATGATTGAAAAAGAAAACAGCCACGTGCTTCTTTTATAAACCGCAAGCGGAATGATGCCAAGCCCCCAAAGAAGGAATGCACCCGACGCTTCACCGCCAAAATTGAACGTCTGGCCAATCAGGAAAATGCCGCCTCCGTAAACAAATGTGCTGAGGATGTACAGACCCCAGGATAGCTTCGGAAACGTTCCTTCAAGCCTGTACCCGCCGTAAAAAACGAGAAGAAAGAAGGAGACGATCATTCCGCATTTCAGGAAATCAGGCATATCGAGCCAATTCGACGCGACAAAACTTAGGATGCCAAGCCCGATCGAAACGGCCGCAATGACAAGAAGAACCGCGATAAGAGAGGGGCGTTTTGCCATCTCGTACATTGATAGGATTGCTGTTGTCTGGGAATCGGACAGGACCCCTTCCTCGGCAAGGTAGGAACATTCCTTTTGAAGGAACTCATACTGTTTCTTTCGTATTTTTTTCATTTTTCTCCCCCCGTCTAGTTCTTTCACCGGCGAAGCCTGATTTCTGTTTGCATTTTCATTAAAAAATCGCACTTCGGAGGACCGTTTTTTAAAGAAGAACAATACATCACCGACAAGAACACAATCGGATGGCCTAAACGGTCCCCTCAAAGTCTCGCATTTCCTCTGAAAAAATCCCATTTTTTACATTCTCTATTTTCATTTACGCAAATGAAATCGATTTTGTCACTAGAATTTTTCAGAAACTGTTCCGCGAACCTGCCTTAAAAACAGGTGCTAGTTTGTCATGATGGAAATGGCAAAGACCAGACTCGTAAACGTCTGGTCTTTTTTTAAACAGCTGGCTATTCAAGTCTTTTACTCCATTTTATTGGCGGTAAAGCGGAAGGCCTATAGCTTTCCTACAAACGACAGTTCAGCCGGCTCCTTGGAGTCATAAGCACCATCAATGATTTTGCGGACATCCTCGATTGTTTCCTTCAGGTCAACATCGACGCCCTTTTGCCCTGTAAAAGCCTCAGCAACGTAAAACGGCTGCGTCAGATAAGCCTCGAGCCTTTCGCCGCGGTGGTATGTTTGCATTTCGGCATCAGGAATACCCGCAATGCCCTTAACGTTCACGAGTGAACGAAGCTCCCTGTACCTGCGCAGCAGTTTTTGGGCTCTTTGCTTTACAGTCAGGTGGCTTTGTTCAAGATACGCCACTTCAAGAATTGACGAGGTCGAAGAGATTGGATTGACGGCGGGAAACCTGAACCTTGCAGCAAGATCCGCATCAAAGTTCCATACCGTTTCAAGCGGCCCGTACGGAAGTTCCTCGTCAACCGCATCCCCTTTCAAATCAAGCAGGAAGGTGGTGACCGTCCGGATTGATTCATCCTGCAATTTTTCCTGCAGTTCGAAGATTTCCCCTGTTAAAACATGCGACCTATCTGCCGTAAAAATGATATCGCGGTCTTTTCCAAGCTCGGAAATCTTCTTTAACGCGTCGTCGATTGAGGTGACAATCACATCAACATGTTCATTCAAATCCTCGAGTCCCGGATAGCCTTCCGCTTCCGGCTGAAGCACAATGCTGAGATACCCTTCTTTCTTTAGCCTTAGAAACAACTCTGAAAGGACCACTAATTGCCCCATCCCCGGCCTTGCCACCAGGCCAACCGTGCCGCCTTTTACAATTGGCGCGAATAAATCAAGCGTCTTAATCTTCGTTTCAATCATTTCAAACGCCTCCCCTTTTAAAATCAATTCATCCAAGCTGCATTGCGCCAGCGATGCGAGCGCAGCCAATGTCCGTACCTCCGCACGCCCAATCGGAATCTTTCCCGTGCATAAGTTTGAAACTGTCGCCGGCCGGAGCCCAACCGACTTTGCCGCACTCGTTAAATTCGGCACCCGTTTTCGGAGCAATGAAACATTCAACCTTAAATCTTCCATCTTTTTCCCCTCCTTGTTTTTATTGTAATTTATTTTACGCTTTAAAGCAATAATAAGTTACTCTTAAAAGTAAATATTTTTACTTTTAATTAATTTACCATTACATATAAGGGTGTCCGAAGTTAGGGATTCAAAAGTTGGGAAACTTCTGACTCGATGGGAGCATAATCCTGAAAAGCTGTCAGAAGTTTGGGGTACTTCTGACTAGATGGAGGTGAAATCCTGGATAGGTGTCAGAAGTTGGAGGTACTTCTGACTCGTTGGAGGTGAATCATAGAAAGCTGTCAGAAGTTAGAGGTTCTTCTGACTCGATTTAGGTAAAAATCCCGCATAGGTGTCAGAAGTTGGGTTAGCAACAAACTTACTGCACCTGAAATGAAGTGTTCATAGAATAGGAGTTGCCAAAATTACAATTAAAAAAGGAAACCCCTTCCAGCCATTAGCCAAAAGGGGATTTCCCGAAAATGCTTAACGATTATAATCAATCACATACATGTAAGGGATACGGATATCGCCACCAGTGGATGTTACAGTAATGTATCCGCTTATGAAATCGCCGGATACGTTCTTTCCACCGGAATGGGTTCCCCTGTTTACAACATCCACTTTGAATTCCGCCTTGCTCTTTGCGGCAATTGAAACTCCGGATTTGCTAAGCTTCAGATTATCATCCCCGGAAAAACTGTAATCCAGTTGTTGATCAGTCGGATTCACCAAAGTGACTGTCATTTGATAAGATTGATTTCCAGTCGGACGCACCAATCCGAAACTTAAGGAGGACGGGAATGCCATTGCAGGAGTGTTCATCGCCCTACCAAGGTCAATGATGCCCGCGCCAACCTTTAAAGGATTAACAACATCTGTATCTGGAATCACGCTTCCCTCGACATTTTGGGCGGTTCCCATCAAGGACGCTTTGACTTCCGCAGGTCCCCAGCCTAGCTGTTCTTGTTTGCTATAAGCAAGAAGGACGGCAGCTGCCCCGGCCACATGTGGCGATGCCATGGAAGTACCTTGATACAATTCATAGCCCCCACCGACAACCGAGGAATAAATATTAACTCCAGGTGCCGCCACATCAGGCTTCAGCGTGTAATTCGGCGTCGGGCCCCATGAGCTGAAGTCCGAAATCAGATTTGGCACAGCTCCGGTTTCAACTGGAGGATAGGCGATTGTAACTGTCTTGTCCCCATCCCAACCAGCTAGCGTTTCGCCAGCCTCTTTGCTAATCATAATGGCCGGAATCTTCACGCCATCCGTTGCCATTGGAATTGGATCGGCATTACTGTTCTGGTATACTATGACCCCAACTGCCCCGGCCGCTGCCGCATTATTAATTTTTTCAGCAAACGTACAGGAGCCGCGCTGCAACAACGCGATTTTCCCTTCCAGCGGTTTTCCAGCTACTGGCGTACAAGCAAGTTTATCCCCGCCAGCAACCTCACTCCAAAGAACGTATTCACCTTTAAGTTGCTTTTTCACCTCTCCACCCTGGGTACCAGTCGTGGCTATTGTTTCCCCGCCTGGAAGAGCAGCTGATTTTAACCGCATCGCAAAAGTACGGCTGTTTGTTGTAGCGGCAACGGTGATAACCTTATCCGCTGTTCCCGGAGACCCAACCGTGTAGTTCCCAGGCCCTTCATTCCCCGCGGATATAGCAACTACGACTCCTGCGTCGACCGCGGCGTTAACAGACATATCAAGCAGGTCTGCACCTTTATGTGGCGTCCCGCCCAAACTAAGGTTCAGGACGTCCATTCCATCTTCGACTGCTTCTTCAACTGCTTTCGCAATGAACAAGCTTTTCGCATCAGCCACATTCCCAGGGAAAACATTATAGTTTCCAAGATAGGCTCCAGGTGCGACGCCGCTCATCGCTTTGCCTCCAAGAGTCGGAACCGTGCCCGCTTTTCCGGCAACTGTGCCGGCAACATGCGTCCCATGGCTGTCAACCGCTTCCGCACTTAATTTTGGATCCTGGTTGAAAACCTTTGCGACAATTACTTTAGCGCTTGTAAATCTAGTATCCCCTTTAGGGAATCCTTCAGGCGCTTTCATCCCCACATTTGGCTGCAGGAAAGGATGTGTTTGGTCGATCCCGGAATCGATGACGCCGACTTTCATTCCGGCTCCGGCATTCGCCTGTCCGCCAAGTCCATTCCAAATCGGGCCGGCATTGATCAGTGCCGTACTTTCGCTCATCGTCTTACGGTACGTACCGCTTACTCCGGCTTTCACGACACCCGGCCCACGGCTAATATCCTTCAGCGATGCGCCATTAAGTTTCAGGCCAAGGCCGTTGTACGTGACGTCATATTCCGCCACCACTTCAACTTTTGGAAGCTGCTTTGCGAGCCACTTTTTATAATTTTCCCGCTGCGACTCAAGCCTCTTTCCGTACTTCTTTGCCGCAGGGGAATTCAGATTTACCTTCTGCCCTTTGGCTGGCATTGTCTTTTCATAACCGGAAATTGAACCATCGTAGGAAGCAATTGGCGCATCACCGAATTGCACGAACACATACTCCTGATCCGCCGACGCCGCATTCATCGGGCTATCGTCATTTTTGACAATCGCCTCCGCAGGAAGCCCCGCGTTCATAATGAGCAGCAGGATCAGCGAGATCCCCAACACGTTCCTGAACCTTTTGAACAACTTCAATCCTTTCCCCTCCTTATGTAACTCCCGGCGTGAGTATCAAGCTGCCAGGTCATAAATCACTACAAGATTTAAATTCGAGAAACGAATCTTAAATCCTGTAGCTTAATTTGTAATATTCCGAAAACTATTTTGTCAATTAAAAAGGGATTGAAAGGCATCTTGTCGAGGTTGGGAAAATTGGAATGCCACATCGTGCTTAAATTGGCCGGTTCCGAATAATCGGTGACAAGCTGGTCGTTTTTTTAACAAAAAATCAGTAGCCAGTTTACCGGAAAAACTGTGCGGAAAACAATAATATCCTGTTAATAATGGTATAATTAGTTAATAACAACTGGCCTATTTTGAAAAATGATTGGAGGTGGATTAGGAAAATGAGCACAGTCCTTACATATTTGGCTTCCCTTGTTGTGATTGTCGTTTCTGTCATGGTCACGCTTTACTTCAAATCCGAACTGGAGCGGATGTTCCGGGAAAAGAAAGAAGTATTTGCCTTTCATGTATGCAATGTGCTGATTATCTTAATGGCTTCCTTCGCTGTGCATGCCGTGACGGATTATATGCTGCAGACTGGGATCAATTATTTGCTGCAATTGGCCATCCTCTTAGCAATCATCATACCAATCTATATAGCAGGCCACTTCGCCTATGAAAAATACAAATTCCTAAACCGCAAATACGTCAAAACCGATAACGGCAAAGTTCTGGTAATAAACGAAAAATTCCTACGCCGGAGATAAGGTGAAACGGGAGAGAAACTTTCGCTTCATCCGTGGCACGAAGTACTCCCCCTCCCCTGAAACGGTAGCAAATGACGGGGACGATGAATCATTTGTTGAATATCGTTGCAAACTAAGCTTGGTTTCAACAAACGCGGGTGGTGAGTGTATGGCGAAGAAAAACGATAAGGAAAGCAAGAAGGCTATGCCAAAGGCGGATGTGGAATTCGCGGATAATGGGCTCGAGAGGATTGCCTTAAAAGCTCAGAAAACGAAGCAAAATAAGTAATTGGTAGCCGGCGCGCCACTATTTTCCGCCAAGGCCAACCAATACTAAAAAACAACCCGGGATAAAATCAATCCCGGGTTGTTTTGCTATGGTGCTCCTGCTTGTGATTGGCAAGCACGGTTTCTTCTATCTTAACTGAGTGGTCGCCCATTAGAGAAGATGTCAACATACATTTCCCGGCTAGAGAGGTTTGAATTTTTAAAAAAGAAAGCTCATAAATGCCTCTCCTCCCTGCTCTTGCCGAAAGATTTCAAACAAATCCATCCAGGTAACAGACTCTCCCTCCAAATAATGGATAGTTTCCCCCTTGAAAACCCAAACTATGGACAAAACGACAGGAAGGAGGATTGTTTTGTGAAAAAAGCATCGAAAATCATGCTGACAGTCTTGCTTCTTCTCTCATTAAGCAGTTGTGGTACCGGCAATAACGACAACGGCGGCAGGGCCGGAATAAATAGGTTAAACAACAATGCTGCCGGAGGGAACCGTACTTTGAGGGTTTCCATGGAGGCTGCCCGCTCGGTGGAAAGCCTGGTCGAAGTTCAAAGCGCTCTTGTTGTCATTAGCAATCAGGACGCTTACGTAGCGGTGAGGATGGAAGGCAGCGAGAACATGAGGGCGCAAGGGTATGAAACGAACAAGAAGAATCATCGCGGCGAAAATACGGGGATATTCGGAAATCCCGGCTATCGTGGATATGGCAACGGGACTCAAACCGGTGACTACAGCGGGACGGGAATCGGCGGTGGCAGTATCGATGGACTAACAATCGCGGATCAACCAGAAAGAGGGAAAAACTTCACAGCAGCGAACAACCCTGACGGCAACTTACAACCGGAATCAACAAGCCCTGCCATTGTGTTGGACTCTTCGTATTCGGGCATATCAGCTTCTTTCAAAAAAAACATTGCCGATCAGGTTGCAAAGGCCGACAAACATATTCAAACGGTTTACATTTCATTTAACCGGGCTTTTTATATGAGGTTAAACCGGCTTGCTGATGACCTGAACAATGGCCGGGATGATGTAAAGGGTGATTTCACAACATTGGTCGATGGAGTTTTCGACAATTACTATCCGCTTCTTCCTACCCAATAACAGCAAAAAAAAAGGAAGCCGGAATGGAGAATCTCTCCACATCGGCTTCCTTTTAAAATATCATCCAACAACGCAATTGCACACGCTCATCTGATTCACAACAGGCAGCCTGCAATAAAAAGGTTCTTTTTGTACCAGTTCGATATCCCGGCTGATAAATTCCAGTTTCCGAATTTCCTGTTCACGATGCTGCATCGTTTTTTCAATCATATAAATATCGCTATACATGAGTTCCATCTCCCTTGTTCTTGTTACCTCTATCTTACAAGGCCTCCGTTTTCTACACATTGGCCTTTATAATGGAAATAACTAAGACTTTGGGATGAGAACAAGGTTTACAAAAACCCCTTAATTTTCGGAAAAACCTTCAGAGCTGTCTCGTAAAAAACAGCCTGGTGGTACTCCTTCGGGACGATGTCGGCGATGAATTCGATGTACGGCTTGATTGGCGTGAGCGGCCAATCGGTCCCGAAAAGGAACTTCTCATAATTATTCGTAAATGTAAGCGCATGGAGCAGATGGTCAAAGAACCTTGTCTGCTGCAGCTTCCGGATGTCCCCGTCCTCTCCGACAACAAGACCCGATAGGTCGGCATACACGTTGCTGTTCTTATACACTAACTCCGCACCATCAAGCACCCACGGATCGCCAAAGTGCGCCATCATGATCGTCATGTCCCGATGCTTTACTGCGACTTCATCAATCGCAAGCGGATGGGAAAACCGCAGCCTGCCACGCTCGGAATACGTATCCCCGGTATGATAGACGACTGGAACCCCGTACTCCTTCGCGATTCGGTACACCGGCTCGTACACGTCGTCATACGCATAAAAAGGATAGTATCCGAGATAGATTTTAATTCCGACACACTCAGGCTTTTGGACTTCCTGCTCAAGACGGGCAAGCGCCGCCCTGTCCAGTTTGAACGGATTGATGCCCGCGCAATATACGATATTTTTCGGAATGTCCGGCGTCAGGTCGATGCCCATCGGCGTTTCGCAAGCCGAGTCGGGAAAACCCTCCCCGGCTGTTTCCGTCACGCCCATTGCAATCCCAAGCACGACGCCATTTTCGGCGAACTCCTTCTGGATTCCTTCATATGAATAGTCGACCTTCGAAATGTTCCGGGCCGTCTCATGAAAGCTCCCGATTTCGGAATAATGGATATGCGCATCAATAATTTTCATTGCTTACCTCTTTAAAAGTCAGTTTTTGCAGTCCCTTCACTTCGTCCCTGGATAGCTCCCTGTCTCCTGCAACGATGAACGAAGGAGCGGATAGCCATTCGGAGCCGTGGGCAAGGTCAATTACATGGTCAACGCCAATCAGCATGACTTCCTTGTTCATGTACATCTCCATTCCATTCGATTCCCGGTCGGCGATCACCTGGAGAAACTCGGCGCATCCGTCCGAACCAATGACCGCATGGCCCGAGAGATACGTCATGACTTCCGATTTCCCCGCTAGATACGAACGTGTTCCCCCCGCGTTTTTCATCCAGCCTTTTTGGAAAAACAACTGGCCGAACCAGTTCTTTTGATGGAAATACGTCCCGCTATGCTGGCTGATTTTCGTCACATTCACAAGCACCGGAACGCCCGGCAGCATGCAATAATACTGATGGATCCCGAGCCCATTCCACATCTCGTTCTTTTCAAATACAGTCGAAACCCTTATTCCCTGCCATTCACGGCCTTCATTATCAAGAAGCGCCGCGGTTCCTACACGTGTTTCTTCCTTTGCGAACGACTTTGTGTTGATGCCTTCAATACCGGTCACCATCCCGCCGCTCCATGGATTCCACCACGCTCTAGGCTCAAGCGAAGGGAAAGACGAATCAAGCCACTCACGGCCGAATGCCTCGAGCGAGAACAACGACGGGTAAAATCCTTTAGACGCCGCAATTGTCAGCACACCATTTCCCGCCGTCAATACCGGCAAGCCATCCCGCTCCTCTTCCCTGATGCGAACCGAGCCATCCGCTGGGTTCAGGACGAAAACATCCATCCTGTCGCTGATTCCATTGATTTCGTATGCAGCCGACAATGACGAAAGCGGCTCCCCGCTACTTTCAGCAAACGCAGATGCTTCACGCCTTCTTTCATCAAGCGCAAGTCTCGTTTGATAAAATTCCTGTCCGTCCCGCTCAAAGCTAACTTCCCCGTCAATATAACTCGTTTTCCGGCCCGACAGGATAACCTCTTCAGAACCATCTTCCCTCCTGGCCACTTGAACCTCAATTGGACCAACAGGAGAATTCGCCCTGTGCTTCCTTCTCGTCGCAAACTCCCGGAATTCCTCCCAGCTTTGATACGCCCCGAACGACAGCGCGACTGGTTCCGTTCTTAGCTCGCCACCCGCCGGAATATGGCCGAGTTCATGCTCTACGTACATGTACCATGACTCAAAATTCACGGACGCGCCTTCCGGCCAAGCGACCCCGTGCGCATACGGCTCATTCCGCGAGAACAGCCAATTTTCCGAAAGCCGCTTGCTGTCCCAAAGCCCGTATTCCGCATCCGCCTTCTCATCAAACGCCACGATTTCCCCGTCCATAGCAAAAACAGGCCTGTTCAGCTCGTGGTAAACCGGCTGGGAAACACTGATTGGCGAGTCCGTCTCCGAATCGCCCGTATTGCGAATGATATACGACTGCTCAAGCAAACCCTCTCCGTACAGCTTCGACTCGCTTACAAGGACAAGCCCCGCGAAATCAGACGACTCATAAACCGCCGACATGACAATTGCCGCGCCTTCTTCCCTATACTCGACGCGAACAGGCTTCCGTTTCGAAAACTCGCTCGAATACGGCTTCCCTATTTTCGGGAACATGCCCATCGTTTTCTGTGCGCCTTTCGTCAGCCTTCCCGGAACAACCCAGTTGTTAAACTTTCGCAAATACGTATGATACAACCCATTGTAAATATGCCAGTAATCATCACACTCGCCGCTGAAACGTGCCCCCGGCCCCTTAAAGCCAAGACCAAGCTTTTTGGTAAAAGTGGACATCGAACCGCTTTCGGTGTCGGTATCAATTTTCAACTCCGGCGCATAGAAACCGTAGCCACTCAACACATAAGGAATCGCAATCGACGTTTTCGCTCTCGCTCCAAGTTCAATCCTGAACGTTTTCTCTGGCAGCTGTATAAACCCGCTTTCCGGAAACTGAATCGTGAACGCAGCCGGTTCGCTGAAGTTATTTTCAACGTCTAGATAGAAAACCGCTTCTTCATGAAGGTAGCTTTGTGAACCAGGCACCTTCCCGGCCACTTTCGCCGGCTGCTTCGGCAGGACACCAACCGCGAACTTCGCTTCCTTTCCGTTGATTAGCGCCTTGGTGACGACTGATGGGTGGGTGCGCCAGTTGCTTTGCTCCTCCTCCAGCTCGCCAAGCGTAAATTTTGCTTCGACAATTTCTTCGCCTTCAACCGCTATGCTCTTTTTAAAATCAAATGTAACAGTTTTGTGATTTTCGCCTTCCAGCTCTACCTGAAGCAGGTTACCGGACTTGTTTTTAATATGGTAGGTCACCGTGTATTCAGACCCGCAAACGAGCTTAAAATCCTCGACGGCCACGGAAATAAGGTAGTCGTCTGTTTCAATCAGCCGCAACCCCCGGCCGGTCCGCTCGAACTCCATCCGCAGGCTGCCGGCGCCTGACTTCCAGCTATACTCATAATAGGAGAAATCGTTGTCCTTCCTGCCATCCGGTGTCACGTCTATGGCTCTCGTGCTCTCGTTATACCAATCGATGTCCGCAAAATAGTCCCGGACCGCTTCCGTATTCAGCACTGTCGGCATGAAATTCATCAAATGCGTCGTATCATCCCGGTCCTCCCAGAAGAAGCCGCATTTCTTATAGAGCGGAACAGCCTTCGTGTTGCTCGGCCAAGTATACAGGTCAAGCCGTGGCCAGCCGAGTTCTACCGTCCGTTCGAGCGCCCTTAGGACAAGTATTTTGCCGATTTTCTTTCCATGATAATCGGTACGGACGTTCAGGAGCGGAATATACAGCGCCCCCTCATCCTCCCGGTACTCGCAAAGTCCGCAATAGCCGACGACTTTGTCGCCATCCATCGCAAGAAAAAGATTCAGGTTGCCGGAATTCGCTTCCTGGACGCGGACCTTTTCGGCTGTCGTTACCTGCGCATCCCCACCCCAGCCTTCTCGGCTAAGATTCCACATCTCTGCAACACCGGCAGCAAGCCCTTCATGGTATTCCACTATCTTAATTTTTTCCTTCGTCAATTCCATAAAAAAAATCCTCCAATCCAATCCCCAGCCCCGCTAGGTTTCCAGTTTCCTATTTTCATCGATACCCTTTCCCTTGCAAACTGCACCCTTCATCATCATTTCGCTCTCCTCCTTTGAATAATTTGGTTTTGCAACCACCTTCTACTATATAGTAGGCCAAACAGAGCAGTAAAGGAATTCCGCTCAATTTACTGAAATTTTAAACTAAACAACTTGCTGAGTTTAAAAGAGGAAATAAATAGCCCTCCAGGAAAAACCGAGGAAGGCTTTATATTTTGAGCACTTAAGTTGTTTTATTTGAATCACATTTAAACTATATTTCCAACCCTGCGATGCCAAAGCCGCCAGGCCCGGCGTGAGTTGAAATCATCGCGCCTGCCTGGATCCAGCGGACGTTCCTGAATCCCGCCTCTTTTGCCATTTCATCCATCCGTTCCTTGATGCTTTCATCAAGCCCAAGTGAATACAAAAGATACAGCTGCTCTCGGTCAATATTGTATTCACTCAAATATTCACTCATCAGCCTTTCAGCGACCGCGCCCATTTTCCCACGATACTTTTTCGTGGATACAAGCTTACCGTCAATCAGCTCTATTACTGGTTTTATTTTTAACAATGCACCGCCAAGATAGGCAATATTGCTGACTCGTCCACCCGCGCGTAAAAAATCGAGGCTGCCGGGAATGAAAGCTAGCCTTGACTTCGGCACCACTGCTTCAATCTTTTCAATTAACCGCTTAGGTTCAATCGAAGGCTCCTCCTCCAGCAGCTTTACAGCATACATGACGATTGCGGTCAATCCGCCGGTAACGTTCAAAGCGTCAATCAGATACAAATCCTCAAAGTCCTCCGAGGCAATCACCGCACTTTGAAAGGAAGCGGAAGCCTTTGACGTATAACCAATGTGGACAATGACACATCCAGGAAAGTCCTCTTTTATTTTAGAAAAAAATTCCTGATACTCATGGACATTCGTTGCGGCAGTAGAAGGGATTTTTTTCGTCCGCTCATAATAATCATAAATATTCTCTACTGGCAAGGAACCATCCAAATAATCCTTGCCATCCATGATGACATGCATCGGCACCACTTGAACAGCATATTTCTCAGCCAAATCCGTTGGCAAATCTGCTCCACTCTCTGTCGACAAAATAATACGCCTCATTGTATGTCCCCTTCCGTATATATAAAACTGCTTAAACCTTAATCTAACTATACATGAGAAGGGAAAAACATACATTAAATATTCAATCGCCTGCTGCCTTAAAAGCAAAAAAGCCCCAACCCGTTCCATCGGGTTGGAGCGAATGATCAAATTTTTCCATTTGCGGAATGATTAACTGCCGCCGTATATCGCCGTTTTATTGTACTTTTCTTTCCAGAGCACCCACCCTAGCCAGAGGATTGCAACACCGGCGAGAGGCTGTGCCACATAGGATCCATACGGGACAAAATCCAGGATTGGAACGAGTGCCATAATAATGCCTGGCCACTTCGGAAGAATCCCTTTCAAGGCAAGAAGCAAACCGAATAAAAGAAGCCCGATAAAAAATGGATAAAGTGACAACGATACCCCCACCATCAATAATGCCGGCGGCTTATCCAGGATTGCCGGGGCGCTTTCCTCAAGGACAGGCACAATGAACGCGTTTACCCAGCTGTGCCCGGTCCACATCGCAGCCCCGAAAAAAGCTAATAGAAATACACCAAAGCCCAAGTTTCCGAAGTTCTTAGCATTAACAAGATAAATCCCAATAAGTGCGAAAAGCAATAGCAGCATGCCAATCAAATCCACATACGAACCGAATGCTTCCATTGAAATGTTGTACCAGACCGACAGCGAAACGAACAGAAGCCCCGCAATAATCCCACACAAACCGGTGAAACGGATAAAGCTTGAATACGACATACACCCCACCACCCGTTATGATATATGGAAAACTGTCCACAGCCCAAGCGTCTCCGAAAAAGATGGAGTTACTCTAGATATATTAACGGGCGAGCCATTTATGTATAGTACAAATGATGTAAATTTCGGATTATAAAATACGGCGGACAACATTAAACTATAAGCGGTTCTTATTTTACTAAGTGGATTATCGTAAATCACAAAAATGGAATCGGCCTTTGTCCACCTTTTCACCTATTGTAAAATCAACTTTGCGTTTAAACAGCGGCCCGTCAAAACAAAACGTATGGAATTCGCCGTTTTCCCCGCACGGGTCGACTGCTGCTGGCAGCTCATTCAGGAATCGTTCATCAATCACTCTGCCAAGAAACGGGGAATCCAGTTTTTCGGTATCGATACAGGTGGTAATCGTTTCAAAACCAAGCGATAAAAACTCCTGAATCAAGTCTACCGTGTTCTTGCCCCAAAGCGGAAATACCCCCTTCAATCCGTGTTCCCGTACCTGATCTGCCCGGAATTCCTTTACATCCTCCAGCAAGATATCGCCGAACATCACCGCAGTAACCCCGTCTTTTTTCAGCGACTCCAGCATTCCGCTCATCCTCGCCTGGTAAACCTCATTTGAACAGTTGGCTGGTATGTACAGATTCCGCAACGGGAAACCGAGGCTTTCCGCCTGCTTGTCCAACAAGCTTTCTCTAACGCCGTGAATGCTGACCCGGCTGTATTCCTCGGTTATTGTTGTAAAAAGGGAATCGACGATGTACTCATCGCTTTGCAAAAGCTTATAAAGTGCGAAACAGCTGTCCTTTCCACCGCTCCATGAAATTGCGATCCGTTCCTTCATTTTCTTCTCCCTTAAAATTATTAAATTGGATAGCTATAGAACTTTCAAAATCCATTCGCCTACGAGCAAACCTCTATTTTTCATTATACAATCATAGGATTGTTGTGCTACTTTTATGAAAATGTTAAAACCAAAAAAGCAGGACGGCTCTCATTTGCCAATAGGCAAGCAAGAACCGTCCCCGATTAATCAACTGGTCTTTTCTCTTGGAGTTGTGTACATTTGTCTTTCTTTTTTCACATGTACATTTCTTGAGTAAGCTTTACTGTAGTATTTGCCCTTCGTATAAACGGCTGTAACAACTGTAAGGATAGAGGCTAATATCGCAGCAAAGAAAGTCGCCGTATTTTGCAAGAACAGCCCCATGTATCCTAATGCTGCAATTGTTCCAATCACACTGGAAATAAGTAAAGGCAGAACCCCTACTGGATTCCATTTGTATAACTTATCCTGTCTCGCTTCGTATTCTGGCGGGACAATTTTTAAAAGCTTTTTCACAACTAATGCATCTGTGACCAAAATAGCGGCCCATGCCATTAACAGAACTCCCTGGAATGTCATCGCACTGGCTAAATGATCGAGAATGCCGCCCAGCATCAACACGATTGAAACGACAGCTGAGAACACAACCCAAAAACGTCGATCGGGTTTGAAATGAAATACATTCTCAAAAAAATTGGACAATGACAGGGAAGCACTATAAATATTTGTAATGTTAATACGCAATTGCGTTAACATCGTAAAAACGACTCCACCTAGTCCAAGAAGTGTGACAATATAGACACCCGGATTCGATTCGGCTAACCGGACACCAAACCATATTCCAAGCAAACCCATGATACCAAAACAGAAAACCTGTGGTATAAATCCAATCATAAAGGACCCAAGTTTAATATCTTTAGGCTTAAGGAAACGCGCATAATCTGACGCGATTAAAGCTGTTAACCCCATTATGCCATGCTGCATTCCTATACATAAAAGCAATGCTGTTCCGCCAATCTGCACACCATCTGGCAGATATGTCCAAAATTGCCCACCGAATTTAGATGGGGTATTGAAGGCGACGATTATTGTGGTAATTAAGAAGATACCGAAGATCGGTAATGACCATTTCTGTAGCTTGTCTAATTGTTTAATGCCGAACCAATTTAGGGGGATGACAATTGATCCAAAAACGATAATTAGAAGCCATAATGGAATTGCGGGGAAATATGCATGTACAGCGGTAACGAGAATCATACCTTCAAATGCACAATACATGATGAAATTGGATGCGTATATTAAAGAGGTTAACGAAGCACCAATATATCCAAAACCTTGTCTTGACATAAGATTTACGTTCATCCCTGATTTCGCGGATAAATAGGCAATGATTGTTCCTAAGACTCCCGCTATCACGATGGCATAAATGGCTGAAATAATGGCGTTCATTGCGCCAAACTGAAGTGCCATAACACTACCTGTTTGAAAATAAAAAATCGCGGTGGCAATGCCAAATGTTATGTTGGTTACACTAAACCACCCCATGTTCCGTTTTTCAACCGGAACCCTGTCATATGAATAATCGTCTTGTTCTACTGTGAGATCTGTTGTCTGGTTTACACTCATGCAATCATCCTTTCAAAGTGCTCTACACAGACTGTCTCCTTCATTCGTTTAATTTTTCACATTCCACTCTACCCTCCCAAAAAAAGAATGCCGGTTTTTGAAGGATAACAGAATGTGTTTTTATTAGCTTATTTTATTTTTTAAAAAAATCCTTACTCCCCTCCTTCTATTTGTAGAAATTTTTCCGCAATAATAATAGTATAACATAATATCAGCTTGATGGCGACTCTCAACTGCTAGCAGTTGAGAACCACTAACATTTACCTTAATCAAAAGAACCAATTGTATGGAACATTTCATTTGAATGGGAGAAAAAAAGGCCGGGTTACAAAAGTAGAATCCTCCAAAAAAGTTATTTTAAAAACACGGGTAGGCACTTTGTTTGAAAAAACAAAAAATTAAGGCTTATACTTAAAATGTATTCTAGAATACTAATTAGCAGCTAATGAACCATTCAAAAAGACTAGGAGGAATACGGCACAATGACTACACAACAAGTAGCAGTTATTACAGGTTCCGGCCAAGGAATAGGGAAAGCATTAGCGGAACGCTTAGCGAATGAAGGGTTTGCAATCGTATTAAGTGATCTTAATGAAAAAACGGTAAAAGAAACTGAGACAGAACTTAAAGATAAAGGATTTAAAGTTACATCATTTGTTGGGAATGTTACAAATCCTGAAGACCAAAGAGCACTTGTTCAGCACGCAGTCGATACTTTCGGGAGCGTAGATGTTTTTATTAATAATGCTGGAGTGGAAGGCCAAGTGGCACCTCTAACTAAAGTAGAACCTAAATCGGTCGATTTTACTTTAGATGTTAATGTTAAAGGTGTAATCTATGGCATTCAGGCAGCTGCGAACCAAATGATCAAGCAAGGGACCGGCGGCAAAATCATTAATGCTTGTTCTATCGCAGGCCAGGAAGGCTTTGAGATGCTGGGAGTATACTCCGCTACTAAATTTGCAGTAAAAGGGTTGACACAAACAGCCGCGAAGGAACTTGCACCACATAAGATCACCGTTAACTCATACTGCCCAGGAATAGTAGGAACGAGTATGTGGGAACGTTTGGACGAAAAAATGATGGAACATATGGGGACGAAAAAAGGAGAAGCATTTTCCAAATTCACACAAGGCATTGCGCTTGGCCGCCCTCAAACCCCAGAAGATGTAGCCAATTTAGTATCATTCCTGGCTTCCTCAAATTCTGATTACATCACAGGGCAAAATATCCTGACTGATGGCGGGATGGTATTCAATTAAGCCACTATTTCTATCATGCCTAGAGTGGTCATTAATAAATATCCATGTTACTATCGTAAAAAAGCTCAAAGCTCTGAACTCTCAGACTTAGATGAATTCGCAGGAGTTGCGGGTTTGTCTATAGTCTTTATTAATTGGAAAAAACGTGAACAATTTGAAATCTGACCATCTATGAATTAGAATTAGTCCCTGAAAATCATTTAGTACGCAAGCTGAAAGCTCATAGACTTTATGCTGTGAGCTTTCTTTATATTAGGGCGTTGTTGTACATAAGCACCCGTTTAGTTTGGGTACAATATTTCACAATCTTAATAAAAAAGGCGACTTTCCTTGTCTAAGGTTCGTCGCTGTACCGTCTTACTTTACTTTTAATTGAGCATACAATGGTAATTTTGATAATCCTCTAAATTGATAAAATAGGAAAATTGCCCGAACGTATAAATCAACCAGAATTGATAACCAAATACCCGCTATTCCCAAACCGAAGTGGATGCCTAATATATAGACTCCTAATACACGAATAACCCACATTCCAATAGCAGTACTGTACATAGGGCTTTTTGTATCTCCTGCCCCTTGTAAAGCTCCCGCCAACACCAATCCAAACGCCAGGGCAGGTTGTGCAAATGCATCAATCCTTAATGCGGTGACTACCATGTCCACAGCGTTTTTATCTGTCGTGAACCATGTCGCAAACCATGGTGATAAGAAGAACAAAAATGCCCCAATAACAGACATAAAAACCACTGCAACCCATGTAGTCAGCATCCCGTACTGGTATGCCTCTTTTGTTCTCTTAGCTCCAATACTTTGACCGACTAGTGTAGTAGCTGCAACTGCCAGTCCATAGCCAGGCATGTACGCAAACATTTCAATATTTCCCGCTATGGAGTGGGCAGCATACGTATCCGCACCAATTTTAACAATAAGCCCGAAATACAATACCTGCCCAAGCCGCATAATCAACCGCTCAATTGCAGCTGGTGTCGATAAAGCTAGAATGGCTTTGGCTTCTTCATTTGATCGGGAACCTGAGAAAGTAAAGGATACCTTTGACTTTTTAATGTAATAAAACAAGGCGGCAGTTCCAATGATTCGAACAATAACCGTAGCCCAAGCAGCACCAGCTACTCCGAAACCATCGAAGCCAAAAATGCCGAAAATCAGTATGTAGTCTAAACCAATATGGATAATATTGATCCACCAAGCGACTTTCATCGGTGTTTTAGTATCACCCGCAGCACGAAGTATGCTACCAAACGTAAACATCAATGAAATGAAAACGGATGGTATTGCGACAATCCTAAAATAAGTAACACCGTCTGCTAGTACCTTAGATTCCGCTCCCATCAACCGAAGCAATTGCTCACTGAAAAACAACGATATAAGTCCAAAAACCAATCCTGCAATTACCGAAATGAAAGTTGATTGACGGGCAATTGATTTCGCTTTAATCATATCCCCTGCCCCAATGTTTCGGGCAATCAGGGATGATGTCCCTACCCCTATCGCCATAAAAATAGCAATATACACAGCTAATATCGCATTCGCCACTCCCACCGCAGTTACTTCATTTAAACCTAATTGTGCTACAAACAATGTATCCACAAAACCCACTATTGTTTGCAGGATATTCTCAATCATGGCTGGAACTGCCAAAGCAAGTATCACTGCAAGTTTCTGTTTAGTTGTTGTATTCGGCTTTACTTCAATCTCTTCTTTCATCCATCTCTCTCCCTAACGGATAAAATTATCTAGTGCCTTTTTTATATCTGATAGCACTTTATCTTCGTTTCCTTCGTGAACAGCATTAACAAGACAGTTTTCCATATGGTCCGTTAATATTAGTTTGGCTGTGTTATCAAGTGCTTTTCTAATAGCAGCAATTTGCAGAAGAATTTCTGGGCAATCACGCCCTTCAATAGCCATTTGTTTTACTCCCTTTATATGACCTTCAATTATAGAAAGACGGTTAATCACATTCTTTCTTTGCTTATGTTCGTGGTTATGTTCATGATCATTAGCCACAACTTATCCTCCCTTTTCTATAAATATCCTCCCAGGGGGGATATAACGTCAAGAAAAAAAGACCGTTCAAATAAATCGGTCACCAAAAAATACATATTTCCTTATTGAGCATATCTGCCCTGTTTGTCTAAATAAAGAATTAAATAAAAAAGGCGGTTAATCCTTCTTGGATCAATTGAAAGGTTCCCGTCTCTATTGTGAACCTTCAACATTTCACTACGCCAAGGAGGCTCGTTACTGCTCCTGCGCCAAAGCATATTCGAGGAAGCTGTCATCAGCTCGTCGCAAATCTGCATGAAGTATTTCAAAAAAGCTTCTCTGAAGGCATTACAGGTAGTTGCTTTGACACCCCTCAGAAAGCGAAGTGCCTGTAGCGTATATCATCAATTTATCGAAACCCAAATCAAAAGCCCGAAAGAGGATATTCCTCTCACGGGCTTTTGTCGACTTTCAAAAAGGATTGCCTTGTATAAAAACCAAACCTTTTTTTCGATTATAGAGTTATGCGTGTGCCAGTTTTACCTTCCAGGGCATCTTGAAGCTTATCCATAGATGTAATAATGACGTTTTTACCGCCTTTTTTCAAGAACAGGATCGCAGCTTCGATTTTTGGTCCCATGCTTCCTTTTGGAAAATGGCCTTCTTCCATATAACGCAATGCTTCATCAATGGTCATTTCAAATAGATTTTTTTGTTCAGGTGTTCCAAAGTGGATCGCAACCTGCTCAACACCAGTCAGGATGAATAGATAATCTGCATTGATTTCAGCAGCCAGAAGCGCACTTGCGAAATCCTTATCAATAACTGCATTCGTTCCCTGCAGCTTCCCATTTTCCTCGATAACAGGGATGCCGCCGCCGCCAGCTGTAATGACCGTAATTTCTTTATCAAGCAACGCTTGAATGGCTTCTTTTTCAACAATTGTAACTGGCTTTGGAGAAGCAACGACACGTCTGTATCCTCTGCCGCTATCCTCAATGTAAGAAATCTCTTCCGTTTCAAGAATTTTGTCCAGCTCTTCTTTTGTGTAAAATGGCCCGATTGGTTTAGTCGGGTTAGAGAAAGCTGGGTCGTCTTTAGAAACAACCGCTTGAGTAACAACTGTCGCAACTGTTTTCTGGATATTACGTTCAACCATTTTATTTCTAAATGCTTGTTGGATCAAATATCCAAGATTTCCTTGAGTCTCAGCGTCTAAAACATCAAGCGGATAAGCTGGTACCACGGATTCAGCCATTTGGTTTTTAATTAATGAGTTTCCAACTTGTGGCCCATTGCCATGAGTGATTACAACTGTATTCCCTTGCTCGATTAGGCCTAGAACAGGTTCACAGCTTTCATCGATATTTTTTTTCTGCTCTTCGAGTGTGCCCTTTTGGCCTTCTTTGATAATGGCGTTTCCACCGATGGCTAAAACAATTTTGCTCATTATGTTATCTCTCCTGTTTTTAAATTTACTGACTTTCCTCAACCTATTTAGTTCTAGAAGCAATCATTTATTCCAAATTTTCAAAAAAATGTTCTTCATCATAAAAGGAGGAGAGGAATCGTTTTTCCTTTCCCTCTCCATCAAGAACTTTATTATTGAGCTTCAATTAGGCCAAGCTTTACTGCGTAAGCATCGATTGCTTTTTCGAAGCAAGCCAGTGGCGCGCGGACAGTACCCGCACCGATTTGTCCAACTCCCGCTTCTTTATGTGCAATACCAGTGTTGATGATCGGTTCGATACCCAATTCAACTACCTTCCTTGCGTCGATTCCAAGTGCGGAACCTTTGAAGTCCCAAGTAGGAATAGAGAAGTTCGGGTTATGGTCAATACAAATTTCCATCATTTCATTACTTGTATTAACTGCATCGTCCATACCGCCAGCGCCTACGAAGCGAGTAACCCCAGGTGCAGCAATCATTGCAAAGCCGCCTACCCCGAATGTTTCAGTAATGGCACTGTCACCCATGTCAGGGCAAGCCAAGCTTTGATCATAACCTGTAAAGAACAAACCTTGCGGCGTATTTACAGGTGCTGTAAACCATTGGTCACCCATGCCGGCAATTCGGATACCGAATTCATAACCGTTACGGCACATTGCTGTTACAACTGTTCCATGTTGGATTTTACGGGCAGTGTCCATTACAGCCTTAGTTGTCGCCATCGCAATATTCAAGAAGAACTGGTCTGTATCAGCCAGGAATTGAATAACGTCTTCTTTATCCTTTTCAGATGCATCTGTTTTTAAAATATACGGAGTGATTTCTTTTAGGAAAATAAGCGATCCAGCAATATTACGTTGGTGGAACTCATCACCCATTGTAATTGCTTTCGCCATCATAACGTTAATGTTTAATCCGTCACCTTTAACTTTTAGCGCTTTAGCCAGGATCGGGCCAAGTACATCCCTGAACCATTGCAATCGGTTGATTACTTCATCAGAATATGCACCGAAACGCAGGACCGCACCAATACCTTCATTCATTGTGCAGTATGCTTGATTATCGCCGTCACGATTTTCTACAACAAAAACTGGCATATTGCCGGATGTAATCCCACCCATTGGGCCGACAGCATTTACATGGTGGCATGGGATAAATTCAACTTCATTATTCTCGAACAGTTTAAATGCTTCTTCAGCATTAGCCGCCCATCCTTCGAATAATGCAGCTCCTACACAAGATCCTTGCATCGGGCTTGTCATGTTTTCCCACTTGATTGGTGGTCCTGCATGAAGTAGGACCTTTCCGTTTAATTCTTGAATGACAGATTTTGCAGGCACTACATCTACTAAGAAAGGTGCACTTGATACAACTTTATCGATTACTGCGCGGTTTGCTTCATCAATTGTTTTAAATTGTCCGTACATTTTGTTTCCTCCTGATTTTCACGTTAGTGTAATTTACGATTGGATTAACGAAGAACACTTAGGACTTTACGCATTCTCTCGTTACCGCCAGCTACTGGACGCCAATCGAATTGAACAGCCCTACCGCCGTTTTCTGTAATAGCAGTGACGAATTTCTTCAGGCCAACGTTGACAACATTCGGTTTCTCGTTCAATAATTTCTCGATAGCCGAGGAAACGTTGATTTCCGCTTTTGCAGCTGCTTTGCCAGAAACCAATTCTTTATCCTTCTCTTCAATCCGGATATCAAGCATTGCAAGAGCCGTGCGGATCGCTTGGTTATTGCTGTCTCGTAAAATTACACCCGCTTGTTCAAGCTTTGATTTTTGCTCCTGAATGTTTTGTGGGTCTTGCTCCGTACCACATACAGTCGCAACAAAGTAAATGTTTTTGCCGTTTTCACGCGCATTGCTTTGGATTTTTTGAATTGCTGGCAGCAACGCGCCCGCCATGTCCTCATGTGACCCGTAACCAAGTACAACATCAAACAGGATAATCGCTGTAGACTCATCCTCTGCAGCCTTTTGGAAGAATTTCACTCGTGTATCAGGATCGATCATTGGATGTGGCTTTCCTTGAGTATAAATATCGTCACCCAAGTCAGCGACTTCATAACCGTTTGCTTTTAACAAGTAACCTTCCTCATGGGAGTCACTCTTGCCAAGGCCAAGGCCTCTGCTAATAAGGGTCGCTGCTTCATATCCTAACGTACCGCCGGAATAAAGGCCTTTAATCGTTTTTTGTTCTGGTTTCAAGTCAACAGCAGGTACTTCTCCAACAAGTTTGTTGTAGTTTCCTTTTACAGGATTTCCTTTTGCAAGGTCTACCGCAATTGCTGCTGTTTCTTCAAGGGTATTCGCATAGTAGATGTTTCCTTCATGATTGTGTGGCTCTTCACCAAGGAAGATAGCGACAACAGGTTTAGATAGGCTTTGAAGCAATTCAACTACCTGGTCACGGACTTCTTTTGCTGGTGGCTTGGAGACGATTCCAATCACTTCTGTTTGCTTATGTGCTTCAAGTCCTTTAATTGCATCGATCATTGTGATGGCGCCAATCTTATCAGATAGGTCACGGCCGCCTGTTCCGATGGCATGAGTTACTCCGCCGCCAAGCCGGTCGATTTGGACAGTAACTTCCTGAATACCTGTTCCGGAAGCACCAACGAGTCCAATATTTCCTTGCTTAACAACATTCGCAAACGCAAGCGGAACGCCAGACAAAATTTCCGTTCCACAGTCAGGTCCCATTACGAGAAGGCCTTTATCATGGGCTTTCTCTTTGAGGCGGCGCTCATCTTCAATTGAAACGTTGTCGCTGAAGATAAGGACATGCAAATCGTTGTCAAGCGCCCTGTCCGCTTCTTCTGCCGCATATTGCCCAGGTGTTGAAATCAAAGCGATGTTTGCACTTGGTAGAGCCTTAACTGCCTTATCCCATGTACGTACTGTTTCAAATTCTTCTTTACTGCTGCTGATTGCCTGATTGTTTAAGTAGTTATCAACTTCATCAAGTACTTCTTGGATCTTTTCTTCCTGGTCGGTATCAACAACAAGACACATGTCGTTGGCAGCTGCTTTTTCAAGCTCTTCAGTGTAAAGGCCTGAGCTTTTGAAAATATCCTTATTGGCTGGAGTCCCCATCATAATTTGGACCTTGTTGATTCCGTCCATTGTCGAGATTTTATTTGTGAGAAGCATTAAGTTAACAGAATCCTGGTAGGAATTCTCTTTAATAATGGTATATAGCATTGGTTCACGCACCTCTTATTGTAATTTTTCTTTTTGAAAAAAAAGCTGCCTAATTGAGCTATATAGGTTGAATCAAAATTTGTAAACCTTGCGGTTGATTTCCACTCCAGGCACACGCTTTCCGCGGGGCGTCAGTGGAGCCTCCTCGGCGCTAGCGCCTGTGGGGTCTCCACCTTGCCGCTGCATCCCGCTGGAGTCGGTGCCCTCCGCTCCAATCAATTTACATCCTCAAACTAGAATTCATTTCAACCTATATAGAAAATCGCCATGTAAGAAGGGTGGCATCTCGCATGAGACCACCCTTCCTTCTTCTGCTTTTACTTTGCAAAAGGACTTTTATTGTCATAAGCATTGTTGTGGACCACATCGGACTTTAAGTACTCGTATATATGGTCTACTATTTCAATGCCGTCCTCTTCATATTTCTTCTCCCTTTCAGCACTTCTTTGGCCAGGATAAGAAACTTGATCAAAGCCAGGAGCGGGCTTAATGCTATTAAGATCCTTCATCGTCGTTGCAATGCCTTCTTGGAATGCATTGAGGTTTGTGAAAAATTCAGGATTAATAACAATATGTAGCTGTCCAAGGTTCCGATACTCAGTCAGATCATGGTACATTGAAGAAACCTTGTTTCCAAACGGAAGGCCAAGCAATATTCCAGATAAAACATCAACCATCATCATTAGCCCGTAACCCTTTGGACCGGCAATAGGCAATAATGCATTTACTTTAAATGGATCGGTTGTTGGCTCTCCGTTGCTATCGACAGCCCATGTATCAGGAATGGATTCATTTTTCGATCTGGCATGAAGAATTTTTCCCCAGGCCTGTACGGTTGTCGCCATATCGAATGTAATATGCTTGCCGTCCTTCCCTGGTGCAGCAAAAGCAATTGGATTTGTTCCGTAATAAGGCTCCGATCCGCCAAAAGGTACAACCATCGGATCGGACTGGCATACGGAAATCCCAATCAAATTCTCATTGACAGCCTGTTGAACAAAATAGGAAAGCGCACCGCTATGGCCGATTCTCCTGACACCTACCACAGCGACTCCATTTTCCTTGGCCATTTTTATGGCCTCATCCATAGCAAACTTTGCCGCGACATGCCCTGCTCCATTATCACCGTCAAAAACTGCTGTACATGGACCCGTTTTTTCAAACGTAAACTCCGGGTTATTATTGATTCCACCCTTAGCAATTCTTTCGGCATAATATTCCACTCGCATTGCGCCATGAGAGTGAACACCTCTTGCATCAGCATGAGCAAGCACGTCCGCTACTACGCCCGCATGCTCTTCTGTTAATCCAGCCTTCTGGAGCTTTGTTGTGATTAAATCCTTCAATTGCTCTTTAGACAATCTCATTCCTGCTCACCCCTAACGTTGGTTACCCTATCGAGCTTATCTACTACCAATTCTAATAATTATTTAGCAAACGGGTCTTTATGATCATATTGGTTGTTATGAATGACATCCGAGGTTAAATATTCATGGATATCGTCCACGATTTCAATCCCGTTTTCCTTATAATCTGCTATGACAAGATCGTTATTCTGTCCAGGGAAAAGAACCTTTGAAAAACCTGGGGCAGGTTTAATCTGATTCAAGTCTTCCATGGTTTGTGTTATATCTTTCTTGAAGCCGGTTATACCTGTAAAGAATGCTGGATTGATGACAATATGGAGTTGTCCCAATTTCCGGTATTCAGTTAAATCTTCGTACATAGAACTAACTTTATTACCGAATGGGAGTCCTAACAGTATTCCAGACAGCACATCAACCATCATTGCAAGACCGTAGCCCTTAGGCCCGGCAATTGGCAATAATGCGTTCACACTGAACGGATCAGTCGTTGGTTGTCCGTTTTTATCTACAGCCCATGTTTCGGGAATCGATTCATTCTTTGATCTGGCATGAAGAATTTTCCCCCACGCCTGGACAGTTGTCGCCATGTCCAAAGTAATCTTCCTGCCGTCGCTGCTTGGAGCGGCAAAGGCAATTGGGTTCGTGCCATAATAAGGCTCAGCACCACCGAATGGAACAACCATTGGATCGGATTGGCATACGGAAATACCAATCATATCTTGGTCCGCTGCTTGGTGAGTAAAATAGGATATTGCTCCGCTATGGGAAATATCTCTAACCCCAACGATCGCAGCGCCATTTTCTTTTGCCATTTTGATTGCTTCGTCCATAGCCAGCTTTGCGGCAGCATGGCCATTCCCGCCATCGCCATGGAAGATGCCCGTACTTGGGCCGGTTTTCTCGAACTTAAAGTCAGGATTTGTATTAATCCCGCCCTTTGCGATTCTTTCAGCATAGTACTCCACACGCATGGCTCCGTGGGAATGAATCCCTCTTTCATCTGCAAAAACAAGAACGTCAGCGGCTATTTCGGCGTGGTCCTCGTTTAGGCCGGCTTTGTGAAGCTTATTTTGGATTAGACTTTTCAAGTCCTCTCTAGATAATCTCATGGTGACACCTCTTCGTTGGGAATATTATAATGATGCATCCCGATTACAATCTTTTGAGTAAACATATGTTAATGGTTCTCTTCCAACCGCATAAGCAGCCTGATGGACATAAGGGCCCATAAAGATGTAATCGCCTTTTTTAACCGGAATCCATTCGTTATCAAGATTATACATACCTTCTCCGGACAGCAGGTACGCACCATGCTCTTGGACATGTGTTTCAATAAATGGATGGCTTGCTGCTGGGTCGAATGATAGGATGTGGAAGTTCATATCAAAATCGAGGTCCATCGGCAATAGGTCTTTGATGTGAACGTTATGCATTTCATCGTAATCCCTATATTCAATATCATTCGCATGGCCGGAAACAACCCATGGCTTACGGCCTTCTAGTGGCTTATATTTTTGTTTGTACAAGAATAGGCGGGAATCGCCGGATTCAACATTTTCCAAATACATTTTCACTCCTGGCGGGCAATAGAGATAGCCGCTTTCCTGCAATATGTACTCCTTGCCATCGGCAGTTGCCTTCACTTTTCCACCTAGGACGTAGACAAAAGACTCAACATCTTCCTGTCCACAAAAACCTTCGCTATTTTTGCCTCCTTCGTGCATTGTGATGATATAATCCACGAAGCTTGCACCCAATTTCGGTGAACCCAAAATGGACATTGTGCAATTTTCAAAACCAGGGACAACGTTATTAACTAGGCCCTCTGGTGCAATAAGAGCATATTTGCCGTGTTTAATAATTGACCTGCTTGAAAGTAAATCCTTTGGATAACCCATCTTTACATTCTCCTTTTTACAAATAGTTTTATAAAATGGTTTAAAACCTTTAATAACTAGTTGCGTTGCACATTGATTACTCTTTGTACCCCAATTCATAAAGGGCGCCAATCAGTGCTTTGACACCTTCCGCCAAATCAGCGGGCTCTGTAAATTCCGCCGGATTGTGGCTAATTCCCTTTAGGCTTGGCACAAAAAGCATGGCTGTAGGCACAACCGGTGCAAAAATTTGTGAGTCATGTCCTGCGCCACTGTGCATTAGCTTATAATTGAGGCCATTTTCTTTACATTGTTTTTCAATAAGTTCCACAACCGTTGGATCCATTGGGACCGGATCCGCATCCATCCACATATCGATTGCTGTTTCAACTTCATGCTCTTTTGAAATGTCATTCATTCTGGCAGTCATTTTTTCCGTGAAGGACACAATCGCTTCTTTATCCGTATGGCGAACATCAATGGTGAAAATAGCCTTTCCCGGAACGACGTTTACAATGTTTGGCTGAACCTCGATTTTACCAACTGTTGCGACAAGCGGATCCCCAGCTTCCTTTGCCATGGAGACAATTTCAACAATCATCTGGCTTGCTGCAAAGACCGCGTCTTTTCTATAGCCCATGGGCGTTGTCCCAGCATGGTTAGCCTGGCCTGTGATTTCAACAGTGTAGCGCCTTTGGCCAACAATACTATGGACAACCCCAACTGATTTCTTTTCAGTTTCCAGGACATTCCCTTGTTCAACATGAACTTCGACGAAAGCTTTTAAGTCATTGCGCGGCCCTTTTGATTCGTCCTTGAAACCAAACCCGGCATCAGACATTGCTTTGACAAATGGAACACCATCAAAATCTGTTATGGTTTCGACATCTTCACGTTTTGCTAACCCAACAATGTTTTTAGAACCCCAAAACGTGTAAGGGAAACGGCTACCTTCTTCTTCAGCCATTGAAACGACTTCAATGTTGCGCAGTGGTTGGCCAAACTGTTCTTTCAAGTATTTTAGTGCCAATATACCAGCGACGATCCCATATGCCCCATCGTATCGGCCGCCATTTTTAACTGTATCGACATGCGAGCCAGTCAAGATTGTTTCGTCCGTGTTTTTTCCTTTTAATTTACCGAATAGATTTCCGACCTCATCAAAGTGAGCTTCAAGGCCTTCGTTTTCCATCCATTCTTTCAGGGCATTTTGGCCCTCGACCCATTCTTTTGAATAAAGCAGACGTGATACTCCACCTTCGAAATCCGCCCCGAAGCTACCTAGCCATTCAAGCTTTTGGGCCGTTTCTTCAGCCAGTGCTTCAAGCTGTTTCCCGGTTGCTTTTAGTATGTTACCCAACTTCCATCTACCTTTCCTCATTATGTAAAATAGTTCAATTTAGAAACTGTTTTCAAAACATCCCTCTTATTGTTCCAACTAACGCTAATACTAACCGCACGGACAAACATAGATCCATTTGAATGCCAGTTTCTTGCCACCTATAATTGTAAGCGTATTGAACGGGATAGTCTTTATGATGAATGGATAAAGATGATTCATCGCTTTTATCCTAAATAGATAAAAGGGTGCGTGGCTGGTAATAGGTTTCCACGATTTATCTGCAATGGATAAAATAGAGCAGGCGCATAAAGTTATTCATGCGCCTCTCACTAATCCATTCGTCCGATCATAGTTTGCGGCTCTTTATGTTGAGCACCGCATGTTGTGATTTTTTGTTTTTTACATTGACTTAGGAGATTCGGATACAAAAGGAAAGCCTAGCTTTCACTGTCCTAGTTTTCGAGGATGCTTACCCCTTTGGTTGTTCTTATTTCGGGCTTTTTTTTGCATGCCTAAACCCTATGACTGGAACAGCCAACATTCCCCCAAGCATCAAGACGATACCTATCATCAACACCCCGTTATTACCCTGAGTTCCTCCTGAATATAGAAACAGGAAGGAAAACAGCGTAACAAGTGTGGCAATTGTTTGTTGTCCAATTTTAGTTGAAAAAAATTCTCTCATATCTTATCACCACTTTAAATAAACTGTGTAGCAATCGTTAGTATTATCCCCATCAAAATCGCGATAATGATAACAAAAGGCAATATCTTTTTTAAGACAAGTCCTTCTTGGCCTAGAATTCCGGCTGTTGTTGTCCCAAGGATGATTTTACTTGGTGAAAAAACGGAACCAAGCGCCCCACCAGCTGTATGAGACCCCAATATTGCAGCTTCATTTATATTCAAAAGCTGTGAAGTCGCCTGTTGGAACCCACCTAATAAAATATTCGAGGACATATTACTTGAAGTCATAAATGATCCAAGAACGCCAATAGCTGGTGCCAACATTACGTAAGTCTGGCCCATCACTCCGGCAGTTCCCATGGCAAGTTCGGTTGTTTGGCCAGATCCGCCCATGATCTTGGACATTATAATCAGTCCGATTACGGCAATCGTAGAGGGAATCGATTTTTCGATTGTTCTCCTCACAGCCCGTGTTCCTCCGCCTTTTTCGATTTTTCCTTTACTCTTGAAATAGACAAAACCGATGATTGCGGCAAGAAGCAGAAATAACCCTGAATTCGTTAATGGCATAACAGGCGAATAGAGGTCATAAGCATGGTTCACCACGCCATATCCAGTCGATGTCTCAGGATAGCTAAGGCCTAACTGCCACTGATTTAAAAACTCTTTTAGTGGATTGACCAGTAAGACCAGCAACGTAATAGCGGTTAATACGTAAAAAGGGAAAAAAGCTTGATTCATTGTAAGTAAGCCTTTTGTATCCGATTCGTCTTGTTGCTTGTTTCCCTCTTCTTGGCCAAGCATCATTTTACTATCCTGAATACTCCATGAATTTCTGTACATTTTAAGTTTGCCTATGAAAAGAATAGCTACAAGTGACAGCAATGATGGAATAAATGCAGCTAATGAAGGATTTGCCTGTGAAAGAACCATTTGTCCTCCACCTTGGATGAGCGAAATGATCAATACTGCTGGAAGTCCTTTCCTAACAGCTTCCATTCGGCCATAGACCCAGCTAATCATAATTCCTGTAGCAATATTGATTATCCAAATGAATAAAGAAGCCCAAATAGCAGCTTCCACTAAAGTGGAACCTTGAAGGCCTGTTTGGGCAACTAGCGCATCCCAAGCTACAGCAAGAGTTCCAAACGTATTCCCCCAAGCCTGCCCTAATAAAGAAATAACTACAGCCCATAGAGGCCTTACTCCGAGCCCGACTAATAATGGAGCACAGACTGCAATAGGTACCCCAAAACCAGTGATACCCTGTAAAAAGCTAGCAAACACCCAACCGATAGCGAAAATTTGAAGTAGTTGGTTTGAAGTAAACTTTTTTAATCCGATCCGGATAGAATCGAATGCTTTTGCCTCGGTGGTTACTTCATATATCAGAATCGCAGGCAAAATAATCGCGATAACTGTAAGTGAAGTCCATATCCCTTTTGCACTTTCCAATCCAATCAATTGAAGATCGGATTTATAAAAAACGATGGAAATGATAAATGACGCCAATAGTCCAATTGGTGCCGCTTCGGCAGCTCCCCACTGGAATTTAATCATTAGTACGATAAGTATTGCTATAGGTAAGACCGCCATTACCCACATCAATATATTCACAGGTAATTCCATTTCCTGTTCTCCTCCTTCTATATGGCATAAAATAAAACTTCAAACGGTGGAGGTATTTTCACCTCCACGGATTCGTAGAAATTTCACTCCAAACGGAAAACAATTACTTTTTTAGGATAACTGTTTGCTCACAAATTATAATGTACAACTTTCTCATGTTTCTTTCAATTTGCAAAGTGGACAAAAACACCATTAATTTTAGTGCACTATATACAATGAAGATGACGAATAGTTCCAAAAAAAACAATGTTCCATAGACTTATGATGTAAAGAGAGTCCTAAGATTATCCACTCGTCTGGAAACACGAAAAAATAGTAAGCCTTTGCTTGCTTACTATTTAATCTTCCTTCAATTCTCTTTAAATATCTCTACATTAAGTCGTTTAGAGGAAACCCGGATGTTTGGCAAGATTATCCGGGGGTTCGGCAAGATTATCCGGGGGTTTGGCATTATTATCCGGGGTTTGGCAAGATTATCCGGGTGTTCGGCAAAATTATCCGGGTGTTCGGCAAGATTACCCTGGTGTTCGGCTTTATTACCCGGGTGTTCGGCAAGATTATCCGGGGATCCGGCTTTATTACCCGGGTGTTCGGCATAATTATCAATTTAGGCGAATTCAGTCTTTATACATTTTTTTTCGTTCTAGAAGATCGATAATTTTTAGTCCTACTTGTACGGATAACAGTTCCTCCGAATCATCAAAATTCATTCCAGTTATTTCTTTAATTCTTTCTAAACGATAAACCGCGGTTTTATGGTGTATATAGAGAAGCTGAGATACTTTAGTAGCATTTTGGTTACACTCTAAAAAGATTTTTAATGTTTCCAACAAATCATTTTTATTCGACTGCGGGTAACTCAATAACTTGTTGAGAGAAGGCGGGATGAACGTCTGTAAAAGGGCTGGATCATCAAATTCGCAAAGAAGCCTATAAATCCCTAATTCAGAATACGCTGTAATGGCTTCCTTTCCATTTAAAATCTCTCCAAGTTCCAGCGCTTCTTGAGCCTTTTTATAACTTTCGCCAACCTTGAGTATTCCATTTGCTAAATTCCCCAAACCAACTTGAACAACGATCTGGTTGTGTTGTTTTTTTAGAGATTGTTGAATTTTTGCTGCCGTTTCTTTTATTTTATCCATCCATACATAATTATTTTTTTCATCCTCTTCTATTTTCCAAAGTATCACCACTAAGCCGCTTTTACTGCCTACAATACAATTTGGCAAGTGCTTGTGAATTGCCTCATAAAGCAATGTCTCATTTCGATTTGACATCCCACGCTTAATCTGTTTCTTTGAAAGCGGCCCATTATTTTTGCTAATTTTGAACAAAACCGCCACAAATGAACCTTCTATATCCCAGCCAATTAAATTGGCATTCTGGAAAAAGGCGGTAGATCGAATTTTCCCCTCAATTAACTCTTCTAATAAATCATTTTTAAATCTTTTATCCACTTCCGCTACCGCAAATTGTTTCACTAATTCAAGCGAGAGCGCGGTTGCGGCATTTTCGACAGCAATAAAATCGAGCTCTTCTAGAGGTTTATTCATTTCACTTATTAATAAATATGTTTTGATATTGTTAACTGTTTCAATTGGAACGACTATTTGGTAGCCCTTTTGCCCATCCAATTCTGGATATTTTACAATTTGCCGGTAGTGGGGAAACTTTATTTCCTCCGTTTGATCATAATAAGGGATTTTTTCGACAATTTGGAATCTGGTTATCGATGATTCGGTTGAGGTAATACAATGGAAGTTACGGTCAAATAAAGCAACAGAATTCCCAATTAATCCTTCCAATGTCTCAATTATTTTTTCCGGGCCTTCGTCGGCTAAAGATAATGCAGTAAACTTATCATGGATATTTTTATAGTATTGAAGCTTCTTTACTTGATTATTCACTATCTCCCCCATGACTGGGTACATGACATCTATATAAGGGACCTCTTTTGGCAGCTGGAGGATTGGCAGCCCATTCTTTTCTCCCGTTCTAATTATTATCTCCGGGATCCCATCCACGAAACGGAGGTTTTTAATCAATAGGGCACTTACTCCCTTATCCGCTAACCGATTAATGAATTGCTCTTGTTGGTCATCATTAAAATTTCGGATGGGGTAAAGACTGGTTAAAATTAATTCCCCTCCTTTTAACCAGTCTGTAATATCAGGCGCTTCCATGATCGTTGCCCCAGTTATCACTTTATTCAAATTGTTTTTCCCGCTGAGAATTACAGCATCTTTCAGGGATGCGACCTTCAACAAATCTTTTACTTTAAATTCCATGAGCATTACGAACCTTTCTGCATGTAATTAAGTCTTTTTAACAAAAAAGGACTAAGAGATAAACTCAAAGTCCTTTTTACCTCCTGTGGATGAAGGATAATCTGCCTTTTTACGTAATGACCATTTTTATAAACAGTTTTACCATTTATAATCCTTAGCATGGCTTTTCCTTCATTAAATATAATCAACCGTGGCTTTTATTCCTACCAACATCCCTATTATTGTATCTGCCCCGGATGTATGGCCTATTTTTCGCATGTCTTCAAGAGCAGCCAAAAACTCTGGCCCACGTGGTTTATCCATGACATAACACATCCGAATAAGATATGAGTGAAATTTACTCTCAGTTGCATATAAAAGGTATTCTAACGCGATATGCGTTGTCCTCTTCCTGCCATTTTCCACCAAATAGGATTTCAACTGCTGCTGAAAAGCTTTATTTGTTCCATTTAATGCAGAAAGGATCGCACAAATTCCTGTGATGACATCGTCCCCACTTGGAGTAAGCCCCAGGCCCCTTCCGATCCAATAATTAAAGACGGTTTCGGCTACTGCCGTTTCTTCGCCATGGGCAAGCTTTTTTAAGTTGTCCAATTCCTTCAGAATCAGATTATCCTTTTGGTCAAATATAGGGTCTAGCAAATACTTGATTAACATCCTTTTATCATCGTTGTTTTCTGCCAGGCCTGTTTGCCAATAATCATCGAGCAGCGTGTCGGCAACAAATAGAAAGTTCTCTTTTAAGAGATGAGGATTATAATAATGCCCATCAAGCGTATGATTTGTCACTTCTGCCTGTTCTAACGAAATGGAAGCTCCTTCAGAAAAAACGATCGTTTTTGATGGCACATCCCAAGCTACTTCCTGTTTATTGCTTATCTTCATGATAAGCTGCTGTACATCATGACGAACCAAACCAATACTGAATGGAGATAACCCGTTTTCGACAGGACCAACATGGACTAAATAATTATCAAAAGCTAAGTTAAAACTATTGTTAAAAATACTATGGACATAGCCATTAGGATTACTTTTTAGGATTTTATATATTTCATCACTGAAAGCGCGAGCAGGCCAGCAATTCTCTTTATATTTCCTTTGCACTAAATTCATCACCAATTCACCCCGCACTAAATAGTTCCTTGAAGAAATTGCTATAAACATTTTGTTTTACCTTATATACAAGTGTAAGGTACAATAGGACTACTGTCATTGTTCAAAGTAACTAAAATTTACTTGCTTTTTGTATATATTTTACGTAAAACCACGAATTAATCGGTAGTAAATGAGGGATAATCATGAAAACAATCAATGATTTATTTATTTTAGAAGGTATGAAAGAGAGTGTGGTCCTCGCTGGCCACAGAGGGCTTACACGAAATGTTCAATTCGTTAACATATCAGATACACCCGATGTTACCAAATTTTTAGACAGCAATCATTTACTTCTCACAACAGGGTATGCGTTTAAAGACGATATACAGCTAATGTGTGAGTTGATAAAACAAATGCATGCGTTAAATTGTTCGGGAATGGTCATTAAAATTAATCGATTTTTAAATGAATTGCCAACGGAAGTTAAATTGCTTGCCGATGACTTGGCTTTTCCAATTATAGATTTACCTACAAAACATACTTTAGGTGAAGTATCCCGCCACATTTTGAATTACTTAAATGATGACGAAACTGAGCAACTTTATTATGCCCTGCATGTTCAAAAAGAGTTTTCCAAAATGATGATAAAAGGATACAGCCTGAATGCACTGATTGAACAATTAGGACATTTTTTGTCCCGCCCAACTCTTTTATTAAATCACAGAGGAGAAAAAATCGCCTCTAGCCATGATTTTGGAATGGAATCGATGAAAAATGTCGAAAGGGAAATCATTCAAAAAGTTAAAGAAGATTTAGTCGCTGCCCGGCAAGGCATGACATTTACGATCCCTCTACGAGACCATCAATCCATCTCTACATTTCCAGTACAAACCAAACGGCTATATCCCAGTATGTTGGTTATCTTTGATTCTTTAACCTTGCCCTATCCCTCTTCACAAATGGCGATTGAACAGGCTGGGAACGTCATTTCATTTACAATTATCAAAGAACAAGCTATCGAAGAAAATTCGAGATTATTAAAAAATAATTTCTTTGATGAGTTAATTGAAATGAGGATTAACTCTGAGGAAGAGATTTTAAGCCGTGGAAATTATTACGGATTGAAAGAAAACATGGATAATATTTGCATGATTTGCACCATTGACCAAAAAGGGCAGAATTACGAGTCATTGCAATTGTATGAAAAAAAGGTCGGAGAATTATACAATAGTATTTACGATCAGCTTGAGGACGAAATCGTTCATAATAATATTGAAGCAATTTTATTTACAAAAGAAAAATATTTTGTCATGATTCTCCAATTCCCCAAATTTGGCGAAACGGATTTGAATAATCTAACCAGATTTATTGAGAATTGCCAAACCAACTTGCAGGTTGATTATTCCATTTCCTTCGGAGTGAGCAATCCAGTCTTCTCAATAAAAGACATTTCTACTGCCTATCACGAAGCGGTGGAAGCATTAATGACTGGATATGAAATGAACAAGCTAGGATTCATAAATTTCTATAAACCGAAAGAGCTTGAAGAATTACTAAGCGCCGTTCCTAAAAAGGATTTAAAAGCACTTTACGAAAATACATTAAAGTCACTTGCATATCCAAAAACAAAAGAAGAACAGGAGTTAGTTAAAACCATACAAGTTTACCTTGATTCCCAATGTGAAATTTCCGAAACATCAAGGAGATTGTATATCCATAGAAATACGGTTAAGTACCGTATTGAGAAAACAGAAGAAATGCTAAACTGTTCTTTTCGTGATCCAGCAGATTCACTGAGAATCCGTGTTGCTCTAGTAATCGGAACCATCCTTAAAGAAGATGAAAACCAAGAGTAAAAAAAAACCAAAACCCTCATATATCGGGTTTTGGTTTTTTTACTTATGCTTTAACTTCTTCTTTTCCATCAACAATAATTTTTTCGTTATCAAAGACAATTTCGCCATTGACAATCGTTGTTTTGACTTTACCTTTAAATGTCATGCCAACATACGGTGAGTGCTTATGGCGGTAGAACAAATCTTCATTCTTTAGCTCAAAGCTTTCGTTTAGGTTAACAATGGCCAAGTCAGCATCGTAGCCTTCCGCGATTGTTCCTTTCGTTGTCAGCCCGAACAGTTTTGCCGGATTTGTCGCAGTCAGTTCAACGATTTTTTCTAATGGAAGATTCCGTTTAAAGTGTCCCTCAGTCAATAGAATATTCAAAGTGGACTGAGCACCGGAGATTCCTCCCCAGCCTTCAAAATAGTTGTCTGTTATTTTTTTCATGGAAGCCGGAGCGGGTGAATGGTCGGAACCGATCACAGTGATTTCACCGTTAGCAACAGCCGCCCAAAGATCTTCTACTTCTTCTTCATCCCTTAACGGAGGAGCGCATTTCGCCAAAGCTCCTTTTTCTTCCAAATCCTTAACAGTCAAAGATAGGTAGTGCGGGCATGTTTCGACTGTTACATCTACACCCCTTTGTTGAGCTTCTTTGATAACTTCGACTACTTTTCGGCTGCTCGCATGCACGATATGGAGTTTACATCCAGTTGCTTCAGCATAAGAGATTACCCTTCTGACCGCTTCAATTTCTGAAATAATCGGCCGGGATTCAACATAATCTCGTGCAGTGATTCTGCCTTGGCTTTGCTTTTCTTGTGCGATTTGATTAGTAATAACCGTGCTTTCCGCATGAACAGCTAATAGGGAGCCAAAGGATGCAATTTCTTTCATGCCCTTATAGAGTGTTTCATCATCAACATTGTCGAAATCAGCAATCCCGCTTGGTGACATGAATGCCTTGAATCCAATGACGCCATTCTCATGAAGTTCCTTAAGATCAGCAATGTTTTCCGGCACTAGCCCACCCCAGAAACGCGGATTAACAATCGACTTTTTATCTGCAGCTGAGCTTTTCAGCTCCAAATTAGCCTTGTTAATGGTTGGTGGCGTACTGTTCAGCGGCATATCAAAGAATGTCGTTACACCGCCTGCAGCGAGGCTTCTGCTACCAGTTTCAAGCCCTTCCCATTCGGTTCTGCCCGGTTCATTAAAATGGACGTGAGAGTCAATTAAACCAGGCAGGATATGAAGCCCTTCAGCATTAATCTCTTTAACTGCTGTTGCCTCCAGGGGTTTGCCCACGGATACTTCTTTAATCTTCCCATCCTTTATGGCGATATCGCCCTGGACGGTTGACTCCGATGTGACAATACTCCCGTTTCTAATAATTAATTCGTATGAAGCCATGTTTCATACCTCCTGCCATTTAGTAACCCTTTGCCATTGCCAATCGCTGACAATGGCAAAGCGGTTAAATGTTACGTTTTTAAAATCAATTATTTAGCAGAAATCAGCTTTCCTACAGGGTTACCAACAATGCCTTTTTCCAAATCGAAAACGACATTCCCGCGCACG